>JANOQV010000055.1:0-27607 GCA_031414955.1 Pedosphaera sp. | reverse complement strand
GGCACGAACGCGGCCCTCATTCTTGTCACAGTCCTTCCGGTCAACGACGCGCCGGTGGCGGTGAACGACGCGGCGACGATCAACGAAGACACCACGGCCACCGTGGCGGTCTTGGTCAACGACAGCGACGTGGACGGCGATGTGTTGAGCATCGTCAGCGTCAGCACGACCAACGGCACGGCCAGTGTTTCTGGCACGAATGTGGTCTTCACTCCCGCGATCAATTTCATCGGCACGGTCACGCTGACCTATTGGATCACGGACGGCCAGCTCACGAACTCGGCGCTGATCGTGGTCACGGTCGTCCCGGTGAACGACGCGCCGCTGGCCAACAACCAGAGCCTGACCACGCCGGAAGACATCGCGCTGCCCATCACTTTGACCGGCTCCGATGTGGATGGCCCGGTGATGAACTTTGTCGTGGTCGGTTCTCCCACCCACGGCAGCCTGACTGGTTCGGGCGCGAACCTGAGTTATCAACCGGCGGCGAACTACACCGGCCCGGACTCCTTCACCTTCACGGTCAACGACGGTTCGCTCACCTCGGCCGTGGCCACGGTCAGCATCACCGTCACGCCCGTGAACGATGCGCCGGTGGCGAACAATCAGAGCCTGACCACGCCGGAAGACACGGCCCTACCCATCACGCTGACCGGCTCCGACGTGGATGGCCCCACGACGAACTTCGTGGTGCTGGCCTCACCGACGCACGGCACGTTGACTGGTTCGGGCGCGAACCTGAGTTATCAACCGGCGGTGAATTACACCGGTCCAGACTCCTTCACCTTTACGATCAATGACGGCTCGCTCACCTCGGTGGTCGCCACGGTCAACATCACCGTGACGCCGGTGAATGATGGGCCGCTGGCGAACAACCAGAGTGTGACCACGCCGGAAGACACCGCAGTCGCGATTACGCTGAACGGATCGGACGTGGACGGCCCGGTGACGAACTTTGTCGTCATGACCTCGCCGACGCACGGCACGTTGACCGGCTCGGGCGCGAACCTGAGTTATCAGCCGGCCACGGACTACACTGGTCTCGACTCGTTCACCTTCACGGTCAACGACGGCTCACTCACCTCGGCCGTGGCCACGGTATTCATCACCGTGACGCCGGTGAACGACGGACCGCTGGCCTTGAATGATGTGGCGAACACGCCGGAGGACACGGCGGTCCTGATCCCGGTGCTGGTCAATGACACGGATGGCGACGGCGGTTTGCTGACCATCGTAAGCGTGAGCACAACCAACGGCACGGCCAGCATCCAGGGCACGAACGTGCTCTTCACTCCGGGGACCAATTACCTGGGCGTGGTGGTGCTCACTTACTCGATCACCGATGGCCAGAGTGGAACGAACTCGGCGCTCATCACCGTGACGGTGACGCCGCTGGCCGATGTGGCGGTGTTCAAGTCCGGCCCGGCCGGCGCCATCGTCGGCTCGAACATCACCTTCACGATCACGGCAACAAACAGCGGGCCTTCCACCGCTTTCGGCGCGGTGGTCAGCGATCAACTGGCGGCAGCCTATTCGTTCGTCAGCGCGAATCCGGCCCCGGCCAGCACGAGCGGCGGCTTGATCACTTGGGCGGCGTTCAACCTGCCGGAATTCCGCTCGTCCAACTTCACCGTCACGGTGCGGCCGCTCTCGGCGGGCAATTACGCGAACACCGCCAGCATCACCATCACCAACGATCCGACGCCGACGAACAACATCACGCCGCCGGTCGTCACGACTGTCACCGAGCTGGCCGACGTGGCGGTGTTCAAGTCCGGTCCGAGCAACGTGCTGGCGGGCAGCAATGCCACCTACACCATCACGGTCACGAACCTCGGCCCGTCCACGGCGACGAATGTGTTCGTCACGGATCGTCTGCCGGCGGGCAGCGTGTTCCAAAGCGCGTCGCCGGGCGGAACTCTTTCCAACACGTTCGTGAACTGGTTGCTGCCCAGCCTGAACGCGGGCGCGACCACGAACCTCACGGTGAGCATCCTCGCGCCGGGGTCCGGTCCCATGACCAATGTCGCCTTCGGCACCTCCGGTACTTCGGACCCGAACACTAACAACAACAACGGCACCTTCACGAACTCGGTGGTCACGACCACGGTCACGCCAGTGGCGGACATCGTGGTGGCGAAGGTTGGCGCGACCAACGTCGTGATCGGCACGAGCTTTGGCTACACCATCACGGTGAGCAACGCCGGTCCCTCCACGGCCTCGAACGTGGTGGTGCGCGACACGCTCCCGACGGGCCTGAACTATGTGAGTTCGTCGCCAAATGGAACCCGCTCGAACAATGTGGTGACGTGGCCGACCATCGCCTCGTTGCTCAACGGCGCGGTGGCGAGCTTCACCGTCACGGTGCAAGGCACGAACCTCGGCTTCTTCACCAACGTGGCCTCGGCGACCTCGGCCACGGTGGACACGGCACCGTCGAACAACAACGGCTCGAACACCACGGCACAGGTGCGCACGGCGGTGACGCCCGGCCAGTTTGGCGTGCTGTCCGCTTCGATTCTCTTCAATCCGCAGACGGGATTGTTCGAGCAACGCGTCACGGTCACGAACCTGGGCTCGGACACGGTGGCGGCCCTGCGCGTGCTCGTCGGCAACATTCGCGGCACGAACGGTCTCCCTCGCACCAATGTGTTCCTGTGGAACGCCACGGGCACCAACTTCGACACGCGGCCCTACGTGCAATACAATGCGCCGCTCAATCCGGGCAGCAACGTGACGCTCATCCTGGAGTTCTTCGTCCCGAACCGTCTGCCCTTCACCGACACCATCGAAGTGCAGTCCAGCACGCCCGCCGTCACCGGCACCAATGCCGCCGCCGGGGTGGCCATTACTCGCCGCTTCGTGGATGCGCGCATCCCGGGCGACCCGCGCTACGTGATTGAGTTCACGAGCATCCCGGGCCGCGTCTATACGATTCTCTACAGTGACGACGGCCTGGCGACCTGGCGTGCGGCCACGCCGTCGGTCACAGCCGGTGCCAACGTCACGCAGTGGTATGATGACGGCCCGCCCAAGACCTTGAGCCAGCCGCTCTTGAACGGCAGCCGCTTCTATCGCGTGGTGGTCGCTCCGGCTAATCCCTAATCTGAACATGAAAAAGCAACTCCCTCTGATACTGGTGCTCGGCGCGGCGACGGTGTTCCCCACCTCGCTGCGGGCGGAGCAGGAAGTGACCAACCGGATCACCGTTTCGGCCCGGTTCGGTTTTAACATCGAGGCGCGCTTCACGGGCGCGGGCAGCTTCAGCGCAGGCGCCCCGAGGGCGGCCGCGCCGCGCCGCACGCCGGGGGGCGACCTCTACAATTACGACGACGGCTACGTGTTGCGCGACATCAGCGACAACGCGGGCGGGCAGACGTGGTACTGGGGTTACGACAACGGCGGGCAAATCTCGGGCAATGGCATCCAGTTGAGCCGGTCCAGTTCACAGACCACGCAGGCGGATCCCAACAACGACCAGGCCGGACCGTCGCCGGGCGCAGAAGTGACCTTCAGCCGGCAGCTCGGAGTGAGCGGGACCAAGCGCTACGGCTTCGAGGTGGCGGCAAATTATCTGAACCTGAACTTCCAGGATCGAAGCAGCGCCTCGGTGGTGACGTCGCGCACGACCGACACCTACGGTTTCACCCCGGGCACCACGCCTCCAACCGGTCCTTACCAGGGAAGTTATGGCAATGCGGGCTTTGTCATCTCCGATACGCCGGACAGTTCCTTGGCTTCAACCTCGATCGGGGACAGCGTGATCGGGAAACGTAATTTCGAAGCCGACCTGTGGGGCTTCCGCCTCGGGCCGTATTTGGAGTTTCCGCTGGGCACGAATTGGGATTTATCCCTCTCCGCCGGCCTGGCGGTGGGAATTCTGGACGGCCACGGTTCTTGGGCTGACACCATCTCGACGACCAAAGCCGGCAGCACCACGCGGCGCGGACGCATGAGCGACGTCGATGTGCTGTGGGGCGGCTACGGCGCATTGAATCTCAATTACCGGTTCAATGAGCACTGGAGCGCGACCGGTGGGTTCCAGTTCCAGAGCCTGACTTCGTATAAGCACGGCATGGGCGGACGCAAGATGGTGGTGGATTTCGGCGAATCAATCTTCCTGACCATCGGGGCGACCTACACGTTCTAAGCGGTTGCTCAGGAGCGGATAAAACGGTCGAGCGTCAGATAGAGGCTGCTAGCATCCAAAACGGCCTCGCAGCCTTCCGGCGTCACCAGTCCAAAGCCCTCGCCATAGGCCGGGCCGTTGGCAACGCAGGCGTCGGTCTGGTTCTCGAAGATCTGCCGCGAGGCCTTTTCGATGACCGACGCCCGCGAGCCATCCACCTCGTACTTCCAGCCCACGATGGTGGCGCGTGGAAACCAACCGCGCAGCTCGGCGATGACTTTTGCCGTCGGCACCAACTCGACGAGCAGTGGTTCGCCGCGGGTGGAGAGTTTACCCGATTGCACCTCCTGCAACGCACCCTCGGCATCGCGACGGAACGCTTTGCCAAACGTGAAGTCGCTCACAGCAGCGGCGTGAAAGATGGCCTCCCACCCCTCATCGGCCAGCGCGCGCAAGCGGAGTCGCAGATTGTCCGTGGTGGTGAAGGTTTCGACACGGACTGCGCTGTGTTCACCACCGCGCCAGGTGGCCTGCTGGCCGACAAGCAGCGTGACCTCGTGCCCGCCCAGGGCGAGATACTGGCCAAGTTCAGAACCGAGCCGGCCGGTGGAATGGTTGGTAAGCCGCCGCACTTGGTCGAGCGGCTCGAAAGTCGGTCCGGCGGTGACGAGGCAGCGCATCGGCCGCAGCATAGCGATCAGGGCGGTTTTGCAAACGCGGATTTCGTTTCCGTCTGCACTTGGGCACGCGACTTGGAAGCGCCACCGCTGCGAGACGCGAAGGTCTCGCAACCGGCCGGCTGAAAAGTCAGCGCGACGAGGAGCGCTGACCTGCTCGTCGGCTGAGGGCGACGCTTTTATACAAACTGCGGTTGAAATCTGGTGGAACGAACTGCGATGACTGCCTTCCTCCTCACCCCGGCCATTCCACAAATGTTCACAGGGAGTTGGTATGATTCGGGGGAATTCGTCACGGCGCGGAAAGCCGAATTCCACGATTTGCTGTGGAAAAGTGGTGCGCCCGACAGGACTTGAACCTGTAACCATCTGATCCGAAGTAATGCCGGAAGCGTCGCACGCCGTTTCGCTGCGTTGCAGCATGTTCATCATGCGCCCGTGTTTTCAAGGCTTTTAGCCGCATCGTTGCCTTGAGGCGACGGGCTGCAACCGGCTGCGACAGTAGGCAACGCGATACTACTCCCGATACTACTGCCGCTCGCCGCGCTCTCGCCCGTGGTTGTCAGCGAAATCTTCCGCGCCTGCGCCAGCAAATGCTCCGGCCGCACGTCGCCGTAAGTGTGGGCGATGATTGCCGGGCCGGTCTTGTCGCCTATCAACATGGCGATGTCCACGTCTGCAAGCCCGCTCTGTCGCGCTTGGGTGACAAAGTAGCTGCTGAGTCCGTGCGGCATCACAAGGCCGATCCCTTGAGGTTCGCAAGGATTGCGTCAGGGGTATTATGCAGAGATGCAGGAATGCGGGTATCCAGAGAAACAGGAACGCAGGACGCAGATTCAGAACACAGACCAATAATGGTTTCGTTTTCATGCCCGTCATCGTCGGGCATCGGCGTCATGTCTTAAACATTCCGACTAGACACAACTTTTGGGCACATTTGACGATGGGTGAATGGCCTTCTGGTTGAAGCTGATTTGCCCTTGGAACGTGAAAGCTGGATTGCCGTTCCGCTGCTCTCCTGTGATTCGCCAGTCACTCGAAGAAATCTGTTCGAGATTCACTGTCCACACCCACGAGTTTTGGTCGCTGGTAGGAATTAGCATCAAATTCTGACGCATGTTTTTCACGTTCCGTTCGGTAATGGTCTGGTTTCGTGGCGGCGGTAGAAGTGTATCCAGCAATTGCCATAGTGCCTTGTTTCCAAAGAACATCAGCCCTGGCACTCCGCCCGCACCACACCGCACCCACCATTCGACAAGCATACATTCAACCGGATGCTGCGAGCGAAGTTCATTCCCACACGGCCACTCTTTGGCCTGTTCTGCCTGCTCTCGTTTGCCACGATGGACAAGTTGCCTTCGCCGCTTCTTCAACCAGTGCTCCATTTGCGGCAATAGTTCGGAGCGATCCTTCGCGTGCCTCCGCACGTCAGCTTGAATCGGGGCGAATTGCGACATCGCATCGGCAAGTTTTCCCGCGGCGTGTTCCTCTCGTTTCTTGTCGCCGTTCTGCCGTGCTGCCAACGCCTCTTGATGCCAGTCCGTCTTTCCCGTGGCGAATCCTTGCGCCATGTGGAGCAGTTGACGCCACGCTACAAGTTGACTTTGAGCCGCGCGAAAGATTGCCCGGTGATGTTCTAAAACCGCTGGTGCATCAATCAGGAACTTCCACGGATCGGGCAATGGCAGGCGATTCAGGTCTTTGTGTTTTTCTTTGTAATCGGCTTCCTGCTCCGCCCATTTGTCAGCCGCAGCCAGCGCCCACGAGTACCTTTGCAGGACTTCGCCGATTACACCACGATCCCGCGCCAATTCGACAAGCGGAGGGAAGAATTGATTGGGATTTGCCTGCGTCACGCTGCCGCGAGTTGCAACGCCAACGGTTCAATGTCCCGTTCGATCTGCCGCTCTTTCTCCTGACGCGCCAAGCGCAAATCGTAATCCGCCTGCAAGCCCGTCCACAGTTCCGCGGTCGTGCCGAAGTAGCGCGCCAGCCGCAAGGCCGTGTCCGCCGTGATCGCGCGCTTGCCCAGCACGATTTCATTGATGCGCCGGGGCGGGACGTTCAACGCCCGCGCCAGCGCGTTCTGCGAAAGGTCGCGCGGCTTCATAAAATCTTCCGCGAGAATTTCGCCCGGATGAATCGGGGCCAGCTTCTTCGTTTTCATGGTCGTCAGTGATAGTCCACAATTTCTACGTCGAACGCATCCGCGCCTTCCCAGCGGAAACAAACGCGCCACTGGTCATTCACACGGATGCTGTGTTGGCCCTTGCGGTCATCCTTCAAGGCTTCCAGATGATTGCCGTACGGGGCGCGCAAATCGTCCAGACGCCGCGCTTGATCCAACAACAGCAATTTCCGCCGCGCCGTCCGTTGAATCTGGTTTGGCAGCCGCCGTGATGATTCATCATTGAACAGCCGCTCCGTTTCCGCGCAGGCGAAACTGCGTATCATTCACGCACACTCATAACGTGCGGCGTCATGGGTGTCAATCGGAACCTCTCCATTCCGGCAATCGCTTTGCCGCCGAAGTCGCCAAAGAAAGGCGTGGCAATCGTTCAGAGACTTTGCCAGTTTCGGAAACGCTGAACCGTTATGGAATTGAAGCATTTCATCCTCGCCGGGGCCATTGCGCTATGCGCGTCGTTGCACGCTGCCGAAACAAATTCCATCACCACCCGCGACGGCACGACGTACACCAACGCAGTAATTCAACGTGCCGATCCGAACGGCATCGTAATCGAATATGCACCGGCTCCGGGCAGTGTGGGGATTGCCAAGCTGAAGTTTGCCAATCTTCCCGCCGATCTTCAGCCCCGATACAACTACAACGCAACCAACGCGCAGATTTTCGAGCAGAACCAACAGAGTGCAAACCTCCGCCGCTTCGTAGAGGACGAGCGAGCGAAACGCGAAGCGGAATTGGAACGGGAACGACAGCGTGTTGAACTTCTGAGGCGAGAGGCGTACGAGGCGGAACTTGCGGCGGAAAATCAACGCCAAGCGGACGCCGAAAAGAAGCGCCTTGCCGCAGAAGCGGAAGCAAAGCGTCTGGCTGACGCACAGGCACTTCGGGATTGGTGGGATTATGGGCTTAGGGCCAATCTGCTGAGAGATTTGAGCCCAAAGAAAGAGTGACAGAAGGAACATTGTGTTGCGGCTTGGCTGGTCTTGAGTGAGCCAAGGAGTTTTTGAGCAGAGAAATCCATGAAAAACCTGTTTACCACCGCAGCGGTCTTTGTACTTGTGACGTGCAGCCACGCGCAAAATCTGCTCGTGAATGGCAGCTTTGAGTATCGCGCACTCGGTTGGACGTTCACGGGCGGCCTTTCAATCCTCGGTCCTCCTAGTTCACCGGCACTCGGAGTTGAGGGCACAAATTGCGCGAGCATAGGCGGAGCGGACATTCCGAATTCCACATTGTCACAGAGCTTTTCACTCCCCACGAACACTGACTATTTGCTGACGTTCAACGAGGCAGCGAACGGGGACAATTATCCCGGACGCACGGCAAGCGGACGGATTGACGTGCTTGCGCCGGATAACAGCCTCTTGGCGTCTTATTCGTTCACGAACATTTCGCCGGGTCCGCTGGCTGGCACCAATGGATTCATCAAGCACACCTTCTCGTTCACAAATTCAAGCAACGCGGATTTTGCCACCGTGCGAATTACCGACACGTCCGCGAATGGCGGCGTCGCTGTGGATCTCATGGTTGACGACGTATCCGTGTTGGCGATGGTTCCGCCCGTGTTGGAATCAGGTCCGCCAGTTCTAATCCTCTGGCCCACAAACCAGACGGTGCTTGTTGGCAGCGACGTTTTCCTGCCGGCTGAAGCAACGGGTGCCCACCCCATGCGTTACCAATGGTGGTTCAATGGACACAAGCTGCCACGGCAAACGAATTCCGTTTTATCTCGGACGAACATCCAACTCCGCTCACGGGGCCGGTATCAAATCGAGGCAAAAAACAGCTTGGCTACCATTCGGACCGAACCTGTCAGAATCAAGGTGGTGATTCCGCCACACATCATCACACGCCAGCGCGCTATTACCGCCGAGACGGGCGGGCGGGTGGTTCTGAGTGCAACCGCCACGGGATCGAAGCCCTTCCGCTATCAGTGGCTCAAGGACGGTGACGCCATCGCTACTGGCACCAACCGCATTTTCAGAATTTCGAGTGCGCAAGCGGAGGATGCCGGAACGTACTCAGTTCGTGTCGCCAACATCGGCGCGACTGACGAGAAGACCATCGCAGAATTGACCGTGACTCCCTGAAAGCGCCCCTTCCCTCACTCAACCGGCCCGTAGCTCTGCGGCGCTGGCTTGGGTTGCTTTTCCCTTGTCGGCTTTCGCGAGCCGGGCAGCGGAATTCCACACAGGATTCGCCACGGCTCAAAAAGCCGCTGCCGCGCCGTGCTGAGCTTGTGCCATTCGTCAGCCGTTTTGGCGTTGTCCAAAGCGTTGTCGAGGGAATCAAGCTGACTTTCCAGCCGGGCAATTTTGCTCGCGTGCGGATTGTCTGCGTTATTTGCAGGATTTGGGGTGCAGGGGAGGAGCTTGGCTGGCGTGTCGTTGTCGCTCAGTTGCTTTTCTCGCCAGCGGTTGCGGGCTGTGGTCCAGTGCTCGCGGCGGTACCACGCCACCAGCGTTTGACGGGGTATGCCGGGCCTGTCCGCGACTTCGGCAAGTGTGCCTTGGCCTTCGACCCATTCCTTGCGGCATTGAAGCCGTAGCGCGAGCGGATGGCGCGTGCGGGGCGTTGCTGATGCAGACATGGAGCAATTTTCACACGCCGCGAATCTTCGCGCCAGTGGGTTTCCGAAAATGGCGCTTGGATCGAAGCCCGGCATGGGAAAGCACACCGGCCCGGTTCTGGGGATGCCGGTGCGGACGGTGCGGTGACAGTCGCCAGCCCAAAAAACAATCCATTGCCACCCTGCTTCTGCCTGCCCCTCGCCCGCCGTTCAAACCGCTACGGCTTCCGGCATCGCGGCAAGCCGCGCCTCAACAGCTGCGCGAACCGCACCGCTGCGACCGAAAGAACGCTGGCGCGCACGGCTGGCGAAGTGCGGAGGATTCAAACGCCCTTGTTACTACTTTTGATACTACTCGCGGGAATCGCTCATTGCGCGGAAAGAAGAATCTCATGATTTGCTGAGGAAAGATGGTGCGCCCGGCAGGACTTGAACCTGCAACCTCCTGATCCGAAGTCAGAAGCTCTATCCAATTGAGCTACGGACGCAACGTGGGCATGAAATCACGCTGCGGCGGAAGCGCAAGCCACTTCGTATAAAAACGCGTAGAAAGCAGGGCATGAAAAAAGCGGCTGGCCTTTCGGCGAGCCGCTTAAGAACTAAAAGGGAGAAGACTACTTCTTCTCTTCCTTCTTGGGGGCGTTGCACTTCTCGCAGGACTTGCCAGCCTTGGCCGCGTCCTTGCAGCAGGCATGGGCGCATTCCTTGCCGGCGGCCTTGGCCTTGTCGCAGCAGCTTTCAGCACGGGCGATGGTCACGGAGCTGATGAAGGCCAGCGCACAAACGATCGCAACGAGGGACTTGATAGATTTCATCTGTTTTACCTTTTTGTTTGCCAGTGTTCAGACCGGCGGCTGTTTTCGAACCCGAATCCCGAAGAAGCGACCCAGCCTCTCGGAGTGACGGGTGGACGAATTGAGGCGGAATATATTCGAGGCGGAAGGCTTGTCGACAACGAAGTAGCCAAGGACGGCAAGCGACCGGATGAAGCTGTTTTCAGGTTCCTGGCACCGCATTCCGCGGCGAGACTTGTCCCGGCGCGACCTGATAGCAGGAGAGAGATGAAGCCTCCGGACTCCGCCGACCGGCTTATGGCTCAACGACGCGATAGAAGCGATGGACCCCGATCGGCTGGGTAAATTGCAGCACTCCGGCATTCAACGACAGCAGGGCAGGCACGGTGGTCCAGGTTTCCAGGTCGCCCGATCCTTCGATGCGAAAGCGGGTCTGGTCCGCCGCCACAAAGGCTCCGGTGCCGGAGCGAAAAGCGACTTCCACGTTCAATCCAACCTGACGCGGCGGGAGCAGAATCGGGCGTCCAATCGTGGTCAGGACACGGAGACTCCAGCCACTAATGGTCCCAAAATCGCCGGCTTGGTCATCGGCCACGAACAAGGACCAGATGCCATTGGGGCTGGAGCCATTCAATGCGCCCAGGGTCGTGAGGTAGGGGCGGCCCGGTGCCGGCGCAGGCAGGGTGTCGGAGTTATCAATATCCGTGGGCAAAAAGCTTCCCGCCGCAATGGCCGTGTCATCGGACACGGAGAGTGAGGCGGTCGGGTCGAAAATCACGGAGGTGTTCACCAGATCGGCGCTCCCGCCGGCATCCGAGATCAACATGATGCTTTCACCGCGAGGCGAGACCAGGAGCACGTCGAGGTCGTCCGGCCAAGTGTGGTTGATGTTGCTCAAGATGACGGTGACTTTGGAGAGCAGGCCAGCCACGCCGGCGATGGTGATGGTGGACGGATAAGGCGCGGCGGTTCCTGTATCAGGGATGATGATCAGGTTGGTGTTGGCAAAAGAGTAGTAGCCCAGACCAGCGGAGCCGTAGGCCAGAATGTTGGCGCGCAGGTTGGCCGCTTCCGCGACTGGCACATGGAAATTGGGGGTGGTGAGGCCGCCGAAGAGGACATGCCCGGCCCCGACGAATTTCTCGGCCAGGACCAGCAAGCCATTGGCCTGATTGGTAATCAGCGCAGTCAATCCCGGACCGCCCACGACGGCTCGGCCAAATTCAGTTCCGCTCCACTGCGTGCCCACGGGCAGTGCCGGGCCGTGAAAAATGGGATGCGCCGCCACCGCCGCGCGGCCCATGGCGGTGAGGGTGTTGTTGGTCAGCACGACGCCGAAGCCGAAGCTCAGGCCGTTGCCTTCCGTGGGCGCGGAGTTAAGGAAGAGCGCGCCGCCCCGGGTCACCCAGTTGGAAATGGCGACATTGTTGGTGGTGAGAAACGCTTCAAGTTCATTGGCGTTGTGGTCGCCGCCCTCCATGAAAATGAACCGAGTGTTCGGGCTGAGGAGCGAAGCGAGGTTGAGCGCCTCGTAGCGGAGGCTTTGCCAGCGGCCCGATCCGAACGCCCGATCCAGCGCGGTCTCGTTGGCGGTGCTGTTCCAGGGAGAGCCAACCGTGGAACGCACGTAGGCGATACGCGCCCGGACGGAATCGCCGTAGGCCAGGAGGTTGGCCCGGAGGTTGGCGGCCTCGGGGAGCGGCAGGTGGAGGCTCGGCACGGTCATGCCGCCGAACAACACATGGCCCAGACCCCAGCCTTTCTCGGCCAGCACGGCGTGGCCAAACTCATTCGTGAGGATCGTGGTCAATCCGGATCCCGTGACGTAAGCGCGCGAGAACTCACTGCCGGTCCAGGCCAGACCGACGGGCAGGAATGGGCCGCGCACGATGGGGTGGGCGGGCGACACTCCGGCGGCGGTCAGACCGGTTTCAGTGTTGCGCAGCGTGACGCCGAATCCGAAATACATCCCGTCGCCTTCGTTGGGGGCGGAATTGAGGATAAGCAGACCGCCGGCGGCGACCCAGTTTTGGAGCGCCGTCCGATGGGTGGTTAAAAATGTTTCGAGCTCGTTGGCTCCATTGTGGCTGCCGTCCATGAAGATGAATCGCTTGAGACTGGAAAAGAGGGTCGCCACGTTCACGGTCTCGAAGCGAAGATCCTGCCAGTTGCCGGCTCCGAAAGCCTGGTTCAGGGCAGCTTCATTGGCCGCGCTCCCCCAGGGCTGGCCGACGATGGATCGCAGATACACCGCCGCCCCAATCAACTCCTGCGTCACGGTCAAGGTCGCGGCGGCACTGGTCACGCTGCCATAGGCATTGGTCACGACGGCGAGGTACTGGGCGGCGAGATTGGTTGTCACCCCCAGGAGGTTGTAGTTGGCGCTGATGGCCCCGGCCAACGGCACGTTGTTGCTCCGCCATTGGTAAAAGAGCGGCGGCGTGCCGGTGGCCATCACGGAGAAGGACACGTTGGCTCCGGCCAGCACCGTCTGGCTCACCGGCTGGAGCGTGATGGCAGGCCCGGCCGGGCCATTGGTCACGTCGCCCGTGGATAGGATGAAGGTCATGTTGGAGGCGGAAAGGCTGATGCTCGAGACGATATTGCTGGTCGAGCGGATGATTCCGTTCTGGTAGGCGGCGGTGTTGGGCACAGTGTTGATGCCCAAGGCGGACACGCCTGCGCCGTGATATACGTCGCCAGCGTTGCCACGGTTGAGACCGTGCTCCAACTGATAGAGGCCATCCGCCTGGAGCAAAGCGACCTTGAAGTGGTTGTTGTTACCCGGCCAGCCCGGTTGGCCCGGATAGCCTTCCGAATTGTTGTTCAGCTTGGTTTCGTCGATATGCCAGATGGCCAATCCGCCCTGCGGCATGTCGGTTTCAAAGCCCACCGGCTGGCGGTTCTCGATGAGCAGGTACTCGCCGCCCGGATAGCCGTGATTGACGCGATACGATTTGGCGATGGTCTCCGCGCGCGGCAGGCCGTAGGTCCCGGCGCCAATGACGGTCGGCACCACGAAGCCCAGCTCCTGCTTGCACCACGCGCTGAAGTGCGGCGGATGCCACTGGGTGAAGTCGAAACCCCACGAGTTGGCCATCAAACACCAGGAACCGATGCCTTCGCTGCTCCCGTCGGTGTCATACAAGTCGGGCAGCCCGAAGAAGTGCCCCGTCTCATGCGCCACGACGCCCACCCGCAGGATGTTGGTGCCGCTCGTGTCCCAAAGCGCCGCCTCGGTGTGGTAGTCGAAAACTTTGACGCTCGTGCCCGAGCCGTTCAAATCGCCGCTCGACCAGGGCGTCGGGACCGCCCAACGATGCGACCAGATCCAGTCGCCGCCACCGAAGCCGGTTTCCGCCGCGTAGCCGGAATGAATGATGTCGATGGAATCGACGAAGCCATCGTTGTCCGCGTCGAACTGTCCGAAATTGACCGTCGCATTGGCGGCGTTCAGGGCGTCCTCGACCATACGTTGAGCGTTCTGCGGATAGTTGCCAAATCCATCCACCCCATCCCCGTAATAGGCTTCCGTCTGGGGCAAGGTCACCCACGCGATCACGGTGCTGGTCAGCGTCATGGTGCCGTACGAATTCTCCCGGTAATAATCCAGCAGGCTGCCGGTGGGGGCGACCAGGGGATCGCCGCCCACCGCGTTCATGAGCGCGGTGTAATCCGCCGGCGCACGGGTGTGAACGCCCAGCGCGTGATCGCTGAACCGGCAAAGGAGAACGAGGTTCTTCACCACGCCCACGGGGGGCACGGCCGGCGGTCGTTGGGCCGCATCCGTCGCCGCCAGCCGCGCGGCGCGCTGCTGCTGCTTGAAGGCCGGACTCGGTCCGCCTTGAATCGTGCCCGCCGAGTTCACGGGATCGGCCACTCCCACGACCCAGGTCGTCGGAGCCAGGCCGCCCTGCGCGTCGCGCACCGCATAGACGTATTGGCCCTGGTTCCGCGTGACGGCGTAACCGTTCATGTCCTCGAACCAGTGGCAGAATTCATCCCCGCGCACCCGGAGCGTGATGCTGAGCCCATCCGGCTGCTTGAGTTCGACCGGCGTGGGGATGGCGATGATGGCGAGGCTCCGCCCGGTCATTACAAAAAGCGCCAGGGCGGCGAACAGGATTTGCCTCAATGTGCGGAAAGAGAGAAAGCGGGACCAAAAAATCGGAGCGTTCGGCTTGTTCATCGTTGTTTCAGTTCGTGGTTCGTCCAACAAGCGTTTAGGAGTGTTTTACACTCGTCGGCTCGATTGGGAGTTTCAATGCCTTGGGAGACTAGCCTTCGCACTGCCTTCTTCAAGGTGATTCAAGGACGATCCGGGAAAATGTTTCGCCTCCGCAGACCCGTGAGAATGGGCCGGCGGAAATCTCAAAGCCGCATCCCGGCAAACTGCTAATCCGTCATATGCACGATCCGATAGAACGCATCGGTGGACGAGGCCACGCCCGTCCAGCGCGTGGTTGCGCCAGTGGCGAGGATCTCGCCGCCGACAGGCTGCCAGTCTTTCGGGTGCAGACTGGCCGTGCGCTGCACTTGATAGCGCTGCCCGCTCAAGGTTTTGAACTGGATCGTCAGGCTGCCGCCCGCGAGCCGCATGGTCTTGATGCCCAACGGCTCGGGAGCCGCGCCTTTGAGCAGGGTGAAGTAATCGTCGATAACGCCGTCGTTGCGCAGAAACTTCGCGTCGAGGCGGTTAGTGTTCACATCCAGCACGAGTGAGCCGACCTGTTTCAGGCCGATGTAAGTGGCGGGATGCTTCAAATACTTGCCCGCCGGAATGGTCCCATAACCTGGCCAGGCCCAACCTGAGGATCCCACCACCGCGTAAACCGCACCCTCATTCTCGGCCGGGCCGGCGGATCCCTTGCGATAGGAACCTGTGTCATCCTCCCGACCGCTGCCGCTGTCCTTCATCATCAAAGGCGTGAAGCTGCTGGCGAAACCGTAGTGCCCGTCCAGCAAATAGGTGCGTTCATAAACATGGCTATGACCGCACAGCACCAGATCCACACCGTGGCCCTCCAAAATCGGCACCACGTTTTGCCGCATCTGCACGAGATGGCCGCCGGAATCGAACACGTCATCAGAGTTGTGCGAACCATAAGTGTAAGGGGGCGAATGCCAGAAGGCGATCAGCCAGTCGTTGGTGTTGTTCTGCAAGTCCTGCTCCAGCCAGGTGAGCATGGGGCTGCCCGGAGAGTTGGGGGAGATTTCAGAGTCGAGGCAGACGAAGTGAATGTTCCCGTAATTGAAGGAGTAATAGAGTTCGCTGCCCGAGGGCACGCCGCCCGCCTCGCCCTGCGCCGGCAGGGTGAACGTGTCCTGGTATACGTCGGCGCTGGCCGCGTCATGATTGCCAATGGCCGACCACACCACGGAGCGCCGCAGCAAGTCCGGGAACAATCCGAACACGTTGGTCTGGTACTCCTCGTCCGTGCCCGAGCCGTAGGCGTTATCCCCCAGCATCAGCCAGATGTCGGTGTATCGGTTGGTCGCATGGGCGTAGTAGGCATCGCGCATGCCGACGGGGTCGCGAATCACGCCGGCTGAATCCCCGATGCTGGCCGAGCCGGCATCGCCGATCACCCAGATGCGCGTGGGCTTGGGGCCGATGGGCGCGGTAATGAAGTGGTAGTCTGTCCCGCCCGCGAAATTCGTGTCCGCCGTCCCGAAGGCATAGAAGTACTTCGTATCGGGCGCGAGATTAGTCAGCGTCACGAAGTGCTCGTTCGTCAGCACCGAGTTCGTCACCGCCCAGTTGAGGGACAGATGATCCAGACCAAACTGCACCACGCTGTTGGTGAACCTGCTGGTCCGCCAGCGCACCAGCAGGTTCGAGGTCGTGCCGTTTTGCAGATACGGCCCGCGCACCAGCCGCGTCGGTTGCGGGGGGACGGGCGGCTGGTTGGTCGGCGTATAGCCGATGAAGATGGCTTCCACGGCGCTGTCCGCCGAGCCGTTGGCGGAAGTGAGGCTGCCCCCCAGCCTCGACCCCGCGTCATTGGGCACGAACTGCCCGGAAAGATGACTGGCCGCAGTAGAACCGCTGAAGTTGCGAATCTCCACGAGCAAATTTCCCGCCGCCGGATTGTAGAGAAACGGCGTGGCCAGAGGGATGACGATGTCGAAATCCTTGGGACCATTGGCCGGTCCGGTGAAGGCGCTGGAACAGGCCAGCGCGCCGCTGAAGACCACCGTGTCGTCAAAGCCAGGATTGTTCGCAAAGGTCGGGCTGAGGCCGTCCGGATCGCGCGCCGTCGTGGAAAGGTTCACCTGAAGATTCGCAATCGTGGTGCTGAAAGCAGCCCCGTAGAAACGATCCGGCCGATAGCGCAGCTCGGTAATGATGAGCGCAATGCCCGGTGGAAAGTGCGAGGCACCATACACGGACTGGGATCGGTAACTGGACGCCCTCAGCACTCCGGAACCCAGCGTGGCATCCGAGGTCGCCATGTTGCCGGGCGCCACCATGGTGTCAGCGGAGGCCAGGCAAGAGCCAACGAGCAAGGTCAGGAAAGCCCGGCCCATCAGGCTGGCCGGGCGGAATGAGCCACGCAGGAACGCACGCAATATCATAGTCTGGTCGATCTACCCAAAACAGGCGTTCGGACACCAGCCGACATCCCGGCCCGGTCGCAAGTTTGAGATGAGATTCAAGGAGCAGGCGGCACGCCGGTTCTCAGGCCGGCACAGTTTCTGTCGGAGCCAGGCCAGACATTACAATTTCGCCTGAACAAGCGGGGCCAGCCGCAACGTCCATTCACCGTTGCGAAAATAAACCCATGAATTTGAGAAAATCGCCCCCGCGCCACCGTGGCTTCACCCTGATCGAACTCCTCGTCGTCATTGCCATCATCGCCATCCTGGCCGCGCTGCTTTTACCCGCGCTGGCCAAGGCCAAAGCCCGGGCCGCCCGCATCGCCTGCGTCAACGACCAGAAACAGCTCGGCCTCTCCTTCACCATGTGGGCCCACGATCATGAGGACAAATATCCCTCGGTGGTCGATCCCGCCGACGGCGGCAGCAAGGCCAATCCACAGGTCTGGGCGCACTTTGCCGCGATGTCCAACGAACTGGTCACGCCCAAAATCCTGCACTGCCCCAGCGACGGCGGGAAGCTGACTGCGACCGACTTCTCCGATGCCGCCACCGGCCTGCGCACCTTGACGAATACCGCCATCAGTTACGCCATCGGGACCAGCGCCGCGCCGGACAAGCCCGGCATGCATCTGGCCGGCGACCGAAATCTGTTCGGCCTCGACAACCAGAACTGCGGTCCCGCCGCCCTCACCGGCGTCATCACTCAGCTCGGCCTGGCCAACAATCCGCGCTGGGACAACACCATTCACATCAATGCCGGCAACATGGTCATGGCCGACGGCAGCACCCAGCAGTTCTCCCAGTCCAGCCTGACCAACGCCATGGCCACCTCGGGCGACTCACGCAACTGCGCCCTGAAGCCGAACTGACCTGCCGCCAGCATCCCGCGGGCCGCCTGGTCAACGGATGAGGCACAGACTGCCCACCGCACTCCCGCCTCGCCGTCCATGTCTTGTTTTGAAATCATCCCCCTGACCCTGGATGAAAACTGCTCTGCTCAATCGCTCTGCAACTTGGAGCCGGCTGGCTGCCCCGCCGCTCGATATGCTCGTCATCGGTGGCGGCATCGTCGGCAGCGGCGTGGCCCGGGACGCCGCCTTGCGCGGATTGCGCGTGGGGTTGATCGACCAGCAGGATTTCGCCGCCGGGACGAGCAGCCGTTCCAGCCGCCTCCTGCACGGTGGATTGCGCTACCTCGAACAGGCCCGGCTCGGGCTGGTGCGAGAGTCCAGTCGCGAGAAGAAAATCATCCGCCACATCGCGCCCCACCTGGCCGAGCCGCTTGGTTTTATTTTCCCGGCCTATCGGGACCGGGGCCGCCCGCTCTGGCAATTGCGGCTGGGCGTGAAGATTTACGATCTGCTCTGCGGCGGGCGAAACTTCCAGCCTTCGCGCAGTTTCTCGCGGGCGGAAACTCTGGAGATGCTGCCGGCCTTGAACGCCTCGAACCTAACCGGCTCGGTGCGCTACTTCGATGCGCTGACCCAGGACGCGCGACTCGTCCTCGACACCTTGCGCTCGGCGGAACGGCACGGGGCCACGCTGCTCAACTACGCCCGCTTCCAGGCGTCGCGCCGCACCGGTTCGCTTTGGGAATGCGAGGCGGAAGACCTTCCGACCGGCGCGACGCACTCACTCCAGGCCAAGACCATCGTGAATGCCACTGGTCCCTGGGCGAACCGCGTGCCGCACAGCGCGGTGCAGCTCCGGCTGACCAAGGGCATTCACCTCGTCCTCCGACGCGCGCGCCTGCCGGTGCCGGAGGCCGTGGTCATTCCCGACGGGCGCAGAATCATTTTCATCCTGCCCTGGGGCGAGCGGATCATCCTTGGCACCACTGATACGGATTTCCAGGCCGCTCCCGAGTCCGTGCAAGTCGAGCCGTGTGATCGGGATTACCTGCTACGCGCGGTCAACGAATTTTTCCCCGGGCTCGGCCTGGGCGAACGCGACATCGTCAGCGCCTGGGCCGGCGTGCGTCCGCTCCTGGCTCAACCGGATGGTTCGCCCTCCGACATTTCCCGCGCGCATCAGATTCGTTGCCCCGAGCCGGGATGGTGGGACGTCGCGGGCGGCAAGTTGACGACTTATCGTTTGATGGCCGAGCAAACCGTGGATCAGATCGTCCGCCACCTCGGCGGCCCGGCCCGGCCCTGCGTCACCGCCGAAGAAAAGTTGCTGCCGCCGGGCGAAACTCCGCTCTTCAGTAGCGTTCAGCCCGTGCCGCCCACCCGTGAGGCGGTGGAACATTTCGTCCGCCACGAATGGGCCTGGCACCTCGATGACATCTTGCTGCGCCGCAGCGGCTGGTGCCTCTACGAGCCGATGACGGACGGCGACGTTGCGCAAGTCTCACAGTGGTTTGCATCCGCCGCCGGCTGGACGGAGGAACAGCGGACGGCGGAGTTGGAAACCTGGCGCGCGAGTTGCCAGCGGCCGGGCGGCTGACCTAGCCTGCGCTTCGTCATGCTCATTTACCAAACCTGGATTTCCAGTCTGGCCCTGCTCGGTGTCATCCTCACCCAGGCGGCGGAACCGGTGCCAGGCCGGGTCGTGCGCGATGTGGAATTCGCGCGGGTGGACGACCATTCGCTCCAGCTTGACCTCCACCTTCCCGCCGGCCCGCCGCGCGCCCCGCTGATTGTCTGGGTGCATGGCGGGGCCTGGCGCTCGGGTTCCAGGCAGGACATGCCGCTGGCAAAACTTGTTCAGGAGGGCTACGCGGTGGCGAGCGTGGATTACCGGCTCTCCACGCAGGCGAGATTTCCGGCGCAGATTCACGACCTCAAGGCGGCCATCCGTTTCCTGCGCGGCCACGAGCTTGAGTGGCGGCTGCCGACGAAAAAGATTCTCATCACGGGTGACTCGGCAGGCGGACACCTCGCAGCCTTGGTCGGGGTGTCGAACGGCCACGCGGAACTGGAAGGCGGGATTGGAAACGATCGCGCCCAGAACTCCGGCGTGCAGGGCATCATCAGTTTTTATGGCGGCGCGAATCTCACCACCATTCTCCAGCAATCCACCCCGCATGGTCTGAGCGTGCGCAAGCCCGCCCTGGATTTGCTGCTCGGCGGCCAGCCCACGAATGTTCCGGCCCTCGCCCGGCTCGCCAGCCCGGTGTTCCATGTCAATCCGAGCGATCCCCCGCTGCTCCTGCTCCACGGCGAGCAAGACCCGCAGATGCCCGTGAACCAGGCGCTGGAACTGCACGGCGCATATCAACAGGCCAAAGCTCCGGTGCAGTTGGAAATCGTCTCCGGCGCGGCCCACGGCGGCGCGAAGTTCTACGACACCGAACGGTTGGCGGTAGTGCGGAAATTCTTGCGCCGCCACTTCTGACCAAAGTCATGCGCCCCGGAGTGCGCCCGTCCCCGGGCGCAGCTACGTGGAAAAGGCGACCGGTGTGGATTTTTCCAACGCGCTCGGCGTCATCACTTGGCTGCGCCCGAGGACGGGCGCACTCCGGGGCTAAATTTTCAGACCGGCGCTTGGAATTTATTTGGAGGCGACTTTGAGATTTGGAGTTTCGCCTCTTTCACTCCCGCCCTGCCCCTTTGGCATTCTTCGGACGCGGCACGGTGCCGCCGGCCTCTTTCTCGTCCTTGAAGGCCGAGCGCAGCAGCCAGTGCTTCTTCAGCCCCTGCACCATGCCGTCGGTATCGACGATGAGTTTGGAGACGGAGCTGACGATGTTGTTGTTGCGCTGGACCTGGGCGTTGAGGTTGCTGGTCAGGCTGGCAAGGTTTTCGAGCGAGACGGTGATGTTGGAGAAGACGATGACCAGGTTGGTGTTGGCGTTGGTCACGGTGGCGTTGACGTTGCCCACGGTCGAGTTGGCGTTGGTGAGCAGGAAGGTGAGCTGCTGATTCATGGCCGCGGGAATGAGCCACTCGCCCAGCGAACCGCCGGGCTGTTTCAAGCTGTCGGTGATGAGCGTCACGTTACGGATGAGCGGCCGGGCGTCGATCAGCAATTCGTTGACGTTGGAGGTCGCGTTGGCGGCGTTGTCCAGCGTCCGCCCGAGCGAGTTGGTGAGCTGGAGGATGTTGGTCAGCGAGACTTTTAACATCCCGACCATGGCGTCGAGCTGGGAGGAAAGCTCCGGCGGTTCGTCCACCAGCAGTTCATACGGCGCACTGCCCTTGCTCCAGTTGATGAAACTTTTTTGTTCGCGCGACCAGACGCTGGTGATTCTCCCCCCCGCCATTTTATAGGTGGCATGGAGGTCGGTCGTGGAGCGCGTGCCGCCCTTGGTCACTTCCAGATAGCGCGAGCCGAGCACGCCGGCGGATTTCACCTTGAGGATGGAGTCGTCCCAGATGTAGCCGATGTTGTCGCCGAAGACCTGCAACTGGACGTAAACATTCTCGCCCGAGTTCGGTTCCTCCGGTTTGATCATGGTGATCTCGCCGGCATCGAAGCCCATGAGCTTCACCTTGTCGCCGATCTTGATCCCCGCGCCGCTCTCGAGGTAGGCGAAGTAGAGGGCCTTGGGCACGAACCAGCCCTTGAGCGCGGCCAGGTGATAGACGTAGTAAGCCAGCCCGCCGAGCATGAGCAGCGTGGCCAGGGTCACGAACCAACCCACGGCTTTTTCCAGCCGGCCCAACCGGGTCCGCAACTGCGGGGTCAAATCTTGTGCTGCCATAAATTATCTCAAGTGAATGCGGTTGGCTGGCTCGCTAGGCCGCCGCCTCCCGCGGCGCGGGCGGTGCTTCGTCATCCGGCGCCTCCGCGCCCGCCACGGAAAACTTACCGTCCTGCAACGTGGCAAATTGTCCGCCCGAATTCCGCCAGGGCCGGAACTCGTCGCTCGTGACCACGATGGTCATCGGGCGACCGCTCATCAAATCATGTCCGCGCCAGAGCCGTTTCAAAAAACTGATCCACCAGACCGACTGGCGCGAATCGAGTCCGCGCAAGGGATTCTCGAGAAACAAAACCTCCGGCCGCAGGGCCAGCGCCCGGGCCAGCGCCGCGCGTCGCCGCCATTGTCGCGAGAGCAGGCTGGGCGTGTGGCCGGCAAACTCCGCCACGTCCGTGGCCTTGAGCAACGCCCCCACCCAGGCGGTGGCTTCGTCCAGGTGCAAATCCTGATGGTAGCGCGCCGGCAGCGCCACGTTCTCGGCGATGGTCAGATGACTGAGCAACCGCGCGTCATCGAAGACCATGCCCACCCGCATACGATTGGGCAGGAACTCGTCGCCAAATTGCCGCGCCATGTCCTGCCCCAGCAGCGTGTAGCTTCCGCCGAGCGGCCGCGTCAGTCCGGCCAGCATGAAAATCAGGTCGCTTTTGCCCGCGCCTTCCGCCCCGCCGACAACCCAGAAATCACCCGTCGGCACCGACCAGTTCACTCCGGTCAGTGCCGGCACCTCGGCGTGGCGCCGCATCGGCACCACCGCGTCCCGTAATTCCAATGTCGTCTCCAGACTCATGCCAGCAGGTAAACCACGATGAACAAAGCATCGAGCAGCAGACAGAGAATGATGCTTTGCGTCACGGCCCGAATGGTCACGGCGGAAACTTCCTCGAGCCGCAACGGCTGCGCGAGGCCGTGGTAGCACGTCACCACCGCGATGATGGCCCCGAAGAGCGAGGTCTTCAGCGCCAGCATGACGAAATCCAGCACCCGCAGGGCCCCGGCCAGTTGCGCGAAGTATTCGCCCGGCTTCAAAGGCACGTTCTGAATGAAGGCCCACAGATAGCCGCTCAAGAGCGCTCCGAGGATCAGATAAACCGTGAGCGAAAAAATCCCGAGCGCCATGCCGATGACGCGCGGCACCACGAAATAATGCACCGGATCAATGCCCAGCGCCTCGAGCGCCTCGACTTCGCCCAGGGCGCGCGCCGTGGCCAGCTCGATCACATTGGCCGTACCCGTGCGCGCGAGGACAATCATGGCCGTGAGCAGCGGACCCAACTCGCGGACCACCACCGTCACCATGGCCATGCCCAGGTATTGATCGGCTCTGGCCTGCGACAGCAAGGAAACCATCTGCCCAATCACCACCAGGCCGAGCGCGACCGAGATGAACATCGTCATGGGGAGCAACCGCAACCCGGCGCGGGCCAGGTGCGTGCGGATAAGCGGACCGATGACCCGCGAAGACACGCCGAACTTGCTCACCATGACCCCGAGCGTGATGAGCGCAAACGCGCCCAGACCCTGGAGAGTCAGCAGAAAAAGCAGAATTTTACGCCCGATGAAGCTGGCGAAGGATGGCGGCATGGGAGCGCGCCACAAGTCCAGCGCACGGCGCGAGAGGCTGGTCAGGCTGGGGGCGGCTTTTTCCACGGCGCGAAACTAGGCCGCGCGGAAATCGGGGTCAAACCTTTGCCGTGAGTGCGCCGTGAGCGCGCACCGGGCGGAATGTGACTCAGTGCGAGATCACCTCTCCGACGGGAGCAGCCTGCCCGACCAGCAGGACGGGCTTGATCTCCGTGGCCTTGGCCAGCGGACCATCGTGAAAGACAAACTCATCGAAGTTCACATGGCCCCAGCCGGTCGTAGCTTCATCCACCACGCGCAGTTGCATCTTCGCGCCCATGAACGGACGAAGGTCGGCGAAAACTGTGCGCATCTTTTCATCGTCCGGCCCGGTGGCGCGGAAGAGCACCTGACCACTGGCAACATTGAGAATCTCCACCCGAGTCTTGTTCCCCGAACCGCCACCGATGAGGAAGCTGGCGTAAGGCTGAGTGACGACAAATGGAACTGACGTCAGCGTGCCGACGGCAGCGTCGCCGTGCGCTTCGTAGGAGCCAACCCAATGTTCGCCTTGATGTCCGCTGACCATGTCGCTGCGGCGACGGTTGACGGCATCGCCCTTGGCGGGCATGGCGTCGAAGGCCGTGCCGGTCGCGGTCCAACCCTTGAGCGAGCCGGCTTCAAAATCCAAGTTGAGCACCTGACCGTCCTCTCCCTTGGGTTTGATGGTGGCGGCTTTCTTGAGCTGCTCGATAGGCTTGGGCTGCACCTTCTCCCACTCCGCACGCGACACGGTTTTCTTTTCGTGCCACTGGATGAACGTGCCCTTCTTGTTGCCGATCACGATGTCGGGCAGCCCGTCGCCGTTGATGTCGCCCGCCACGATCTGCGTGCCGACGCCGGAATTTTCGTCGATGAGATGGGGCACAAAATCCACTGACTTGTCCGCGCCCCGCACGAGCTTGAACCAGTAAAGCACCGCCTTGTCGTTACGATCCGGATCGCCGGTGCGCCCGTGCGACCAGAAGCGCTTGCCGGTCACGATGTCCTTGATCCCGTCGCCGTCCATGTCCACCAGATCGATGGCGTGCAACTCGGAGAACTTCACGCCGTATTTGTTGTCGCCAGGTTCCTTGTTCATGAAGACGTGCTCGCGGAACTTGCTCTCGCCACCCTCACGGTATTGCTCATACCAGGCCAGGCCAAAGCCATGTGCCGCCAGCGCGGTGATGATGTCGTTCAAGCCGTCGCCATTCACGTCATAGGCGTACATTTGCGAGCCGCCGCTGCCCATGGGCTGCCTGTGGAACGTCCACACCGGATCGCCCGCAAGCGATGCGGGTTGTTCCCACCAGCCGTTCTTCTCCAACAGATCCATCCGCGCATCACCGTTCACGTCGCCCACGCCCATGCCGTGGGTGAAGTTGCCGTATTTGTTGTTGGGCGTAATGGCATGAAACGTCCACGGCTTCTGCGGCGCGCTCCAGTCCGGCGAAGCGTAGCCGTATTGACCCTTGGTGATGCACACCAGCTCGGGCTTCCCATCGCCGGTGATGTCCGTGAACGTGGGCGACTCGTTGTCCGTCTGCGCAAAAATCTTATGCCTCTTCCAGTGTCCTTCGCCGCCCTTGGGATTCTCGAACCACGACGTGTCCTGTCCCGGAAATCCAATGATGAGAATGTCGTTCCAGCCGTCCTTGTTGAAGTCCAGCGTCCAGACAAAGAAGTTGTCCGAGTATTTGTTCGCCACGCCCAAGGTGCCCTCGAAGCCCGGCACCTTCACCGTCGTCATCGGGCCGAGCTTGAGATTGAAGGTCGCCTGGGCCGGATAAAATTCGTGGCTCTTCTTGAAATCCGGCCCCTCCCACCACCACGGCCCCGAGATGAGGTCGTTCACGCCGTCCTTGTTCAGGTCGCCGAAGTTCGCGCCCTCGCTCCAGAACTGATCATTGAGTTGGACGCGCCTGAAAGTGTGAAGCTCCTCGGCGGCGAGGCGGACCCCGCCTCCGGTCAGGAGCACGAAACAAAGTGACAAAGTGAACAAGTTCATAAGTTTGTGGTCATGCTCAGACGGCGCGGCGGAACCGGTATTCGCTCTCGTCTGGCGCACCCCACCCCTTACCGGGTTTGGGGCGGGCCCAGCCGGACCAGTCGGAGGGAAGGCTTGTCCAACGCGCTAAAGCCATCCATCGAGCCAAATTCATAAATCAAGTTCACATAGTCACGCTCCCGCGTGGTGAATTCGTGCTCGACCACCACCCAGCCATTCGCCGGTTCCCGGCGGCGCGAATCACGCCCTTCGGAACTGCGCAGACTCACCGCCGCCTCGCTCACCGCACGTTGATCCACTTGCGTTCGGACCCGCGCCTGAAACCGGTAGCGACCACTCTCCAACTGCAACACGGCCCGGAACGAACCCACCATCCGTCCGGCGTTGGCCCCACCAAACTGCCGGGTAAACTGCCCGCGGCGCCCGTTGAAGGCCTCCCGCATGGCGCTCTTGAAATTCAGACCGGCGAGACTCGCCTCACCCTGGGCATCGAACTGGGGGGGCTGCATCTCGGCCAGTTGCTCGCGCACCTCGGCCGACCGCTCCTCGAGTCGCTGGCGCAGCACCGGCACCCTCGAATTGAACTCAGAAAGCGCGCCGCGGTTGGATCGCAACGCCGGAGTCAGCAGTTTCTCCAGTTTGTCCACCGCGGCGAGCAGCGCCGGAGCGTCGAACACGTTGGTGTGCAACTGGGCCAGGCGATCCAGATACAAGCGGCGCCCGGCGGGCGTTTCCAGCAGTGCGGAAGCGACCAGGCCGCTCATTGCCGGCATAATCTGCGGATCGAACTCACGCTTGCGCACGCCGAACAACTGGTCCAGGCCGTGCGGCATGAAGATCAATTTGCCCGAGCGATGGTCGTTGAAAATCCGGTAGTTGTTCACATGCAGACTGTAGCCGTCCCAATGGTTGAGCAGCACCTCCAGCGCAACAAAGGTGACGAACCGATCCACATCCAGCACTCGGTCCAGCGCGGCGAAGCGCGGCGCAAGATCCGGCACCCGGGCGGCGCGCACCAGCGCGTCGAGATCCGTGCGATTCTCCGGCTCCGCGCCCGACTTGGCCTCGAGCGGAGCCGTGATGTCGTCACGAAACGCGCCTTCGTACAGGTTCCCCTTGAGGTCCGGGAAGTGGCGCTTGAGAAACTGCTTGTTCCATCCTTCCAGGAGCACGTACAGCCCGAGCGGCTCTCCGTTGAAGATCACCGTCGCATGACCAGCGCGCGGCACCGGCACCGACGTGGCGTTGAACATCTGCCGCCCGAGGACTTCGCACATGTAGGTCGAATCCTGCACCGAATTGTTCAAGCTGATTTTCTCGAGTCCGTGAAAGCGCTGGCCCGGAATGTTCTCGTCGAAGTGCAGGGTGAAGGCCGGCTTCTGCTCCACGTCGCGAAAACTCCCCGCGCTGCCCTTGAGATGAATGGCCACGCGCCGGTAGGTGTTCGTTCCCTCGCGCACCGTGGCCAGCGCATCAGGACGGTTGGGCG
This sequence comes from Pedosphaera sp., assembly GCA_031414955.1. Classification (GTDB taxonomy): domain Bacteria; phylum Verrucomicrobiota; class Verrucomicrobiia; order Limisphaerales; family SIBH01; genus JANNGC01. Next base: position 897 of record JANOQV010000055.1, on the reverse strand, counting down.
AGTTGTGACGGTTCGAGGAATTGGCCCGCAGCGTCTCCAGACCCTGGGCATCCACCTCGATGGACAGCGCCAGCACGGTTTCGCCGGAGAAGAGCGCATCGGTTTCCACCGACGAGTTTTTTCCGCCCGGCACATAGACCGCCGCGCGTACGCCGCCGTGAAGCCAAAGCAGCGCCACGAGCAACCGGCCGACGACCGCCGTGCTGAGGTGAAGCTTCGTGCGCATGTGGGAAAGGTGCCTAATCACTTTGTGGCAAACAAGACTGGCGCAGCAGACGGGAGGTAACCGAAGAGTCGCAGCAAGTCGGACTCATGGGCGGCCCTCTTCACTCCAACCGCCCGATGATTGTCACTGCTCGGGTTACGGCTGTTTCTTCACTGGAGGTAGGTTGGGCGGCACCCAGTCGGTGTTATTGAGGTCCGCCGGACGTTCGTGGTTCGGAGGCGTCACGCCCGCCGCCAGCATGACCTTGTGCAGCGCGTCCACGGTTTCGAACGATGGTTTGAAGTTCCCCGGCCGGTGCCCCTGCGCGATCAACAACGGCGTCCAGCCGTAACGGTTCTTCTTGTTCCAGGTTTCGATTTTCGCACCGTTGGCGGCGAGGAATTGCACCACCTTTGGAAGATTTTTCAACGCCGCGCCGTGCATGGCGGTTTCGCCGTTGGCATCGACGGCGTTGATGTCTGCGCCGAGCTTGAGGAGCAGTTGCGCCGCTTCGAGCACTTCCGATTCTTCGCCCGCGACTTCATTCGCCGCCGCGCTGCCAACCCCGACGCCGCACGCGGCGATGAGCGGCGTGCAGTCATCCGCATTGCCGATGGCGGGATTGGCGCCCAACTCGACGAGCAGCTTCATGTAGGCAATGTCGGCAGTGGCCGATGCCATGAAGAAAGGCG
>JANOQV010000054.1:0-28256 GCA_031414955.1 Pedosphaera sp. | reverse complement strand
GTTCGGTCAGGTGGACGGCGTTGAGGCGCAGGTGGATTTGCTTGGTGAACTTCTTCGGCGCGTCCTCCAGCGGCATCAATTCGGTCGGGAACAGCTTGGGCGGGCCTTCGTCGTTGTTCACTTCCCCGATGATGAGCAGCGCGCGGTTCACTTCGAGGAGCGAGCGATACTTGTCGTAGTTCTCGTTCATGCAGAGCATGGAGAACGAGCCTTCCAAATCTTCGAGCGTGACCACCGCGTAGGGCTTGCCGCTCTTCTTCGACATGCCGGCGGTCACGCCGGTGATGATGCCGCCGAGGCGCGTCATGCTGCGGCTGGGGAGCGCGGCGGCGGTCTTGGAGTTCGCCAGCGTGTAGCGCTCCAGGATGGGCGCGAAGGGCGTGAGCGGATGGCCGGTGATGTAGAAGCCGAGCAACTCCTTTTCGTTGGAAAGCAATTCGCTCTGCGGCCATTCCGGCACGCGGAGCAGGCCGTCGTCTTTCACCTCGGCGCGTTCCTCCAACATGCCGAACATGGAAACCTGTCCGCGCGCCCGGTCCGTGGCGGCGCTGGAGGCGCGGCCCGCCACGCGATCAATCGAGGCGAACAGCGTGGCGCGCGTCTCGCCAAAGCAATCACAGCCACCGGATTTGATCAGCGACTCGATGGCCTTCTTGTTCACCGCGCGCAGATCGACGCGCTCCAGCATGTCGGGGAACGACTTGAACGGGCCGCCTTCCTGGCGCGCGGCGAGGATGCTTTCCACGGCGGATTCGCCGACGCCTTTGATCGCGGCGAGACCGAAGCGGATCACCGAACGGTCCGTAGCCGCATCCCGTGAGGGCGCGGCCATGCCCCCCGACGGGTTGGCCGCAGCCTCACGGCTACGGCTACGGGGAGCAGGCGCGGGCGCGAAGAACATCTCGCCCTCGTTCACATCGGGCTGGAGTACATCCACGCCCATGGAACGCGCCTCGTTGAGCAGGATGACCAGCTTGTCCGTGCTGCTCAGGTCGTTCGTCATCATGGCGCAGAGGAACTCGACCGGATGGTTCGCCTTCAGATACGCCGTCTGATACGCCACGATGGCGTAGGCCGCCGCGTGCGACTTGTTGAAGCCGTAGCCCGCGAATTTTTCCAGCAAGTCGAACACCTCGTTCGCCTTGGACTCCGAGATGTTGTTCCGCTCCTTGCAGCCCTTCACGAAATTCGCGCGCTGGCTCTGCATCTCCTCGATCTTCTTCTTGCCCATCGCGCGCCGCAGCAAGTCCGCCGCGCCCAGCGTGTAGCCGGCGAGCAACTGCGTGGCTTGCATCACCTGCTCCTGATAGATGAGCACGCCGTAGGTCTCCTTCGAGATGGATTCGAGCAACGGATGCGCGTACTCGACGGGGATCTCGCCGTGACGGCGCTTGATGAAATCAGGAATCAGGTCCATCGGGCCGGGGCGATAGAGCGACACCAGCGCGGTGATGTGCTCGACGCTCGCGATCTGAAACTTGCGGCAGAGGTCGCGCATCCCGCTGGATTCCAACTGGAACACGCCGACGGTGTTGCCCTTGTTCAGAATGTCGTAGGTCTTCGCATCATCCAGCGGCAGATCGTCGAGCACGATTTCGAGGCCCTGCGTGCGCTTGATCATTTCCACGGTGTTGCGGAGCACCGTCAAAGTTTTCAGCCCGAGGAAATCCATCTTCAACATGCCGAGGTCGCCGACGGGATTCATCGGATACTGGGTCATGATGGTGCCGTCCTCGTCCTGCCGGAGCGGCAGCAAGTTCACCAGCGGCTTGTCGCTGATGACGACGCCGGCCGCGTGAACGGACGAGTTGCGCGCGATGTCCTCCAGCACGAACGCCATGTCCACCAGTTCGCGCGTCACTTCCTCAGTGTTGTAAGCCTCCTTGAATTCCGGCGACTGCTTGAGCGCGAGGGCGAGCGACATCTTGAGATCGGTCGGAATCATCTTCGCCAGCCGGTCGCACTCGCCGTAGCTCAGGCCCATCACCCGGCCCACGTCGCGCACCACGGACTTAGCGCCCATGGTGCCGAAGGTGATGATCTGCGCCACGCACTCGCGCCCGTATTTCTGGCGCACGTATTCGATCACGTCCGCGCGCCGGTCGTCCGCGAAGTCGATGTCGATGTCGGGCGGGTTGACGCGCTCGGGATTCAAAAACCGCTCGAAGAGCAGCCCGTAGCGAATCGGGTCCACGTTCGCGATGTCGAGCAGGTAGGTGACGATGGAACCGGCGGCCGAACCGCGCGCCACGCACGAGATGCCGATTTCGCGCCCATGGCGAATGAAGTCCGCCACGATGAGGAAGTAGGAGATGAAGCCGGTCTTCTCGATGACGGCCAGTTCGAGTTGCAGCCGGTCGATGACGTCCTTGATGGCGGCGGCGACGGCGGGGTCAGTGTTCAGTGAATCAGTAATCAGTGAAACAGTGTTCGGCTCGGCGCCACCCAGCGTGCTCTGGCCTGACTGATTACTGATTACTGTTTCACTGCTTACTTTCCCTGCATAAGTCGGCAGCTTCTCCGGCTTATCAATCCCCTCGACAATGAATTCTTTCCCCTCCGCCCGCGCGCGCATCGTGTAGCGGCGCTCCAGTCCCTCCGCGCACAGCTTCCGCAAATAGCCCTCGCGCGAAAAATGTTCCGGCGGCGTGAACAGCGGGTAGTGCAGCTTGCCGAACTCGATCTCCAGATTGCACTTCTCCGCCACCTCCAGCGTGTTCTGCACCGCCTCCGGCACCTCGGCGAAGATCGCCTTCATCTCCTCGGCCGAGCGCAGGAAGAATTGCTCCGGCTGGTAACGCATCCGCTTCGGATCGTCGCGCACGGTCTGCGTGCCAATGCAGATGAGGCAGTCGTGCGCCTGCCAGTCCTTCTTCTCGACGTAATGCACGTCGTTCGTGGCCACGCACTTCAGTCCGAACTCTTTGGCCCACGGGATGAGCTGCCGGTTCACCTTGGCCTGATCGCCGAGGCCGTGGTTCTGGAGTTCGAGATAAAAGTTGTCCGCGCCGAGCGTCTGCTTGAACCAGTCGATGGACGCGCGCGCCTTCTTCAAATCATCCTTGATGATGGCCTCGGGGATTTCGCTGGCGAGACAGCCGGAAAGAGCAATCAAACCCTCGTGATGCTGCGCGAGAATTTCCTTGTCGATGCGTGGCTTGTAATAAAAGCCCTCGATGTGCGCCGACGTGGCGAGCTTGGTGAGATTCTTGTAGCCCACCTCGTCCTTGGCCAGCAGCACGAGATGATTGTAAACATCCCGCCCGCCGCCGCCGGAAGTCTTCTTCTCCAGCCGCGAACCCGGCGCGACATACACCTCGCAGCCGATGATGGGCTTGATGCCCGCCTTGCGCGCCGCCTGATAAAAATCAATCGCGCCGTAAAGCACGCCGTGGTCGGTGAGCGCCAGCGCGGGGAACTTCAGTGCGTGCGCCTTCGCCATGAGGTTGTCGAGACGACAAGCCCCGTCCAGCAGCGAATATTCGCTGTGGAGATGCAGATGAACGAAGTCCGCGTGAGACATGGCGTAATTTTCCGACCCACCGCAGTGGATGTCGAGAGGGGAGTGGGGGAGCGACAGGGCAGACGCATCTAAATCCGCCAGCCGGGAGAATTTGAAACACCAAGCACCAAGCTCCAAACACCAGAGAAACATCAAGTTCCAAGCCTTAAACCGTCCCAGAGCCTCGAGGTGATCAGGCCGGTCGAGAGCCAGACCACCCGTTGGAGCTTGGTGTTTGGAACTTCTCTGATGTTTGGCTCTTGGATCTTGGTGCTTCCCAACCTTGCTCCCCACCGATTTTAGGTGCGCCTGCCCTGGAGGAGCGATGCGTCCGGTGCCGGGATCCCGCTCGCAAACCACTTGCCTTGCGGCGGCGGGGGCTGCGCTAATCGCGGGGTCATGGCGATGCGTTCACCGGTGGGCCGGCTGTTTAGTTTCCTGCCCCGTTACTCGATCCGGCATCCGGTGCGGGTGCTGGTCATCGCGGGGTTGCTGACGCTGGCGGCGGCTCCTGGCGCGCTGCGGCTGAAGCTCCGCACCGACGGGCACGCGCTGGTTGCCGAGCAGGCTCCGGAGGTGCGCTACGACCGAGCGGTGCGCGCGGAGTTTGGTCTCGAAGACGCCATCGTGGTCTTGATTCGGAGTCCTCATCCCGACGGCATTTTCAATCCGGCGACGTTGCAACGCGTGCGCGAACTGACGGTAAAGCTCGGCGCGCTGGAGGGAATTCACCCGGCCAATCTCTTCAGCCTGGCCACCGAGCGCGGCTTCCGCAACCGGCCCGGCACCTTCGAGTTCCAAACCTTTCTTGAAACCCCGCGCACGACCAAAGCCGAGCTGGAGCAACTGCGCGACGACTTGCGCCGCATTAAGCTCTACACCGGCACGCTGGTGTCCCAGGACGGCACGGCCACGGCGATTTTGATCGGGGCACCGCCGGGGCGGGATCGCACGGAGCTTTGCCGCGAGATAGGTGACGTGGTCGCAGCGCAAGAGCCGATGGCGGAAGAGATCTTCATCATCGGCGCGCCCGTGGCGGAGGCGTTGCTCGGCGCGCACATCCTGCAAGACCTCGGCGTGCCCCGCGCGCTGTTGGGCACAGGCGGCGTGCTGGCCGAGTCGGCGGCGTGGACTTGGCCCCGGAGCTTTTACGACCTGCGCGTCCTCATTGCGCAGCACCTCGGGTTGCTGCCGGTGGCCCTGTTCCTCATGGGGCTGATTTTTTACCTCAGCTTCCGCAGCGTCGCCGGGGTGATGCTGCCGTTGATGGAAGTGGGCGCGTGCCTGGTGGTGACGTTCGGGCTGATGGGCTGGCTGGGCGTGCCCATCTATCTGACCATCGCGGTCATGCCCGTGATGCTCACGGCGATGGGCATCTCGGACGAGATATACGTTTTCAGCCGCTACGCCGAGCTGTTGCGCGAGCGACCGGGCATGAATCACGGTGAACTGGTCGCGCTCACGATGGAGGAAAAATGGCGGCCGGTGCTGAACACGGCGGCGACCACGGCCATCGGGTTTCTGTCGTTTGCCTTCTCGCCGCTGCGGCCGGTGCAGGCGTTCGGAATTTTCACCGCGTTCGGGATTTTGTTCTGCCTGCTCTGGACCCTGACGGTGATTCCGGCGCTCTTGGTGCTCTTGAATCCGGCGCGGTTTGTTTTGCGTCAGCCGGGCAGGGCGGCGGTGAAGGTTGCGCCTGAAAACTCCTGGCTCGGACAGTTCGCGCGCGGCGTGCTGCGATGGCGCACCATGCTGCTGGTCGCAGCCGTCGTGCTGGTGGCGCTCGCGCCGCTGGGCGTGCGGCGGTTGGTGGTGCAGGACAGTTGGATTGATGGGTTCGATCCGGGCAGCCCGTTCCGCCGCGCGACCGAGTGGGTGAATGAGCAGTTTCGCGGCACGCACATGTTGCTGGTGACGGTCGAAGGGCGGGCGACCGGCCGGCAGGGCATCATGCCGCTGGCGGCGACGGAGGAGAACAAGATCACTTTGCCCGGCGGGACCGCGAGCGACCCGGCGGAGTTGGTGCAGAACTGGATCACCGTTTCCATCGCGCCCCAAACGGCGAACACGAATCCGCCCGCGCGTCGTCGCCCTGCGGCCTGGTCGTCTTGGATTCAATCAGCGGACGTGCGCGATGGAAAACTGCTGCTCACCACGCCCCCGGCTGACTTGTCGCCGAAGTTCTATCTGCTCCCGACGAGCAACGAAGTGTTGCGCTATGAACTGCGCACCCAGCCTTTCATGACGGAGGCCACGCTGCGGCGCGTGGCGGCCTTGGAGACTTTCATCGAGGGCCGTCGGGAACGGGCCGTGGGCGGGGTGCTCGGGCCGGCGAGTTACGTGGCGACGAGCAGTTTCATGGCGCGACCCCTCGACGAAGCGAACCGGCGCATCCCGTCCACGCCGCCGGAGATTCGCGGCGCCTGGGGCAACTATCAGTTGGCGCGCGGCGTGGAGCGGTTGCGCCAGGCCGTGGACACGAACTACGCGCGCGGCGTCATCACCGTCTTCATGCGCAACGCCAACTTCGTCGATACCGCGAAACTTATGGAGGACATCCGTCGCTATGAGCGCGAGCAACTCACGCCGCACGGACTCAAACTCGGCTTTGCGGGCGACGTGGCGGTGAGTCAGTCGCTCATCCGCGGCATCGTCAACACCCAGGTGCAGTCGCTGCTCTGGTCGCTGTTGGGAATTTTGCTGGTGACTAGCGTGCTGGCGCGCTCAATACGCTGGGGCGTGTACTGCGTGCTGCCCAGCGCGCTGGCGGTGCTGGTGAATTTCGCCGTGATGGGCTGGCTGGGCATGCCGCTGGGCGTGGCCACCAGCATGTTCGCGGGGATGACGCTGGGCATGGGCGTCGATTTCGCGATTCACCTGCTGGAGAGTTTTGAAACCGAGCACGCGACCGGACTGGCGGCAGACGCGGCCCTCATTCGCGCCGTGGCGAAGGTGGGTCCAGCGGTGCTGATCAACGCCGGTTCGGTGGCGGTGGGGTTCGGAGTGCTGATGCTCTCGCAGGTGCCGGCCAACGCCCGACTCGGCGCGCTGGTGGTGCTGGGCATTGGCAATTGCCTGCTCGCGTCGCTGCTGGTGCTGCCGGTGATCTTTCGCCTCTGGCCGCCGCGCGCGAGCACCGGTCGGAACGACCCAAGTGGACCAGTCGTGACGCAGCCGTCCGGTTCGGACGTGAGTTCCAAGTGAAATTTTTTATCCGGGCCATGAATTATCTTGGCACGCTGGGCCAGCTTTTGTTACTGAACCCAACGCAAACCAACCAGCTCCCTGTAATTCGTCGCGCGCGTCTTTGTCGGAAACGCTGGCTTTGCCTTGGGGCAGAGCCTGTCGGATGCAAGTGAGCTGGCTGACAGATGAAAGGCTCCATGATGCAGACACAATGTTCGGCTTCCAAGGTTCCAGGCCTCCGCTGGCCGGTCTCCTTCCTCATCGCAATTCTCACCGCTCTTCTGGCTCTGGCTCCGGCCAGTTCCTTCGCGGCCACCTTCGATGACAACTCGCCACCCAATGTCGAAACGACTTTTTCCATCGGCGTCTTCAAGATTATCGTCGAGCCGACCTTCGCCCCGATGTTCGGTGGTTATCCCGGCTGGCGTCCTTCCGTTCGCACGCTGACCAGTCCGGTGATGTATGACGGGAACACCCAGATCGGCATCAGCCCGAGCCATGTCAACGGTGACGCGCCGAGCGTGGCCGGTTTGCCGGTCGGCGTCGGCCCGTCGCGGGTCGTGGCGCTGGGAGATTATGCGGTCGCGCCTTACAGCGTGCCGGCCCCGTTCCAAAGTCCTGGCGCGGTGCGCGAGGTCTTTGACGAACTGCGCCTGATGCGCCTGGCGGTTTCGGGTTCGGCGGGCGTGCAGGAGTGCTCCAATCGCATCGCCAGCACGGGCAGCCCGGGCCAGGGGGTGCCGCCGGCTCCGGCCTACCCGTTCGGCTCCGTGCTTGTCTCGGCGGGTGGATTGACCCCGCCCGCGCCGCCCTGCTTGGGCATGGTGCAGTCGCTGGTGCCCGGCGGAGTGCCGGCGGATGACTTTCCCGCGCGCAGCTTTTTCGACATCTTCGCCGAGGTCAACCTGCCGGCGATGGTCGGCTGGCCGGGCGGCTTCCTCCGCAACACCAGCCCGCTCGTCGTCGAGAACCCGGCGTTGACCGAGTTCCCGCCCCGCGCCACTTACATTCACGGCATCAGCACGGCGGTGGCGCTTTACCTGCGCGACCCGATTGGACCCAACCCGGCGGGCACGCTCTTCGGTTATCTCACGCTGGCCGGACATGGAGTCTTCACCAATTGCCCCACAGACACCGAGACCCAGACTTTCCTCGACGACGTGCTCGGGCCGACAGGCGAGAAGCCCGGCGCGCCCATTCCGCAGCACGCTCTCACGGATCGTTGTCCGTCTCCGGGTGGGACCTATGAATCACCGACTGAGACCCCGCCCACGTTTTTCCCGCCCGGAATCTTGGTGCGCAACTTCCGCCACTCGCAGTTGAACAACTCCATCGTGCCGCCGGCCTTGGGCGCGGGCGCGACTTACCAGTCGGTCGGCACGCGGCTGGACGCGGAAGTCTCCCAGGATGGCGGGGCCACTTGGCAGCCCTTCTTTGCCTTTGGCAACACCGTGGCTTCCATTCAACACGTCTCCAACGCTGGCAGCACTCGCTCCTTCGACACCGAAATGCTGGCACTCAGCATGACCGGCGGCAGCCTGCCGGCAGGCGTGATGCTTCGCGAAAGCCCCACGCGCGCCTCTCTGGGCAAACACACCCTCCGGCCTTCAGCCCGCGGCGGCTTTGAAGTCTCGAGCTTCTTCGATGTGTTCCTCGATTTGACGGTGGATGGTGGGGCGACCTGGTCTCCGGCTGCGGAAGCGGCCCGCGTTGAACTGCGCGTGCCCGCGCCGGTGCTCGCGCCCTACACGGCGGCGATTCTTGACTGCAATCCCATCGCCTTCTATCGCTTCAGCGAAGACATCGCCTCGCCAGTCCTCGACACCGCCGTCAACCTTGGCGGCCTCGGTATCGCAGGCAATGGTGCCTACAACAACGCGATTCATCCCGTGAACGGCGCGCTGGTCGGCAGCACCGACCAGGCGATGCGCGTGAGCGGCGGTCAGAATGTGGCCGTTCCTTTCAACGCCAGCCTCAACCCGGCCGGAGCCTTCACCGCTGAAGTGTGGCTGCGGCCGGCAGCAACGAACGGAGCGGGCGTCCTGACCTCGCCGCTTTCCTCCGTGCATATCGCCAGTCCTCGTTCCGGCTGGCTGATTTACCAGAGCGGCACCGGGTGGAATTGGCGCACCTATAATCAAAACGGCACGGCGGTCGCGGTAAGCATCACCGGGGGTGGCGCGCCCGTGGTCGGCAACTGGTACCATGTCGTCGTGGTCTGGGACGGCGCGGTCGGGACGATGTACGTCAACGGCGTGCAGGCCACGAACAGTGCCGCGACGACCTTCGTGGCCAATCCTGATGGAGCGTTCACCATCGGCACGCGCAGCGATGGGACCTTCGTCTGGGCGGGTGATGCCGATGAAGCGGCGCTCTACAACACCGCGTTGAGTCCGGCGCAGATCGCAGCGCACTACGCCAGTGGCACCAGCGGCGCGCCGTCTTACGATACGGTCGTATTGGTGGATGCCCCGGTCGAATACTTGCGCTTGAACGAACCGGCCTTCGTCCCGCCGGTCGCAATCAACAACGGCAGCCTCGGCGCGGTCGCCGACGGTGCTTACAACGGCGGTGCTTTGACCGGAGCGCAGGCTCCGCGCCCGCCGACTTATGTCGGCATGGATGCCGGCAACACCGCACTCCAACTCGACGGCGTGAATGACTTCGTGTCCACGCTCTCCGGCCTGCTCAACAGCAAGCCGCGCTTCACGGTCATGGGCTGGCTGCGCCGCGCTGGCGTCCAAGGCGGGCGCAACGGCTTGTTTGGCCAGAACGACATCGTCGAGTTTGGCTTCATCAACAACACCACCCTCGAATGCTGGACCGACAACGGCCTCGACATTCCGAGCGCCTACCCGGATGCGGAATGGGATCACGTCGCCATCACGCAGGATGGAAATCCTGGCACGATGACGATGTACACCAACGGCTTGGTGGCCGGCTCAAGGTTCAGCACGTTGCCGGCGGACAACACCTTCAAGTTCAACATCGGTGGCGGTGGCATCTTTGACGCCAGCGGCAACTTCTTCAACGGCCAGCTCGATGAAGTGGCTGTGTTCGACCGCTCGCTGACCCAGCAGAAAATTTGCGAGCTTTACTACACGGCCGTGGCCAGTGCGCCTATCATCACGCGCGACCTCCCGGCCTCCACGAACCTCTTCGAGGGCGGCACGATCATGCTCTGCGCCACCGTCTGTGGCACGCCCCAGTTCACTTACAGGTGGTATTACTTCGGGCTGGAGATTCTCGACCAGACCGGTCCCTGCCTGATCCTCACCAACGCCACCATTGAGTTGAGCGGCTCTTACAACGTGGAAATCAGCAACGCCTACGGCACGGTGTCCAGCGGCTTCTGCGAAGTCGCCGTCCTCTCCACCGAGCCGCCGATCATCACCCAACAGCCGGTCTCCGTCTCGCGCTATCCCGGCGGCACGGCGGTCTTCACCGTGGTGGCCACGGGCGGCAACAGCCTGGGTTACCAATGGGGCCACAACGGAAATCCCATCCTCGACGCGACCAACACCACGCTGACCGTCTCCAACGTCCAGCCGGCCCAGGCGGGCAACTACCGGGTGGTGGTCACCAATCCCGCCGGCAGTACCCCGAGCGATGTGGCGGTGCTGACCATCCTTGCGCCCACTCCTGGCAGCTACGAGGCGATGGTCGTCGAATGCCAGCCCTTTGCCTACTGGCGCCTCAATGAAGTCAGCGGCACGGTGGCCTACGACAACATCGGAGGAAACAACGGCACCTACAACAGCGTCACCCTGGGCGCGGCTGGTGGCATCGCCGGCAGCACGGACGCGGCGGCGGAGTTCGACGGTCTGAGCAGCTACGTTTCGACCGTCGCCGGCCTGCTCAACAACAAGCCCGCCTTCACCATGATTGGCTGGATTCGCCGCGCGGCCGACCAGGCTGACCGCACCGGTCTCTTCGGCCAGAACGACCTCGTGGAGTTCGGCTACATCAACAACAACACACTTGAGTGCTGGACGGACAACGGCCTCGACATTTCGCCCAATCCGCTCCCGAACGAGCAGTGGGGCCAGGTGGCGGTGGTGCATGACGGTTCACCCGGCACCATGACCATGTATTTCAACGGCATGGCCATCGGCTCCCGGACCAGCACGCTCCCGCCGAACAACGCCTTCCCGTTCAACATCGGCGGCGGCGGCATCTTTGACGCGGCCGGCAACTTCTTCGCCGGACGCATCGACGAAGTGGCACTCTTCGACCGGGCTTTGCCGCCGGGCAAGATCTGCTCGCTCTACATGGCCGGCTCCGGCGCGGACCCCCGCATGAGCATCGCGGTGGGCGGCAACATCACCATCGACTCCAAGCCATCGGGCACGCCGCATGATGGCCGGAACTTCGGCGCGGAGTGGGCTGCGGCCTACACCGACAGCGCGCCCGTCACCCGCAACGGGGTGATGAAGTTCGTCGCGACCGAGGGCGATCAAATCACGGTGGCGGCCCATCCGGACTTCAACTCCGCGCAGGGCACGCTCAGCTTCTGGATGCGCTCGGCCGGCACGGCGGGCGGCGGCAATTACGGCGCGATCCTCTTCGACCGGCGCAACGGCCCCGGCGACGTAATCGTGCAGCAGGACACTGGCGAACTCTTCGTCCAGGCCTCCGACGGCAACGCGAACGTGAACCAGTTCTCGACGGTCGCCACGGTCAACAACGACCGTTGGCGCCATGTTGCCTACGTCTATGATCAGTCGGTGGTCGGCTCGATCAGCATTTACATCGACGGCGCGCTGGCCAGTTCGCAAGCCAACACCGCCGCCTGGTCCTGGAACGCCGCACAGCAGATCGAACTGGGCCGCTCACATGACGGCTACTGGCGTGCGTATGACGGCGCGCTGGATGACGTCCGTGTTTACAACCGCATCTTGACTCCCGCCGAGGTGGCGCAACTCGCCGGCACCGGAGCGCTGGTGGACGCGACCGCCCTGACGCTGCGGCTCAACTTCGACGCCGAGCCGTCGGGCGTGACGATGAAGTGGGCTTGCGGCACGCTCCAATGCACGGATGAGTTGCGGAGCAATCCCAATGATACCGTGTGGGTGGACGTGCCGGGCGCGAGTTCGCCCTATGTCACCGTGCCGCGGAATCCGCAGCGCTTCTACCGCATCCGCCGCTAAGGTGGGCCGGTCGCGCGTTTCGTTGCGCCAAGTCTTCGAATCACGGCGACCGGGAGCAGTCTCCCGGTCGCCTCTTTTTTGAGAGAGTGCAAAACCACGAATGAACGCCAAGGAACACGAACTGGCCGGGGCCAAGGCGGCGCATCGGAGCGCGGAATTTCCAGTCCGCAGCCAGGCTCGAGGTGCAGGCAGCTTTCCTTTTCGCCGGGGCCATTCGTTTTCACACCGCGCTCCGTCAGGTTCGATCCCGGACCATGATTTGAAATGAAGTAATGCTCCTGACCTGACTTTTATGACCAACCAAATCCGTCTGCTGATTCTGCTCGGCGCGCTGGCCCTGGCGACCACGACCCAGGCCGCCCTGCTGTTTGATCGCGCCTCCTCCTGGCGCTGGCGTCCAGGTACCAACGAAGCCTCCGCGCCCATCGAGGCCTGGCGGGTCGCCGGCTTCGACGACAGCCAGTTCACCGCTGCCCCCGCGCCCTTCTGGTATGGCGACCCGCTGCCCGGCGGCACGCAGATCACCGGGATGCAGAATGTTTACCTCAGCGTCTTCCTCCGAAAAACTTTCGTCGTGACCAACCTGGCGGAGATCGGAGGACTACGGATGGGTTCCATCGTGGATGATGGTTTCGTCGCCTGGATCAATGGCACCGAAGTCTTGCGCGTCAGCATGCCTGGCGTCGCCGGCGATCCGGTCACCACGGCCACCCTGGCCGTGAATGCCGTCGAACCGGTTTCGTTTCTCACCAACAACCTGCCTAGCCCGCCGACCTATCTCGTGCTCGGCACCAACGTCCTCGCCGTGCAGGTTTTTCAAAGCAGCCTTAACAGCAGCGACCTGGGCTTCGATTGTTTGCTTGATGCCATCCTCTCGGAAACCAACCCGCCCACCGTGGCGAACGTCAACCCGGTGGCGGGCACGATCAGCAACCTGACTCAGATCACGGTGACGTTCAGCGAACCGGTCACAGGTGTGGCGGCGGCGCACCTGCTGGTGAACGGGATCGGCGCGGCGGGCCTGAACATCGTGAACAGTTCGACCTACACCTTCACTTTCGTGCAGCCGCCCTACGGCAATGTGGCCATCAGTTGGAATCCCGCCCACAACATCTACGATCAGGCGCTCCCGCCGAACCGCTTCAACGACACCGGGCCGGGCGCAACCTGGAATTACAACCTCGTGGATCAAACCGCGCCGGTCGTCGCCGCCCTCACGCCCGCCGCCTCCGGCACGGTGCGTTCGCTGACCAATCTCACCGTGCTTTTCAGCGAGGGAGTGACGGGCGTTGATGCGGCCGACCTGCTGATCAACACCGTTCCCGCTGCGAGCGTCACGCCCGCCGGAGCGAACCTTTACATTTTCTCATTTCCCCAGCCCGCCACTGGCACGGTGCAGTTCGCCTGGATTGCGCTGGCCGGGATCGTGGATCTGGCCGCGCCGCCCAACCCTTTCGCCGGGGGCAACTGGACTTGCGTGCTCGACCCGAACGCGGCGGATGCCGGGCCATACATCAGCGAGTTCATGGCCTCGAACACGCGCACGCTGGCTGACGAAACCGGCGCGTTCCCGGATTGGATCGAGATCTACAATCCGACTGCGGCCTCGGTGAATCTCGACGGATGGTTCCTCACCGACAGTGCCGGCAACTTGACCAAGTGGCGCTTCCCGGCCACGAACCTCACGGCCGGCGGATTCCTTGTGGTCTTCGCCTCGGGCGAGGATCGGCGCGTGCCCGGCGCGCGTCTGCACACCAGCTTTCAACTTTCCACCGGCGGCGAGTATCTCGGTCTGGTCAAGCCCGACGGCGTGACCATCTCCAGCCAGTTCAGCCCGGCCTTCCCGCAACAGGTGCTGGACGTCTCCTACGGCCTGGCTCAATCCGGTCCGCCCCCCGGCTACATCATCAGCGCCAGCGGCGTTTATTTCACCGCGCCCACGCCCGGCTCGGTCAACCTCGGCGGCACGGCCGTGCCCGGTCCCGTCATCGAGGCCGTGACGCATTCCCCGAACGTCCCGCGTGATGATCAGGACTTGATCGTGACCGCGCGGGTGCGCCCGTCCTTCGTCGCCCTCGCCAGTGTTTCGCTGCGCTACCGCATCATGTTCAGCAACGAAGTCACGGTGACGATGTTTGACGACGGCACGCACGGCGATGGTGCAGCGGCAGACGGACTTTTCGGCGCGACCATTCCGGCCAATCTTTCCACCAACGGCGAGATGATCCGCTACTACGTGGCCGCGACGGACGTCACCGCCAATCCCTCGCGCTGGCCGCTCTTCACCAACCCGACCAACACCGAGGAGTATCTCGGCACCGTCGTCGATCCGACCAACGTCACCAGCAAGCTGCCCATCTTCCATCTCTTCGCGCCGCCCACGATTCTCCAGCCCGGACCGACCACTTCGCAGATCGGCGCGGACTCCGAGAGCGGCGGACGCGTCGCGATCTTTTACGACGGTGAGTTCTACGACAATGTTTACATGGAGCTGCGCGGCAACACTTCCGCCGGGCTGAACAAGAAGGCGCATCGCATCGAGTTCAACCGCGGTCACGAGTTTCGTCACGCCGGGCCGGGCGGGCGCACGCGCAAGTCCGCCTTCCTCGGCGAGCATCTCGATCCGGCCTATCTGCGGCAGCACCTCTGTTTCTGGTTCCTCGATCAGATCGGGGTCAAGGCTCCGTACGACTACCCGGTGCGGCTGCAACTCAACGGTCAGTTTTATCAACTGGCCTTCCACAACGACGTCATCGGCCAGGAACAGATGGAGCGCCTGGGCTACGATCCGGCGGGCGCGCTCTACAAGGCCGTCGGCACGTTCACGCCGGATTTCTTCAGCACCGGCGTCTTCCAGAAACTGGAGCCGGACAACGACGCGAGCCGCACGGATTATCTCCAGCTCGCCAACGGCATCAACGAGACCGCCGCCCTCGCGACGCGGCGCAACACCGTCTTTGATCTGCTCGACGTGCCCCAGGTCATCAACCATCTCACCGGCGCGCGCTGGTGCTCGGAGAACGACGACGTGTGGGCCAACATGAGCATGTATCGCGACACCTTCGGCGATGGGCTGTGGCGGAACATTCCCTTCGACATGAACGCCTCGTGGGGCCAGCTCTACGGCGGGAGCAATCCGCTCGAAGCCACCGTGGACACCTCGAAGAGCCATCCGTTCTACGGCGGCTCCAGCACGGCGGTGGGCAATTGGAACCGCCTCTACGATGTCATCGTCGCGGTGCCGGAAACCCGCCAGATGCTGCTGCGCCGTCAACGTTCCGTCATGGACCAGATGATTCAAGCGCCCGGCACCGCGGTGGATGCGCTCGTCCTCGAAAACTACATCAAATACATGACCAACCTCATCTCGGTCGAAGCGAACCTGGACCGCGCCAAGTGGGGCTTCTCTCCGTGGGCGGGCGGCAAGACTTTCGAGGCCGGCGTGGGCGACTTGTTCAACCAGTTCATTGCTCCGCGTCGGGCACATTGGTACGCCACCCATTCCATCACCAACACCGCCCGCGCCATCGGCATCAACAGCGCCAGCAACGCCGGCATTCCGCTCGATCAGCCGCCCAACATTTACCTCGCCGTCGTGGGCGTGGAGTTCAATCCCGTCGGCGGCAACCAGAATCAGGAATACATCTGCGTCAGCAACCCCGCGCCCTTCGCGGTGGACATCTCCGGCTGGAACCTCGATGGCGGCGTGAACTTCACCTTCGCCCCCGGCACGGTGATGCCCTCGAACAGCGTGGCCTACGTCTCGCCGCACACGCCTTCCTTCCGCGCCCGCGCCACCGGCCCGCGCGGTGGCCAGGGATTGTTCGTCCTTGGTCCTTACCAGGGCCAGCTCTCCGCGCGCGG
This sequence comes from Pedosphaera sp., assembly GCA_031414955.1. Lineage (GTDB taxonomy): Bacteria > Verrucomicrobiota > Verrucomicrobiia > Limisphaerales > SIBH01 > JANNGC01. Next base: position 12,554 of record JANOQV010000054.1, on the reverse strand, counting down.
CGAAACCATCCTGGTCAAGAACACGCTCGGCCAGACACTCACCACTTACGCCTACGCCGCCGCGCCCGGCCCGGCGCAGCAGTTCCTCCGCATCACCGAGATCATGTTCCATCCCGCGCCCCTGGCCGGGAATCCACTGGCTCCGGATGAATTCGAGTACGTCGAGCTGCGCAACATCTCCACCAACGTGACGATCAGTCTGCTGGGCGTGCGCCTGACCAATGGCGTGGACTTCAACTTCACCGGCAGTGCCATCACCAATCTCGCGCCCGGCGCTCGTGCGCTGGTGGTGAAGAACTCCGCCGCCTTCACCGCGCGTTACGGCGCCGGGCGGCCCGTGGCCGGACAGTTCACCGGCCAACTGGAGAATGACGGCGAACGGCTCCAACTGCTCGCCGCCGACAACGAGGAGATTCTCGACTTCAGCTACGACGACGACTGGTATCCGATCACCGACGGCCTGGGTTTCTCGCTCGTGATCGTGGATGAAGCCGCCCAGCCCGATGCCTGGGACAGCAAGAGCCAGTGGCGTGCGAGCGGTGCGTTGTCCGGCTCGCCCGGTCTCGTTGAACCCGCGCCGGCCAGCCTCGCGCCCGTGCTCATCACCGAAGCCCTGACCCGCACCGACGTGCCGCCGCCCACCGACACCATCGAGTTGCACAACCCCACCGCCGCGCCCGCCGACGTGAGCGGTTGGTGGTTGACCGACGACTTCAACACTCCGGCCAAGTATCGCATTCCGAACGGCACCATCATCGCCTCGAACGGCTACGTCACTTTCGACGAAGCGCAGTTCAACATTGGAGCCACCGCGTTCGGGCTGGCGGCGGACGGCGACGAAGTGTGGCTCTTCAGCGCCGACCTCGCGGGTAATCTCACCGGCTACGTCCACGGCCACAGCTTTGGCGCGGCGGATGATGGCGTGTCCTTCGGCCGTCACGTCACGAGCGAGGGCAAGGAACATTTCGTGGCGCAAATTTCGCGAACGGTGGGCGCGACCAACTCCGGCCCGCGCGTCGGCCCGGTGATCATCAACGAAATCATGTACCGCCCGCCGGAGATCGGCGGCACCAATGACAACAGCGACGACGAGTTCATCGAGCTGCTCAACATCACCGCCGGCGCGGTGCCGTTGTTCAACCCCGTCCAGACGACCAACACCTGGCGCCTGCGCGGCGGGGTGGATTTCAACTTCCCGACCAACCTCACGCTCCTCGCGAACGAGTCGATCCTGCTGGTGAATTTTAATCCGACCAACACGGCGCTGGCGGCCGCCTTTCGCGCCAAGTTCGGCGTGGGCGGGGGCGTGCGGCTCTTCGGCCCCTACTCAGGCAAGCTCGACAACGGCGGCGCGGACGTGGAGTTGAAGAAACCCACCACGCCGATCCTGGGCGTCGTGCCCTACGTGCTCATGGACAAGGTGGATTACGCCGACTCGTCGCCGTGGCCGGGCGGTGCGGATGGCTTCGGCCTCTCGCTCCAGCGCCGCGATTCAAATGCCTACGGCAATGATCCCGTGAACTGGACCGCCGCCTTCCCCACCGCCGCCGCGCCCACCGTGCCCGGCGTTGCGCCCGTCATCACCGCGCACCCGGTGAGTCTGAATCTCGTGGCCTACCAGAACACCAGCTTCAACGTCACGGCCACGGGCGCTCCGCCGCTGCGTTACCAATGGCGCTTCAATGGCGCGCTGCTCTCCGGCGCGACCAACGCCCTGCTGCCCTTGAACAGCGTGCAGCCTGCCCAGGCCGGCGACTACGACGTGCTCGTCTTCAATACCGCTGGTTCCGCACTCAGCTCCAACGCCGCACTCTCGCTGATTTATCCTGCGACCATCCTTTCCCAGCCGGTGGGCGTGGCCACGAGGCCTACCAGCAACGTCACCTTCAGCGTCACCGCCTACAGTGCCGCGCCGCTGACTTACCAGTGGCAGAAGAACGGCACGAACCTCCTCGGGGCGACCAACTCGAGCGTGCTCTTCACCAACGTCCAGCCCGGCGCGGACGGCATCATCACCGTGATCATCACTGACAACATCGGCTGCGTGGTCAGCACGCCCGTCCTGCTCAGTGTCCTCGTCGATCCGCTGATCGTGTTGAACCCGGTCAGCCAGGCCCTCGTGCCTGGCGCGACCATCGTCTTGAGCGTAAGTGTGACTAACACCGCCACGCTGCCCATCGGATACCGGTTGCGCCGCAACGGTGTCATTCTCCCCGCCACTTTCATCACTCTCAATGAACGCACCGCCTACTGGGTCTTGAGCGGGACCAACACCATGTCGCCCTGGAACAGCTACTCCTTCATCGTGACCAATCTCTCCCTGCCCAGCGGCCGTCTCAGCACCGCCGCCACCCTCACCTATCTGCCCGACACCGACGGCGACGGGTTGGCCGATCATTGGGAGACGAACTTTTTTGGCGGGCTGGGGTTGAACGCCAGCGCGGACAGCGACGGCGACGGCATGTTGAACGGCGCGGAATACGTGGCCGGCACCAACCCGACCAACGCCTTGAGCTACCTGAAGATTGATTCACTCACCCGCCCGCCCGGCGCGGTGCTGAACTTCGGCGCGATCTCGAACCGCACCTACAGCATCCAGTTCAAGGACTCGCTCACCGCCCCGGCTTGGACGAAACTGGCCGACGTAGCCGCGCGCTCGAGCAACCGGGTGGAAGTGCTCCCCGACCCCGGCTACAGGACCAACCGCTTTTACCGCCTGGCCACGCCGCAGCAACCGTAGCCGCGCGACGTGAGCACGGCCCATCGCCTCGCGGCCGAGCGGCGGGCCGGCCCGGTGTGAGTGAGTTGCTCCGACATCTTCGATGCCGCGCGGCCCTTCGGCGGCGACAGGCCATCCGGCTGGGGCCGCGAGATGGGCCCGGAGGCGCTGGAGCTTTACCCCGAGACCAAGGCGGTGTGCGTGCAGCTCTGAGCGGAACGAATCACTTCAACTCTCGAGCCGCTTCCTCCAGTAACCCGGTTCGCGACGGCAATGCCCGGTCGCGACGATGAAGAGTGTTTCGGGTGTGACGACGTAATGGATGGCGTGTTGAAAGACCGGCGTCAAACAGCGACGCACATTGTCTTCCACGGGATGGCCCCGACCAGGATGGGCGAGAATGCGTTGGATGATTTCCTGCACCACATTGCGGAACCGGACGCCGAGACCATGACGTTGCTGCGCGTAGTAACGGATGTCGTGTGTGAATTCAGCCCGGGCCTCGGGATGAAAAATCACCCTCATTCGCCGAGGATTTGGCGGGCTTCGGCGAAGACCTGCTCGCCGGGAATGCCTTGCACTTGACCGGACACGAGTTCATCCCCGCGCCGCCGGGCTTCCGCCGCCCAGCGTCGGTCGATCTCCGTCAACTCGGCGGTATCGAGGCTCAGGGCGAGGCGCTCGGCCAGTTCCGCGCGCGCTTCCGGGGGCAGATTCAGCGCCTCCGCCGCGAGTTGATCCACAGTCATTGGCATGGCGGAAAATTAGCGGACGGGCCTAGGTGGTGCAACAGGGGAAACAGCCAGCCTCATTGCCGTGGTTGGGAGATCAGATTTGTCTGCCAGTTCTTAAATGGCCACGTCTTTTTCAGGCCGTCATCCGAATGTCCATCAAACTCCGGCGCGCTATATGCCTGAGTGAATTCGGCGATCGATCCTGGACGACTGCGGCCGAACATATCGCCGCGAAGAGTGCTCATCCCGATGCAGAAGTGAAACGTGGAATAGTACCATTTCCCATCCGAACCTCGGGCCAGAAATAAATCGTGGATGTGCTCGGCTTCTTTCACACATTTGTTTCGATAGAGAAGCCACTCGCCATTGGTCATCACGAGCAGGTTCGTTCCGATCCAACCTGACTCTACGTCTGTCCCCATCTCAGCTCGCAAATGGGTCAGTTCATTCGAGAGACCGCGGGTGTCCTTGATTCGTTCGACGATCTCACCGAGAGCCTTTGCCTTCCATTGCTTGCGCGCGGACGAACGCAGCCGAAACATCCTTTCCCCATTCACGGATAAAACAGTGAAAGCGATGAGGAGCAGCAGAACCAGCGTGCCGCCGACCCAAATTATTCGCTTCATTTTCATGAGGTCAGGTGACTGTAGCTCACCGGCCTATTCGAGCAAAGCGTCTGCAATTCGCCACCCTCATCCGCTCGATATGCTCGCTTTATATCGACGGCAATCCGCTCTTCCAGGCAGGCGTGCCCGAGGTGCGCGAATACATGTTGCGCGGCGTGATCGCCGACGAGGAGATCGGCCTGGACAGCGACATCCAGAGCATCGCCTGGGGCGGGAACTGAAGCCGGGTTGAGGGTTGAGAGTTGAGGGTGAAGAGCAACAGGCGCGGCGGGGGCCGCGCTTGTTTGTTTTAATCATCCCAGCCGGTGAATCACTCGGCGCGAAGGAGATTGCCCGCCGGGTCGAGCACACGCGGGGTGATGAAGAAGAACAGTTCCTTCTCCACGTAGTTGGTGGTGCTGACGCCGCTAGCCCCGCGCTTCCGTTCCACGGTGCGCGCCGTGCCCGCGCCAATCACCAGCGTCTGACCGTCGAGGACCGTGGTCGTGGTCGAGACCTGGCGCAGGCGGAATTTTGGCCGGGGAGTCGTGATTTGGTTATTTGCGAATGGTCCGCCTGTGGCCTGAATATCCTCCTTCCGCCTCAGCGGATCTGGATCGTAACCGAGAAACTCCCGCAGCTTGGGCAGAACGGTCATTTGGATGGTGCGACCATCAGCGTTCACATACGGGATGACATCAATGACCAGTCCCAGCTCGAACGGTTCGGCAATGGGCGGGACCGTGCTTTCATCGTCCGACACCAGAAGCAACACCGTAGGATCGCCACTGCGGATCTCGGACTTGAATGCCTTTCTTCGCTCCACCTGCGCGGCCGTTTCCTGGGTTGGGGCACCTTTGATTGGGGCCTCTTTGGCGGTGGCCTCTTTTTTGATTTCGAGATCGGTGACGATGTACTTGATGTTCACGACTTGGATCTGCGCCTGCCGTCCGCTCAAAGTCGTGACCTTGGGCGCGCTCAACAAGTCCGTGCCGCCGCGTTGCTCCAGTACTTTGACCGCCGCCCGGAACTGCTCGTCAGTGAGAAGGCCCGTGAATGTCGCCGGTTCCGGCCTGGAACTTCGCATCTGCTCAAGGGTGAGATCCTGGGCTAGGCGGCGCTCGCCCGCCGTGCCGTTCGTGACCGCGCCCAGGAAAAGGTTCAGGTCCAGCTTGTTGGATTCATCCCGCCGCACCTCCATCACCTTGACCTGAATCTCCACCTGCGGAGGGTTCATGTTCAGCATCTGCATCACCGTCTCCACGGTATCCAGTTCCTGCAGAGTGGCCCGCACCATGAGCGCACCAATCCGGTCGTTGTAGAAGATCGACTTGCCCGGCCCGGACAAATCCACGCCCGCCGATTTGAACAATTGCCGCACATGCGGGATCGCGCTCGCAGCCGGGTCAACCTCGGTCATGAAGGAGTTGGTTCGCGAGAGCTTTCCGCCCCGAGGAGAAGTCGGGTCAGAAGTCCGGTTGGTCAGAGCCTGCGTTTGGACGGACTGCAGAGCCTGTTGAAAAGTATTCGGGTCCATGCGGAAGAAGCGCGTGTGCAAGGGAGTCGGCTCGTTGCCCCTGGACGAAATCATGATGCCGAAATCTTCGACCGTATATTTGATCTTCGTCTCGGCGACGACCATGAGGATGTTCAAAATTTCCTCGATGCTCAGTTCCTTGAGTTTGGTACCGAGCCGGATGTTGACGCCGTTCAAATCCAAGGCTTCTCCGGCTGCGGCAGGTATCGGCAGTCCGGCCGGGTCCAAGGCCAGGCCCGCCCCGCCCCAGGCCGGAGCGGCATTGGAACTGATGAAAATGCTGATGCCCTTGCCGCCCTTGTCCCGGCGGATGATTGCGTCGTTCAGATCGCGGATGACTTCGCTCAATGGCCGGTTGTCGATCGGCCCCCACTCCGCCAGGTTTATCTGCCGAAGCTGGTCGGAGATGAGCTGCCGCTGTGGATGGAGCCGCGAGGCACCGCCCGCGTTGGCGCTGTCGCGAGCCGCAGCCAAAGACAAACTGGCGTTCAAGAGGCTCAAATAGTATTCCGCACCCGGGTGTTTCGGATCGAGTCGCAGAGCGGCCTGTAGGTTGGAGCGGGCGGCTTCATAGCGTCCGGTTTCGTAGAAAAGCTTTCCGTCCTGAACTCGCTTCGCGACCTCGGAGCGAAGCTGGTCGCGGTAGGCGGTGGCAATTTCCTGAGCGGCTTGATCCGCAGCCTCCCGGTTGGTGCTGGCCACTTCAACTTGCGCCGCCCGTGGCGAGGTGACGGGCGCTTTATCCTCCGCCTGGGCTGCGAACGCGCGGCCAAGAATCGAGGCGTGCCAGGCGACGTCATGCGTCGGGCCGGGCTTCATCATCATCACCATTCCCATCCAAAGGAACGCGGTGACAACAACCGGCGCGAGGAGGCGCACATACCACGGCACGGGCCGGCTGAGGCGGGCGCGCGCCGGGAGTTCGAGCAGTCGTGCTACGCGCCGGCCAAGCGCAGAGCGGAAACCGCCGCCGTCCATGCCGAGCCAGGTCGTGAGGGCGGGCCGGCGCAGTTCCTTCGCGCAGGCCACGAGACATTCCGCGAGACGGCCCGGGCCGTCGTGCAGAAGCAGGCTCGATTCGTCGGCGGCTAGTTCGCTGGCGTGCGCGAGTTCGCGCCGGGCCAGCCACGCCAGCGGATGCCACCAGAACAGCGTAACCGCCATATCGCTCAGACCACGCCACGCCGAATCAAACCCGGCGACATGCGCCATCTCGTGCAGCAGCGCGGCGTCCTGCTGCTCCGGCGTGAAGGTGTCGGTGAACCGGCGCGGCAGGACAATGACCGGCCACAGGGTGCCGAAGGTGAACGGGGCCACCGCCCGCGCGCTTTCTACAAACCTGACCCGGCGGCGTACTCCCAGCGTGCGGCGGATTTGCTCTCCTCGCGCGTTCAGGACGGGGTCATCGGTGCGCCGGCACGAAAGTCGGAAAACCAAAGCTATGAATTGTGCGAGCAGGACACGGCCGGCGACGAGCAGGGTTCCGGCAAGCCAGGCCAGCGCCGGCCAGGGGGCTTGCTCTTGCCACCGAGAGAGGGTGGCCGGCTGCTCCCGGGTCAGGACTTGATCGGGCAAAACCACCTCCAGCGGAAGCGGAGCAGGCAACTCAGCGTCCTTGAAAGTGACCACGACGGCGCGTTGCGTTGGAGCCGGGACGGCCGGTTCGCGACGCGGGATCATCAGCCCACGCACGCCGTTCAATTCCCCAACCACCACGATGAACATTGCGACGACCACTGTCTGCCAAAGCGCACGCCGCCATGGCGCGGAGCGAAGCCGCAGCGCGATCAGCTTCGCGGCAAGAAAGAGGATGCCGACTTCCAGTGTCAGCGCGCCGCCGAACTGCCACCATTCCTGGAGCGTGGGCCAGGTATTCATTTCGCCTTCCTCCGTTGCGCGATGAGCTTCTCGATCTTGGCCAGTTCATCGCGGCTCACCTCGCGCGTATCGAGGAGATGGCAGACCAGATCGGTCAGGCTGCCCTCGAAGAAGCGGTCGAGGAGGTGCCCGGACATGTTGCTGGTGACGGCGTGTTCCTCAATCACCGCGCGGTAGATGAAGGTGCGTCCGTCCGTGCGATGACTGACCAACCCGCGCGCCTCCATCTTGCGCAGCATGGTGGCGATGGTGGTGTAGGCCAGTTCGCGCTTCTTGCCGACGACCTCGAAGACCTCGCTCACGGTCCCTTCGTTGCGCTGCCAAAGGACTTGCATGATGGCATGCTGGAGATCTCCGAGTCGGTGAGTGCGTGGTTTGTTCATAGGTTTTTGGTTAAGACGACCGTGGTAATACTACTCGGGTAGTTATTGTGTCAAGCATAGCGGCAAATGTTTTTGCTTTCGCCCGGCGCGCGGGTTTTCAACCCGCAGCAGCGTGAAAAGAAGAGCGGTGTCCGCCAGTTCCCACGCCCTCGGCTTGCGAATGTTGCTGCGGGTTGAAAACCCGCGCGCCGGGAAAGCCACGTTCCTGGAAAGCCGCCATTCCAGTTGTTTCTTTACGCGCTCTGCCTCCTCCGCAAGCATCCGCGCCGATGAGTTCGCTCCTGATTACTGGTGGCCGGGTGGTGGATCCTGCCAACAACTTTGATTCCGTGGCCGACGTGTTGTTGCGCGATGGCAAGGTCGCGGCGGTGGGCCTGGACGCGGCGAAACAGGCCGGCGCGGATTGCGAACGGCTGGACGCCACGGGCCAAGTTGTTTGCCCGGGATTGATCGATCTTCATGTCCATCTGCGCGAGCCGGGCCAGTCGGCCAAGGAGACCATCGCCACCGGAACGAAGGCGGCGGCGCGCGGCGGGTTCACCACCATCGTGTGCATGCCGAACACTTCGCCCAGCATCGATAACCCGGCCGCCGTCGCACTGGTGAAGGAAAAGGCCGCGCGCGAAGGCGTGGTGAATGTGTTCGTGACGGGCGCCATCACCAAGGGCATCGCGGGCGAGGAGCTTGCGCCCATCGGCTCGCTCAAGCAGGCCGGCATCGTGGCCATCACGGACGACGGCCACTGCGTGCAGAACAACGACTTGATGCGCCGGGCCATGGAGTATGCGCGGATGTTCGACCTGCCGGTGATGGACCATTGCCAGGATTACGCGCTCGTGTCCGACGGCGTGATGCACGAGGGCTATTGGAGCGCGGCGCTGGGCTTGCGCGGTTGGCCGGCCTCGGGCGAGGACATGATCGTGGCGCGCAACATCCTGCTCGCGGAACTCACCGGCACTCGTATCCATTGCCAGCACCTCAGTTCGGCGCGCTCGGTGGAATTGCTCCGCGCGGCGAAGAAACGCGGCGTGCCGATCTCGGGCGAGGCCTGCCCGCATCATTTCGTGCTGACCGACGCGGCAGTCGCGGGCAGTGACGAATTCTGGAAGGACGACGGGAAGAAAGTCTTCGGCTATGGCGACGGGACGGCCAAACCGTCCTGGCCCAAGTACGACACCAATTTCAAAATGAACCCGCCCCTGCGTTCCGCCGCCGATCGCGAGGCGGTGCTGGAGGGTTTATGCGACGGCACGATTGAGATTCTTTGCAGCGATCATGCGCCCCACTGCGACTTCGAGAAGGAAGTGGAGTTCGACTACGCGCCGTTTGGCATCACCGGTTTTGACACCGAGCTGCCGCTCTCGTTGATGCAGCTTTATCACACCAAGCGTCTCTCGCTCCCGGACCTCATCGCGAAGTTCACCGTTGCGCCGGCCCGATTGTTGAAGTTGCCCAAGGGCACGTTGAGCGTGGGTGCGGACGCGGATGTGACCGTGTTCGATCCCGACGTCGAGTGGATCTACGACCGCCGGGAATCCGCCAGCAAGTCGAAGAACTCGCCCTTCCACGGTTGGAAGCTCAAGGGCCGCGCCGTGGCGACCATCGTGGTCGGGAAGCTCGTTTGTTCAGCGGCCTGACCGGGTGGCGCGAGATGGGGCTGCGAGGTGCCGTGCTCGTGGATTGAAATCCAGGACCGGCCTGCACATCGTCCGCTCATGACTTTGTTTCCAAAAAATCTCCAGATTGCGCTCCGGTGGGTGGCTCTGGCAGTCCTTGTCCTCACGGCTGGGTGCGGTTCGATCAATACCCACCTCCTTGGTGAGCCCGCGCTCTATCCGACCATGCGCGCCTACGGCCAGGAACTGGCGCAAGACACCTCCAAGCATCCGCCATCGAAGCCGCCCTCGGAAGGGCGCGCCGCGAAGAATCCGAGGGCATGGCAGGGAGCTTCGCCCTCGGAGTATCATTCCGGCCAGGCCAGCGGCCCTGGTTACGTCTTCATGGTCTTGGATTTTCCGTTCTCTTTCGTCTTGGACACATTGCTTCTGCCTTGGGACGTGGTGCGGGTCGTCCGTCAACCCGAGCCTCGTCCCCGGCGATAAAAGTGTCTCAAAGACGGATGGACGGACGGAGCAGGGGAGCGGTAAGGTCGCCGACGATGTTGCGAATGATGAACCAGCGAATCGGCGTGTTGGTGTTGTGTTTGGTGGCGTGCTCGGTCCAGGCCGCCGCGACCAGGCCGTGGCTCACGCTCACGAACTGCCAATACGTCGAGCACAAGGATGGCGATGGCGACAGCTTCCGCGTGCGCACACCGACCAACGAATTCAACCTGCGCCTGTATTTCGTGGATGCGCCCGAAACCACTCTCACCTACGCGGAACGCGTGCGGCTCCAGGCCGGGCATTTCGGCATCACGCTCGACACGGCGCTCAAAGTCGGGGCTCTGGCCCGGGAACGGACGAAGGAATTGCTGCGCCAGCCTTTTGTCGTTCACACGCGCTGGGCCAATGCCGCCGGCCGCGCCCGCGACGTGCGCTATTACGGAATTGTCATGCTGGGCGACAAGAGCCTGGCGGAAATCCTCGTGAGCGAAGGGCTGGCCCAGGTCAAAGGTGTCAATGCCAACCTGCCCAGCGGCGAGAAATCTTCCGCGCATGTCGCCAAGCTCGACGCGCTGGAAAAGGAAGCGCGCCGCAAACAGTTGGGGGGCTGGACCAACAGTGCCGCCAAGCCGTCCGTGCCGTGAGATCCGCTCGTCGTCCAAACATTTGACCGCCCCCGGCCCCTTGCCTACAGTCCCGCTCCATTTTGGAATCATGACGGGAACATCGAACATCGAAAATCGAACACTGAACATCGAAGGGGGACGCGCGCGCTCCTTTCCCGTTCGGCGTTCGATGTTCAGTGTTCAGTGCTCGAAGTTCATTCCGCCCCATCATTTATGAACGTACTCATCTGCGACCCGATTTCGCCCAAGGGCATTGCTCTCTTCCAGTCCCGCCCGGAATTCAAAGTCACCGTGCTCGACCAGCGCCTCTCCGAGGCGGAGCTGATTCCTCTCGTCAAGGACGTCGAGGCCATGGTGGTGCGCTCCGAAACCAAAGTGACGAAGAAAGTCATCGAGGCCGCGCCCAAGCTGCGCGTGGTGGGCCGCGCCGGCGTGGGCATCGACAACGTGGACGTGGACGCCGCCACCCAGCGCGGCGTGGTGGTGATGAACACCCCCGGCGGCAACACCGTGACTACGGCCGAGCTGACCTTCTTCATGCTCGGCGCGCTGGCCCGGCACATCGCCCCGGCGGGCGCGTCCATGGCGGCGGGCAAGTGGGACCGCAAGCTTTTCTCCGGCGTGGAAGTCAACGGCAAGACCCTCGGCGTGCTCGGCATGGGCCGCATCGGCAGCGAAGTGGCGCGGCGCGCGCTGGCCTTCGGCATGAAGGTGCTGGCCTATGACCCGTTCCTGACCGAGGCCCGCGCGAAGCAGCTCGGCGTGGAACTGGTCGGGGAGCTGGATGCGATTTATCGCGCGGCAGATTTCATCACCGTCCACATGCCGGTCACAGATCAGACGCGCGGGATGTTGAACGCCGACGCCTTCGCCAAGATGAAACCCGGCGTGCGCATCGTGAACTGCGCGCGCGGGGAAATCATCGAGGAGAAGGATCTGATCGCGGCCCTGGAGTCGAAGAAAGTGGCGGGCGCGGCGCTGGATGTGTTCTGCGAGGAGCCGCTGGCGGCGGACCATCCGTTGCGCAAGCTGCCCAATGTGTTGCTCACCCCGCATCTGGGCGCGAGCACGAGCGAGGCGCAGGTGAAGTGCGGCATCGAGGTCGCGGAAATCATCGCGGCCTATCTGCTCACGGGCGAAGTGCGCAACGCGGTCAACCTGCCCTTCATCGACGCCAAGACTTACGAACAGGTGCAGCCGTATCTGGTCTTGGGCGAGAAGCTGGGCAAGCTGCTCAGCCAGGTCGCGCCGGCCAACATCGAGCGCGTCCACATCGTTTACGGCGGCAAGGCGAAGGATTTGCCGAACATTGATCCCATCACCCGCACCATCCTGCTCGGCCTGATGCACGCGGGTGGAATCAAGGACGTGAACAACGTCAACGTGCGCGCGGCGGCCACGGCGGCGGGCATCAGCGTGGAGGAAAAGCGCAGCGACGAGCCGGTGACGTTCAACGAGTGGCTGCATGTCTCGGTCTTCGCGCCGGGCGGCGAGAAGGTGTCGGCGGGCGGCACGTTCTTCGGTTCGCCGAACAATCCGCGCATCGTGCGGCTGTTCAGCCAGCCGGTGGAGATTGTGCCCAGTGGCGTGGTCTTTCTGATGAACAACAAGGACCGGCCCGGCATCGTCGGGCACATCGGCACCTTGATGGGCAAGCATGGCGTGAACATCGCCAGCATGAGCCTGAGCCGCGACGAGTCGGGCGGGCAGGCCATGACGGTGTTGAACCTGGACAGCGTGCCGCCGCAGGCTCTGCTCGACGAGATCGCGAAGGACCAGGACATCAGCAACGTGCGGGTGGTGAAGTTGTAGTCTGGCCAAGCGCGGTGTGCGGGCGTGCCGCTGGAGATGGTCGCGCGTCGTGAATGGGTTTTCCCTGCCCATGAACCGGAGCGGCGCCAAACAATCGGGGGGGGGGGGGGGTTGGGGTTTGGGCCGCAAAGCATTAGGCGCGCCCTCCGCCCGGG
>JANOQV010000053.1:0-7365 GCA_031414955.1 Pedosphaera sp. | reverse complement strand
TGGTGAAGTCGCACTTGGCGTTGAACCCGAACAGTCCGTCGCCCCGTCCCTTCGCGGTGGGCCGCGTGATGATGTGATTGTTGCGCACGGTGAGTTGCGCGTACGGCTCGTTGATCCAGATGACGCCGCGCCCCGGATTGGCGACGAGGTTGTTGTGAAAAACGCACGGCCCCTTCGCCGCCACCTGACCAAAGCCCGAGATCAGATTGCCGTGGTCTTTCTTCACGTCGAAGTCGAAGAGGTTGTGGTCAATTTCCACGCCGTTGCGGACAAACTCGATGGCGTAGCTGTCGCGAAAAAGATTGTGGTGCAGATGAAACGTGCGCCCGCTCGCCGGCACTGAGCCACCCGCATACTTGGGAATCGAGACCGTGCCGTGGAGGACGTTGTGATCGATCTCCACGTCCTCGTCGTTCTCGAACGGGAACTCGATGGAGAAGTTCACCTCGATGGTGTTGTGATGAATGCGCAGCCGTTTCCCCTGCCGCCCCTTGATGCCGTAGTAGTGCTCGTTCGGCGCGGACTTCGTGTTCAGGAATCGGTTGTTGTAAATCTCCGTGTCGGCAATCCAGATGACGAAAATGCCGCCGCCCGTGATGCCGCCTTTGACCCCGGGTTGGCCCTTCTCCCACCTCTGCCCCGCCCCCTGACCGCTCAGTTTCATCCCGGCCTTGAGCACGAGCGGCTCGCTGAGTTGAAACGTGCCGCCGGCCAGCTCAATCGTCGCCCCATTCGCGCCATCCCGCACCGCAGCGGCGAGCGCGCCAGCCGTGCTGATGGGCGCAGCGAGGCCAGCGTGGAGCGAGGCGAGGCAGATGATGAGCGCGAGGGTAAAAGTTTTCATGATGCGCAAATGGTCACGGACTTTTAGCTGATTCGCGGCGCTGGGCAAAACGGTTTCAATTCGAGCCGCATAATTTCAAGAGTCCGTGATGTCGTTCAATCCCAAACGTATTTCTCATCCCATTCGATCTCGTGTTTGCGCAACAACGCGCGCAACTCGTCCTGAAATCCAACCTTGTGGTGATGTTCTTCCTGTCCGCCGATGTATTGCTTCACCGGTTCGAGATTGGATTGGCTCACGGAGAAATCCGCATAGCCGCCTTGCCACTCAAAGTCCGCGTAATCGCGACCGCGTTCCTTCAGCCAGAGGTTCGAGACGCGCTTCAATTCCTTCACCCATTCGGCCTGCGTGATGGTGCGTCCGAAGCGTGCGAGCAGATGGACGTGGTCTTCCACGCCGCCGACAAGGAGGGGCGGACAATCGAGTTGTTTGGAGACGCCGCCGAGATACGAGTGGAGCGCGTCGCGCGTGGGTTTGTCGCGCAGGAACGGCCGGCGGTCTTTGGTGGAGAAGACGAGATGAATGTAAACGGCGGAAAGAGATTGTGGCATGGCGGGAGGATGGTGAATCGCGGCGTCGTTTGCGAGTGCGAAGCGGAGCGCGAATCGGTGTGAAACGGCGGCGGTGTTCAATCCCAAAGGGATTGTGTCCACCAGCCCAGGGTTGCGAGGAACGAGCTACCCTGGGTCATCGTTCAACAAACCTTCCCAACCCCGAAAGCTTTCGGGGTTGCGGCGATTTCGGTTTCATTCGGCAGGCGTGTGAAAACGGCCACAACCCCGTTGGGGTTGTAATTTTCTCCCGACGTTTTCCCAGGGTAGCTCGTGCGTCGCAACTCTGGGCTTCGGGACAGAATCCCGTTGGGATTCCCGGATGACGCGAGCGCGTGGCGGCGTGATCAAATCGAATCAGCGTTCGGGCGCGAACAATCCCAAAGGGATTGCGGCCTCCAGCCCAAGGTTGGCGCAGCGCCTACCTTGGGTGAACGCGACAAATTGGAATTAACCCCAACGGGGTTGTGGCGAACGTCACGCGCGATGGGCGAACGGGAATGGCCGCAACCGCGTTGCGGTTGGAAATCATTTACGGACGATGACCCAGGGTAGCTCGTGCCTCGCAACCCTGGGCTTTGGGCCGGAATCCCGTTGGGATTCTCAGATGATTACTCCAAGCAGGCCAAGACTTGCGTGGCACGTTCGGTCAACTCGCGGTTGGACTTTGGTGAGATGTTTTTGAAACCGAGGCGAACCAAGTCTGACTTGAATTCATTCCAGAGGTAATACAGGTCATCGTCAGGTGGAGTTTCCAAATAGAATCGCGTCCACTTGCCGGAGTCCTGCCGGTGAATTATCGGGGCAGCCCGATAAACTTCAGTGAAGGTGCGCTTGCCTCGCTTTTCGCGCATGACCTCAATCACCAAATTACCGGGTTTTGCTTCCTTGCGGAATCGGCTCTTTCCGGACCAGCGAAGCATTCGAATCTCGTAGTCGTCATGTTTCAGTTTCTTCCTCGCTTGCACCATTCCACTTTTTTCTGCGCCTGCTTCAGCACTGGAAATCTTCGTGCTGAGAGGTTGAGTAGAAATCAGCCATAGTCTTGAAGTGCCGCCAGCAACGCGGTTCGCTTTGCGCCTTGACCCTCCGCCAGTCCGCACAACAGGAATGGCTTCAATCCGTTTCAGGAAAGCCTCATCCACGGGTTTTGCCGCCTTCCGCGCTTGCTCGATGAATCCCCGAACCAACGCTGCAACCTGTGGGTCATCCGACAACAGCGAAGCCTCACAAGTGTTCACGCCGGCGTTTTCAGAAAGATTCGCCGAGCCAATGACGGCCTTGTTATCAATCATCAATGTTTTGGCGTGCAACCCATCGAACGAATAAACCTTTGCGCCTTTGGAGACGAATCGACGGAGTGTGAAAGCCGATGTCATTCCCGCTTTGATTGCAGCGTCCGAAGCGTCGCAAACAAGAACGTCCGCCTTGCCGAATTCCAGATGGCTTGTGGTTGTGACGTAGGAAATTGCGCCCCAAAGGCGATGACGTTTCTTGCTCAACGCTGCGAGCGTCGGCCACAGATTGTCAGAGAGGAGTTGATTCATTTTTCCAAAATCTTTTCCAAACTCGCTTGCGCCGCGTCATCCTTTCCTCGCCAGCCCCAACGGGGCTGTGGCCCAATGCCCAAGGTTGGCGCGCCCGCGCCTACCTTGGGTGAACGTGGCAAAACGGGAACAACCGCAACGCGGTTGCGGCAAATTCGTCGCGACGATAAACGAATGGTTTTGGTCACAATCCCGTTGGGGTTGGTTTCCATTTGCGAACCGTGACCCAAGGTAGCTCGTGCCTCGCAACCTTGGGCTGGAGGTCGCAATCCCTTTGGGATTGGCCGCGGCCGCGCGTTTTCAAACCAGCGGTCAACGTCCGGCGTGACCACCGGTGCGCCTGGCAGGGTGGCGGCGGAAAGCCCGACGATCATGAACCGCACCTTGCGTCTCCACAAAACGCCCAACAGACGAAGTTCTTTTTCTATAAATGGCAGCGCGGCCACGGATCAGGCTCCTTTGCAATCGTTCCAACGGTGGTTGCTCGAGCAGAATCAAGGTGTGCCGGACGTTGTCGGGATCGGCGTCGGGATGGGCGGCGAGAATTTTTTCAACGCGGGCCGACAAACGACGCGCCCAGCGCTGGGCTTGGGCGGCGTTGCTGATTTGAGCGCGTTGTTTCATGCAGGCAGCAGGAGGCTAAACGACACCGCAAAACTTGTCACCGGCATTTCCGAACAGGGAGTCCATTTTCTTCCGCACGACTTCATACATCTTGATGAGCGGAGGCGGTTATTCGACGACCGCTGCCCGCCGCAGCGCCGAACCGGCAGTCGCGCACCGCGCCCGTGTTGTTTGAAATGAATTCATTCAGCACAGCAAACTTCGACGCGGCACCGCACCAACGATTCACCTCGCGGGAAGTTCAACCTTCAACTCACCCCGCTCCCCGCTTCCGAGATTGGAACATCAAACCCGCCGATGTATGGTGGCGTCGTGCAAGACCCATTCTGTTGGCTGAAATCTCCCCGGCTCCGGCGTGCGTCGCTGGCTCGCCTGGCGCTGGTACTTCTGCTGGGCGCAGGTTGGTTGGGCGGGGCGACGGCTCAGGCCGCCGATGGGCCGCGACGTCTGCTCGTGTTTTCCAAGACCGCCGGTTTCCGGCACGCGTCGATTGCGGATGGGTTGAACGCGATTCAACAACTGGCCGCGACGAACAATCTCGTGGTGGAGGCGACCGAGGACGCCGCTGCCTTCAACGACGCCCATCTCGCGCGGTTCCACGCGGTCGTGTTCCTCATGACGACCGGCGACGTGCTCGACACGAATCAGCAGGCCGCCTTCGAACGCTACATCCGCGCCGGGAACGGCTACGCCGGGGTCCACTCGGCGAGCGACACGGAGTATTCCTGGCCGTGGTATGGCGGTCTGGTCGGTGCCTACTTTAGCAATCATCCGGCGATTCAAACCGCCACCGTTCGCGTCGAGGACACGAATCATGTGTCGTCGAGCTTTCTGCCGACGGCGTGGGTGCGCAATGATGAGTGGTACAATTTCCGGTCCAACCCGCGCGGCGCGGTGCAGGTGCTCGCGCGCCTCGATGAATCCACCTACACCGGCGGCACGATGGGCGATCATCCCATCGCGTGGTATCGCGGCTACGACGGCGGACGCGCGTGGTACACGGCGGGCGGACACACCAGCGCGAGTTACACCGAGCCGCTCTTTCGCGCTCATCTGCTCGGCGGATTGCGTTACGCCGCCGGCGTGCCGGAGACACTGCCCGCGGGGCAACCCGTCTCATTGGTGCCGCCCGGATCGACGTGGAAATTTCTCGACGATGGCTCCAATCAAGGCACCGCCTGGACGGGAACCAACTTCAACGACAGCGCCTGGTCCGTCGGCCCGGCGCAACTCGGCTACGGCGATGGCGATGAAGCCACCGTCCTTCGCAGCAACCGCCTCGATACCTCGCGCATCATCACCACGTATTTTCGGAAATCGTTTCTCCTGAGCAACGCCTGGGCGGTGACGAATCTCACCGTGCGCCTGCTGCGCGACGACGGCGGCATCGCTTATCTCAACGGCGTGGAGATCTTCCGCAGCAACATGACCAACGGGTTGGTGACGTTCACCATGTCCGCCGCCGCCACGGTCAACGGTGCGGACGAGAGCGCTTTCTTCGCCACGAATGTCAGCCCGGCCCTGCTGCGCTCCGGCACCAACGTGCTTGCAGTGGAAATCCACCAAGTCTCCACAACGAGTTCCGACGTGAGCTTTGACCTCGAACTGGCGGGATACCAATTCAACCAGCCGGCCGCTCTGGCCATTTCGAGCGCTGGCGGTCAGACCCTCCTGCAATGGCCGGCCTGGGCGGCGACCGCCACCGTGCAAGCCACCTCGAACCTCTTCCCGCCCGCAGTCTGGATGCCGGTGACCAATGCCATCGTCACCACCAACAATGTGCGAGCGATGGCCCTCACGCCGACGCCCGACGGTCAGCGCTTCTTCCGCCTGCAGCTGCCGTGAATCTGGGACGGAGCGCCGAGCATTGCTCGGCTTGGACAAAACGGATCCCTACATGCCGAGCGATGCTCGGCGCTCCGTGACTGCATGGCCCGAGACTCAGTCGGTCTTCGACTCGCTAAAAATCCCAGCGCTGCGGTTTGCCTTGGGCAGGCTTGAGTTCAATCCAATCAAGCTGCACCGCGTCCTTCTCCGCCGGCAGGTAGAGCCGCACGATGCCGAGCGGGCCGGGGGCAGGAAGCTCAACCGTCAATTCACGCCACTCGCCGCCAGCGAGTTGGAGGGCGACGGACTTAGCCTTGTCCACCGCCTGCGGAGTTGGGATTCATTCGACTTTGCCCGCGCCACCGGTCGCGGAGCGCGCGCGGAATTTCACCACGGTGGGTCCGCCAAGCTTTCCTGCGCCGAGTCCGAGGAAGGGTGCGGCACCTTTGCCGGTCACCGTGAGCACGCCGTCCTTCTCTGCGGTGTCATCAGCGAGAACTGCGAACTGCTTCATGGCTGCACTTTCCTTTCAGAGCCTTTCGCAAAGTCCCATGCGCCCTGTTGAATCGCTTGCAGGCGTTCGACCTTATCGGGCCGACTCGCTGCGACGATTTCACGGGATATTTGGTCAGTGCGCGTGTTGAAACGCGGCGTGTTTGGCGTTGCCTTCGGCGAGCAGATACGCGAGCAGGTCGAGGATCTGTTCCTTGTCGAGCGAGTTGACCAGTCCGGCGGGCATGAGGGAGAGCGCGGATGGGCGGCGTGATTTGATCGCGCTCTTCGCGATCTTCTGCACCTGCGCCGAGGTCGGGCCGGTTTGAATCGTCACGGTGTCCTTGTCCTCGGCGAGGATGATGCCGCTGGGCGAGTTTTCGTCGCCGGTCTCCAGCGTCACGTTGCGAAACTTTTCCTCGATGATCTTCGAGGGCTCAATGATTTCCTGCAACACGGCTTTGGCATCGCCCTGGTACTTCTTCACGACGTCGCTGAGGCTCGGGCCGAAGGCGGCTCCGTCCTTGCCCAACTGATGGCACTGGGCGCAGGCGAGGCTGGTGAACAGTTGTTGGCCGCGCGCGAAGTTGCGGTGCTGGCCGACGCGCTTCAGGTCGTCGACGAAGTCCGTGAGTTTCCATTCGGTGAACTTGGTCGTCGGCTCGGGATTGTTGGCGAGGAATTCCTTGAGGTTGTCCGTCACGATGAGCGTGCCGCGCATGATGAGGTGGTGCCCGGGGAAGGAGCAGATATACGGGTAGGCGCCGGGGACGGTCGGCGCAGTGAACTCGATGACTTGCTCCTTGCCGTGATCGACGAGCTTGCTGGCCCAGAGGATGTCCGGGCTGTCGGGGACGTAATTGACCTCGAAGCCTTTTGCACCGAGCGCCATCGCCTTCTCGCCGATCTCGTCCGCCTTGCCGGGCTTCACGAGCAGGATGTTGTGCGGCATGAAATCCGGATTTGCGAAGGTGAGCTTGATCTTCTTGCCGGGTTTCACGACGAGTTGCGTCACGTCATACATCATGCGCTCGGGCACGGTGCCGATGCGGATGGTCGTGAGCGCGGGCGTGTCGGAGAGGATGCCGGACTTCTGCGCGGCGACTTCCTGCAAACCCGCGATGACGCCGCCGCGCGTGGAGGCCTCCACGTTGGACCACAGATGCTTCACCGTGTTCGCGGCGATGCGCGCGTGCGGTTCGGGCGAGTTCAGCACTTGGTCGAGCAACGAGGTGTTCTGCACGTTGTGCTGCTGGTGGAGCCACAGGGCTTCGAGCAGGTGATGCCCGTGCTCGGCCTTGGTCGGGCCGAACTGCTTCACCCAGCTCTGGGCCGCAGCGATGACTTCCTTCGTGTCGCGCGCGCTCAACTCGACGCGCGTGCGGTGGCGCACGCCGTCGGCGGCGTGCTTGAGGTTTTCGAGCAGCGCGGGAATCGGCGCGCCGGCGATGGCCACGGGCTTTTGCAACGGCCGGCCCTT
>JANOQV010000052.1:0-12745 GCA_031414955.1 Pedosphaera sp. | reverse complement strand
CGGCACGCGCACCCAGACGCTGGCCGTTCCGTTCGCGGCGCCCCATTCCTCAATCTGGTAGGCAAGCGTCGCGCCCGCGCTGGTGGTGAAACGAAGGTCCGCGCCGCCAGCCTTCGCCTGGCTGAAGTTGAAGAAGCTCGCATTGAGCCGCACGAGCAGCGGGAAATTTGTTTCCGAAACCGAGCCGGTCAGGTTCGCGCCTTCCGGTGTGGTGATGATGTGGAACGAGCCGGAATACTGCCACGCGAGATAAGTCTGCACCGTGACGAGGTAGCTCTTCGTCGAGCCGTCCTGCGCGGTCACTGCGTACGTCCGCGGAGTGGTGAAGTTGTTCGTGGCTCCCGACGGCGGATTGCCGGTGGCGAACGGCGACACCGTGAAAGTCGGCGCGAGGTTCGTCAGCCCCACGTTCAATCCCACCGTGATGGTGATGTTTGTCCCGGCAATCGTCGCCGGCCCCAGCGCGCCGAAGTCGAACGTGAGGATGTCCTTCGCCGAACTGATGGGCGTGATGTTGACCGTGACGCGAAAGTCTCTGGTCGAACTGTTCTCCGCCGTGACCGTGTAAATCTGCGGCGTCGTGAAGTCGTTCGTGGTTCCGGACGCCGGATTGCCGCTGGCGAACGGCGACACCGTGAAAGTCGGCGCGAGGTTCGTCAGCCCCACGTTCAATCCCACCGTGATGGTGATGTTCGTCCCGGCAATCGCCGCCGGTCCCAGCGCGCCGAAGTCGAACGTCAGGATGTCCTTCGCCGAGCTGATGGGCGTGATGTTGACCGTGACGCGGAAGTCCTTGGTGGAGCCATTCTCGGCCGTGACGGTGTAAATCTGCGGCGCGGTGAAGTCCCGCGTTGTTCCCGAAACCGGACTCGCCGACGCGGCGGGCGAGACCGTGAAAGTCGGCGCGAGGTTCGTCACCGCGGTGCCGTAGGGGACGGTCATGGTGATGTTCGTGCCGGCAATCGTGGCCGCGCCGTACGACGGGAAGGTGAAGGTGAGGATGTCCTTCGCCGCGCTCGCCGGAGTCACGATGACCGTCACGCGAAAATCCCGCGTCGAGGCGTCCTCAGCCGTGACGGTGTAAATCTGCGGCGCCGTGAAATCCCGCGCGGTGCCCGAAACCGGACTTGCCGTCGCCAGCAGCGAGAGCGTGAACGTCGGCGCGAGGCTCGTCACCGGAGTGTTGTAGGGAACGGTGAGCGTGATGTTCGTCCCGGCCAGCGTCGCCGCGCCGAACGTCGGAAAGGTGAAGGTGAGAATGTCCTTCCGCGAACTCGGCGTCGCCGTCGCCACGCGCAGATAGCCGCCGCCGGTGAGCGTGGAACCGTTCGCGCCGTAGTCGCCGACCGGCTGCCGCGTCCCGTTGATGAAGAGCGCATTGACCAGATTGGTGCCGGTGAACGCGAGGTCGAGCGTCCCGCTGCCGCTGTTCAGCACCACGTCCGTGTTCGTGCCGAGCGCCGCGGCGGTGGTCAGTCGCAAGATGCCGCCCGCGACCGTGGTGACGCCGCTGAAGGTGCTCGCGACCGAGAGCGTCAGCGTGCCTGCGCCGCTCTTGGTAAACCCGCCTGCGCCGCTGAACTCGCCGCTGTAAGTGCTGCTGTTGTTGCCGACGGTCAGCACGACCGGCGCTCCGACCGCGTTGACCAGCGGCAACGCCGTGCTGCCGGAAAGTCCGCCGAAGGTGAACGGCGTCAGCGTTCCGCCGAAGGCGATGGAGCCTCCGCCGAAAACGAGCGTGCTGTTCTGCAACGCCAGGCGGTTGCTCAACGTGAGCGAGCCGGCGTTGACCGTGGTGTTGCTGCTGTGCGTGTTCACGCCGGAGAGAGTCAGCGTGTTGCCGCCGTTCTTGGTCAGCGCGCCAGTGTTCGTGATGCTGCCGGCGAGGTTCACGCTGCCGCCGCCCGTGTCCACGAACAGCGTTCCGCCCGCAGCCAGATTGATGACGTTGGTCACGAGACCGGCGGAGAGATTGGCGAGAGGATTCAACGAGCCGCCGGAGGAGTTGCCCAATCGCAGTGGCCCGGCGCCCAAACCGTTCACCGTGTTAATCCGGACCTGGTTGCCATCGTTGATCGTCACGCCGCCGCTGAAGGTGTTGTTGCCGAAAAGCGCCAGCCAGCGCGTGCCGCCGCTGATGGAGAATCCGCCCGGCCCCGCCACCACGCCGTCGAGCCAGAGGTCCGTGCCGCCACCGAACGGAACGGGCACGTTCACCGTGCCGCCGCTCAACGCAATGGCCGTGGAAATTCTCACCGGCTGACCCGAGGCATCCGTCGGGCGGAGCGTGACGCCGTTGGTCATCGTCAGCGTGCCCGTGCCGAAAAAATTCAGCGAAGCGCCGGAGCCGTTGCCATGCGGATTCAGTGTGCCGTTGAGGATAATCGTCCCGCCGCTGTGGCTGTGCGCGACCGGAATCGTCAGCGTCCCGCCGTTGGTCTTGGTCAGGTTGCCCGACCCGGTGAGCACGCCCGCGAACGTCATCGTGCCGCCACCCGCTCCGCCAAGCGTGACGTTCGTGGCCAGCTCGATGCTGAGGTAATTCGTCACCGGACCCGCGCCGTTCTGATTCATCTGCGAATTGCTGCCGGTCAGTTGAAGATTGTTCCCGCGAAGACTCAGCGTGGGTCCGGCGAAATTAATCTGATTGAGCTGGAAGACGCCCGGCAGGTCGTTGGTGACGCTGTAGGCGCCTGCCGCCGTGAAATTCAGAATCGTTGCGCCGCCCGACACGGGAACGCCACCCGTCCAATTAGCCGCCACCGACCAGTTGCCGCCCGCGGAGTTTGTCCAGGTGGACTGCGCCGAAGCATTCAGCGCGAGCGCGGCGACGAGCAGCAGCCGAAGTATGTGAGTAGTGGAGTATGGCGAGTTCATTGACGGTTTTCGTTTCTGATTACAGAAACGTGAATTCTGTCATAGAAGACCACCCAAGTCGACTTTGAACGTCAGCCGCAACGCAGCCATTTCGCACAGAGCAAACATGCTCTTGGCGCTTGCAGGCTGCATCCGCGCCGGCCGCGACCACGAAGGCCTGCGGCGAGTAGTCGGCATTGGTCATCACCTGCGTCCAGCCCTGGTAGGTGCCGTCGTCGAAGTCGAACACCATCCGCGTGTCGCCGTCGCCGCCGGGCGGCGTCACACTCGCCCAGTTCGTGCCGAGGCGGAATTCGTCGAAGTTCAATCCCGGCGAGCCGAACGCGCTGACCCAGTGCGCCACGCTCAAGCGATCAAAGGTGAAGTCGAAGCCGGAGAGAGCGATGCCGTCGGGCGGTTCCGCCGCGCCGAGGTTGGTCGGGTTGCGCCAGACGGTCGCCAGCTACTCGATGGAGGGATGCAACGCATCCAGCGGGAGCACATGCAACGGCCCAATCCCGTGGGTGTAGTGTGCTGGTGAATGGAAGTCTCTTGGTGTTGGATAGACTAACTGAACATCGCGAACGAAAGCCCGAAACAATCCGACCGCTACTGTCTGCATTTTGCTCCCGGTCGGCGAAATCACCAATCGCTCCCGCGCCGCATGTTTCGAGTAAAGGCTGACCAAGCAATCCAAAGTCTCGGCATAGTCGAGGGTGCTCGTTGTGAACCGCTCGGCTTCCTGCATTTCGGACAGATGATTCAATTTGGAGATGAGGCCGGGTCGCCACCGGTTCTGCGGACTTGGCGGGATTCCTTCGACAAACGTGTAGCGTGAAGGCTGGAGTTCTGCACGTAGCGAGGTCAGTTGGTCGGCATCGAGCGAAGGGAACACAACAAGACGCATCTGACCTGCTGTCATTGCAGTCGATGACAATTCCGGGACCACGGTCACGTCGAATATCCCGGAGGAAAGGAAGTGTACCGAAAAGGTCGGGTCTCCGTCCGATCTTGCCAATACAGCTTCGGCTTCAGCTCGGCTTGGAGGGTAGTCAGTGGCTTCGGCATAGGCGATGCAGCAGTTCGAAAATCCATCAGGCCGGCTGCCAATGGCAACAAGGGCTTGTACGATTAGCAGGCGGGACATCGCGGAGACATCAACGAAAACACGCCCATGCACTCCAGCGATGCTTTGAAGCAGTTCCATCCCAAATCCCGCTGGCCTCTGCCGGTCGTACGCCAGTTCTGTCAGCGCCAAACCGCCTTGGCGGCAAAGTGAACGAAACTCCTCAACTCTGTTTTCGCCAACATATGGCCGGTAGTCCACGAGTAGCACTCGCCCTCGGCTCCTCACCGCGACCATCGACTGGAGCATTGCCATCGCTCTGTCCTCGAATCCGGCGCAGATGACAATGCAGTCTTCTGACTCCAATTCTAGTGACGGTACGGTTTGCAAGCTGGGCTTGACCAGCTTCGCCAACTTTTCATCTGGAGTTTCGACGCGCGACATCGGGTGAGTTTTACAATTCAAATTTTTGTTGGTGCGTCTTCAGACGGAATCTCTCCTCGAACCGAGTTGGCTCGGTCAAAAACTGCTCGAAGTCACGCGGTTCGAGTTCGATGGAGTCACGGGTGCTAAACGTAAGGTTGAAATGTGGAATCAGGAATCGTCGCATGAAGAGCCGGGGTACAACTTTTCCACGCCGGCTTTTGCCTCGGAAATCCTCGATGAAAACTGAGTAGCGCAGCAATTCGTCATAGAGGCTTTGCGCTTCGTCAGACAGCGAAAGGGGCTCGTAAGGCTCAATGCGCGTGGCTTGCTTCGGGGGAGTGCCATTCTCGTTCTGGGAATCAGCGTGTTTCAGGTGTGAGTGGGCTACATTGCCGAACGCCTCAACAATTGCTACCAGCTTATCGCCGCACTTTGGTACGCCTCGTAGGTTTTTGAGGAATTTTCCGGCGGCTTCGCGCATCGCCTGTGTTTGTAGGCGTTGAGATACGCGCGGCACCGCTTCCGATTTGGCAAGCTCCGTCGGGCCACCGGCCAATTTCACCATGTCCCCGACCAGACTGATGAGGTAGTGAATATCGCCGCTGCACAGCTTGCACAGAGTTTCCTTACCCCACAGTGAAGGTTTTTCGCCCGCACGAATCTGACGGGCTTCCTGATTATTGTTCTGGCTGGGATTGCTCCCGATGAGCTCGTCCAACTCTTTTACCGGGTACCCACCTGACGTTTCTGAAAGGCGACGCCGGAATATATCTTGGACGAATGCAAGTTTGGGTTCTGGTTCCGCATGCAGGTAAATCAGGCCGAGATTTTGGAGGATGTATTCCCTATTCTCGACGTAGATTTTTTGGTCAACGTCACTTTTGACAAAGGAAACCGGACTCTCGGTCGAGAGCTTGAAGAAGCAAACCGATGTCCGCTGCATGAACAGCCGGTTGAGGTTGGATTGAAGTTCTTTCGTGACCTTGGGCGCCGAGTAGTCGTCGATGAAGAAGTAGAACGGCCGGTCGCGGAGAAACGAGAAAGTCCCGACCAACGCTTCACATACGCGCTGAAGCACCTCTGCCCCGAAGCACCTTCCAACCGCTCGCTTCAAGTCACTAGCAAATCTTTGCCGATCGACGGCCTTGCGTCGCTGATTTTGGAGCTCTGCCGCAATGGATTTGAGAGTATCTGCTCCGGGTTCATGTGGCGGCGGGAGGCCGAGCACATCCCACACAGCCTGCGCAGCCCTGGATTCGAGCCGGACAAAGTCCGCGCGGGCGTGCTGCTTCGCCCAAACCTCTAGCGAATCAAGCAGCTCAGCGAGCAAAGTCGAAGTGATGAAGTGAAGCGGGATGTCGAGCGCTTCTGGGCGGGCCGGAAGATTGTATCGAGGGAAGGCGAAGTACAAGTCATCGCACCGATAGTAAACTCCCAAGTAATTTACTTTTTCTGCGGTTGCCTCGCCCGTTCGCATTTTCTGCCGCAAACTCAGGCTCCTGAACACCGTGCTCTTGCCGCACCCGCGAGGGCCTGTGACGACGATATTGTTGCGGCTTTCGATTTCTTGAAGACCAAGGAACCGGTCCGAGTAGAGCGCTTTCAACAGTGACGGGGCGTCACCAATTTGCTCGCAACTGAGAAAATCAAACGGCGTCAGCAGCCGAGCGGACTCCTGAGCCGCGGCATTCTCAAACTCAGCGTCCAATTCTTGGAGCCGCCGAAAGAGCTTCTCAGGCTGTTTCGCCAGTGGGTCGCGAGTAGGGTCTGTCTCGACAAGATGGCGACCAAGGAAATCGTTCCTGAGCACGTTGAAGACAAATTTCTCCTTCGGCCCCCACGCCTGATAGTCCACCCCGCGCAGCAGTTGAGCGAGGATGTCGGCCAGTTGCAGAAAGTCCTCCTTAAATCGCGGCTCACTTGTCGCCTCGGCTACACCAAAGTCTGTCACTCGGAACGCAAATGTCGGTGACATCAGCGCGTAAGCGGAACGGTCTTCGACGAGGATGTTGCCAGAATGGAGGTCGCCGTGGGTGACGTTGCGTTGTTTCATCTCGTGAAACAGCTCCAACATCGTTCCAAGGAACTGAACAATGAACGGAACGGTGAGTTCCTGCGGATGGTCGGCGATGAACTTGCGTAAGTTGGGGCCTTCGACAAACTCCGAAACGAGCACTACACAGTCGATTCCAGCCGCGTCATCTTTCCACGCTCTGATGTCCTCGAACTTCACCACCGCTGGATTGCGGAGCAGGTCCGCTTTCAATACCTCCGCTTTCCATGTCTCTTCGCCGCCAGATCCAACGTGCAAATTGGCGCTCGGAATCACCTTGCAGGCAAGGTCGCGTCCTAGTTGCGCCGAATGCGCGCGATAGAGATGCCCGTCGAAACCACTATCGACGAGTGCGACAATCTTAACGTCGGGTCTCGTCGGCACTGGCTTTCCAGGAAAGAAACTCTTGTCTGGGAGATTCGCTCGCATGTCAGTTCCGCTGGAACACGAGAACATGTTCCGTCTTGACGCCCTTACACTCCCGACGAGTTCGGCGCACATCTGGAATTTTGTCAGCCAGAATCTTCAGGAGTTTTAGCGACGGCGCCTTGGTGGCCATTATGCCGATGACGGCTTCCGCAGGATGAGCGCTGAAGCTGCGGTTGAACTCCTCGCCAACAACGAATACGCAATAGCCCTTTGAACGCAATCCAGTCTCGACCTTTCCAGCCAGACTGTTGATGGCACTCACGAACGCTGCCCGACGTTTCATGACATCGCTGTCCGAGTTCGTGGCAAGACTTGGCTCAATGAACCAGAGTCGCAGTCGGTTGTCTCTCCCGTAATCCAGAGCGTTCATGTACGGGGGGCTCGTGATGAGGGCGTCGAAGGACTTTGGCATCCGCAACTCTTCCACCGCTGTTTGGATGAACTTCACCCGAGAGACCGGAGGCGTGACCGCTCGCTTGAAACTCCGACGAACTTTGGCCAGTAACCGTGAGCGCAATTCCCGGTACGTGTACATTTCTGGGAAGTCGCTTCGGGGATACTTCTTGTCTCGCAAGTAGGGAACAAGGTGACTGGAAGGATAGGACAAAAACCCCGGCCGTTGATGATGCAAGATGCCCAAGAAACAGGCCATGAGGAACTCGTTGCCGGGCCCACGCGTGACTTCTGCAAATCGCAACGCCTCCCGAAGTGTGTCGGGATGGAAGAATCGCCGAACCCAAGCTGGAACTCTACGAAGGTCAGGTTGCGGCAATTGCCGTGACTGCGCCAGTGCCTTTTCCGCGGAAATTAGGGCCTTCTCGAGAGACACCGGCGGTGACAGCTTCGCTTGGGATAGTATCCGCGCATAAGCACTGACATCTGCACCGAGTGAACGTCGTCCGCGCAAGGCGGCTTCCAAAGGAATTGTCCCCGCACCCGCGAAAGGGTCAACGACCAACTCGCCGGCGCGAGAGAACTCGTCAACCAGCTCTGCCGCAATGCTGCTCTTAATTTTGCCAATGTACGGCGAAAGCTGATGCAGAGAGCACTCGCTGTGGGCGCAGGACTCCTTCCAACGCGCTGGGGCGGCATGAACTCGTGGACCCCGAATGGGCTTCGTGATTGTTAAGTTTCGTTTCATTGGACGGCGAGTCCAGAATACACAGAACGCGCGGCGGATGCCAAGCGATGCCGAAAGCGTCCGGCTCGTTGATGAGGTCAAAGGCGACGTTCGTCCATCCGAGTCGAAGACCAATCGCTCCCGCGCCAGGTCGCGCAAGGTGGCGCGCACTTCAAAGCGCGCGACCGCGAGCGCCCAGCGCAGGAACGGCGTTTTCACGTTCCAGTCGTTGGCCTTGCGCCACAGCACCACATTGGTCCGCTGCCACGCCTCCTTCGCCGCCTCGCCATGCCCGAGCGACGCCTGGCAATACCCCCGCAGCGCAGACTGACATTCCGACAACGCGCGAATAAACGCGTCCGGCGGCGGCGTTGTCTGTTCGGATGACGGCATGGATCACCCACATACTCCACGGGAGAGTCGTGAGGTTACAGACGAATTGAGGAGCCAAGACGCGTTCGCCCTGGCAACTCAGGACGCTTGCCGCCGGTAAAGCCGCGCACCATTTGTCGCCACGGGCAGCTTCACGAGGAGTAAAAGCCAGCGCAGGGGAGTGAAGGAGTCCGATGATTTCATTGGCTACGGATTCGCCGCTTCGATGCGGTAGAAGCGCTGGGGTTGGCCGGCTGCGCCAGCATCGCTGAAGGACAGGGGCGCTCCGGTCGAGGTCGCACTCCATCCATCGGGCGCCTGGAAATTCGGCGGCGCGATGACGGGCAGCCACGAAGCATCCGACAGCGTGGTCTTGAAGACGACGCGAAACTTGAAGCCCGCCACCGTCGTGAAGTTGAAGCCAGGGATGCCGCTGGAGAAAGTTATCGCGCTGCCTGGCAGCACCGGCGTGGGCGGCACGGGCGGCGCCAGCGTCGTGAAACTCTCCACGTTGTCCGCCCACAGGCTGCTCGTCGCGTTGGTGGCGCGGAAGGTGAAGTAGTAGGTCTTGCCTGGAGTTAAACCTGTCGCGGTGAAACTGAGATTCGTCGCGGCGACGTTGGTCCACGCGCCGAGGTAAGCCGAGTTGGTCCAGAGCGCGGCGTTGGTTCCGGCGTTCATCGTGTTCCAATAGGCATGGACGTGGAAGATGGCGCCGTTGCCTTCCAGCGTGGCGTGGAGCGCCGCCGAAGTGCTGGCGATGCTGGTGGCGGCTGAGTTGATGAGACCCGGAGGCGGGCCCACCGTGACCGTGCCGGTGCCGGTGAAATGATTGTCCTTCGTGTTCGCCGGGGAACTCGCAGAGCCGTAGGAGCCGTTGGGCATGTTCGTGCCGCCGAGGTTCAGCGAAGCCACCCGCCGCGTGCCGGTGAAATTCAAGTTGAGGGTCGCGCCATTGCTGATGCTCAGCGCGCCGACGCCCAAGGCATCCGCTCGCGCGCAAGCCAGCACCCCGACCCGGACGGCGGTGGCGCCGGTGTAGCTGTTCGTGCCGGAGAGCGTGAGGGTATTGTTGCCGTTCTTGGTCAACCCGCCGGTGTTCGTGATGTTGCCCGCGAGGTTCAAACTGCCGGAGCCGGTGTCCACGGTCAGCACCGCGCCGACGGCGAGATTGATCGCGTTGCTCAACTGACCCCCAGACAGATTCGCGCCGGTGTGCAAGGAACCGCCCGAGGCGTTGCCCAATTTCAGCGGCCCGAGACCCAGCGCATTGACGTTATTAATCACCACCCGATTGCCGTCGCTGATCGTCACACCGCCGCTGAACGTGTTCGTCCCGTAGAGAGAAAGCCCGCGCGTGCCGCCGCTGACGGTGAAGCCGCCAGGCCCCGCGATCGGTCCGTCGAGCCGCAGGTCCGTGCCGCCGCCGAACGGGATGGGCACGCTGACGGTGCCGCCGCTCAGGTTGAAGGCGTTGGGGATTCTCACCGGCTGACCCGAAACGTCCGTCGCCTTGAGAATCGTGCCGTTCGCCATCGAGACCACACCAGTGCCGAAAACAGTCCGAGACGCCCCGGAACCATTGCCGTGCGGATTGAGCGTGCCGGCGCTGACGATGGTGCCGCCGGAGTAAATGTTCACCGCCGAGAGCGTCAGCGTGCCGGAGTTCGTCTTGATCAAGGCACCCGTGCCACTGACCACGCCGCCCAGCGTGATCTTGCCCGCGCCTTTGCCGCCGAACGTCGTGCTGGCGGCGAGCGTCACCGCATTGCTGAAAGCGTGCGCATTGGGGCCGCCTTGGATCACCAGCGGCTGCGTGACCTCGTGATTGGTGAACGCGAACGCGTTGCTGAAAATGTTCATTGCGGGAAGGTTGCTGCCGAAGATCAGCCGGTTCAATTGGAACGGCCCGGCGATATCGTTCGTGCTGCTGCCGGAATAGACGTTCGTGCTGAACACGATCAGGTAGTCGGCTCCACCTCCGAACGCGGGATGCGTTCCACCCGCCCAACTCGCCGAGACCCCCCAGAAACCGGCCGCGATGTTGGTCCGGCTTTGCCACTGCACCACGGTGATGGTGACGTTGTTGGTGGCGTCCCACACGCCGTCACTCACTTTGAAAGTGAAGCTGTCCGCGCCGGTGAAATCCGTCGTCGGCCGGTAAGTCAGATTCGGCGCCGTGCCCGACAGAAGTCCGCTGGCTGGCTGGGAGAGCACGGTGAACGTCAGCGCATCGCCGGTGTTGTCGCGACCGGTCAACGTGATGGCGTTGGTGCTATTCGGCGGCACTTCGAGGAAGAGCGCATGGGCCACCGGCGGATCGTTGCTCACCGTGATGCTGACGGTCGCGACCGACGACACCGCCCCTTCGCTGTCCGTGACCCGGAACGTGAAGCTGTCCGCGCCGTGGAAGTTTGTCGCCAACCGGTAAATCAAGTTGGGCGCGGTGCCGGACAACGTGCCGTGCGCGGGGTTGCTCGCGTTGGTGTAGAGAAGCGAGTAACCCTCGGCATCGAATCCAGCCAGCGTGATGGATTGTGCTGTGTTCGCAGCGAGGTTCACGCTCTGCGGGATGGCCACCGGGGGATCATTCGCCGGCGTCACCGTGATGCTCACCGTCGCGACCGCGCTGGTCAGCGAGGCGTCACTCACGACGAAGGTGAAGCTGTCCGAGCCAGGGAAATTCCCGGACGGAAAATTCGTGGCCGGCAAATAGGTCACGTTCGGCGGCGCGCCCAAGAGCGTGCCGTTGATGGGTGGACTCACGATAGTGAATGTGAGCGGAGTTCCGTCGGCATCTGTTCCGCTCAGTGTGATCGCCCTGGCGGTGTCTTCGGCAGTCGTCACGGACTGATTCGCCGCCACGGGCCTGCGGTTGCCGGCTGCTCCGACATCGATGGTCACCGTGGCGCCGCTGGATTCCGCCTGCCCGTCATTGGCCGTGAAGGTGAAGCTGTCGAGGCCCGTGTAACCGGGAGCCGGCGCGTAAACCAGGTTTGGCGCTGCGCCGGAGAGCGTGCCGTTCGCCGGCGTCGTCCCAACGATGAATGTCACCGCATCGCCATTGGGATCGGTGGCGGCGAGCGTGATGGGCACGGCGGTGTTGAGCGTAGTCGTGAGGCTCTGGTTCTGAGGGACCGGGGCGCGATTGGTCGGCGCGCTGACGGTGACGGTCACGTTGGTGTAAACCGCGCCGATCACGTTGGTGTAGGTCTGAAAATCGAAATAGCCGAGGTTGTAGGTGATCCAGATGTTGCTGTTCAGGATCGAGCCATCGACAGCCGCCAGTCGCAATACATAGGAGCCGGGAGTGTCGAACGAGGCCACAACGTTGGAGTTGGCGGTGCCGTTCGGAGTGAACACCACGTTCCCCGCGCCGCTCAGCTTGCTCCAGGAATAGTTCAACACGCCGCCGTCCAGATCGGACGCCGTCGTGCTGAGCAGAGTGCTGGTCGCCGGCAAAGCAACCACGGACGGGCTGGTGTTGACGGCGGACAGCTTCTTGAAATTAACCAGCGTGGGCGGCGCCGGATCGTTGACGATCGCCGCGATGGCCGACGCAATCTTGTTCGAAATGTTGATCAGCCGATCCGGACAACAGCCGCCAATCGAACCATCAGCTGCGAACTGTGGAATGTGTGCCTGCCACGCGTAGAGCGTGGGCAGCGCATCCCTGGCCGCGCCGCGATAGTTGTTCTGCAACTGATCGAACGGTGCCCAGTCGTCGCCATGCCAGGTTTGCTCCTTCACCATCAGCGCCAGCGGAATGCCCTCCTCGATCTTGTACTTCCCGAGCGTCTTCAGGCCGGCGAAGCGGATGCCGTCGCTGAACATCCGATCCGCCGGCGACCGCTCCGCGATGGCGGCGACGATGCTCGGTGCCAACACCTGAACGTGCGTCAGGGTCAGACGGTTTTGCAGGAAGCTCGAAAGGTAGCCCAGCGCCATGCCGTCCGGCTGGCTCAAGCCGGCGCGCACCGCCGGATAAAGCAGGTTCGTGTTCGCGCCGATCGTGGAGGAGCCGAGCGTGTTGAACAGCGCATCGGCCAGGTAGCCGTTCGCGATCTGGATCGGATCCTCCCACACGATCACCTGCGGATCCGTGGCGTTGGTGATGAACGCCGTCAGCATGTTGGTCAGTTGTGGAAGCGCCGGCGTGCCGATGTTCTTCAGGGCTTTGGCGGCCTTGGAGCGGACCCAGATATTCGTGTCGGTCAACCGCAGGCCCAGCACGGCGAGCGCGTTGGTGTTCTTCATCACGCCCAAGGCCTGACATGCCGCTTCGCGCACGCGCGAATTGGTGTGACTGGCCAGGTTGATCAGGGCGGACACACTGGTGTTGGTGTTCGTGCCCAGCGTGGTCGCGGCCCACCAGCGCACGCCCGGATCGTATTCGCTCATCGCGGCCATGAGTTGATTCGTG
>JANOQV010000051.1:0-38992 GCA_031414955.1 Pedosphaera sp. | reverse complement strand
CCCTCGGCGGACTGGGCTGACCGCCACTCCTCCACCGTCACTGCGCATCCGAAAGCGGCGATAACGCGACCGCACTCCAAACGCTCCGCGCATGACAAGGCGCCTGGTGCCGCGCGCCAGCGTTTGGAGTGCGGTCGCTTCAGCGCCGCTTTTCCACACACCACGAGGTGGAGCGGTGAATTTCCTCGCGCCCGCAGCCTTCGCCTTCGCCGCCGCCATCCCGGTGGTGATTGTATTCTATCTGCTCAAGCGCAAGCGGGTGGTGAAGCTCATCTCCAGCACGTTGCTCTGGCAGAAGTTTCTCGCTGAGACGCAGGCCAATGCTCCCTTCCAACGCCTTCGTCACAACTGGCTGCTGCTCCTGCAAATCTTGATGCTGTTGCTGGCGGTGTTCGCTCTGTCGCGCCCTTACTTCGTCGGCACGGCCAAGAGCAGCCGGCTGCGCGTGCTCATTCTCGACGCTTCCGCTTCGATGCAGGCCACGGACGTGAAGCCATCGCGGTTCGAGCAGGCCCGAACCGAGGCGCTCAAGTGGGTGGATGGATTGAAGGATAACGACCAGATGGTCGTGCTCGTCGCCGCCGCGTACACCGAGGTGAAGCAATCCGCCACCAGCGACAAGGGCGCGTTGCGCCGGGCCATTGAAACGGCACGCCCCACGGATGCACCCACACGGATGCGCGAGGCGTTGCAACTGGCGGAGACGCTGGTGAAGAACCAAGCGGAGCGGGACAATCCCGAGATTCACCTCTTCAGCGATGGCGCGATTCCGAGCCTCGCCGAGTTCGAGAACAAGAACCTGCCGCTCATCTATCATCGCGTCGGCGAGCGTGCGAACAACCTCGGCCTCGCCTCGCTGGACGTGCGGGCCAATCCCGACAATCCCGCCCAGCGCGCCATCTTCACCAGCGTGGTGAATCCCAGCACGAACACCCAAATCACCGACATCGAGTTGCGTTTCGGCAATGACGTGGTGGAGACGAAGTCCATCACCGCGACCGGCACCAACACGCTGCCGATCGTCTTCCTCGCCAGCCAACCGCGCGACGGCATCTTCACGATCAAGCTCGGTGGAGCCGACGATCTCGCGGCGGACAACCAGGCCTCGGTCGTCAGCATTCTGCCGCGCCCGGTGAAGGTGCTGCTGGTCACGCGCGGTAATCGATTCCTCGAAAAAGCCATCCGCCCCGTGCCGAACGTGCAACTCACCATCGCCGCCGTGCTGGCCGACGACGCGCCCGGCTACGACATCGTGGTGCTGGATGACGTGACGCCGGTGGTGTGGCCCAAGGGCAGTGTGCTCGCCATCCACGTCAACTTCACCAACCTGTTCGCCGACGTGTCGCGCGCTGAGGCGCCGGCCATTGTCGATTGGAAGAACACGCACCCGCTGCTGCGCTTCGTCAGCTTCGACAACGTGTTCATCAACGAATCGCTGGCCGTCAAGGCACCGCGCTGGGGCGTGCCGATTGTCGATTCCTCCGCAACGCCGCTCGTCATCGCCGGCGAGATTGAGCGCAAGCGGATCGTCTGGCTTGGCTTCGACACCATGCAGACCACCTGGCCGCTGCGCATCTCGTTTCCAATCTTCATCCAAAACGCGCTCGAGTGGCTGAACCCCGCCAGTGGCAACGCGAGTCAACTCACCGTGAAGTCCGGCGACCCGTTCCGCCTCGCACTCGCCGAGGCCGTGAACACCGCGCAAATCACCACGCCCGACGGCACGGTGAAGACCGTTGCGGTCGAGAAGAACACGCGAGAGATCATCTTCGGCGACACCACGAAGCAGGGCATCTACAAGCTGCGTGCCGGAACGAACGATCTGTCCTTCTGCGTGAACCTGATGGACGCGGCGGAGAGCGACATCCGTCCGCGCGAGGAATTGCCGCTGGGCAAGTTCGGCGCCGGCGTGGCCGCGACCCGTCTGGAGCGCGCGAACCTGGAGCTGTGGCGCTGGATCGCGCTGGCCGGACTGGCCGTGCTGCTCTTCGAGTGGTGGTGGTATCACAAGAGGTCGGCATGAGGAGCGACTGTGAGCGTTGACTCCGACAACAAGAGACCCAGGTGGCGCAAAGACTACTTTGCCTGGTGCGAGGTGCAGTCTCATTTCTGGTTGGGAGGAGGAGTCCTCCTATTCGTCGCCCTGCTGGTGGCAATGCTGTTTCCTGCGATCAGCGCCCTCAAAGGGAAGCCGCGAAGCCAAGTCATCATTTACACCTCGCAGGACCAGCAGTTCGCCGAGCCGATTCTCCACGAGTTCACCAAGCAAACCGGGATCAAGGTCCGCGCGGTTTACGACAGTGAAGCGGTGAAGACCGTGGGGCTGGCGAATCGCCTGCTCGCTGAGGCAAAGCATCCGCAGTGCGACGTGTGGTGGAGCAACGAGGCGTTGCGCACGCGGCAACTGGCCCGGCGCGGCGCGCTCGATACGAACACGGTCGTCGAGTTTGGCTTTCGCAGCCGGCGCATCGTCATCAACACCAACAAGCTCGCGCTCGCCTCCGCGCCGCAGTCGCTCGCGGAACTCACCAACGCGGCATGGCGCGGCCAAGTCGCGCTGGCTTACCCGATGTTCGGCACCACCTCGGCACAGTTTAGCGCGCTGCGCCGGCATTGGGGCGTGGAACGCTGGGAGCAATGGTGTCGCGCGCTGGCCGCGAACCAGCCGTTCCTGCTCGATGGCAACTCGGTCGTGGTGAAACTCGTCGGCCGGGGCGAGGCGCTGGTTGGCCTCACGGACTCCGATGACATCGCCGCAGGCCAGCGCGAGGGCTTGCCCATCACCTCGCTGCCCACGGACGGGGATTCGGTGCTGATCCCAAACTCAGTCGCGATCGCGCGCCACGCGCCGCATCCGGTGGAGGCAAAGAAGCTGGCCGGGTTCTTAACGAGTGACGCGGTGGTCATGAGACTCATCACGGTCTCGGCTCTGGAGGGGAAATCGCCGGAATCGTTGGGGCACACCCGAGCCTCTTGGGAGGCTTTGCTGGATGATCTGGAACCCGCGACTGACTTTCTGCGCGTGGTTTTCCTGCGCTGAGGCAGGCTTTGGCCACGAGCTGTTGGCTGTTGCGAATGGCCGATGACCAAGGTTCGCTCCGGCTTTGCTTCCGCTCCCCTGCTCTGTTTCACTCCGCCGTTCAATGAAATGTTTTGTCACCGGCGCGTCGGGTTTTATCGGGGCGAATCTCGTCCACGAGTTGAATGCGCGCGGGCACGCGGTGAAGGCGCTGCTGCGTCCCAAGGCCGATGGGCGCGGGTTGAAGGGCGCGGAGTTCGAGCGCATGAGCGGTGATGTGAGCGACCGCGCGGCGCTGGCGGCGGCGATGCGCGGCTGCGACTGGTGCTTCCACGTCGCGGCGAGTTATCATCTCTGGCTCTCCGATTACGCGCCGATGTATGCGGCGAACGTCGAGGGCACCCGCAATGTCATTGAGTCCGGGGCGGCAGCGGGTTGCTCACGCATCGTCTATACCAGCACGGTCGGGTGCATTGGTTTGCCCAAGGAAGTGAACGGCGCGGTGACGCCGACCGACGAAGCGACGCCGGTGGCCGAGGCGCAGATGAGCAATCACTACAAGCTCTCCAAATGGCGCGCGGAAGTGGTGGCGCGCGAGTTGGCGGCAAAAGGGCTGCCGGTGGTGATCGTGAACCCCAGCGCGCCCGTCGGCCCGCGCGACGTGAAGCCGACCCCCACCGGCCAGGTCATAGTGGATTTCCTGAACCGCGCGATGCCGGCCTACCTCGACACGGGATTGAACTGGGTGCATGTCCGTGATGTGGCCGTGGGGCACATCCTCGCGGCGGAGCGGGGCCGGGTCGGCGAGCGCTACATTCTCGGACACGCGGAGGGGAACTGGACCATGAAGGCGGCGCTGGATGTTCTCGCCGAAATCACCGGCCTGCCTGCTCCGAAGTTTCGTGTGCCGCACGCCGTGGCCTTGATGGCGGCACATGTGGATGAAACAATCTCGAAATTCACCGGCAAACCGCCCAAGGCTCCGCTGGCCGGAGTGCGCATGGCGAAGTACAGAATGTTCTTCAGCCCGGCCAAGGCCATCCGCGACCTGGGCTTGCCGCAAACGAATCCGAAGCAGGCGCTGACGGATGCCGTCGAATGGTTTCGCGCCCATGGATACGTGAAGAAATAGGAGCCACGGATGAAACACCGATTGAACACAGAGGGGAAACTGGCCGGGCTTTATCCCTGCTTCATCCGTGTGCATCCGTGGCAAAAACGCATTTGATGAGACTTCCCTGGAAAAGATCCGGCCTGGTCCTGCTGCTCGCGTTGCTGGTGTTGGCGGCGGGCGCGTTCTGGTATTTGCGCGGGCGCAACTCGCCGCCCATCGCGGCGGCGGGCGGTTCGGCCTTCACGAATTTCACCGCCCTCGCCACGCCTCACTATTTGCAGCGCGATCCGCAGTGGAAGGACGAGACGATTGGCAGCGGTGAGACGCTGGCCAAGGTCGGTTGCACGGTGGCGAGCCTGGCGATGGCGCTGGAGCACTTCGGCGTTCACTTCACGCCGAAGACGTTGAACGAGGCGCTCAAGACCAACGGCGGCTACACGCGGCGCGGCTGGATTCTCTGGAGTGCCGTGGCCAAAGTTTCTGAGGGCAAGGCCTCCATTCGATTGCTCGATAAACCAACCCATGCCGACATCGATGCTGCGTTGCAAGGCGGCCATCCGGTGCTGGCCAAGGTGTTCATCAACAAAGTCATCCCGCACTGGGTGCTGGTATCGGGCAAGGACGGGACGAATTACCTAATGCGCGATCCGCTCAATGAGGCGAAGAGTCTGGAGCCGCTCGCCAAATACGGCAGTGATATTTACGGCGTGCGGATTGTCGAGCCTGGCTTGGAAACCCCAAACCCCAAACTCCAAACCCCAGGCAAACACCAGGCTCTAAACATCAACGGGGCGTCGGATGCGCGGGAGAGCTTTCTGCTTGGAGCTTGGTGTTTGGGATTTATCTGGTGCTTGATGTTTGGTGCTTGGGGTTTCATCCGCCGGCCCGCCGTCGCGCATCGCGGCCTTGCCGCCTTGGTTTTGCTGCTCGCCTGCGCTCCGCCTTCCTCCGCCCAACCCGCCACCCGCTGGTGGAAGGGCAATCTGCACACCCACACGCTCTGGAGCGATGGCGATGATTTCCCCGAGATGGTCGTGGATTGGTACAAGACGCGTGGCTACGACTTCCTGGCCTTGTCCGATCACAACACCTTGCAGGCGGGAGCGGTGGGCGTGGTGGAAACCAACCAGGCAATTGTCAAAATTTTGCCCAAATACATCCGGCGTTTCGGCACGAACGCCGTGACGCGGGGCGTGAGCACGAACGGCACGCCCTTGGTGCTGTTGAAGACACTGCCGGAATTGCGCACCATGTTCGAGGCACCGGGGCGTTTCCTGCTCATCCAGGCCGAGGAAGTCACGGCGCACTACGGGAACTGGCCCATTCATCTCATCGCCTCGAACATCCGCGACTTCGTGCGGCCGCGCCGGGGCGAGTCGCCCGTCGAGGTCATGCAGAACAACATCGATGCCGTTCTCGCGCAGCGCGAGCGAACCGGCATACCGATGATGGTCCATATCGCCCATCCGAATTTTCGTTGGGCCATCACGGCGGAGGACATGATTCAACTGCGGGGCGAACGGTTCTTCGAGGTGTACAACGGACATCCGCTCGTCTTCAACGAGGGCAACGCCGACCACGCCAGCACGGACCGGATGTGGGACATCGTGAACACGCATCGCATCGCCGAGCGGCGCGACCTCCCGCTGTTGGGTCTGGCGGTGGACGACGCGCACCACTACAGCAAGTTCTCGCCCTCGAACGCGAACACCGGGCGCGGCTGGGTGATGGTGCGCGCGGCGCAGTTGAAGGCGGACGCGATCATCAATGCGCTGGAGGCGGGGGATTTCTACAGCTCCAGCGGCGTGGAACTGAGCGAGGTGGTGTGGAAGGCGAACAGGTTGACCGTGCGCATCGTGGCGGAGCCGGGCGTCACGTACACGACACAGTTCATCGGGACGAAGCGGCCGGTGGATTGGCGGCACAAGCCGGTCGTCCGCACGAATGGACAGGAACTGGCGGTGACGCGCCTCTACAGCGGCGGCATGGGCGCGGTGTGGAGCGAGCAGACCGGGACCAACGTGAGCTACACCTGCCAGGGGGATGAGTTGTATGTGCGGGCCAAGATTGTCTCGTCGAAGCTGATGGCCAACGGCGTGGTCCCGGGCGAGCGCGAGTGCGCGTGGACGCAGCCGGTGTTGCCAGTGAAGTGACGAGTGCCGCTTGAGAGCCGTCATCCAACGTGTGTCGAGCGCCAGCGTGACCATCGCGGGAGCAGCGATATCCTCCATTGGCGCAGGGCTGCTCGTGCTGGTCGCGGTGGAAGAGGCGGACACCGCCGAAGATGTCACCTGGCTCGCGGGCAAGCTGATCCGTCTCCGCATCTTTAGCGACGAGACGGGCCTGATGAACCTTTCCGTGCAGGAGACTGGAGGTGAGATTCTCGTGGTCAGCCAGTTCACCCTGTTCGCCAGCACCAGGAAGGGGAACCGACCATCCTTCGTCCGTTCGGCCAGACCCGAGGTAGCCATTCCGCTCTACGAACAATTCCTCGTCCGGCTCGCGGCCGAGCTGGGCCGGCCCATCCAGACGGGCGAGTTCGGCGCGGCCATGCAGGTCGCCCTGGTCAATGACGGGCCGGTCACTATCGCCATCGACACCAAGGCGCGGGAATAAACGTGACTGGGAAGCGGTTGGATCTCCGCCCCGAAGATTCCCTCCCATCCGGTGGACGGGGCGTGAACGAATGGTTTTTTTGCAACTTGAGGCCACCGGTGGCCGCGAAATGTTCAGAGCGGTCAAAATTGAACAGGGCTTGTGATGATCGGTCTCGGGCAGAAAAATAATTTCTAAACTGAGTGAATCCCTTGCTCATGGCGGCTCAAGTGGGTGCCGCCCGGCCTGTGAACAAAATCCTATTGCGGGGTGGCACCCCCGTTGCTATCACCTCGCACCGCTTCCAAAGAGGAAGCAACGGCTCTCACGGGTCGTGTAAACTGAACTCATTGAACAAGCGCGCACATGGCTAAATACAAACTCGAATATCTCTGGCTCGATGGCTACGATCCGGTTCCCAATCTCCGCGGCAAGACTCAGGTCAAGGAATTTGCCAGCTTCCCCAAGCTCAACCAGCTCCCTTTCTGGGGCTTCGACGGCAGCTCGACCCGCCAGGCCGAAGGCCGCAGCTCGGATTGCATGCTCAAGCCGGTCGCCGTCTATCCCGACACGACCAAGAAGAACGGCGTGATCGTGATGTGCGAAGTGATGATGCCGGATTGCAAGACGCCGCATCCGAGCAACTCCCGCGCGAACATTCCCGATGATCCGGGCGCGTGGTTTGGCTTCGAGCAGGAATACTTTCTCTACAAGGACGGCAAGCCGCTCGGCTTCCCGGACTCCGGTTTCCCCTTCCCGCAGGGCGAATACTACACCGGCGTGGGCTACAAGAACGTGGGCTGCATCGCGCGCGAGATTGTCGATGCGCATCTCGACTTGTGCCTTGATGCCGGCATCAACCACGAAGGCATCAATGCCGAAGTGGCCAAGGGGCAGTGGGAATTTCAGGTCTTCGGCAAAGGGTCAAAGAACGCTGCCGATCAAGTCTGGGTCGCTCGCTATCTGCTCTTGCGCCTGTGCGAGAAGTACGGCGTGGACGTGAACTTCCATTGCAAGCCGCTGGGCAAGGACGTGGATTGGAACGGCTCCGGCATGCACTCGAACTTCTCCACCGATTACATGCGCGAGGTGGGCGGCAAGGAATACTTCGAGGCGTTGATGGCGGCCTTTGACAAGTATAAGAACGAGCACATCGCCGTTTATGGCCCGGACAATCATCTGCGCCTGACCGGCCTGCACGAGACGCAGTCCATCGACAAGTTCAACTACGGCATCGCCAACCGTGGAGCCTCGGTGCGCGTCCCGCATAGTTTCGCGAACAACGGCTACAAGGGCTACTTGGAAGACCGCCGTCCAAACTCGCAGGGCGACCCCTACAAGATCGCGGGCCGCATCCTGCAGACCATCAATACCGTGCCGACGGGCGCGGCCAAGAAGCCGGGCAAGAAGTAGTTTTGCGTCAGCCTCCGGGCTGATTCGGGAGGAACCGAAATACGCACGGCGCGGATCGTAAGATTCGCGCCGTTTCTTTTTTTGCGCACCCAAGGCAGGCTCCCTGCGTGCGCTTGCATCAACATGGACACCGAACCATTACCTCATCCTGACTGTTTCCAGGTCCAGTCCGCCTTGGGCTGGCTGGAACTGGGGAATGTGGCCGAGGCACGCCACGAACTGGAGACCATCTCCAACCAGCATGGCCACCATCCCGACGTGCTGGAGATGTGGTGGAAGATTCACGCCGAGGAAAAGGATTGGCCCGCCGCGCTGGTCTGTGCGGAGCAGGTCATCGCCGGCGTACCGGAACGAGAGAGCGGCTGGATCGAATCAGCCTTTGCCCTGCACGAGTTGAAACGAACCCCCGAGGCCTACGAACGACTCGCCAGGGTGGTGGATCGATTTCCGAGGGCCTATCTCATTCCCTACAACCTCGCCTGCTATCAGTGTCAACTGGGAGACCGGACCGAGGCGCTGCGCTGGCTCCAGCGCGCCGTGCAGGCCGCTGATGTCGGGACGATTCGCGCCCTGGCACTACAGGATCCTGATTTGGCGGCATTGCGCGACGACTTGGACCGGCTGGAGTGAAACTTCGGCGGGTGGCCGATTTCCCGCGCCCGGAGAAAACTTCCCGTCCCGGCCAAACCCGCTGCTTTGCCCCCAGGTGCCGCCCTCCAGCCACACCTTCAACCCGGCGGCGGCATGGCCTTGGCGAAGGCCAGTTGGATCACTTCCTCCGGTGCAATATCCGAAACCAGCACGCACACCACGGTGCCTTCCTGCCAGAAGACCGCCGTCAGCCCCTGGCGCTGATAAACGTGGAAGGTGAAGCCCTTGTTCTCGCGCCGCACCGCGCCCGCCGGCAGGTCCGTCACTTGGCCGGCATACATCTGGCAGAGCAGGCTCTGGTTGTTCGTCCCCTTGTAAGCAAAAGCGGCGCTGGGCTGGCCGCGCAAGGACAGAACACGTCCGCCAGCCAGAGTGTAGTTCATCATGCCAAGGTCGAAGACCCGCGTCGCGAAAGGCACGCCCTGCGCGGCGAAGAAAGCTTCCATCGCCTTCACGTCCGCCGTGGCGAGTTGCAACGAGATCTGGCCCGACTGGAAATTCCGATAGTCCCGCGCCACCACCGCCGGCAAGGGTGTGGGGCGCAGGAAATAGACGCCGGACAGAATGGCCGACACGATCACCAGCGCGGCGGCGGCGAGCACGGTGCGCTGGTGGCGGCGCCAGAATCCCGGCGCGGGCGTGACGACGTTTGTGGCTTCAGGCTCATGGGTGGCCGGCACGACCGGGGGTTCCGCCCGTAAGGCGCGCAGCACGTTCGCCCGCAACTCGGCGGGCGCAGTCACGGGGCCAAGCTGTTGGGCGGCGATGTGCTTGATCCAGCCCACCGACTCGTATTCGCGCCGACATTCATCGCAGGTTTGCAGGTGGCGCTCGACTTCCTCGCAGGTCGCGATGTCGAGCCGCCCGTCCAGCCAGTCCTGGAGTTCGTCTTTGAAATGTCGGGGTGGTGTCGGCATATCAGACTGGCGTCCCCTTCTGGAAACCCATCCGTCGGGCATAATCACTCAGGGCCACGAAGAGCACGCGGCGCGCGCGAAAGAGACGCGAGCGCAGTGTGCCCACCGGACAGTCCACCACGGCGGCGGCCTCCTCGTAGGGCAGTCCCTCCACGTCCACGAGCAGAATGGCGGTGCGGAAAGCTTCCGGCAATTGCTCGAGCGCGGCGCGGACTTCCGGCCCCGACCAGTCGAGTTTCGAATCCACGAGCGTGATGAAATTCGCCTCCCAATCCGGATCGGCCAGCGTCTGGTGAAAGGCTTCCTCCATTTCATCCATCGAGACCGTGTCCGGCTCGCGCTGTTCCTTGCGGTATCGGTTGATGAAGATGGAATACAGAATGGTAAACAGCCAGGCCTTCGCATTGGTTCCCGCGACGAAATTGCCAAAGGTCCGGTAGGCGCGCAGAAATGTTTCCTGCACCAGATCGCTGGCGTCCTCCGGCCGCCGGGTCAAATGCAGGGCCTTGTTGTAGAGGGCATCCATAAATGGCAGGGCCACCGCTTCAAAGCGGGCTGAGGCTGATTCCGTTGCTTGTTCGCCAGAGAATGACATCGCCGACCGCAGCGACCTTAGGCGGCGGCGCAACGGGCCGCCAACGGGAATAATTTTTCTTTCTTCGCCGGCCGGGAACTTTTTTCCCCGCCCGGTTGTTACGCCTTCCGTAGCAGTTGAAATCACAAAACATAAAACGAATGAAAACAAACTCACTCCTCAACCTCAAATCGGCCGGGTCGCTCGCGGCCCTGGCCGGACTCTTGGCCGCGGTCGTAATGGCCCAGGCCCAACCCGCCGTCCGGGTGGCCGGCGGCGATGCTTATTCCATGCGCGTCGTGGCCCGGGGCTTGCACCGCCCGATGGGTCTCGTGGTGCGCGACAATAAAACGATCTTCTTCACCGAGGTGCCCACGCCCGGCGTGAACGGTCCGAATGGCGGCTCCAACTCCGTCAGCCGCCTCGACCTGCGCGAGGACCGCATCACCAC
Source organism: Pedosphaera sp. (assembly GCA_031414955.1). Classification (GTDB taxonomy): domain Bacteria; phylum Verrucomicrobiota; class Verrucomicrobiia; order Limisphaerales; family SIBH01; genus JANNGC01. The sequence continues at coordinate 28,258 of JANOQV010000051.1, read as the reverse complement.
CCTGCACATGGGCGAGCCGGAGCCGGTCAACCTCGCGCTCGATCGCGACGGCACCCTCTATTGGACCTGCAAATCCGCCGGGGTCATTCTGGAGCAGCGCGGGGAACACGATGCCACTGTCTTCCTCAGCGGACTGCACCAGCCGAGCGGCATCTCCGTCGGCCGGCACGACCGGGTCTATTTCACCGAAGTGCCCACGCCTGGCGTGAACGGCATGAATGGCGGCTCCAACACCGTGAATGTCTCCGACGGCACCACGATTGAAGTCCTCCACATGGGCGAGCCGGAGCCGAGCGACCTCGTGGTGGCGCGGAACGGCGACCTTTATTGGACCTGCAAATCCGCCGGCGTGATCCTGGAGCGTTCCGCCCACGATGGCCTGACCCGGGTGTTGCTCAGCGAACTGGACAAGCCGGTTGGCATCGCCCTCGACGCGCGGGCCAAGATGCTCTACTTCACCGAAGTGCCCACGCCCGGCCTCGGCGGTCGTGACGGCGGACGAAATAAAGTTTGGGAACTGGACCTGAACTCGGGCGTCAAGAAGCTCGTGGATGCGGGCGACCCCGAGCCGACCGACATCGCGGTGTCCAAGAACGGCACTCTCTATTGGACCTGCACCAGCGCGGGCGTGATCGTCGAAGCCACGCCGGTGAGTAAGTAATCCGGAGCATGGTTTTTTCATCGGCCCGCTCTCCGCGCGAGGAGGGCGGGTCTTTTCATTGGTGTCGAACCGGCCCGGCGCGGTCACGAAAGATGCCTCTCAGTTCCAGTCGTACCGCTCGCCACACCCACGCTTGCCCCCGCCGCCGCGCCGTGGCTTGCTCTCGCCCCATGAAACGAGAGCGCGCCAAGTTCGAGGGATTGCTGGACGAATACTTCGAGTCGTCCCTGGCGGAGAATCCTATGGCCGCGACCTGCGCGGGCCTGAAAGACGGCGAAGGCAAGCTGGGCCACGCCGACCTGCGCCATGAGGAGCGTTGGGAGCGCAAACGCCGGACCACATTGACCGCTCTCGATGAAATTTCCCCACGGCTCCTTTCCAACGAACAGCAACTGGACCGGCTGGCGCTGCGCAGCGAACTGCTGGGCGAATCGGAGGATTTCTCGCGCGGCCGGCACACGCTCGATCCGGACGCCCTCGACTCGCTGCTGGGAATTCTCCTGCATGAATTGCAGCGGGGCGCGGATGAGCCGCGCCGGGCGACGGCGAACCTCCGGGGCCTGCTGCGCGCCACGCCGCGCTACCTGGAAGAAGCCGCGGCGCTCGTGACCAATCCAGAGCGCGTGTGGCGGTGCATCATGGAGCAAACGGCCGAGGGTGCGCCGGCGTTGTTTGACGCCCTGAGCACGTTTCTGAAATCGACACCTGCTGGAAGTGAAGACGCGGTGCTCATTCGGATCGCTCGTCAATCTGTCGAACGGTATCGCGGGAAAGTCTGCGCCCGCCGGGATGCGCCCGCCGGCTCGTTTGCCCTCGGTGCGGAAACCATGCAGCGGCGCGTGCGCGACCAGCTCGGGCTCGACTATTCGCTCGGCGCAATTGAAGCGCTCGCCCAGGGGGAGATTGAGCGCCTCAACGGCCTGCTGAAGGTGGCGTGCCGGCCCTTCGGACGTGCGGCCAAGCCGGAACAGATCATCGACCAGGCCCGGCGCGAATGGAATCCGGGCGGCGATCTGCTCGGCCTGTATGGTCGCGAAACGAAGCGCGTGGCCCAGGCTTTCCGCGCGGCCCAAGCCGTGACTTTTCCCGAGGCCGAATCGCTCGAGGTGCGGCCCGTGCCCGACTTCATGCGCCATCTTTTTCCGACGGCGGCCTACTCATCGCCGGGCGCTTTCGAGAAACGGCAGCGCGGCATCTTCTGGGTGAACGACCTGAGCGTGACGAAGAAGACCGAGGCCGAGAAGCTGACCGAGCGGCAACAGCATTTCGGGTTGAGCCTGACCTGCGCGCACGAGGCGTATCCGGGGCATCACCTCCAGTTCGTGACGGCGAACCGCCACCCGCGACGCTGGCGGCGGTTGTTTGCCCACGCCGTTTTCTACGAAGGCTGGACGCTCTGGTGCGAGCAGATGATGGTCGATCTGCGCGTGGACCGTTCGCCGTGGCTGCGCGTGCAGCAACTGCACGACGCCCTCTGGCGCGCCCACCGCATCCTCATCGATCTGCGCCTGCAAACGGGACGCTACAGTTACGAGTCCGGCGTGCGGCACTTGCAAAAGCATCTCGGCTTCACCCGCGCGCGCGCCGAGGCGGATGTGAACTGGTACACCGGCTCGCCCACCATACCGATGAGCTACTGGCTCGGACGCCTTGAGAACGAGCGACTGCACCGGCGGCTGGTCAAAGGCCGGGGCTGGTCACTGCGCCAGTTCAACGACTGGCTCTTGAGCTTCGGCACCCTGCCCCAGGCGTGGATCGAGAAGTACGGGCTGGACTGACCCACCCGGCACTTCCCACTCGCAATCTGAATCACTGCGGGGACGCGCCGGCGATGCTGAGCGTCAGGTCAATGGTGTCGGCCACTTTATCCGTGGGCGCCTTGGGATTGATTCCGAAGTCGCCGCGCTTGATCGAAAAATTGGCGCGGATAACCAGCAAGTCGCCCTTCTGGTTCGGCACGCGCAGGGCCAGCTTGTCCTTCAGGTAGGTGAACTTCACCGGCGCCGTGACTTCCTTGGCCACGCCCTTGATGGTCAGCGTGCCCGAAACATCCGCCGAAGTGTTGTCGCCGGTCGTCTTCACGTTGGCGAGCGACTTGGCCTCGAAGGTGATTTCCTTGTTTGCCTCCGCATCAAGCCATTGGTTTCCGAGCATGTGCTCCTTCATCGTCGGGTTCGGCAGGTGCAAGGAGGAGGTAGCGATGACAATCTTGCCCTTGGTCGCGCTGGGATCCGCCGGATCAAACGTGACGGTGCCGCTGATGCCATTGGCACTGCCGTTGATGGCTTCGAGGGGCGCATCCAGTTTGAACACGGCGTTGTTCACGCCTTTCGGGTCTTTGAAGTTGAAGGCTTGTGGTGCCGCCGACGCGACAGCGGTCAAGACGGCGATGGTGAACAGGCTGAGGACTTTGGTTTTCATATTTTATCAGTGCGATTGGTTGTTGGTTGATTTGCTGCGAAATAAGAATGAAACGCTGCCGAGAACGCCAGCGCCAAGAAGAGCGCCGCCGAGGAAATCCAACCCCGGCACAAAGCGCTTGTCGTAAGTGATACCCTCAAGGCCAGTGACTTCATCGACCGTCTTCTTCTCCACGCTGGTCTTGGTCCAGCCGCGATTGGCGCCGGTGGCGAGCCAGGTCGCCGTCGCGGCGAGCGCTACGGCGACGGCGATAATGCGAAGCAACTTTTTCATGGCGTGCGTCGATTGAAAGTTCAGTTCATGTCGAACAACAGCACCTGTCCCGACTTCGAGGCCGCAATCTTGAGTTCCTTCTCCTCGCTCACCGCCACGCCATCACCAGTGGTCAGGCTCAAGCCGTTGACAGTCAACTCGCCCTCGGCGACGTGCAACCACGCGTGGCGATTCGGCCGCAGCGCGTGCGACACGCTCTCACCACCTTCGAACTTCGCCACGAACAAGTCCGCATCCTGATTGATGGCGATGGAGCCATCGCGACCGGACTTCGACGCCACCAGGTTCAGTTTGCCCACCGGGGCCTTGTCGAAAGACCGCTCGGCGTAGTTCGGCTTCGCGCCCCGGCGGTCAGGCAGAATCCAGATCTGCAACAGATGCGCCGAATCTGTCTCCGACGGGTTGAACTCGCTGTGGGTCACACCCGAGCCGGCGGCCATGTATTGCACCGAACCCGGCCGAATGACACTCCCGTTGCCCATCGAGTCCTTGTGCTCCAGCGCACCATCAAGCACCACGGTGATAATCTCCATGTCGCGATGCGGATGCATCCCGAAGCCGCCGCCCGCCGAAATCGTGTCGTCGTTGATGACGCGCAGGCTGCGAAAGCCCATGTACTTCGGGTCATGGTAGTCCGCGAAGGAAAAGGTGAATCGCGTATCGAGCCAGCCGTGGTTGGCCTTCCCTCGTTCATCTGAGCGCCGAATCGTCATCATATTTTTCTCTTTCTCTCTTCGTCCGACTCTTCGTGAGCCGGCTCATTTCACGCCTCTGATTTAACGCGGGCCGCTCGCTGCGCCCAATACTTTGATCCTCGCGCAGCGATGCCTTTAAGGCATAGTCCACCGCGTGGAACTGAGACACCTTCGTTATTTCCTCGCCGTGGCGGAGAAGCAGAACTTTACCCAGGCCGCGCAAAAGCTGCGCGTGGCCCAGCCCGCGCTGGGCCGGCAGATCAAAGATCTGGAAGACGAACTGGGGGCGCAACTGTTGCAGCGCAGTTCACGCGGCGCGTCCCTGACCGCCGCCGGCGAAGCTTTCGTGATCGAGGCCAAGGCCGTGTTGCAACGCGCCGAGGAAGCCGCGCGCGTGGCCCGCGCTTTCGCGGAAGGTGTGCGTGGCGAACTGCATCTCGGTTACGCGCCCTCGCCAACTGTGGAACTGCTGCCGCGCATTCTGCACGCGTATCAGAGCGAAGCGCCCGGCGTGCGCGTGGTGTTGCACGACATGACCACGGGAGAAATGTTGCGCGGCCTGAACAGCGGCAAACTGCACGTGGCCTTGATGGTGAAGCCGGGACCAAAGCAACTGCACGGCCTGGTCTTCGAGGAATTGTGCCGCTACCCGATCTGCGCCGCCCTGCCGAAGGATCACAAGCTGGCCCGCGGCAAGACAGTCGAGTTGCGCCAACTCGTCAGCGAGCCGCTCGTCGCCTACTCCCGCGCCGAGTATCCCGAATATCACGAAATGATCGCGGAACTCTTCGCGCCGGCCGGCGGCGTCCCGCGCATCGCCGAGGAGCATGACAGCGCCACCAGTTTGATCGCGGCGGTGGAAGCAAAGCACGGCATCGCCATCGTGCCGTCGTCACTCGCATGTTTGGCCGGGCCGCGACTGCGAGTGCTGGAATTGCGGCCTGCGCCGGAGCCGCTGTTAGTGGGGGCGGCCTATGAGAAGCGCAAGCTCTGCCCGGCCTCCGAACGTTTCGCGAAGCTGCTGCGCGCCATGCCGAAGACGGGGAGACGAACGTGAGGGGAGCGCGGCCTGAAGGCCGCGCTCCATCGGAATCACTTGTTCAGGAACAACTCGCTCTGAACAATTTCATGCACCAGTGAACGCGCGCCGTAATCATTGGCCCGGGTGCGCGCCAGCATCTTATCAATCGTCGCACGGTCGCTGAAACGAATCGGGCTGCCGGTCGCATACACCGTGATTTGCTGCACAAGATTGCGGGCCAACTGTTGCTCGTCGCCCAACAGCAGTTGTTTGAACTCGCGGATGTCACGGAACTTTCTTCCGTCGCGTAGCTCGCCGCTGGCATCCACCGGCAGTCCCTTGTGAAAGGCGAACTTCTGCCCGCTCTTGGCGAGACCTTTCTCCGGCACGCCCTCGCCGTTGGCCCGGTAGTGGTCGCGCCAGCCACCCATGACATCGAAGCTCTCCAACGCGAAACCCGGCGGATCAATTTTCGTATGGCAGGCGGCGCAGCTTTCCAAATTGCGATGCTTGTCGAGCTGCTGGCGAATCGTGACCGCGCCACGAATGTCCGGCTCCACGGCCGGCACGCTCGGCGGAGGTGGAGGCGGTTTCTGGCCGAGGATGCGCTCCATGATCCACGCCCCGCGCAGCACGGGTGAAGTGGTCGTGCCATTGGCCGTCACCTTCAACACGGCGGCCTGTGTCATCAGCCCGCCGCGCACGCTGTCCTTCGGCAAGGCGACGCGACGCACGGCCACGCCCTGCACCGGCGGCAGCTTGTAATGCGCGGCCAGCTTCTCGTTGAGCATCGCGAAGTCAGAGGAAACCAGATTGCGCGCCGGCAAATCCGCCCGCAGCAACTCGACGAAGAATTGTTGCGTCTCCTCCAGCGCTGATTCGGTGAGCAGGTCGTCGAGGTAATAGTCCGGGTAAAGGCCCGAGTCAGGCGCGGTGGCGAGCATTCTCCGCAGGTCGAGCCAGTAATCGAGAAACGCGTTCACAAACTCCCGCGACTTCGGGCTACTCAACAAGCGCTCGGTCTGCGCGCGCAGCACTTCGGGCAGATGCAGTTCCTTCCGATCCGCGAGCCGCCGCAGTTCGTCATCAGGCGCCGAGTTCCAGAGGAAGAAGGACAAGCGCGCGGCCAGTGCATGATCGTTGAGCCGCCCCGGCTTCTCTTCCAAACAGACGAACTCCGGCGAGCACAGCACTGCCGTGTAGGCGGCAATCATCGAGTCCGTGAAATTGTTCCCCTTCTTCAACGCGGCTTGAACGACCGGCAGGAAGCGCTTCACATCGGCTTCGTTCGCCGTACGGCGATAAGCATGACTTAGGAACTCACGCATCAACGGCTCGGCCTCGCGCATCGGTTTCTTGGAAACAATCTCGACGCCGGGCGCGGGAACGAATCGTTCAAATCGCGGACGGTTGGTCTCGCCCGCCTGATCCACACGATTGGTGTTCTCAAATCTTCGCCGTGGCCGGACCATCGCGTTGGTTTCCACCGTGCGCGTGACCATCGGCAGGTTGCCGAACAACAGCTTGTGCCCCGCCGTGGGCCACAGCTCGTAAATCGGCCCCTCCACTTCCAGCCAGCGGAACACCACGCCGGGCTGGCCGTCCTTTTCCGCCAGTGGATTTTGCCAGCGGCCCGCCCCAGGTCGTGACCGGAACAGTCGCCCCGCGTCCGGACGAATCATCTCGCCGGCCAGCAGCCACACGTCCAGTTCATGCACAGCCGGTTCAGGCGTGGCATCGAACTCGCCCAGCTTGCGCAAGAGCCGCGGCGGCGTCTCGGCCGTGATCGTGATGGGTTCATCGCGACGCCCGCGCGCAATGTTGTCGAGATCGGGAATGAACCACTTGTTGGTCGGCCCCGGCCCGACCCAGACGGTGTAGGCGTTGAAGCGCAGCTTGTAGCGGCCCGCGACCGGGGCGCGAAACTGGTTGAACTTCGGTTCAATCGGCTCATACGCGCTGGCCACCACGCCCACGCCTTCCAGTTCGCGCAGTTCCGGATTCGTGCTCGTAATGGGTTCCTTGCCGGAACGCACCTCGGGCTGCCCTTTGAAACCGAGCACCGGGAACGTGGCCCGCTCGGGCGCGGTGTTGAACACGGAGAACTTCATCGGCCCGGTGTAGCTGCGCTGATCGCGCGCGTAATAACGCCGCACAGTCGACTTTGGTGCCTCGGCCTGCGTGGCCATCGCTTGGCGCAAGGCGTAATCCGCCGCACCGAGATACCGCGCCATCTGCACATGTGACACGTCCAGCGCGTCGCCGATTTTGTTGAAGCGATGCGCCTCGCCGTCCTCGGGCAACGTGTCGCGAATCTGGAGCCACGGCGCGTGCAACAGATCCCGCAGCGCGTTCTCGTATTCGTAGCGATTCAACCGCCGCTGCGTCGCGCGCCCCTCGGCGGCCAGTTGCTTCTGCTCCGCCGCGACGAGCGAAGACGCCAGCGTATCCGTGAAAGCCTGCAGCTCCGCCGCCTCGGGACGCGCCTTTTTCTTCGGCGGCATCTCCCCGGCGCGGACGCGGTCAAGCACCATGACCCAGGTGGAAAAATTCGTGGTGTTGGCCAGGTCGAACTTCAGCGCCGTCAAATCCAGCCCGCCCTTTTTCACCTCGGCGTCGTGGCACGCGAGGCAATGGTTTTGCAGGAAGGGTTTCAGGTCGGCCTGCGCCGCGAGCAACGGAGAAACCGCCAGCAAAGCCATCGCCCTGACCCACCGGCATTTCGTAAATAGAGTCTCAATCAATGTGTTCACGCGTTCAGATGCCCATTCTGGACGCCAACATTCGGGAACGACTTCAAGGGATTCTTGAATTGAGGCAGGCGGACGAACTGACGTTGGCCCGCAATGGTGACCAGTCCTTCCGGTCCCGTCCGGCTATAAGCTGATCGAACTTGGAAGAAGTTTGTCCGGGCGAGGCTGACGCGCGGCCGTCAACGCGACCTCGACGCCACCACCGGTGCTATTTCAACTGATCACGCAACCACTTCGGTTGGTTGGTCGTGAGGCCGTCCACGCCCGCGTCCTTGAGGCGTTGGGCGACAGAGACATCATCCACGGTCCAGACGAACAGCTTCAGGCCGGCGGCTTTGACTTCGGCGGCGAAGGCTTTGGTGATGGGCCATTTGAAGTTCAGGTTGAGACCGTCGAAGCCGGCGGACCTGGCCCGCGCAAGGAGCGGCTTCAACTCGGGGAATGTCTTCGTGTTCGCGTCCTGCTTGTAATCCATGAGGAAGTAATGCTCCACCTTGGGCCAATCCTTTTTGGATGCGACAAGCGAGTCATACTTGAAGCTGATGACCACAAGTTGCCGCTCCGGGACGCCGGACGCGCGGAGCACGCGGGTCAATTCTGGAACGAGGTGCGGGCCATCCTTGAGCTCCAGGACGATGCGACGGCCCTTGGGAATGGTCGCGAGAATCGATTCCAAGGTGGGGATGGGTTCGCCTTTGAACTTCGCACTCTTCCATGAGCCGACGTCAATCTTGCGGGCCTCGCCCAGGGTCAGGCTGGTGATCGGACGCGAAACCGACTCGAAGCGTTTGGTGTCCGCATCATGAAAGACAATCAGCTTGCCATCCTTCGAGAGCCACAGGTCCAACTCAACGGCGTCCGCGCCCTGCTCCCACGCCAGATTCATGGCGGCGAGAGTGTTCTCGGGCGCGTCGGCGGAGGCACCACGATGTCCGATGATTTCCACGCCGAGGAGATTGGTGGGGGCCAGGGTGAATGACAATAGCAGCGCGAGCGCCGCCCGGTTCAGGAATATGGACATGAAGGAGAGTGGAAACAAACTCGCGGCGGCTGACAAGCATGCGATTGCGCTCGAGACGGCCCCGCCTTCAGAATCGCCGCGTGAAGCAGCGAACCTTGGCGCGGCCTGCGCCTTCCCCTTTTCGCCGGCACTGGGCGCTCAAGCCCCGGACGGTGTTCCTCAACCACGGCTCGTTCGGCGCGTGCCCGAAGCCGATCCTCAAGTTGCAGGCGGAGTTGCGCCGCGAGATGGAAGCGGAGCCGGTGCAGTTTCTGTGGCGGCGCTATGAGGAACGGCTGGAGCCTTCGCGCGTGGCGCTGGCAAAGTTCGTGGGCGCAAAGTCGCGCGACCTCGTCTTCGTGACCAATGCGACGACGGGAGCGAATGCCGTGGTGCGCTCGCTCCAACTGCGGCGAGGTGATGAAGTGCTGACCACGAACCTCGATTACAACGCCTGCCGCAATGTGCTGGTGGCGGCAGCGCAGCGCGCCGGGGCCAGGCTGGTCACGGCGGTCGTTCCCTTCCCGCTGCGCCACGCGGATGAAGTGATGGAAGCCGTGCTGCGCGCCGTCACGCCGCGAACGCGTCTGGCGATGATCGATCATGTGACGAGCGACACGGCACTGGTTTTTCCGATGGCACGGCTCGTCGGCGAACTGGAGAAGCGCGGAGTGGACACGCTGGTGGACGGAGCGCACGCCCCGGGCATGGTGCCGCTGGATTTATCGAAGCTGCGTCCGGCCTATTACACCGGCAACCTGCACAAGTGGGTCTGCGCGCCGAAAGGTGCGGCTTTTCTTTGGGCCCGCGAGGACAAGCAGCCAGAGCTGCAGCCTGCGGTCATAAGCCACGGCAACAATCGGACTCGGCCTGGATTCACGGAATTTCAGGATCGATTCGACTGGCCGGGCACCTTCGACCCGAGTGCGTGGTTCTGTGTCGGCGAAGCGATCCGCTGGATGGGATCGCTCCTGCCGGGTAGCTGGCCCGAACTGCGCCAGCGTAACCACGCCCTGGCGGTGCAGGCGCGACGATTACTCTGCGCGCGACTCGAAGTGGAACCACCCTGCCCCGAGAGCCTGCTCGGGGCCATCGCGACCATCCCGTTACCGGCGCGTTTTCATGGAATTCAGCGCTCCGGCAAGATTGATGCGGATCAGCTTCGGCTCTACGACGAGTTCCGCATCGAAATCCCCTTCAGCCGGATTGGGGCAGACGAACGGCGTTACGGCCGTATCTCAGCTCAGATCTATAACACGATGGCGGAATACGAATATCTCGCCAGCGCGCTTCGGACTCAGGCACCCGCAGGGCCGGGAGGCAAAGTTTGACTTGGAAAAAACGCACCCGTAAGTTCCGCGCACCATGTTGGCCGCAGAAACCAGAGTGACGCCACCCTTGGAGCCGGGGTCGTCGCTTGCGAAAACGCCGGTCGATTGGAAGCAAATCGTCAAGCCGTTGGAGCCTTTCCTCCACGCTGTTTCCAAACGGATGGGTGAACAAATCAGCGCGTTCGAAACGGATCTCGCATCCTATGCCGCGTACGCGCTGAACGCGCAGGGCAAGCAGTTGCGTCCGGCGCTGGTCGGCCTGAGCGCGGCCGCCACGGGCAAGATTCAAGATTCCCACGTCACCGTCGCGGTCATTATCGAGATGGTTCACCTGGCCACGCTGGTCCACGACGACGTGATGGACGAGGCGACCATCCGCCGGGGCCGTCCGACCTTGGCGGCGAACTGGGGCAACGAAATATCCGTCCTGCTGGGCGACTGCCTGTTCGCCAAATCGCTCAAGCTGGCGGCCGGTTTTCCCACCACGGAGGTCTGCCGGGCGGTTTCGACCTCCACGGACACGGTGTGCGAAGGAGAAATTCTACAAACGCTCCGCCGCCGCGACCTGCACTCGTCTCAGACCGAGTATCTCCGGGTGCTGGCCATGAAGACCGGGGAATTGTTTGCGCTGGCTTGCGACATGGGAGCGTACCTGAGCGGTGCGACCTCCCGGGAACGCGAGGCTCTGCGAGGTTATGGACTGGCTTTGGGCACGGCCTATCAGATTTATGACGACTGTCTCGACCTCTTTGGCTCAGAAGGGACCGCCGGCAAGTCACTCGGGACGGATTTGAGGAAAGGCAAGCTGACCCTGCCCGTCCTGGCCATCCTGGAAAAAGGCGAACGCGCGGCGGCGGTGGAACTGGAAACGCTGGTGGCGGACTACCAGCCCCAATCCTTCGGCCGTGTGGTGGCGTTGCTCCAGCAGCAGGGAGCGTTGGAGGATTCTCTGAAGGTCATTCAACGGTATCTGGACGAGGCCCGATCCCACGCCGCCGCGTTGCGCGAATCTGAATCACGGGCCGGGCTAATCGGCCTTTGCCAAGTCCTGGCCGCGCAGACAGAATTCCTCGGAGTCGCCGCCTGACGTGAACGCCATGATGGAGAGCGAGCCCGTCAACGAGACGGAAATTCCCGCCGCACCGCCCGAGCCGACGGACCGGGAGGAGAACTCCCCGCAGACACCTTTTGATGTCCAACCGGACCACGAACTGGTCCGGGCCGCGCGCGATGGCAACCTGGCGGCCTATGACCAACTCGTCCGGCGCTACCAGGAACGCGTTTACGCGACCGTTTACCACATGACCTCCAATCATGAGGATGCCAACGATCTGGCGCAGGAGGCGTTCATCAAGGCTTACAGCGCGCTCAAAACCTTTAAGGGCGACTCCAGCTTCTACACCTGGGTTTACCGCATCGCGGTAAATAAAACGCTCAACTTCCTCAAGCAGCGCAAGGGCAAGGTTTCCCTCAGCCTGAACGACGTTGACTTCAACATCGAAAACGATCCCGAGTTGGTGGCATTCGTGTCCGAGAATACGCCGCGGCGCAACGCGGCCCTGAGCGAGTTGAAGGAAAAATTGAACGCCGCCCTCCAGAAGCTGTCCGAGGATCACAGAATGGTGGTGACCCTGCATGATGTGCAGGGCATGTCGCATGAAGAAATTGCCAGCATCATGGATTGTAACGCCGGGACGGTTCGCTCCCGGCTTTACTATGCGCGCCAGCAATTGCAGGGCTATCTGGCCGACTATTTGAAGTGAGCTTATGGATTTCCCTTCGGACAATTTTAACCCGCTGAAGAAACTGCTCCGGCTTAAACGCCACGAACAGCCCCCTCCGCGCTACTTCAACGATTTTTCCAGCCGCGTGGTCGCGCGCCTCGAACGAGGCGAGGCCCGCGTCTCGTGGTGGGAACGGTTCGGCTTCGATTTGCGCCCGGCTCTGGCCGCAGCCACTGGAGCGATGGCCTGCGGGCTGATCATTTACGGCGTGGCCACGGCCGATGGCGGGGAAGCAGATGCAACTGCACTGACAACCGGGATGTCTATCAATGGGCTGGAGGCGGGGGCCGAAATGTTGGTAGCCAACAGCACCAACCCCGTGACCAGTTACGGGACGCCCGTGGATCGCAAGGTGTTCCAAGGGCAGGCCATCCCTGCCTCCTTCAACTTGCGCTGAAATTCAGCGCCACCGCGCTCCCGGCCTCCAACTGGCGGGGGACGTCCCACCAGAGGAAGGCCGAAGGTGGGAAAGTTTCATTTTCTCATCCTCCCATTTCCTGCCAGCCGGTCATGGATGAGCGCGTTCGGGAAATAAACCGCCAGGCCCCCAATCCGATTCCAATCCTGCTCTGCGGCCAAGCTACGACCCAGGGCGAAATCACCCCGTCGTCGGGACGGAACAGGGAGCTGAATTCAATCGGCGATTCGCCGGTAAACCAGCGCCCGACCTTCAAATCCGAAGGCCATTTGATCCGCCAGCAGTTTTCCTTCGGCGGTGCTGGTGCCGTTCTTGTTCCCGAGGGTCACGAAGTAGTTCGGTGCCGTGCCGCTCCACTTGCCGAGGGCCGAATAGGTCGCGTTGGTGAAGAACCAAAGGGGGACGAAATTCGTGACCGTGATCGCCACCGGCGCGGCGCCGGGCGCGCCCCCGGGCCGCAGACCCCGGGCCGGCACGGCCTGCAGCGGCGAAGCCTTGCCATCCAGGTTCGTGGCCAGCACGAGCTTGGCCTTGTTGTCGTAGAAGGCGGTGAAGACCGAATTGTCAAAACGCTGGGTCAGCTCATTCTTCATGAGAAACCAGCGCGAGGCGGGCACCTCCGGCTTGAGCTTTTTGTTCAACAGCAACGTGGACGTTTCGTCATAAGCCCAGCGGCCCAGAATTTTCTCCTGGGCGTACTTCTCCGACTTCCCCGTCTCGAGGTATTGCCGGAGATCGTTGAAGTCCAGTTCCAGCACGCGGGTCGCGATGTCCGAGTTGCTCACCACCTCGGCGACCTTTGGGTTGGCCAGGATTTCGTTGAGGCTGGCCTGCCCCTTGATCATCCCCTGCAATTCCTTGTCCGCGCCCATTTCCCGGTACACCGGCTCCTCCGCCATGGCGGCGAAGACCGGGTACTGGTAGAGCCTGTCCACCAGCGCACGGTTGTGAAAGATCAGCCCCGCGATGTCCGCAAAATCAAAATATTTTTCCGCCGCCGGATTGAACGGGGCCACCGCTTTGTCCATGCCGGTGCGCTGCAAGTCCTCCGCTGATTTGCCGAGGAAGCTCAACACCTTGGAGTTGCTCTCCGCGGCGCCAGTCTGAATCGTGAAGTAGCCAAACACGGCCACGAGGAGCGCGAAGGCGAGGAAATAAACCGTGCCGTTCAAAGCGCCCACGCACGCTCCAACGCGCCGATGCATCACTTCCCAGACCGCGCGCGTCGCGTCGTCGCGCTGATATCGGTAAAAATAATCGACCTTGCGATGCACAAAGCTGCCGATGGCCTTGAACACCCAGGACACGACGAAGAAAGCTAGAATCGGCCCGCCGAACTTGGCCGCCATCGGCTGCTTAAATCCGATGAGCGGAAAGAACCAGTCGAACATCGGCCCCACCGGCACGGCCAGCATGGCTCCGGCCAGCAACCCGAGGAATGAAAACGCCGCGCGCGTCGCCCCTTGCCGGTAGCCCACGCCAATCGTCAACGCCACCAGCACGAGGGCCGTAATCCACATGATCATGGGGTGGACGGTAGAATTCGCTTCACCTGAAATCACGAAGAAAATTTCACCGCGCGGAAGGAGGGACTATCGCCACCCTTCAGTCAGCGGTTGGGCGCGTGGATTAACCACGCCGGACCAGTTCCCGCTCACACCCGCCCGGTCAGCTTCACGCCTTCGGCCAGCAAGCGCCGCGCACCCGCCTCCGTGGCGGCCTCGGCATAGATGCGCAGGATCGGCTCCGTGCCCGAACCGCGCAGCATCAGCCACGAACCATCGCGCGCGATGAACTTCACGCCATCGTAGCTCTTGATCTCGGCCAGCGGCGAGCGCAGCAGCCGGGCGGGCGGATTGGTCCGGCAGAACTCCATGAGCGCGGCGCGTTTCTCCAGGGGAAAGTGCGCGTCGTGACGCGCATAACAGTGCGGACCAAACTCCTTCACCAACCGCTCGATCAGTTTGTTGATGGACACGCGCTCCGTGGCCAGCAGTTCGAGCAGCATCAACCCGGCGAGGATGCCATCGCGCTCAGGAATGTGCCCGGGAAAGCCGATGCCGCCGCTCTCCTCCGCGCCGAGCACGTAGTCGCCCTTGAGCATTTCGGCGGCGATGTACTTGAACCCCACGCCCGTCTCCACCAGCGGCAGCCCGCGCGCCGCACAGAGCTTGTCCAGCATGGAGGTGGTGGTGAGCGCCTTGAGCACACGCCCCCGCGCCCCGCGATTGGCCACGTAATGATGAACCAGCAGACAGATCAACTGATGCGTGGAGAGGGCGCGGCCCCGGCCATCCATTCCACCCACGCGGTCGGCGTCACCATCGGTGACCAGACAGACGTCGTGCGGATGCTGTCTCAGGTACTTCTGGGTCGGGCCGTAATTCTTTTCGATCGGCTCGGGATTGAGGCCGCCGAAAAACGGGTCGTGCTTTGCGTTCAGGGTGGTGACACGGCAGGTGGTCCCGGCCAGCAATTGCTCGAAGCAGCCGGCCCCCACGCCAAAAAGGGCGTCATGCGCAAACTTCAGTTTCGACCTGGCAATGAGTTTGAAATCCACCAACGCCTTGATCGCGGCGAAATGTTCGGCGCGGATGTCCGCAAGCTGGAAACGGTTCTGCGGCGCACCCGGCTTCCCAGCTCCAGCTCCGGTCGGAAAAGAATCCAGCGACTGCGTCCGGACCGGGGTGGCGTCGAGCAGCGCTTCAATGGCCTGGCAGGTGGCCGACTCGGCCGAGCCGCCGAAGTGGGCCTTGAGCTTGAAACCGTTGAACGAGGGCGGATTGTGGCTGGCTGTGATCATCACCCCGCCCGTGGCCCGCTGTGCCTGGACGGCGAAGGAAACGGCGGGAGTGGGCGTGGGCACCGAAGTCAGGGTGACGGCGAAGCCATTCCCCAGCATGACCTCGGCGGTGCGGGCGGCAAATTGATCGGAGAGAAAGCGCCGGTCGTAGCCGATCACGACCCGCGCCTCCGCCCCGGGCACCGGATGGCGCTTCCAGAATTCGGCCGTCGCCTGGGCGACGCGTTCGAGATTGGCGAAGGTGAAGTCTTCCGCGATGACCGCGCGCCAGCCATCGGTTCCAAATTTGATCTGAGCCACGGTGTTCAGCTTAGTAAGCTGCCACCAAAGTCGCAAGCTTGGGCCGGCCCTGGTGGTGCGGAGCGGCGCTTTCAGCGTCCCACTTCAAGCATGTTCGGAAAATTGACTTTGACGGGAACAGCGCGCACCTTCGCGCATCAAACTCTCAGTCCACTCAAGCGCCGTGCCACTAAGATTGCTCGTCAGAAACTTCTGGGTTCTGTGCGTCGCCGCCTGGGCCGCGTCAGGCCCGCCAGCCCGCGCGCTCGAAGCCATCGACCGGGCCTCTCTCACCAACTTCGACCGGCGTATCCCAGCCGCGCCCGGAGGCGCTCGACCCGACCAACGCCGCGCGCAGACCGCTCTGAAAGCGCGTCTGCCGGCCGCGCAGACGGACTTTGATCCATTGATCGGCTCGCCCAAATGGATTCACGCGCAAGGAGCCTTGCTCACCGGGCCGAACGGCGAAGGCGGCGCGGTCACGGCCGCGCAGGCCCGGCGCTTCAACCGGGATGCCGACCAGCCGGTGAAAGCGTTCCTGGAGGAGCATCGGGCGCTTTTCCGACACGGCGCGGAAGCGTTGGAGGGTGCCACCCGGCAGCGCGACCACACCAACGCCCACGGGTTGCGCACCGTGGCGTGGGAGCAGCAGGTGGATGGCATCCCCGTTTTCGATTCCGTGCTGGTGGCCCACACGACGGCCCGGGGGGAATTGATCGGCCTCTCCAGTTTATTCGTCCCCGAGCCGGCCGCCGCCGCGGATCGCGGCACGCGCAACCGCGCGGCCAAGGCCGCCGCACCCACGATCACGTCCGCCCAGGCGCTGCGCCGCGCCGCGACCAATGTGGGCGAGTCCGTGACCAACCTCGTGCCTGTCGTCGGAACCAAGTTCGCTCCGAAAACCCTGCGCCAAAAGTTCAGCGCCCACCCGTTGCCCGGCCCAGCTGAGGCCGGCTTGGTCTGGCTGCCGCTGGATGGGAACGGTCTCCGGCTCTGTTGGGACGTGGAATTGACCCGGCGGGAATTCGGCGAGCGTTTCAAATTACTGGTTGATGCCGAGACGGGGGAAATTCTGGTCCGGCGCAAACTGACCGTGGAGGTGAGCGAGGTTCACTACCGTGTGCATACCAGCGACAGCCCGTCGCCGTTCTCGCCGGGCTGGCCGGTGCCGACCAACACGCAACCGCCGACGGTGCCGCGGCCGTTGCTGGCCATCAGCAACATCAGCGCTTCGGCTTCGCCGCTGGGCTGGATCAACGACGGTGTTTTCGAACTCACGGGCAACAATGCGGACGCGCGTCTTGACCGCAACTCGGACGACCGGGCGGACCAGCCCCGCCTCCAAGCCGGGACGAATGAATGGGGCCAGCGCGTCTTCGATTTTCCGATGGATCTGGCCCTGAACCCGACCAATTACTCGGCCGCCGCCACGGTGCAACTTTTCTACTGGTGCAACTGGGCGCACGACATGCTCTATGACCTTGGCTTCACCGAGTCGGCGGGGAATTTCCAGAAGGACAACTTCGGCCGGGGCGGTGCCGACAATGACATCATCCTCGCCGACGCCCAGGACGGTTCGGGCTTCAACAACGCCAACTTCAGCCCGGCGCGCGATGGCTCGCCCGCAAAAATTCAGATGTACCTCTTCAATGGCCCGACGCCCCATCGCGACGGCGACTTCGACGCCGACGTGGTGTTGCACGAATACGCGCACGGCCTGACCGACCGGATGGTGGGCGGAGGAGTGGGGTTGGATTATTTCGGCCACATCCAGACCGGTGGACTGGCGGAAGGCTGGTCGGACTTTTACGCGCTGGCCCTGCTGGCCCAACTCGAGGATGACCTCGGGGGCAATTACGCCATGGGCGGTTACATCACCTACCTGTTCAACGGCTTGACCCAGAATTATTATTACGGCATCCGGCGCTATCCGTACTCGACGAACCTGAACTTCGACCCGCTGACCTTCAAAGACATCGACCCGAACCAGGCCTCGTCCCACCCCGGTGTTCCGCGCAGCCCCATTGTCACGAGCGGGGCGAGCGAGGTTCACCGGCAGGGCGAAGTGTGGTGTTCGATGCTGTGGGACATGCGGGCCAATCTGTTGGGCAAATACGCGCCGACCAACGGAGCGGATTACACCAACGCGAACATGAAGGTGCTCGGCTACATCACCCTGGGCCTGCAGTTTACGCCGCCCAATCCCAGTTTCGTCCAGGCCCGCGACAGCATCCTGGCGGCGGTGCGCAACACGCCCGGCAGCGGCAACGACACGAATGAAGTCTGGGCCGCCTTTGCCCGGCGCGGGCTGGGCAAGAGCGCCCTCGGCCCGGACAGCACCACCACCTTCGGCATCATCGAGGCCTACGACACGCCGGCACAGCCGGAGTTTGATGTCTTGCCGCGGCTCTCGACCATTACCCTCACCGGGCCTGTCGGCGGTCCATTCACCCCGGCGGGATGGACGAACCTGCTGGTCAACCTCTCCGCGACGAACCTGGCCTGGGGCGCGGGCGTCTCGCAGTCGTGGCTGCAACTTTCGGAAAGCAATGGCGTGATCACGCCCGGCGGTTTGCAGACCAACAATGTTTTCCTCTCCAGCAGCGCCACGACCCTGTCGGCGGGCGTGCGCCAGGCCGTGGTTTCATACACCAACCTGGCTCGCACCCAGGTCATCAGCACGTTGGTGACGCTGAACGTGTTATCGGGCGACCCCGATCCGGATACGCTCGAAATCACACCGGCCACGACGCTCTTCCTCCAGGGATTGCCGGGCGGACCCTTCAGCCCGGCGCAACAGAATTACACCCTGGCCAACACCGGACTCGACCCGATTGGCTGGCGGGCCGCCAGCAGTGTCAAGTGGCTCACGCTCTCCGCCACGAACGGAGTGCTCTCTCCCGACGCGGCGCTGACCAACATCACGGTGAGCGTGAACTTCAACGCCAACAGCCTGACGACCGGCTACAGCTACGGCACGCTCAGCTTCATCAATACCAATACCGGCGGACAAACGGACCTGGGCGTGTCGCTCCGCATCTCGGCCGCCGATTATTTGACCGAGGATTTCAACCTCAACACCTTCGATCTGGCCTACAGCACGATCAGTTTCACGCCCGACCTCTCGACCAATTTCTACCGGGCCTGCCGCGAGCCAGCCACCCAGTTTCCGGTCGATCCCGCCGGCGGCACGCTCCTCAGCCTGGCCGATGATGAATACCAACAAGTCGCGCTGACCAACGGCCGCACCGTATCGCTCTTCGGCACGCCCACGAACGCGCTCTGGATCGGCGCGAACGGCAACCTGAGCTTCGATCCAGGCGCGCTGACCAATTTCTTCACTCCCGGCTTGAGCGAGTATTTCAACGCCGGACGGGCGGCGGCACTCTACGTGGATTTGAATCCGGCCACCGGCGGCACGATTTCCTACCGGCAACTCGCGGATCGATTCGTGGTCAGCTACGAAAATGTTCCCGAGTTTGGCACCACCAATTCGAACGAGGCCCAGATCGAGCTTTTCTACGACGGGGCCGTTCGGATGACGTGGCTGCGCATCGAGGCCACGAACGGGCAGCAGATCATTTCCGGGATGTCGCGGGGCGGGGGTTTTCCCGGCGATTACATCCGCAGCGATTTGAGCGCGGCCAGCGGGTGCTTTCCGCTGGCCACGCTGGTGGTGCCAGCGCGGGCCACGGAGGGTGACGGATCGTTGCAGGCCACCTTGCTGCTCGGCTCACCGCTGACCAACGACTTGATCGTCACGCTCTCATCAAGCGACCCGAACGAGCTGACCGTGCCCGCCGAACTGCTGCTCCTGACCGGGCAGAGCTCCGTTCAGTTTCCAATCGATGCCATCGATGACTTCACGGCCGACGGCACGCAACCGGCCACCATCACCGCCGCGTTTCCGGATCGTCCTCCCGCCACGGCCTCGCTCTTGGTGGATGACGCGCAGTCGGCTTCGCTCACCATCAACCTCGCGGCCAACGGCACCGAGGGCACGGTGCTGGCCGGGGCCGGCACGGTGACTTCGAGCGTGCAAGCCGTGCGCCCCTTGCTGGTCTCGCTCCACTCGGTGAATCCCAACCGGGTGGCGGTACCATCCGCCGTCATCATCCCCGCCGGCCAAAGCTCGGCCTCCTTCAACCTGGTGCTGGTGGACAACAATCTCCTCGATGGCACGGAGAACGTGATCATCGAGGCGTCGGTTTCCAACTGGTCCGGCGACCTCGACCTGATCCGAGTGAGTGACAATGAAAGCCGCGCCCTGAGCCTAACCCTGCCCGCCTTCGTGACCGAGGGCGATGGGACGCTGACCAACTTGGGCCGGGTTTCCCTCGGGGGACTGAGCGTATCGAACGTGGTCATCGCCCTCCAATCCGAGGTGCCTGGCTTGATCGGCGTGCCCGCTTTCGTGACCAATTCGGCCGGGCAATCCAACGTGCTGTTCAACCTGCTAATCGGCGACAACGCGATCATCGGCGGTCCCAGTATCATCAGGATTTTTGCCAGCGCCCTCGGCTTCCTCAACGCCACCGGCTCGCTGGATGTGGTCGATGATGAACGCCCCTTCGAGGTCTCCAACCCCATCCCGGAGGATCAATCCACCGGCGTGCAACGCGACCTGCCGCTGACTTGGGAACCCGATCCGCATGCGCCGCCCCAGACGCTTTACGAAATTTACTTCAGCACCAATGCGATCCTGACGCCGGGCGATCTCATCGCCAGCACCTTCAACCACGAAGTTTACCTGGCGCGAGAACTGGACCCGGAGACCACTCACTACTGGCAGGTGGTGTCGCGACTGGCGCCCTTCCCCGACGTGGCCAGCCCGGTCTGGCAGTTCACCACCGTTTCCTTTGGCCTGCGCTTCGATCCCATCGGCACGACACAGTTCATGAACCAGCCCTTCCCGGTCGTGATCACGGCCCAGGATCATTATGGAGTCATCGTGACCAATTACACCGGCCAGCTCACGCTGACCAACAGCGCCCCAGTCAAGGACACCGCCACCATCGTCATCACGGAGATTGATCCCTCGTCGTTCGCGCGGGTCGAGTTTGTGAACGTCTCCGGCCGCCCCATCAACATCACCGGGTGGCAAATTGCGCTCTACGACGGAGTGCGCTGGCCGAACCCCACCGTCGTTTACACCGTGCCGGCCCCGGGCCTGGTGGGCAGCAACGATTTGTTCTCGCTGCGCGGGCTGCCCTTCCAGTTTTTCCCCGGCCAGTATCCGACCTATGCCACCGGGACCAACCTCGGGTGGAACTTCAACGCGCAGAATAACCAGGTCGCCGTGGTGCTGCGGGACGGCGCGGGCAATGTGGTGGACTTCTTCTGCGCAGCGGGAGCGGATCCGGCCCAGATCACCGCTCCGGCCCCGGTGCCTGCCCCGGAGTGGACCAGCCCGCCTCTCGGTGTGAATATCAACCCGGCGCGGACCTACCAACGCTCGGGCAATCACGATTACAATTCCACGAACGACTGGGCCATCGCGCCGCGCACCATCCTGACCAATAATCCCGGGCTTGTGGCCCCCTTCACGAACCGCGTGTCCCTCGCCATGACGGTGGCTCCGTGGTCTGCTTTCCTGCATGGCACCTCGACCTCAACCGTGACCGTGTTGGAGCCAGCCTGGGCCTTGAGACTCGGCGCCAGCGATGCATACGGGCACGGCGGCCTGGCCGATCTGATGGATGTGACGGCGGCGGACGACCTCGCGCTCTCCGGCTCCGCGCCTGATTCCGTGCTGATCAACCAGAACATCACGAACCGTTTCACCATCACGAACACCGGCCCTTCCGACGCGGCCGGGGTGAGACTGACCGACCAACTCGCGCCCGCCGCGGCCTTCGTCGCGGCCACGACCTCGCAGGGAGACTGCGTTTTCTCGAACGGCCTGCTGGTTTGCGAACTGGGCACCATCGTCCTGGGGACGAATGCCGAGGTGAGCGTGATCTCGACCGCCAGCCTGCGCGGTTCCCTGACTAACATCGCCACCGTGACACGGTTGACCGGAGATCCCTATCCCCAGAACAACTCGTTGACCCAGCGGACGGCGGTGGTGTTCCCGCAGATCTCAATTTTCAGCGCGACCAATTCAGAGGGCAATACCAGCGCCGTGACCATGACCTTCAGCCTGCGCCTCTCCGCGCCCCACGCGCTCACCACCAGCGTGGCCTGGGCCACCAGCGATGGCGTGGCGCTCGCGGGCTTGGATTACGTGGCGACGAACGGCCTCGCCTTCATCCCGCCGGGTGCGACCAGCGCCACCGTGGCCGTGGCGATTCTGGGGGATGTGCTCAACGAGGCGAACGAGACTCTCTTCATCAACCTGTTCGACGCCACCAACGCGGACATCTTTCGTTCCACCGCCACCGGGACCATCTCCGACAACGATCCCCTGCCCCAGCTTTTCATCAGCGACGCCGCCGTCACCGAGCGCGACGGGGAAACCACCAATGCGACCTTCAGCGTGCGGCTCTCGGCCGTGAGCGGGCGCAGCGTGACGGCGAATTACGTCACGGCGAACGGCACCGCCCTGGCCGGCTTGGACTATCTGGAAGGCTACGGCACCCTCACCTTTCCGCCCGGCGTGACCAATCAAACAGTGATCGTGCCGGTGCTGGGCGACCAGATCCAGGAGCCGGCCAAGACTTTCTCCGTGACCATCACCAGCGCAGGCAGTGCCAGCATCGCGGACGGACAGGGCGTCTGCACCCTCACGGACAACGACATCGACCCGCTCGGCCAGTTCTCCTTCAGTCCGCTGCCGGCGACGAATTATGCCGGCCGGCCGATGCTGGTGAGCATCACCGCGCGCGACGGGGGCGGGGCGGTGGCCACCGGTTTCAACGGGCCGGTCAGCCTGTTCGCCGCCGAAACACCTCGGCTCATCACCACCACCACCACCACCACCAACCTCACGACGTGGAACTTCCCCCTCGCGGCGGCCTTTCACGACGCCCGGCTCCAGGCGATTTATCCGGCGGCGGAGATCGGAGCCACCGGACGCATCGCCTCCATTGCGCTCGATCTGACGCAAGCGCCCGTCCAGACCCTGAGCAACTGGACCATTCGCCTGCGGCACTTCACCGGCGACCGCTATAATGTTGCGCTTTGGGAAAGCTCCGGCTGGGTCACGAACTTCCAGCAGGCGCTCTCGATCATTTCCACCGGCTGGGTCACGTTCACCTTCCCCACGCCCTTCGCCTACAACGGCCGCGATTCGCTCATGGTCGATTTCAGCTTCGACAATTCCTCCTTCTCCGCCGACGCCCTGTGTCGCTCGACTGCCACCACGGCGTTGCGCTCGCTCTCCCTGCGGACCGACAGCGCCTTTGGCCGCCCCTTGGACTGGTCGGGCGTGAGTCCGGCCGGTGGTGCTCTCACCGCACGCGTGCCGCGCCTCCGCCTGGGCCTCGAACGCGCACTCACCGTCACGCCGCCACTGCTGGGGAATTTCATCAATGGCGTCTGGGCGGGCAGCGTACTCATCGATACGGCCGCCAACGAACTCGTCTTGCGCGCCGTGGATGAACTGGGCCGCGCGGGCCAAAGCAGTCCGGCCGCGCTGATTCATCTGAGCCTCACGCGCATTCTTCGCTCCGGCCAGGAGGTGACCATGCAGTTCCCGACCTTGAACGGATCGCAATACGTGGTGGAAGGCAGCGCGACGGTCTCCGACGGGTGGTCGCCGGTTTCCCCGGTGTTGACCGGCGACGGCGGACTGCTTGACTTCACCCTCACGCCGGGGGACGAGCAATTCTTCCGAGTGCGGATCGTGCCCTAAATGCCGGGCGGCGGGCGCAAAGGCGAGGAGAACTCTTCCGCGTGGTAGGAGCTGCGCACCATCGGGCCGCTGGCCACATGCACGAAACCCATGGCCTCCGCCCGCGCTTTGTATTCAACGAACTTCTCCGGGCGAACGAACTCGACCACCGGCAAGTGTTTCAGGGTCGGCTGGAGATACTGGCCCAGGGTGAGGATGTCGCAGTGGGATTCGCGCAGATCCCGCAAGGCGGTAAGCAACTCGTCCTCGGTCTCGCCCAACCCGAGCATCAAACCCGACTTGGTGAACACGCGGTCCCCGCGCATTTCCTTCACCTTGCGCAGCACCGAGAGCGAGCGGTCATACGTGGCCCGCGACCGGACCGAGGGCGTGAGGCGGCGCACCGTTTCCAGGTTGTGGTTGAAAATTTCCGGCGCGGCCGACAGCACGGCCTCGAGCGAGGCATCCTTCTCCAAAAAATCCGGCACCAGCACTTCGATCACGATGCCGGGATTCAAGGCCCGCGTGGCCTCGATGGTCTGGCGGAAATGCTCCGCACCGCCATCCGCCAAATCATCCCGGGCCACGGCGGTGATGACGACATGCTTCAAGTTCATCCGCCGCGTCGCTTCGGCCACCCGCTGCGGCTCATCCTTTTCCAGATCGAAAGGCTTGGCCGTGCTGACCGCGCAAAAGCCGCAGGCCCGCGTGCAGCGATCACCTGCGATCATGAAGGTCGCCGTGCCCTTGCTCCAACACTCCCAGTGGTTCGGGCACTTCGCGCTTTCGCAGACTGTGTGCAGGCGCAGGTCGTCGAGCAGGTTGCGCGTTTTGGCGAAAGTGTTCTCGGTCGGGAGCCGGAGCCGCAGCCATTCCGGCAGGCGCGGGCGAGGCTGGCTCAGAGGTTCAACAGTTGTCGTCATCAAATGAGGTTCAAAGTTGCGGGCGTCGGGCTAAGGGTGGCAAGTCGTCTCCGCCATCCACGCGGCTCTTGAAACTCGCCACCTTCCTTAACCTGTCGCCTCCAGCTTCCTCCAAAAAACTTCCAACTCGTCGGTGTCGAAATCAGCCAGTATTTCGCCATCGATGTCGATGACCGGGGCCAGCGTCTGGCCGGACAGCTCCACCATTTCGCGGTAGGAGGCGCGGTCCGCGATCACATCCAGTTCCTCGTAATGGAGTTCGTGGTCGGCCAGCCACTCCTTGACCTCCTGGCACCAGCCGCAGAACGGCTTCACGAACAAACGTATTTTTTCCGGTTTCATCAACGGCGTGAAACTAGATGAAGAACTGTGGGATGGAAATTATTACTTCTGTCCCGGAGGGCGACGTGCCGACACGGCGCAGAACACCCACCCAGCCTTGCGGCTGCGCGCAAAGGATTTTTCCCGGCCCTGCTGCTGGGCCGCCTTCACGATCACGGGGCCGTGACGGAGATGGAAGCGCGGACTCGGCGGTCCGCGCTCCTCCATTCCGAGTTGTGGTGAATCCTGCCCGGCAGCATCGCGTCAGAAAGCCTCGAATCGAATGTTGCTGAACAATCATCATCCACGAGTTGGATCAAGGTCGGGAAGGAAACTGAAGCTGGTCACGGCTCTGTTGGCGGCGGCCTGGCTCCCCGCATTCGCCGCGACGCAGGATTACACCTCCCGCGTGGAACCGCTGTTGAAGACGTACTGCTTCGACTGCCACGACAAAGACGCCAAGAAAGGCGAGGTCGCCTTCGACGAATATACAAACCTCACCGCGCACGTTGCGAACCACAAACTCTGGCTCGCGGTCTGGCAGAATCTGGAGACGCAGATGATGCCACCGGATCGCAAGGCGCAGCCGACCGAGGCCGAGCGGAATCTGATCAAGAAATGGATCGAACGCGAGGTGTTCAAGCTGGACCCGGAAAATCCTGATCCGGGACGCGTCACCATCCGCCGGCTGAACCGCGAGGAGTATCGCAACACCATCCTTGATCTCTTCGGCGTGGAGTTCGACACGGCGGAGGCTTTTCCCGCCGACGACAGCGGCTACGGCTTCGACAACATCGGCGATGCGCTGACCATTTCGCCCATTCTGATGGAGAAGTATCTCGATGCGGCACGGGAGATTTCCGACAAGGTCGTGAACACGGGCGAGGCGCGCATCCCGACGCTGTCCCTTGGCGGAGATCAAATGCGCGACAAAGCCAAGCCCAAGCTGTCCGCAAAGAACCTCGATTTCAGCGAAGCAAACTCGGTGCAGACTGCTTACGACATCAAGCACCCTGGACCCTATAAAATCTCGATGGAAATCTCCGTCGAGGGATCAAAGGAAGCCACCGTCCACGCCGCCACCGCCGTGCTCAAGGTGGACGGGAAGGAGATCGAGCGGCGGGATCTCGGCTGGGACGCGAACAAGTCGGTGACCATCTCGGACAAGGCGGCGTTGGCGAAAGGCAACCACACGTTCGCGCTCGAAATCATTCCAAAGCGGGAACCGGCGACGGGTGAGAATCGTCTGCACGCGAGCATCGAAAACGTGAAGCTGAACGGCCCGCTCGACGGCAGCTACCTGGAGCGGCCCAAGGAATATTTCCGCGTGTTCAAGGACGGCCCGCCGCCCAAGGAGACCACCGCCCGCCGGGAATACGCCAGGAAGATTCTCCGCTACTACGCCGTGCGAGCCTTCCGCCGAAATGTGGATGAAGAGACCCTGGACAAACTGGTCACGATAGCCCTGACCGTGAACAAGGCGCCGGGTGGATCTTTCGAGGCGGGCATCGGCCAGGCTTTGACGGCGGTGCTGGCCTCACCGCGCTTTCTCTTCCGCGCCGAGATTCAGCCGGAGCCGGACAACCCCGGCCAGGTCGTGCGCGTGGACGAGTTTGCGCTGGCCTCACGCCTTTCGTACTTCCTGTGGAGCTCTCTGCCGGACGACGAACTGCTCACGCTGGCCCGCGACAACAAGCTGCGCGCCAACTTGCGCGCCCAGGTGGATCGCATGTTGAAGGACGACAAGGGCCGCCGTTTCGTGCGCAACTTCGCCGGCCAGTGGCTGCAAACGCGCGATGTGGAGACGGTGAGCATCGACGCCCGGCGCATCTTGCGCATCCGTGATGACGAGGCGGCCAACAAGGTTTTTAACGGCCGCGTGCGACGCGCCATGCGGCAGGAAACCGAGATGCTGTTCGGCCATCTGGTGCGGGAGAACCGGCCGCTGACGGAACTGCTCAAATCCGACTACACCTTCCTCAACGAAGCGCTGGCGAACTTCTACGGCATCCCCGGAGTGAAAGGCACGGACATGCGCAAGGTCACGCTGCCCAAGGATTCTCCGCGCGGCAGCGTCCTTACCCACGGCAGCCTGCTGCTCGTCACCTCGAATCCCACCCGCACCTCGCCGGTGAAACGCGGCCTGTTCGTGCTCGACAACCTGCTCGGCACCCCGGCCCCGCCCGCGCCGCCCAATGTGCCCACGCTGGAAGCAATCCGGCAGAAAGCCGGCGGTGGCCTCACCATGCGCGAGACCATGGAGATTCACCGCGAGAAACCGCTCTGCGCCTCGTGCCACGCGCGCATGGATCCCATCGGGCTGGCGCTCGAAAATTTCAACGCCCTTGGACAATTCCGCACCCAAGACCTCGGCAAGCCGATTGACACGGCCGGCCAGATGATCACCGGCGAG
Organism: Pedosphaera sp.; assembly: GCA_031414955.1. Taxonomy (GTDB): domain Bacteria; phylum Verrucomicrobiota; class Verrucomicrobiia; order Limisphaerales; family SIBH01; genus JANNGC01. Next base: position 1,388 of record JANOQV010000051.1, on the reverse strand, counting down.
AAATTCACCAACACGACCCAACTGGCGCAAATCCTCACCACCTCGCGGCGCCGGGATTTCCTGCGTTGCGCCACCGAGAAACTGCTGACCTACGCCCTGGGGCGGGGCGTGGAGTATTACGACGGGCCGACCATCGAGAAAATCGCCGGACAGCTTGAACGTGATGGCAGCCGGGCGCGCACTTTGATCTACGGGGTGGTGGAAAGCGCGCCGTTCCAGATGCGCCGTGGCGATGGCGAGCGCCTGCTGACCGAGGTGAAGACGAAGCCTGTCTCGCGCGGAGGCAAGTGATCGCTGCTTGGCGCTCCGAAGGCTCGACAAGCACGCCGCGAATCCGGCAAGTTTACTTATGCGAATTCACCAGACCTTGATCGTTTGTGCAGCCTTGCTCGCCCTTCCAGCCCTCGGCGCGGAACCGAAACCCTTGCGCGCCCTGCTCATCACCGGCGGCTGCTGCCACGACTACGCCAAGCAGAAGGATATTCTCAAGCAGGGCCTCGAAGAACGGGCTTACGTGGTGGTGGACCAGGTTCACACCGACGACAAGTCCACCAAGCCGCCGCTCGCCATCCTGGGCAATTCGGATTACGCGAAGGGCTACGACATCGTCATCCACGACGAGTGCTCCGCCGACGTGAACGATCCCAAGATCATCGCCGGAGTGCTCGCTCCGCATCGAGCCGGCCTGCCCGGCCTCAACCTGCATTGCGCCATGCACAGCTATCGCATCGGTAACCCGGGCCAGAAAGCGGAAGCCGGTTCGGAACGCTCCGCGTGGTTTGATTACCTCGGCCTCCAGTCCAGCAGCCACAACTGGCAGAAACCGATCGCCGTTCACTTCGTGGACCAGGCTCATCCCATCACCAAGGGCCTGGCGGACTGGAGCACGACGAACGAGGAACTTTACAACAACATCCAGATTTTCCCGACCGCCACCCCACTGGCCCGAGGCAAGCAGCCCCAGCGGCAAAAAGACGGCTCGACCAATGATGTGGAGACGGTCGTGGTTTGGGCCAATCAATACGGCCAGGCCCGCGTCGTCAGCACCACCCTCGGCCACAACAACAACACCGTGAGTGATGTGAGGTATCTTGATCTGCTCGCCCGCAGCCTGGTCTGGGCCTGCGCCAAGCCGGAGCAGGAATACCTCAAACCGGCGAAATAATCCTGACCTCGGCGCGCGGACGGTTGGAGTCGGACCTTCAGCCGGGCTTGAAGTACGCCTTGGTGTTTTCGTGAACGGCGTGGCTAGAGCCTGTCATGCACTTTGCCTAAGCGGGCGTGTGAAAAATAAAGCTGTACGAACAGGGCACTTACGTGCATCAAGCTCGGGATGGCGAAAGCACGAGCGAGTTATCCGAGTGATGTGAGCGACGAGGAGTGGGCCT
>JANOQV010000050.1:0-1544 GCA_031414955.1 Pedosphaera sp. | reverse complement strand
AACACCCCTCTGCTAGCCTCTTTTTCGTGAACATGAGCAGTTTTCGATTTTTTCGCTGGTGGGTCGCGGCGTTTTATCGCCCGGCGAACCTGCGTCCGGCGCTGCTTTAGATGAATTGAATTGAAGCACCAGCCGCAGGTTTAACCCTGCGGTTTTTTTTTACCTATGATCATTGTCCTCAAGCCTGGCATCACGAAGAAAGACGAAACCGCCGTCCTCAAGGAAATCCGCCGCCTCGGCTACGTCCCGCACGTCATGCGCGGCGTGGCCCGCACGGTCGTCGGCGCCATCGGCGATGAGCGCACGCACAAAAACCTTGAGGCCCTCACCTCTTGGGCGCAGGTCGAAAGCGTCACGCCCATCCAAAAGCGCTTCAAACTCGTCAGCCGCGAAGCCCATACCAAGAACTCCACCATCAACGTGCGCGGCCAGATCATCGGCGGAAGAAAATTCCAGGTCATGGCCGGCCCGTGTTCGGTCGAGAGCGAGAAGCAGATCCTGACCACCGCCCACGCCGTGAAGAAGGCCGGCGCCACCATCCTGCGCGGCGGCGCGTTCAAGCCGCGCACCTCGCCCTACGAATTCCAGGGCCTCGGCGAAAAGGGCCTCAAGCTGCTCGCCAAGGCGCGCAAGGAAACCGGCCTGCCCATCATCACCGAACTCCTCTCCGAACAGCAGGCCGAGCTCGTCGCCGAGTACGCCGACATCCTCCAGATCGGCACCCGCAACGCGCAGAACTTCCAGCTCCTCATCGCCGCCGCCAAGACCGGCAAGCCCGTCCTCCTCAAGCGCGGCCTCTCCATGAAGATCGAGGAATGGCTGCTGGCCGGCGAATACATCCTCGCCAACGACAACGCCAATCTCATGTTCTGCGAGCGCGGCGTGCGCACGTTCGAGACCTACACCCGCAACTTGCTCGACCTCTCGGCCATCCCCATCATCAAGAAGGAATCGCATTGCCCCATCGTCATCGATCCCAGCCAGGGCGTGGGCCGCGCCGACCTCGTCACCGCGATGTGCAAGGGCGCGGTCGCGATGGGCGCCGACGCGCTGCTCATCGAAGTCCATCCGAACCCCGCCGAAGCCTGGAGCGACGGCGCGCAGCAAGTGACGCTCGAAGGCTTCGCGAAGCTCATGGAGGAATTGAAGCCCTTCATCGCGGCGGCGGGACGAGAGTAGGCGAATGCCGGTTTCAGGTTGCTGATTGCTGATTGTCTGAACCAGTCTCCGCGCGTGTCGTCGGCCACGCAGATTGATCCACAGCGGCTCCAGCGCGCCTTGGAACGCGCCACCACTGCTCTGCTCGACGCGCGCACTCCCGAGGGTCACTGGGTCGGCGAGCTTTCCAGCAGCGCGCTTTCGACGGCGACCGCCGTCGTCGCGCTCGCGGTGGTCGCGCGCGAATCTCAAATTTCAGATTTCAAATCTCAGATCGCCTCCGGTCTCGACTGGCTGGCCCAACATCAGAATCCCGATGGCGGCTGGGGCGACACCACGCACAGCCTCAGCAACCTCAGCACCACGACGCTCGGCTGGGCCGCGTT
>JANOQV010000049.1:0-2411 GCA_031414955.1 Pedosphaera sp. | reverse complement strand
GCCGCTTCAAGCGGGCCGGACAATTTTGGACGCGGCCCGGCTTGCGCGCTCTGCTCGCCCTCGACGAAGCCCGCCGCAACCACCATTGGGATCAACTCTGGCAACCCGCCTAATTAAGAACGGTGTACGGATGCACCCGTCAGTTGATTCGTTTCGGAATAAATTTTGACAAAGCCAGAACCGATCTCTAGCTTCGCCGCCCGGTTGGGGTCTTAGCTCAGTTGGTAGAGCACCACAATGGCATTGTGGGGGTCAGGGGTTCGAATCCCCTAGGCTCCACCAACCGTTTTTATGCCCGGCCCGGGCAGCCTGCAATTTTTCCCGGAGAGCCTGCGCAATCTTTCCAAAATGACGGCAACAAGAATGTCCGCACTCGTGCTCATTGGAAAGAGATGGGGATCGGTGTACAGGACCACGGGACCGTTCTCGATGGTTTGAATCAGCAACGCGCCTGGCAAAATATTTTCCCGCCCACCGAACAAGCTGGTTACGCCCAGCACTGCCACAGCGATGGGGGCGAATCCTTCTGCTCGCCATACTTAAGTGCGCATAGTCTGCTCCTGCCCGAGTCAAGCCAGCAGCGCCTGCACGACATTCCCGTGGACGTCGGTGAGCCGGTAGTCGCGGCCACCGTGGCGGAAGGTGAGCTTCTCGTGATCCATGCCGAGCAGGTGCAGGATGGTCGCGTGGAAGTCGTGAACATGAACTTTGTTCTCCACCACCGTCGAGCCGATGTCGTCGGTGCTGCCGTAACTCGTGCCGCCCTTCACGCCCGCACCGGCGAGCCATGACGAGAAACACGCGCTGTGATGACCACGGCCTTTCTCGCCATCCACACCGGGCGTGCGACCAAACTCCGTGGTCCAAACGACGAGCGTGTCTTCGAACATTCCGCGCTGCTTGAGATCCTTGAGCAGACCGGCGATGGGTTGGTCTATGTTCTTGGCGTGCTGGGCATGTTCGGCCATGTCGCCGTGCTGATCCCAATTCTTGCTGGAGCTTCCGTCCACCAACTCGATGAAGCGCACGCCGCGTTCGGCGAGCCGCCGCGCGACCAGGCACGACCAGCCGAAGCCCTCCGTCTGTCCGCGCTTGATGCCGTAGAGCGCGTGGGTGTCGTCGGATTCCTTCGCGAGGTCGAAGCTGTCGCGCGCCTCAGTCTGCATGTGGAACGCGGTCTCGAAAGTGCGGATGCGCGCGGCGAGTTCGCTGTCGTTCCCGCGCGCCTGGAGATGACGTTGGTTGAACGCTTCGGCGAGGCCGAGTTCGAGTTCCTGCACGGAACTCTGCTTCGTGCGCCGGTCGAGGTTTGCAATCGGTTCCTTACCCGGTACGACGCGCACGCCCTGATGGTACGCGGGGAGGAAGTCGTTGTTGAAGATTTGGGTCCCTGCGTAAGGCGAACCGGCGGAGAGCACGATGAACGACGGCAGGTTCTGGTTCACCGTGCCCAGCCCATAGCTGACCCACGAGCCGATGCTGGGTCGCGAGAAGAAGAACGAGCCGGTGTGAATCGCGAGCGTCGCCTGGTAATGCTCGTTGTCATCGGACTTCATCGACTTGATGAGGCAGATGTCGTCCATGCGCTCGCGCAAATGCGGGAACAGATCGCTGACCATCGTGCCGCACTTGCCACCGGGCTTGAACTCCCAGCCGGGCTTGAGCAAACGTCGCTGCTGATTCGAGAGACCGCCACCGATACCCATCGTCTTGCCGTCCGCCGCGAAGAGCTTCGGCTTGTGATCAAACGTGTCCATGTGCGACACGCCGCCATTCGAGAAAATGAAAATGACGCGCTTGGCCTTCCCCGGAAAATGCGACGGCTTCGGTGCCAGCGGATCGGTGGCAGATGAGTCCGCGAGCAAGTTCGACACGAAGCCCGGAAGCAGCAGTGAACTGCCGACCAGCGAGCGGATGACTTCGCGGCGGCGATAGAGGCGGGGATTGGTATTCATGGCGTGGCGGCTTTAATCGACATATACAAATTCATTCAGGCGGAAGATCACTCGGATCATTGCGCACCAGGCTTCGGCTTCGATCTGATCATCGGGCCTTCCATCGGCGCGGAGTTTTTCGCCAACGGCGGTGAGAAACTTCCGCCCACCGTCGATCTCCGAGGATTCAGGCGGTCGCGCCAGTGCGAGTTGATAAGCGCGTTTCAACCTTGTGCCGTCGTCCTTCGCCTCCTTCAGCAGGCGCGCGGCGAACTGTTTCGACTGCTCATGCACGAACGCGTCGTTGAGCAGATAGAGCGCCTGAAGCGGAGTCGTGCTCGTGGTGCGAACAGGAGTGCTGGTGGCGGGATCGGCACCGTCGAAGATGGCGAGATACGGGTGACGCTGGATGCGCTGGGTCATCAGGTAAACGCTGCGGTGTTTCGAGTCATACACGGCCTTGAACGGATTGTGCTG
>JANOQV010000048.1:0-5367 GCA_031414955.1 Pedosphaera sp. | reverse complement strand
AAGAAATCTTGCAGCAACTCGCCTTGCGGCGGCTTCAACTCCGCCATCATCCCGCCCAGCACGTTCGCCAGTTCCTTCTGCGTCAGCGCCTCCAGCGGCGAGCCGCCGGCCGCCGCAGTTTCGCCGCTGCCGCCCGCCTCTGCGCGCGCTTCCAGGCTTTCCGTCTGGCCGCTGCCGCGCTTGGCCGCGAAATGCTGCCGCAGCCGGCTCACCGCCCGATGATGCGCGATGCTCGCCACCAGCGGCTTGAGTTCTTCGACTGCGCGCACCTCGCGAACTTTCTCGATCAATTCCTCCAGCGCCTCCATCGCCACGTCCTCCACCTCGCCGGGCAGGAACGGCTGGAGCTTCGCGTGCGCCGCGCCGAACGCCGCCGGCCACAGCCACGCGAACGCCTCGTCCCACGCGGCAGAATCGCCGCGTTGCAAATCGCGCAGGTCGGGCAACGGCACGGCGGCAGAATGAGGGAACACAGGAGCGCCAGCAAGCCACCTTGATTCGCCACAAAGAACGCAAAGAGCGCAAAGAACAAAACTCCCGGCGTGAGTCAACTTGGAGCGCCGAGCATCGCTCGGCACGGGCTTGATGTCTGACGTTCGAGCCGAGCAATGCTCTGCGCTCCATTCTCTGCGCTCTCTGCGTTCTCTGTGGCAATTCCTCCCTTCCCCATCCGTGTTCATCCACGTCCATCCGTGGTTAAAAAACATTTTGTAAGAAACCTCCCGCCGTTTGCGATGGCATGGGTGAAGGCTGTTCCCAGTGAACAAACCAAAACCGGCGGCGGTCGCCCCCGGCACTGCGGAAAAGCCATCGAACAAAGACACGACCATGAAAACACTGACCAAAATCACCCTCGCTCTCGTCCTCCTCGCCACTGCTGCCTCGACCCGCGCCGATTGGGTGAACGGCTACACCCGCGCCAACGGCACCTACGTGGGCGGCTACTCCCGCACCCCCGCCAACGGCACCCCGTACGACAACTACAGCTATCGCGGCTATCCCTCGCAAGAACCCGGCTACGTCTCGCCGCGCCATTCCGATTACGGGATCGTCCGCCCCTTGCCCTCCTACGACTTCAGCCAGCCCGCTCGCCCGCTCCGCCGCAACGGCTTCGGTTTCTAAAACCACGGCGGAACCAATCACCACGCACCGAACAACTCACCAATTCAACCAAAGCAAAATCATGAAAACCTTCACCAAAATCGCCCTCGCCGTCGCCCTGCTCGCCACCGCCGCCAGTTCACACGCTGAATGGGTCAACGGCTACTTCCGCGCCAGCGGCACCTACGTGAGCGGCTACCACCGCAGCACGCCCAGCTACACGCCGGGCTATTCGTCCTCCAGCTATTCCGGCTACGGCTCCACGCCCTGCTACCCCACCTACAGCTACACGCCGCCCGTGAGCGTTTATGGCAGCAGCACGACCATGGGGGACTTCACCTTCCACAACTACTACTCGAGTGGCGGCGGCTCGCTCTCCGGCAGCACCATCAATATCGGCAACACATCGTTCACGACGCTCTACGGCTGGTGAGAACTGGCCCATTCACAAACCACCACTTCAACCAAAACAAAATCATGAGAATCCTGACCAAACTCATCGTCGCCGCCGCCTTGCTGGCCGCCGCCCTAAACACACCCGCCGGACCCGTGCGCGGATACGTCCGCAGCAACGGCACCTACGTGGCGCCGCACTACCGCTCCGACTCCGGCTCGCGGGGCGGTAGCGCGCGTTCCACCTACGTCTATCGCAACCCGTATGCGGCTTCGCCCTCGATGAGTGTGGGCGGCTACTCCCGGAGCAACGGGACGTATGTGGAACCGCACGTCCGCACGCCCGCCAACGACACCGTGACCGACAATCTCAGCTATCGCGGCTACGGCACGATTCGCGTGCCGCGGTATTGAGCGACGAATTGAAGGCTACTTGTAGCGGCATCGCCTCATGGGAAACCATTGCAGGCGATTGCCGTTTTGAAGATGATAGGAGCGTGCAAATGCACCAACAGAGCGACAACACTAAACGGTTGGCCCGCCCAGCTTCCGCCGAAGACGTGAACGAAGCTGTCGAAGCTGTTTTGCGGAAGCACACGGCTGTAATTTGTTGGAACCGTCCGAACCAGTCGCCGGTTCTGGAGCGGCAAGATAACGGCACATGTTCCTTCATCGACACCGGTACGCGACGCTGCGTTGTGACCGCTGCCCACGTTTGGGAAGGTTTTCGGACTGATAGCGAAACCGGAGCCAAGAATCTTTGGATCAGCTTAACAGCGGGTTGCGGCGTTGCCGCGCCATCGTTCCCCTACAGAGTCGTAAACCCCCAATTGATTTCGGCGCGGGACGACCTCGATTTGGCCACATTCACGTTTGAAGGAATTGATGTCCTTGAAGGCTGGCGATTTTATCCTCTGCAACAAATTCCGATCCAGAGAGTCGCAAAGGGAGACATAATTTTTTTCTTGGGATTCACGGGGGACGGACTGAGGGAAGGCGCGACCACTCGAAGACTCAATTACCATTTCAATGCGACCCCGGTGGCAGATGTTGGCTATCGTCAGTTTCAGTTGCACGACACGCCGGGCACAGCCCAGTTGTCCGATGCCACCGGACGCAACATCCCTCCGGTACGGATTCCGGGCGTGAGCGGCGCTCCCGCATTCCGAGCAGGTGACCCACTGCATGATCCACTGAAGCTGACTTTGGCAGGCTTCGTCTCGCGCCTTCTTTCACCGGGCTTTACAGAATGCCTCTTGGAGTCTGTCAGCGCCATTCCGGACCCGCACCATCGAGGTTACGAACTCTCCGACGGCGACGTGTATATCACTTACGCCGACCTCCTTAATTCTGACGGAACGATCAAAGATTGAAATCAAGCACCGACGTTTGGTCACGAGGACGTGAATCAGGGCGAATTCTCAGTCAACAGACGCGCACTTTGATCAGAGGCATCCTCTGCTTGGGCTTGTTAATCGCGCCCTTGCACGAGACCAACGCGCAAGCAAACGTTTCAGCCGTAAAGCTGGATTCCGATTTGCGAGTTTCTGAATGCACCGAGAAAGCACGACGCCTGCAAACAAATGGTGCCCATGCAGAGGCGCTCTCGATCTTGAAAGCGTGCTTGAAAGATGCCGAGAGAACTCTTGGCAGCAATCATGTCGGGGTTTCAAAACTCCTTGAGTCCGTGGGGGACGTTTACCGGTTACAGGGCGGCTATTCGAATGCTGCTATTTGTGTGCGAAGAAGCCTTGAAATCAGAGAGAAACTATTGGGTCCAGAACATCCTGATGTAGCCGACAGTTTGTTTAACCTCGCGACGATTAGCATGGAACAGGGCGATTTCGAAGCTGCTGAAAGATTGTACCGGCGAAGTCTGGAGGTGTTTGAAAATCTTTTCGGCTCCGAACATATCGCTGTCGCGGATTGCTTCAACGGACTGGCGTGCCTCTTTGAACAGAGAGGTGATTACAAAATGGCGTTGGCGCTGCACAACCGCAGCTTGGCAATCAAGGAAAGGATGTTGGGTTCAGCGCACCTTCAGGTTGCGTCCAGCTTGCACAACTTAGCAGTGCTTCGCCGGGAGCTCGGTGATTACGGAATTGCGTTGCACTTGGAACAACGGTGCCTCGCGATCACGGAAGCGGCATTGGGAACGGAGAATTCCGACGTTGCCACGAGTCTGGACCACATTGGAACGATCGAAGAGGTGCAGGGAAATTATGAGCGCGCTTTTCCGTTCTATCGCCGCAGTTTCGAAATCAGGAAGCGAATCTTCGGGCGCGAACATCACGCTGTTGCGGTGAGCTTGCACAACTTGGCGAAACTCGCAGCGGATCGTGGATTCCGTGATGAAGCGGTTGATTTATACATTCAATCGCTCGCGATAGATGAGAAGATTTTAGGTGGAAACCACCCTGATGTCGCCGAAACATTGACAAGTTTGGCTGTCGTTTATGGCGAACAGGGAAAGTTTCAGAAGGCGTCGGAATTTCACCAGCGCAGCATCGAGATTTTCACAAAGGCTTTCGGCGCTGCTCACCCCAGCGTTGCGGGGGGGCTGAATAACTGGGGGACTCTTGGATTCAAAAGCGGCTTCTACGAGGAAGCCTTTCCTCTGCTAAAACTCAGCGTACGTGTTCATGAAATGACCCTCGAACCAGGACACCCAGCAACGTGCGTCGCATTGATGAACCTCGCTTTTTGTCAGCTTGCCATGAGCAATTGTTTTGAAGGCGCGTCTCTCCTTGCGGAATCGTCACGCCGTCAGAGGTTCTACCTCTCCACGCAGTTTCAAGAAACTTCACATCAGAGAGCGTCACAAATGGTGGAGCAGCATTTTATTGCAGACTTTCCGCTGCATTCAGTTTGTGTCGATGTTCCCAAACTTAACCGGCTTGCAGCCACCCGCCTCGGTGCCGAATGTCTATCACTAAACAAAGCTTTTTGGGAGGAAACGCAAACCATCCAAGCCGCGCTGGAAGCGGACCCAAGCACCGCAACGCGCAAATTGCGCGATCAGTTTCAGGCGACGCAAACCGAATTGGCGTTGCTGCCGCAGAGCAGATTGGAACCATCGCAACGAGATGAACGGCGACGAAAATTGCAGGCCGAGTTGAGTCAGATTGAGACGCAACTCGCGGATCGCATCGGCTTGGTCGCTCAAACCGTTCGCGAGCGTAATCTCACGCTGGGTGACATTGCCGGCAGCCTGCCACAGCAAGCCGTGCTGGCTGATTTCATTCGATACCGACGATTTGATTTCAAAGGGAAAACAAACCAGTGGAAGGAACCTCGTTACGCCGCCTACCTGACTTTCCCGCTGGCGAAGGACTCGACGAACCTGGTCGTGGAGCGCGTGGACTTGGGCGAAGCCGCGCCCATTGACGCGGCGGTGGAAACCATCACCCGGCGCATGTCCGCCGGAGAATTTCGCGCGAAGGATTTGGCGGCGGCGCTCCAGCGCGTGAGCGAACTGGTGTATGCGCCGCTGGCGCGGCAGCTCACGAATGTTTCGCATCTCATCGTTTGTCCCGACGGGCAGTTGAGCCGGTTGCCGTTCGAGATGCTTTCGCCTCCGTCGGACTTCGGCGCAACAAGGCCCGCGCGCGTGAAGTATCTCATCGATGAGAAAACTTTCAGCTACGTCGGGAGCGGGAGGGAGGTGGCTCGCCTTGCGGCGGGTCAGACTGGTCCAAAGTCCAAGGTCCAAGATCCAAAGTCGGAGGCGGTTGTTTCCAAGTCGCTGGTGATGGGGAATCCGGATTTTGATTTGGATTTGCGGCGCGCGGCTCTCCCGAGCCGCAGCACGGGGAATGAAACGAACGTCACCGGATTGTCCGGGCGCGCTTCTCCCATCGTGGCTGCTGCGGC
>JANOQV010000047.1:0-30240 GCA_031414955.1 Pedosphaera sp. | reverse complement strand
GACGCCCCGAGCGCCTTGAGCTGCTGGAGAATGATGCCGCCGTATTTCTCCTTCCACTCCCAGATGCGCGCCACGAGCGCCTCGCGGCCGAGGTCGTTGCGATGCTTGATCTCGCCCGCCTTCTTCAAGGTCTTCTCCACCACGTTCTGCGTGGCGATGCCGGCGTGGTCGGTGCCGGGCAGCCAGAGGACTTCCTTGCCATCCATGCGCGCCTTGCGGGCGAGGATGTCCTGGATGGTGTTGTTCAGCACATGCCCGAGCGTGAGCACGCCCGTGACGTTCGGCGGCGGAATGACGATGGAATACGCCGGGCGCGATTCAGAGACGCGCGCCGGGTCGGCGGTGAAACAATTCCGGTCGAGCCAGAACTGGTACCATTTCGATTCGACCGATTGAGGTTCGTAGGCTTTTGGGATTTCAGACATTCAGCGGGTGACGGTAGGGCACAGTTGCCGGACACCGCAATAATCCAGATGAGCCAGGCGAAGGCAGGCGGATCTGTCGGTGGAACAGCTCGCGCTGCGAGCCTGAAAGGCTGGCTTCGACGACGTCGCTGTTCACGCTGACCGTGCCCCATCCGCGTTGGCTGTCGTTGAAGTTGATCGAGCATTTTATGACTGGTTCCGAGCCATCGCTTCCGTATGCTGGCACCGGCTAAACCACTGTACGATGAGCACCGCACCGGTCACCCGCCCCAGTCTGTTGTTGCGCCTGCGCGACACGGATGATGCCGAGTGCTGGAGTGAATTCGTGCGGCTCTACACCCCGCTCATCTTCGGCCATTGCCGACGTCACGGTCTTCAGGATGCGGACGCGGCCGACGTGGCCCAGGAGGTCATGCGCGTGGCGGCGCAGGCCATGCCGAAATTTGAATACAACGCCCAGCGCGGAAAATTCCGCGGCTGGATGCTCCAGACCACGCGTCATCGCCTGCACAAATTTTTCGCGCGACAGCAACGCGCACCCTAGCCGGCCAGCGAATCCACCATCGAACGATTCCTCGACCAGGAGCCTGGCACGGATGAACTGACGCGTTGGGAGGAGGATTACCGCCAGCGCCTTTTTGATTGGGCAGCCGAGAAGGCGCGACCGGAATTTCAACCCGCGACCTGGGATGCCTTCTGGCTCACCTCGGTGAACTCGGTTTCCGTGAAAGAAGTGGCCGGCCAGTTGGGAATCTCCATTGGGGCGGTCTATATCGCCCGCAGCCGGGTCATCGCCCGGCTGCGGGAATTGATCGAGACCGCCACCGACGAACCGCTCACGACTTTGGAGAACTGAATGTCAGCAGCCTGCCCGACCACCGAGCAACTCGCCGCCGCCTTGCGCGGACGACCATCGTCTGCCGACGACGCCAAATTGTCGGCGCATCTCGCGGAATGTTCCGCGTGCCAGGCGCGACTCGAAGAAATGGCCGGTGACTCGGGCTGGCTGGAAATGCGGGCCAGGGCACACGCCGCCTCGGCCCAACCCGGGTCCGCTGCACTCGAAACGGCCATGCGGATCCTCGAATCACGTTCGCCCGGTCACGAAGCTGAAACAACCTCTCCTCCGCGATTGGATTTTCTGCAAGCCACGGATCAGCCCGGCCTGCTGGCGCGTTTTGGTCCTTACGAAGTGTTGGCTGCGGTCGCCATAGGCGGCATGGGCATCGTGCTCAAGGCGCGCGACCCGGCATTGAATCGCATCGTCGCGCTCAAAATTCTGCCACCGGCGCTCGCGGCGAATTCCCTGGCCCGCGCCCGGTTTGTCCGCGAAGCGCGCGCCGCCGCCGCCGTGGTCCATGAACACGTCGTGCCCATCTACGCAGTCGATGAATGTTCCGGCCTGCCCTACCTCGTGATGCAGTTCGTGCAAGGGCGGACGCTCTCAGAACGCATCCGCGCGACCGGGCCGCTGTCCGTGGAGGAAATCCTTCGCATCGGCGCACAAACCGCCTTGGGACTCGCGGCGGCCCACGCGCAAGGACTCATCCATCGCGACGTGAAGCCCAGCAACATCCTGCTCGAAAACGGTGTCGAGCGGGTGAAGATCACCGACTTCGGGATGGCGCGGGCGGCGGATGACTCGGCATTGACGCAAGACGGTCATGTCGCCGGCACGCCGGAATACATGGCACCCGAACAAGCCAACAACGGCACCGTGGATCAGCGCGCTGACTTGTTTGGCTTCGGTTGTGTGCTCTACGAGATGGCCACGGGCGTATCACCTTTTCGCGCGGAGAAACCGCTGGTGGCTCTGCGCCGCGTGTGTGAAGAAAATCCGTCGCTCGCGCACACGCTCAATGACCGGATTCCCGAATGGCTGGGCCTGCTGATCCAGAGTTTGATGGCGAAGGATCCCGCTTCACGGCCTCAGACTGCGGCGGAGGTGGCCGGGGAACTGGGACGACGGCTGGCGGAACTTCAAAACACTTCGGACCCGAACCGTCCCGGTGACAACCCTCCTGGCGCCGGTGGAATCCGCCCCAGGCTCACACTGCCGTTCTGGCTCGCGGTCATGATCATTCCATTGTTGCTGGCCTTGGTCGCGATCATCGCGATGCGACCCAAGTCTCCACCGAAGGAAAACACGATCGCGGTCACACCTCCGGGCGAAACGAATCCGGCCGTGGGTTCAGAATCTCAACGCGCGCCGTTGTTCTTCGTGTCCGCCTCCGGCGATCAGTCGGAAAAAGGATTCGCGACCCTGGCCGAAGCCGTGGAGGCAGCGCCCGCAGGAGCGGTGATTGAATGCCGCTTCCATGGCCCACAGGTGGTGCCGCCGGTGGATTTGGGCGGGAAAGCTTTGATTCTTCGCGCCGCGCCTGGTTTCGAGCCGGTGCTCAGATCCTCCCGGCCCGGCGGCCGGATATTGTTCACCAGCGCGGCGCTGGTGTTGGAAGGGTTGACCTTGGTGGCGCAGCCATCGCCGTCGAGAGAACGCGGCCGGCCTGAGCTCGCTCGCAGCGTTGTGATCAGTGTGGACGGTGCTCCGCTTTTTGCCGCTCACTGCCGGTTTGAATTCGAGTTCGGTTCCAGCCTTCCCGCGCGGCCGCCGCCGGAATTCGTCCATTTGAGAAATGTGACCACGGCCGGCTTTTATCAGTGCGAATTCTCGAGCGGTGCGGGTTTTGCCATGGCCTGGTTGGCTCCAGAGACCCTGTCGTCAAACCAGGTTCCCACCCTGGACGTGCAGGGCTGCACGATTGACGGCAGCCTGCTTTCCCTTGCGGGCCGTAATTCCTCAACTAAGGAGAAATTGCTCCTGCGCGGGAACACTCTGGCCGGCGACGTCCTGCTCTTCCTCGTGGGTGCCACTCCGGACCTTCCCCATCAGGTGAAGGCCACCAACAATCTCTTTGCGATGAATCGAATGCTCCGGCCTTACCGGGCCGGGGCTTCCTCGCTAGAGCAACTCCTGGATTGGCAGGCCGAATCCAACGTCTATTCCGTCGAAGCCTACGCGGAAACCACTCCGGCGGTGAACCGCCACGAAGCATGGCTGGCCAGCACCGCCACGGACGAGAAGGCGTCGTTGTCTGCCACTCTTGGAATTAAGACGCGCTTGGCGAACCTGACCGAACGCACTCGCGCCACCGAAGCGGCGGCCTTCGCCCTGACGCCTGAAGAGCGGCAGCGACTCGCCGCCCAGATGGGAACAATGCCGGCGAACCTGGGAGCGGAGCAGAACGAAACGGTCCGGGCAAATCCTACGACGAATGGCGAGCCAGCGCGGCTTATCAGAACTGGCTCAAACTGGTCCGCGAGCACATCCCAGAAAACTCCGCCGGCCGGTGAACGGATCGCAACGGTACCGGCTCCATTTTTGAAACCGCGAACGAACTCGAATCGACACGAATAAAGCCCGCAAGTCCTGGCGAGAGCCGGGCAAAGGGAGACCCCTTCCGAAGTCGCGTCCATTCGAACTTCTATTCACGATCGTGTCCGCAGCCCGCGCCAATTATTTTGAGCCGCTCTGGTTCACCGCAGAGGCGGGAAGAGCGCAGAGGTTTTTTGGGCCGGCCATCTCTGTGTCCTTCCCGTCTCGGCGGTGCCACCGGCTGTTTCTCTTGGTGGCGGCCTGGCCGCGCAGGGTCCATTCGTGGCTGGAACCCCGTGCTTGGCCTTCGGACTTCAGGTTCCCATTTCAACCGTTTCGCAAAAATCATAAAATTCCCTGAAAGGTTTTCCCGCGGCGCGGGCATCTGAAAGCAGAGAGCAACTTGCGCCCGGAGAAATTGCTCGGCGCAAGTCACGAACAATAAACCAACAGACACCATGCAACAGACACCGGCCGCACCATTGGGCACCCTAACAAACGTCGTTAAGCGCATCGTCGCCGTCCACCACTTGCCGAAGTTCCGCCGCGAATATCTGAGGGCGGGTCTGGGTTTATTTGCCGCCCTGACCATTGCCGCCAACGGCGCTGACGTCACTTCGACCTGGAACGTCGCGTACGACGTGCAAGCCCCCTGGAGCGTTGCGACCAATTGGGCTCCCAATACTGACTTTCCCAACAACGGGAACGGTGGCTTCACCTTTGATGTGTATATTCCGAACGGCTTGGTCCTACTCACCGACGACATCACCATCGAGAATTTGCTGTGGGAAGGCGGAGCGATCAGGGGTGCAGGCGGGTTAACCCTCAACGGCGCGTTTACCTGGCCGTATAACGGGGCCATTGAAGCGGGTTCAGCGCCCCTCGTCCTGCGGGGCGGGGGAACGGTGACAGGGGGGTATGCCAAGAGCATTCGCGGGCGCACCGTCATCAACGCTACAAACAGCACCTGGATTTGGGCGCTGCCCGAGGGTTACGGCTTCAGCACCGGTAGCGGTGCCGTGCTCGACAATCGGGGGACGGTGGAGATTCAGTCGAACCTCGGCTACTCCGGCAGCTTGGGTGGTGGCACTTCGGTGATCCTCAATCGCAGCGAGGGAATTTTCCGCCAAACCAGTTCCGGAACGGTCACCATGGCGGTGCCCTTCATGAATGAGGGGACTGTCGAGGTCCTGAACGGCACGTTTCGATTGCAGAACGGCAGCACCAACACGGGCACTTTCCAGACTGCCCTTGGCACCCAGGTGTACTTCGGCGACGGCACGAATGCTTGGAATACCGGCGCACAGTTCATGGGGGATGGTTCGGTTCTCATTGACGGCAATTGCCTCCTGCTGATGAACGACGCCAGCGGTTTCAGTCCCAACAATTTGGAATCGTATGGAACGATCGTGTATAACGGCCACGCCGGGTTGCAGGACGTGCTGTTCGGAGGCGGCTACTGGACCGGAGTTGGAGCGGTGACGGTCAATGGGGCGTTTGATTGGCCGTATGGCGGCTCTCTTAACACGCTGGATGAGACCATGACCGTGCATGGCTCCCTTACGTTGAAAGGCGGTGGCACTGTTTCAGGCGGCTGGAACAAGGACATGAGCGGATGCCTGATCACCAACGAAACGGGCAGCATCTGGAACTGGGCGTTACAGGAGGGTTGGGGCTTCCGCAGCGGCTACGGCACCCGGTTCCACAATAAAGGGGAGGTGAACATCCAGACGAACATGAGCTATGGAGGTTTTGGCGATGGAGACTCGATCATCGTGAATGAAGCCCAGGGCACGCTGCGCAAGAGCGCAGGCGCAGGCGAAATGGGGATCGCGGTGCCCCTCCTGAACCGGGAGAGTGGTCTCATCGATGTCCAGACCGGCACGCTCGCTTTGAGCCGCAGCGACCACTTTGGCACCGTCAACCTGGAGCCGGGTACCATGCTGTGGCTTCGGGACGGATTACATGAGTGGAATGAAGGAGCAGTATTGACGGGGGACGGATCTGTCATCGTCAGCGGTGCCTTCGGTGCCTTGGAAGTTAACGACGCCTCTCACTTCAGCCCCAGCTTCCTCCAGAGCGCCGGAACGATTATCTGGAAAGACGAGGTTAACGTTACCAAGTTGAATGACCTGCTGTTTGAAGGAGGCACCTGGACCGGAGATGGAGCGGTGACCATTTACGGCACGTTTGACTGGCCCTATGGCGGCAACATTGAGGCGGGTGGCGCCCTCAGCTTGTATGGCGGTGGAACGGTGGCGGCAAGCGGGCTGCCCAAGAATATCCGCGGGCGCACGGTTAGTAACGAGTCCGAAAGCATCTGGAACTGGGCGGGGAACCTCAACACGGCTGATGGTGCCGAGTTGCAAAATTTTGGCACGGTGAACATCCAGGCAGACTTGGGTTATTTTGGGGACGGCACGACGCGGATCAGGAACCCATCCCCGGGCGTTTTCCGCAAGAGCGCGGGCACCGGCACAGCAACAATCGGAGTGCCGTTCGACAACGACGGCAAAGTTTTTGTTGCGAGCGGCACCCTGGCGTTCAACGGCGGTTTCACGCATGGAGCCTACGATAGTGCATCGATCACTCTCTGCAATGCCACGGTCAGCGCCTCGTCGGACCTTGTGATTGACTATGGCTATGTCCGGGGCCACGGGAACGTGAATGCCGACCTGACAATCCGGGAATCTGCGACCATCGCCCCCGGATTCGACACCGCTGCGGGTACGTTGACCATCAACGACAACCTGTACGTGGCGGGCACCCTGGAAGCCCACATCGGCGGCCCTAATGCCAACGATTATGACTCGATCAAGGTCCCGGCTCACCGGCTCGATTTTGCAGGGCTTTCAGCCCGCTTGAAAATACGCATGCTCAATGGTTATCACCCCGCTACGAACCAGGAATTCGTCATCGCCGAGGGTTTATTTGCCAGCGGTGCCACAGAATGGTTCGCGAATGTGACCAACGGTAATTACTTCCCAACTGAAGACGGCGGAGCGTTCCGGGTCCATTACGGTCCCAACAGTCTCAAGGGCGAGACCAAGATCGTGCTCACCGAGTACAAAGCCTGTCCGGAGGTCAACACCGCCCCGGAAATCAGTTGCGGAGGCCCCATCGTAACGCTCGCCGCCAGTGCCGCAGGCGCCATTGTCTCCTTCACCAACCAAATCACGGTCACGGACGACTGTTATCCCACGACGTTCACTTGCACTCCCGCTGACGGCAGCCTGTTCCCTCCCGGTGAGACGGTGGTGAGCTGCACCGCCACGGACCCAGGTGGGTTGACGGACTCGTGCTCCTTCAAAGTGACCGTGAAACACATCGAGATGAAGCCCTCGCCCGGCGGGTTTGAGATGGTCTGGGCCGTTCCCGGTGCGAAACTGGAGGTTTCAGACACCGTAACCGGTCCGTGGGAAGAGGTGGTGGGCGCGACCAGCCCCTTTGCGGTGGCCACCACCGAAGGCGGAAAATTCTACCGTCTGCGTTTCCCGTGACGTGACGAGGGAGCGGCGGGTCAGGCGAAGACCCACTGTATCTTGGGCCAGCACTCAGGCGCTGCCCCTCAGTTTCGCTGGTTCCGACTCCACCGTGGAACCTCGTGGCCCCGACCGCTTGGAGCGGGGACGGCCCGTCCGCACACTGTTGCAAGGTCGGCCATAACCTGGCGACCTACGAAAGGGACGAGCCGGCCAATTTTGAAATCTTCCCAATCATGCCACGAGCGAACCAGAACTGTTAAGTGGGGGAACGTCTGGGAACAATACTTCTCACGGATCTAGCTCGTAAGCCCTCTCACCATTTTCCCCTTGAACACAGCCGCCACTTCGCGCATCCAACTCCGCACCATTATGCCGCACCCAAAACGAGTTGAACCCTGGCTTATGAAATTACCCTTTCCTGTTCTGCTCATCGCGGTCATGGCGACGCTCCTGGCACGGCCGGCCCCGGGCGCGGCGGCTTCGCTGGCGGGCTCGCTCCAAACCATCCGCGCCGTCGGGCCGGAAGGCCAAGGCAACGCCGAGGCGGGTGCGGCCTGGCAAACCGTTTCCACCGAGAAAGCGGACGCTCTGGTGCCCATCCTCAAGTCGATGAACGGTGCCAACGATCTGGCGGTGAACTGGCTGCGCGCGGCGGTGGACACCATCGCGGCGCGGGAACTGGCCGCGGGCCGGGCCTTGCCGGGGGCGACGCTGGAGAAGTTCGTGCGGGAGACGAAGAACAGCCCGGCGGCGCGGCGGCTGGCGTATGAGCTGGTGGCGCGCGCGGACCCGGCGGCGGGCGAGCGCCTGATCGCCGGGATGTTGAACGACCCGGGCCGGGAGTTGCGCCGCGACGCCGTGCAGCGCCAGATCGACGCCGCGCTGGCCACGCAGAAAGCCGGGCGCTCGAACGAGGCGGTCCCACTGTTCCAGGCGGTGCTGCCCGCCGCGCGGGACGTGGACCAGGTGGAGCTGATTGCCAAGCAGTTGAAGTCGCTCGGACGGCCGGTGGAGCTGCCGTCGGTCTTCGGCTGGGTGTCGGAGTGGAAGGTAGTCGGGCCGTTCGACAGCACGGGCGGGGTAGGCTTCGACAAGGTGTATCCGCCGGAGGAGCGGGTGGACCTAGCGGCGGAATACGACGGCAAGGAGGGGAAGGTGCGCTGGCAGGACTTGAAGGCGGGCGGCGATTACGGGCTGGTGGATTTGAACAAGCCGTGCGGCGCACTCAAGGGCGTGGCGGGTTACGCTTACACGGAGTTCAACGCGGCGAAGGCGGGCCCGGTGGAGCTGCGGCTGGGCTGCAAGAACGCGTGGAAGATCTGGCTGAACGGGAAGTTCCTCTTCGGTCGCGACGAATACCATCGCGGCATGGAGATCGATCAATACCGGTTCCCGGTGGATTTGAAGAAGGGGAAGAACACCATCGTGGTGAAGATGTGCCAGAACGAGCAGAAGGAGGAGTGGACGAAGGAGTGGGAGTTTCAATTGCGCATCACGGACAACCTCGGCGCGCCCATTGCGAGCGCGAAGAAGTAATTGCGAAAGGACACAACCATGAAAAACATTTTCATCTGCGCCGCGTTGTTGGTCTCGATCAGTTTCGCCGTCGCCGACTGGCCGCAGTTCCGCGGGCCGAATGGCAACAACGTCGTCAATGATCCCGCGCTGCCCGTCAAGCTGGAGGCCGGGAACATCCAGTGGGCCATCGACCTGCCAGGGCGCGGGCTGAGCAGCCCCATCATTGTCGGCGACCGCGTCTTCGTGACCTGTTCGAGCGGGCCGAAGCAGGACCGACTGCACGTTATCTGTTTCAACGCCAAGGACGGCTCGAAGCGCTGGGAGCGGCAGTTCTGGGCCACCGGCCGCACCATGAGCCACGACAAGACTTCGGTAGCCGCGCCCACACCCGCCAGTGACGGCCAGTATGTGTTCGCCATTTTCTCCTCGAACGATCTGGTCTGCCTCGACCTCGACGGCAACCTGATCTGGCTGCGGGGATTGACGCGGGATTATCCGAACGCGAGCAACAGCCTCGGCATGTCGTCGTCGCTCACCGTCGCGGATGGCGTGCTCATCACCATGGTGGAGAACGACAGCGAATCCTTCACCGCCGGGCTCGACGTGAAGACGGGCGTGAATCGCTGGAAGCTGAACCGCCCGAAGATGGCGAACTGGACATCGCCGGTGCTGCTCAGGGCCAAGGGACAACCGACGCTGGCCATCCTGCAATCCGGCAAAGGCATCGCCGCCGTGGAGCCGAAGACGGGGCGCATCGTGTGGGAATACACGGACGGAGCCTCGACCATTCCTTCCGCGACGCCGAGCGACGGCGTGCTCTACGTGCCCTCGAACGGCACCACCGCGCTGGAACCTTCGCCGGACGGCAACTCGCCGAAACAACTCTGGCGGTCAGCGCAACTGCGCCCCGCGACCGCAAGCGCGGTGATTCTGAACGGGCGCGTGTTCACGCTCAACGACGCCGGCGTGCTGACTGCGGGCGACGCGAAGGATGGAGCGCGCCTGTGGCAACTGCGATTGAAGGGGCCGTTCAGCGCCACGCCCATCGCGAACGGCACCCATCTCTACTGCGTGAACGAGAAGGGGCTATTGCAGGTGGTGAACGTGGAGTCGCAGGGCGAAGTGGTGAGCGAACTCGACTTGAAGAAGCCGATTCTCAGCACGCCTTCCGTGGCGGACGGTGCGATCTTCATCCGCAGCGACGCGAAACTCTGGAAGCTCGGGAAGATGTAACGGAACGCCGAGCAATGCTCGGCTCGAAGCGACCCGACACAATCCCTCCAATGCCGAGCAATGCTCGGCGCTCCGAAGGCTCACGCGCCGACCGTCGTGCGCGAGCGCAATTCCGGCACCTGATCCGCGATGGACTTGCCGATCTCCAGCGACGCCGTGGCGGCGGGCGACGGCGCGTTGCAGACGTGAATGGCGTTGCGGTCGCGCTGGAAGAGAAAGTCATCGACCATGCCGCCGGTGGGCAACAGCGCCTGGGCGCGCACGCCGGCGTGGCAGGGAGTGATGTCCTCGGCCTGCACCTCGGGAATGAGGCGCTGAAGGCTCTGCACGAAAAGCGCTTTACTCAGCGAGCGGCGCATCTCCATCAGACCCTCACTCATGTTCTTCTTCGCCAGCTTCCAGAAGCCGCCGTAGGTCATGGTCTCGCAGAAGTCACGCAGGTTGAAATCGGTCTTGTGATAGCCCTCGCGCTTGAAAGCGAGGACGGCATTGGGCCCGCAGTGAATCGAGCCGTCAATCATGCGCGTGAAGTGGACGCCGAGGAATGGGAAGTCGGGATTCGGCACGGGATAGATGAGCGACTTCACGAGAAAGCGGCGGTTGGGCACCAACTCAAAATACTCGCCGCGGAACGGAACAATCTTCGCCTCGGGCTGAAGTCCACCGAGTTTGGCCACCCTATCGCTGTGGAGACCGGCGCAGTTGATCAGGAAGCGCGCCTCGAACTCGCCCTTGTCCGTCTCCAGCACCTTCGAGTTGTCTCCATTGCGAATGTGCTTCAGTCGTGTGCCGAGATGGATCGTGCCGCCGCCCGCCCGCGCCAGTTCGGCGTACTTATGGCACACGCCCTTGTAATCAGCCACGCCGGTGCTCGGCACCTTGATGCCAGCCAGCGCGCGCACGTGCGGCTCGATCTCGTTCACCTGCTGCGGAGTCAGCATGGTGACGTTGAGTTCGTTCTGCTGGCCGCGCTGGTAGAGGTTATCCAGCAGCGGCAGTTCCTTTTCCTCGACGGCGATGATGACCTTGCCGCAGACATCGTACTTGATGCCGTGCTCCTGGCAGAACTCGACCATCGTCCGGCTGCCTTCGCGCGCGAACTTGGCCTTGAAGCTGCCGGGCTTGTAGTAGATGCCGGAGTGGATGACGCCGCTGTTGCGCCCGCTCTGGTGCTCCGCGAAATGGTCCTCCTTCTCGATCAGGAGCAGCTTAATGCCAGGCTGCCGCCGGACGAGCGTCATCGCCGTCGCCAGGCCCACGATTCCACCACCGACAATTGTGCAGTCGTACATCTGAAACTTTCAGGCCGCGCCCAGAACCACCTTGCGGCAGTAAAACCCTTCCGCGTAAGTGCTCGCGGCGTTGCTCTCCATGCCGCGCAGGCGCATCAACGAGTAAAACAAGTCCGGCGTGAACCAGTGCTTGTTGCGCTGGGTGGCAAAAAATTTCATCAGGCACTTCACCTTCCGGTCGGCCAGGACGCGGCTGACGGGGATGAAGGCGTTGGCCCGCCCAAGGTCGCCGTCGTACTTCGGAATCTCGTATTCGAGGATGAAATGATTGCGCCAGGTGTTCCAGGCGAGTTGCGCGAGCATCCGATGATCTTGATGCGCGTCGTCCTTGTAATGAGTGAAGACCAGATCGGGGACGAACTCCTTTTTGATCTCCTCAAACACATCCTTGATCTGATCGCCGACGAATGGGAAGAAACCGTCACGGAAAGACTTGATGATAATCTTTTTCCGCTGCACGCCCTTGAGGAAAGATTCCGCGCTGGCCCTGGCCTCCTTGATGCGCTGCTCGCCCGTGGCCCCGAAGACAACCCAGAGGATTTCGACGTCCGGACACTCTTTGATAATTTTCAGGATGGCCCCGCCGCAGCCGATCTCTATGTCGTCGGAATGCGCGCCGAGGCAGAGGACTTTTTTGACGCGGCCCAGTTCGAACTGAATCATTTGCCGTTCCCTTCCCCGTGGCCCCGCCACACGACCCACGGCGCCACGCCGCGACCGAAGATGTCGTCCAACTCCTGCTTTTCCTTGAAGGTGTCCATGCAGCCCCAGAAGCCGTCGTGCTTGTAGGAAAGCAGCTTCTTCTCGGCGATAAGGCGGTGGAACGGTTGCTCGACGAGCTCTTCGCCGTCCTTCATGTAATCGAAAATCTCCTGCTTGAAGACGAAGAAGCCGCCGTTGATGCGCGCATCCCCGCTGCGGACATGGGCGATGCTTTTCACGAGTCCGTTGGTATCCGCATCCACGAGATGGAACGTGGCCTTGGGTTTCACGCCGACGAAGGTGGCTGTCTTGCCCGAGCGCTTGAAGTCGTTGATGACCTTGGGCAGCGGCACGTCGGAGAGGCCGTCGCTGTAATTCGCGAGGAAGTACTTCTCGCCCTTGAGATGCTGTTGCACGGCCTTGAGGCGCATGCCGACGTTCGAGGTCAGGCCGGTATCGACGAACGTGATGCGCCAGTCCTGAATGTCCGAGGCCAGCAACTTCACGCCTTTGCCGCCCTTCGAGAGCACGAAGTCATTCGAGAGGCACTCGTCGTACTGGAGGAAGTAGTTCTTGATCACATCGGCCTTGTAGCCGAGGCAGAGAATGAAGTCCTTGTGGCCGTAGTGGGCGTAATACTTCATGACGTGCCAGAGAATCGGCCGGTAGCCGATGGGCACCATGGGCTTGGGCACGGCTTCCGAGTACTCGCGCATGCGCATCCCAAAACCGCCACAGAAGAGAACTACTTTCATAATGTTCGAGTCACGACGATCGCCGGCAGCTTAGGCCGGAACCGGTTCCGGACGACGAGGCGTAGATGGAGCCTGTTGCCGTCCTCCACCGGCGGCGAGCCAATCCTCCAGCCAGGTCTCGCCACGGAAATGGCGGTACTGCTCGGCGCGAAGTTGATCCGCCAACCGGTTCGGCGGCAACTCCACGTCGTCGTAGGTAAGAACGTCGTCCTTTTTGATGGCGCGCTTGAGCTTGCAGCCTTCAACAAGTCCCTCGGGCAACAGGCGTTGACTGCTCATCTCGCCGACATTCACGGCCTCGCCGTAGGTCATGTACATGCCGTAGGCGTCGAGAACTTCCCCGGTCTGCAAGTCGCGCTTGGCGACGGCGCACACTTCCACCACCGGCCCGCCGAGCGGCTTGGCCACGGAATCGCGGAACAACGCCACGCGCGCCACCGCATTGTGAAACTCGAAGTGAACCAGGTGATACGGAATGAAGAACGAATAGAGCGGGCCTTCGCCCATCTTGTAGAGATTCAGGTAATGCTGCTGCTTCGGGTCCGTGTGCTCGGCCAGGCAATAGACCTTGGTCAGCGGCGTGCCCACGACGTAATCAATGATGCCGCCCAGGCGGCGCACTTCGTCGATGTCGTAGATTTTGCCGATCTTCATCACGTCGTCCTTGTATTCGAGACCGCGCGACATGCCGCGCGACTTCACGACGAAGCCGGTGGCATTGGCGACAATGGCCTGCTCGAAGCTGATCTTCGATCCGTCGGCAAAGCTCGTCACCATCGCGGCATTTTGCCCCCACTTGTCGGCCCAGCCCTTTTGCGTGGTCGGATTGCGATACGGATCCTGCAAGCCCTTCACGTTGCCCATCACGCGCGGCGTCAGGCCCAGGCCCTTCACCCAGCGATACAAATTGATCTGCACGCCCGGCTCATCGCCTTCGCAGGCGGAAAGAATGCAGCCGTGCTTCGCGGCGTAGGTCTGGAGAATCGGCCCGATGGTCGCGTCGATCTCGGCGTTGACCAGCACCACATCCTTCTTGTGCTTGAAAGCTTCGAGCAGCACCTGGGCGCCAAAATCCACGGCCCCGGTGACATCGACAATGAGATCGATGTTTTCCGAGCGCGCGAGCAGGAAGGCGTCCTGCGTGATGACCGGCTGGCCGGCGCAAATGGCGTCCTCCAGCGCGGACTGTTTCGTGACCTCCACGATGTCCTTGAGGCCGGCGTATTCGAAGATGCCGCGGGCGCGCTCGATTTTGCGGCCGTAGATGGCGACGAGCTTCATGCCCGGCACGCTGTTCACGACCATGTTGGTGAAGCCCTGCCCCATGAAGCCGGAGCCGAGCAGACCGACACGGATGGGTTTGCCCTGCTCCGCGCGGGCCTTCAATGCGTTATCGACAAGTATCATGTTCGTTCCTCAGTTCGTTGGCGTGCGACGTTTCAAATCTTCATCCGCTGGCGGATCTCGGCCTCAACCTCCTGGAAGGACTTCCAGGCCTGGTCCTTGTCGGAAATCACCGAGAGCGGCAGCGGCCACTTCAGTCCGAGGCCCGGATCGTTGTACATCAGGCCGCCCTCGCAGCCCGGCGTGTAAAACTCGCCGACCTGGTAGCTCGTGTCCGTGTTATCGCGCAGCGCCTGATAGCCGTGCGCGAAACGCTCCGGCACATACAGGGCGCGCTGGTTGTCCGCGTTCAACTCCACCTCGATGTGCTGGAGGAAGGTGGGACTCTCGGGCCGCAAATCCACGATGATGTCGAGGATCGCGCCGCGTGTGCAGCGCACCACCTTGGTCTCGGCGGCGGGCGGAAACTGAAAGTGCATCCCGCGCACCGTGCCCTTGAGCTTGTTGTGGGCGAGGTTGGCCTGGGCGATGACCGGCTTGAGGCCGTGGGCCTGGAACTCGTTCTGGCAGAAGGCCCGCGCGAAGAAGCCGCGCGAATCCTCCCGGCGCTCGAGGTCGATGATGAACGCGCCTTTCAGTTTGGTTTCAGTGAATATCATATCTCGTTTCGATGTTGTGAAGCTTGGCCCGAACCCGGCCCAAGTTGCAAATCCTGCCTCGCGCCCCCTCAAGGAGTCGGCCTGGCGCGATAAAACCTTGAGCCGTGCGACCAAGCCGTGGCATCCACGAAAGTGAAACTGCCGTTCGCCGGCTGAATCTCGTCCAGCACCTCCCAAGTCAACAGATCCTCTGACGCCTCGATGAGGAAGGCTTGGGAAGGTGAACCTTGGAGCAGCAGCACGGCCCCGCCGTTGGTGGTGAAACCCTGCAGGTTGAAGGAACTAAATACGCTCGTGATCTTCAGGCTCCATCCACCATTGATGCCGCCCTGCTGGCCGGACGCATCGTCGCGCACATAAAGCGCCCAGACTCCATTGGGCGAGTAACCTTTGAAAGTGGACATCGTCGTCCCGCGTGGACCGACCGGGGCCGGGGCCGGGAAAGGATCGCCCTGGCTGTAGTCCGTGGGCCGGTAGAAACCAGAGGCCAGGGCCGCTTGCGGCAACGAATTCGCGGCGAAATCGGAAAGGGTCAAAGTCACGCCGGAGACCCCGCCCGAGCCGGCGTCCGAGCAAACCACCACCGTTGGCCCGCCCGGCGACACCAGCAGAACATCAAGGTCGGCCACCTGCGGGTGGGTCATGTTGCGCAACGTGATCTCGACGTTCTCAATAACCCCGAGAATCCCGCTCACGTTGATAACCGACGGATAAAGCGACGCCACCCCGGCATCGGCCACCGTCAGCACCGTGGTGTTGGTCATCAACCGGGTTTGCAGGAGCGGAGAACTCACGCCCAGATCGAAGACTGTGCTCGTGACCCGCACCCCGTCGCTCACCTGGATCGTAATGGCACCAATGCCCGACTGCCCAGCCGCCGGAGTCACCGTCACGGTGCGGTTCGCGCCGCTGCCGCCAAACACGATGTTGTTCGAGGGCACCAGGGTGGGATTCGACGAAACACCGCTCACAATCAGACTGGCAGCAGGCGTTTCCGGATCGCTCACGGTGAAGTTCAACGGCCCGGTCGAGGCACCCTGATTGATCGCCTGATCACCGATGGCGCTCAGGCTCGGAGGAAAATTCGCCGCCGTCATGGTGAACAGGAAATTCGTGCTCACGTCGTGCAGCCCGTCGCTCACCGTCACGGTGATGATGGCGCTGCCGCTGGTGTTCGTCAGCGGCGTCACCCGCACCAGCCGCTCGATGCCGATGCCGCCGTGATAAAAATTGGCCTGGGGCACGAGGGCCGGGTTGGAAGACGAGGCGCTGACGGTCAGCGTCTCCGCGCCATCCGGATCCTGGACGGTGAAATGGGCCGTGGCGGAGATACAACCGCAGAAAATCAGTTCCTCAGTGATCATCTGATCACTCATCGCCGACACGGTCGGCAGGTCGTCCACCGGATCCACCAGGAGCAGGAAGTTCGTGCTCGCCGTCTTCGTCCCGTCGTTCACCGTCAGCGTGATGGTTGCGAAGCCGTTCGCATTCGGCGCGGGAATCACCGTGACCGTGCGATTCGCCCCGCTGCCGCCAAACAAAATGTTACCGGCCGGAACCAGGTTGGTGTCCGAGCATTCACCACTCAGGCTGAGGCTGCCCACGGCCGTCTCCACGTCTCCGACGCTGAAACTCAATGCGCCCGTGTCCATGTCCTCGTTGATGATCTGATCGGCGACGCCCGTGATGGTGGGCGCGAAATTCGTCGGGAATACCATGAGGACAAAGTTGGTGCTGAAGCTGTTGGTGCCGTCAAAAACCATCAATTCGATCGAGGCGGTGCCAAGTTGATTGGACAGAGGCGTCACCGTCAGCGTGCGGAGGGCGTCGAAACCGCCGAGGACGATCCCCTCCGGGGCCACGAGTTCCGGGTTGCTCGAAACCGCGAAGACCAGCAGTTCGCCGGCCTCTGTTTCCACGTCGCCCACCGTGAAACTCAACGGCCCGACGGTGGTGTTCTCGCTCGTGGCTTGGTCACCGGCGCCCACAATGACAGGCACATCGTTCACCGGGTCCACGGTCAGGATAAAGTTTGTGCTCACGCTCAACGCGCCGTCGCCCACCGTCAGCGTCAGGATCGCCGTGCCGTGCGCGTTCAGGGCCGGCGTCACCGTCACCGTGCGGTTCGAGCCGGAGCCGCCAAAGACAATGTTGTTCGTCGGCACCAGCGCCGGATTGGAAGAACCGCGGTTCAACACCAACCCCGTCGCCGAGGTCTCGATGTCACCGATGACGAAGACCAGCGGAGCCGTGGCCGTGTCTTCGGCAACCGCCTGATCCGTGACCCCTGTGAGGGTGGGCGCGTCATTCACTGGATCCACGATGAGGAAGAACTGGACCGAGACCGCGTTGGTTCCGTCGCTCACCGTCAGGGCGATGATCGCCACGCCTTCCCCGTTCGGCGCCGGTGTCACGGTCACCGTGCGGTTCGATCCGGAACCGCTCACCACGATATTGTTCGTCGGCACCAGGGCCGGATTGTCCGAGCCACGAACCAGAATCAAGTTCGCGGCCGAGCTCTCCAAATCGCCGATGGAGAAGCTCAACGGTCCCGCACCCGTATCCTCGTTGATGAACTGATCTTCAATCACGCTGATGGTCGGCGCGTCGTTCACCGGGTTTACGCTCAACACGAAGTTCGTGCTCGTGCTGTTCGTGCCGTCCTTCACCGTCAGGGTGATCGTGGCGGTGCCATAAGCGTTCGCCAGCGGCGTCAACGTCACGGTCCGGCTGCCAGCGCCGCCCCCGAAGACAATGTTGTTCGTGGGCACCAAGGCCGGGTTGGAGGAAACACTGCTCAGGGTCAGATTCCCCGCCAGCGTCTCCACGTCGCTCACGGTGACGTTCAATGGCCCGGTTGTGCCATCCTCGTCGATGCTCTGCGCGGGCACACCGGCCAGAGCGGGCGCGTCATTCACCGGGTTGACGATCAGCGAAAAACTCGTCGTCGTGGTGTTGGTGCCATCGCCCACGGTCAGGAATATGATGGCCGTCCCGTTGGCATCCGGGGCGGGCGTGACGACAACCGTCCGGCTGCTCCCGCTGCCGCCCAAGACAATGTTGTTGGTCGGCACCAGGGCTGGATTCGAGGAACCGCCGATCATGGCGAGGCTCAACGCCGAGGTCTCGACATCGCCCACCGTGAAACTCAACGCCGCCGTCGCCCCATCTTCGGCAATTGTCTGCTCCGCCACGCCCGTGAGCGTGGGTGCGTCGTTCACCGGATTCACCGTCAGCAAGAAGTTCGTGGTGGTGCTGTTCGTTCCGTCGCCCACGGTCAGAAAAATGGTGGCCGAGCCGTTGGCGTCGGGCGCAGGCGTGACCGTGACGGTGCGGTCGCTGCCACTGCCGCCGAACACAATGTTGTTCGTCGGCACCAGCGCCGGATTCGAGGAGCCGCCGATCATGGCGAGGCTCAACGCCGAGGTCTCGACGTCGCCGACCGTAAGACCCAAGGCCGCCGTTGCTCCATCCTCGTTGATGACTTGGGCCGCAACCCCAGTCAGCGCCGGCCCGTCGTTCACCGGATTCACCGTCAGCACAAAGTTCGTGGTCGTGCTGTTCGTCCCGTCGTTCAAGATCAGGGAAATCGTGGCCGTGCCGTGGGTGTTAAGCAGCGGCGTCACGGTCACGGTGCGATTCGATCCCGAGCCGCCCAAGACGATGTTGTTCGTCGGCACCAGGGCGGGATTCGAGGAAGCGCCGGCCACGGTCAGGCTGGCCGCCGCCGTCTCCACGTCCCCAACGATGAAGCCGAGCAGGCCGGTCGTGGTGTCCTCGTCAATCGTCTGACCCGCCACGCTGCTGAGGCCCGGCGCGTCGTTGACCGGGGTGAAATCGATGATGAGTTCGGCGTTGCTGCTGTTCGTCCCGTCGCTGACCAACATCGTGAGGATGACGGTCCCGTAGGCGTTCGGCGCGGGCGTCACCGTCATGGTGCGATTCGAGCCGGAGCCGCCGAAGACAATGTTGTTCGTGGGCACCAACGCCGGGTCGGTCGTTTCCGCGCCCAGGGTCAGGAGTGCGGCGGACGTTTCCAGATCGCCCACGTTGAAACTCAACGGCCCGGTCGAGGTATCCTCGGCGATGCTCAGAAAAACCGGCACCCCGGCAATCCCGGGCGCATCGTTCACCGGGGTGACCGTGAGCAGGAAATTCGTGCTCACAAAGTTGGTTCCATCGGAGACAGTCAGGAAAACAGTCGCCACGCCGTAACCATTCGCCACCGGCGTCACCGTCACGGTCCGGCTCGATCCCGAGCCACCGAAAACGATGTTGTTCGTCGGCACCAGCGCCGGATTCGAGGAACCGCCGGACAAGGTGAGTAGATTCACCGGCGTCTCGATGTCGCCCACGAGAAAACCCAGCAGACCCGTTGCCCCGTCCTCGTTGATGATCTGATTCGCCACGCCGGTGATGGTGGGCGGATCGTTGTAAGGATTCACGATGAGCAGGAAGTTCGTGCTCGTGGTGTTCGTGCCGTCGCTCGCCCGCAACGTGATGGTCGCGATGCCGTAAGCCTCCGGGATGGGCGTGAGGGTGACGGTGCGATTGCTGCCGCTGCCGCCGAAGACAATGCTGTTCGTCGGGATAAGCAGCGGATCGGAGGAGACGCTGCTCAGGGTCAGACCGCCCGCCGCCGTCTCGACATCCCCCACGGTGAAACTCAGCGGCCCGGCCGTCTGGCTTTCGATGATGGACTGATCGGGAACACCCGTGATGCTCGGCGCGTCGTTCACCGGGTTGACGGTCAGGACGAAGTTCGTGATCGCGCTGTTAGTGCCGTCGCTCACCGTGAGCGTAATCACCGCCGTGCCGTGCTGGTTCAGCGCCGGAGTCACGGTCACGGTGCGATTGCTGGCGCTGCCGCCGAAGAAAATGTTGTTCGTCGGCACCAGGGCCGGGTTGGACGAGCCACGGCTCAGGATCAGTTGATCCGCCGGTGTCTCCACGTCGCCGATCTGAAAACCCAACGGCGCCGTCGGCGTGTCTTCATTGATGGACTGGTTCGCGATCCCCGTCATGGTCGGCGCGTCGTTCACCGGCGTGACCGTGAGCACGAAGTTCGTCGTCGTGCTGTTCGTCCCGTCGCTCACGGTCAGGAAAATCGCCGCGCTGCCGTGGGCGTTGGCGGCCGGTGTCACCACCACCGTCCGACTGGCTCCGCTGCCGCCGAGGACAATGTTGTTCGTCGGCACGAGGGCGGGATTCGAGGAACCGCCGCTCATCACGAGACTGCCCGCCGCAGTTTCAATGTCGCCCACGGTGAATCCCAGCAGGGCGGTGGCGGCGTCCTCGTTCACGACCTGATCGACCACGGTCGCGATGGTCGGCGCGTCATTCACCGGGTTGACCGTGAGGACAAAATCCGTGCTCGTGCTGTTGGCGCCGTCGCTCACGGTCAGGGTGATCGTGGCCGTGCCGTGCGCGTTGGTCAGCGGCGTGAGCGTGACGGTGCGATTGCCGCCGCTGCCGCCGAAGCCAATGCTGTTCGTCGGGACCAGCGCCGGGTTGGAGGAGGCGCTGCTCAAAGTCAGGCTTCCCGCCGGCGTCTCGAGATCCTCGACCTGAAAACCCAGCGCCGCCGTGGCCGTGTCTTCGTTGATGCTTTGGTCGCCCACGCCCGTGAGGGTCGGCGCATCGTTCACCGGATTGACGGTCAGGAGAAAGTTGGTGCTCACGAGGTTCGTGCCGTCGCTCACGAACAGAGTGATGATGGCCGTGCCGAACGCGTTGGTGGCCGGGGTCACGGTCACGGTGCGGTTCGCACCCGAGCCGCCGAACACCACGTTGTTCGTCGGCACCAGCGTCGGATTCGAGGAACCGCCACTCACGATCAGGCCGGCGGCGGGCGTTTCCAAATCGCCGACCACGAACGGCAGGACCGCCGTCGAGGCGTCCTCGTTGATGCTCTGATCCGGCACGCCCGTGATGGTGGGCGCGTCATTCACCGGATTCACGATCAGCAAGAAGTTCGTGGTGGTCACGATGGCACCGTCGCTCACCGAGAGGAAAATGATCGCGGTGCCGTGGGTGTTCGCCGCCGGTGTGACCGTCACGGTGCGGCTCGATCCCGCGCCGCCGAAAACGATGTTGTTGGTCGGCACGAGTGTTGGATTGGAGGAACCGGCGCTCACCGCGAGGCTCGCCGCCGGTGTTTCCAAATCCCCAATCGTGAAGTTCAGCAACCCCGTCGCGCCATCTTCGTTGATGTTCTGATCCGCCACGCCCGTGATGGTCGGTGCGTCGTTCACCGGATTGACCGTGACCAGGAAGTTCGTGCCTGCGCTGTTGGTGCCATCGCTCACCGTCAGCGTGATGAGGGCGCTGCCAAAAGCATTGGGAACTGGCGTCACCGTGACGGTGCGGTTGCTGCCGCTGCCGCCAAACACAATGTTGCCCGTCGGCACCAAGGCCGGGTTGGAAGAACCGGGCGACAACGCCAGGCTCGCCGCCGCCGTCTCCACATCGCCGATGGTGAAGTTCAACGGTCCGGTGGTCCCGTCTTCGTTGATGACTTGATCGGCCACGCCCGTGAGCGTCGGCGTATCGTTCACCGGGTTGACCGTGAGCAGGAAGATGCTGTTCGTGGCCGTGTTCCCGTCGGTCACGAAGAGCGTGATCGTCGCCGTGCCGTGGACGTTGGGCGCGGGCGTCACCGTGACGGTGCGATTGCTGCCGCTGCCACTGAAGACAATGTTGTTCGTCGGCACCAGCACGGGATTGGACGAGCCGCCGGCCAGGACCAGGCTGGCCAGTGGCGTGTCTGAATCCGCGACCGTGAAGCTCAACGGCCCGGTGGTGCCGTCCTCCGGAATCGTCTGGTCGGCCACGGTGGAAATGGCCGGGCGCTCCGTGCCATCCGTGACCACGGTGAGGGTGAGGCTCCAACCGCCGACGATATTGCCAATGTCGTTGGCTCCGTCGTCCATCACGTAAAGAGTCCACACGCCATTCGCGCTCTGCCCCTTGAGGGCGGCAAGCGTGTTGGAATAGGGGCTGGCGGGCGCGGGCGCGGGAAAGATTTCCGTGGGCGCATAATCAGCCGGCCGGAAAGTCCCGGTGGTCATTTGCAAGAGCGGCAACGCGGTCGGAGCCGAGTCATCCAGCGTCAGAGTCACGGCTGTGGCTCCGCCGTTGCCGGCATCGGACATCAGGAGCACCTTCCGACCGTCCGGCGCGACGAGCAGGATGTCGATGTCGCGCGTCCAGGCATGGGTCAGGTTGCGCAGGCTCACCGTCACGTTGCTCACCTGGCCGATGACGTTGGAGAAGCTGATGACGGAAGGATAGGGATTGGCCGGCACATTCCCCGCCGTGTTAGTCAGGGCAATCAGAGTGGAGTTGGTGATGGACACGGTATTGGTGGCCAAAGTCGCGCCCACCGCCGGCCGTGCGGCCCAAAGCGCGAAACCAACGATCAGCAGAAAGCCCCAGCGAACGCTGGACTTGACCGCCACGTCACCCCAAACCGCCCGGGCGCTCCCCGTGGAGCCATCGAGGTTCATCGCATGAACACCTGCTGCTGGAGGTGTTTGGTCGTTGAAGAGGCGGAGCGGCCGCGACCCTCTTGGGTCGCCTGGGCGTAAGCCATCTTTTGTTTCGCTTATGACAATCACGATTTTCGATGGTTTCCAGGAACAGGGCTGTGGCGCGTCGCTTTCATTGGTCAAGGCCCGACTTGGATGCGGAAGAAGCGGGTGGGCAACCCAACCACGTTGGTGAAGGTGCAGGAAAAGGGCACGGGCGGCGCATTGGTGGTGAACACCGCCTCCCAGGACAGAAGGTCCGGTGAGGCCAGCACCGTGTAATCCGGCCCAACCGGTCCCATCACCACCAGCGAGAAGACTTCGCCGGCGATGGAGGAATGGGCCACCGAGGGCAGCACCAGCGGGTTCACGATCACTGAGAAACTCTGCGTGGCGCCGAGGCTTGGCACTCCATCATCCACCACCCGCACCTGGATGATATTCGTGAGGCCGGCCTGCGCCACGGTGGGACGCCAGGAGAAAAGCCCGCTGCTCGGGTCCACGGTGGCACCCGCCGGGAAATCCAGGAGGCTGAAGACCAGCGCCTGCTGAGGCTGATCGATGTCGGTGGCTGAATTCGTGAACGAGAGGGTCTGGCCGGCATTGAGGACATGGTTGGAAATTGCCGCGAACACGGGCGCGTCGTTCACCGCGTTCACGGTCAGCAGGAAGTTCGTGCTCACACTGTTCGTGCCGTCACTGACCGTGAGTGTGATGAGCGCCGTGCCACTGGCATCCGGCGTGGGCGTGACGGTCACGGTGCGGTTCGCATCCGCGCCGTCAAACACAATGTTGTTCGTCGGGACCAGCGCGGGATTGGATGAACCCTTGGTCAGCACCAGGCTGCCCGCCGCCGTCTCGACATCACCGACCACAAATCCCAGCGCCGCCGTCGTGCCATCCTCGTCAATGGTCTGATCGGCAACCCCCGAGATCGTCGGAGTGTCATTCACGGCGTTCACCGTCAGCAGGAAGTTCGTGCTCACGCTGTTAGTGCCGTCGCTGACCGTCAGGGTGATGAGCGCCGTGCCATTCGCGTCCGGCGCGGGCGTGACGGTCACGGTGCGGTTCTCATCCGCGCCACCGAACACAATGTTGTTCGTCGGGACCAGCGCGAGATTGGACGAGCCTCGCGTCAGGGTTAACCCGCCCGCCGCCATGTCCACATCGCCGATGACGAATCCCAGCGCCGCCGTGGCGCCGTCCTCGTCGATGGTCTGGTCCGCAATCCCCGTGATCGTCGGCAGGTCGTTCACCGCGTTCACGGTCAGCAGGAAGTTCGTGCTCACACTGTTCGTGCCGTCGCTGACCGTCAGCGTGATGAGCGCCGTGCCGCTGGCATCCGGCGCGGGCGTGATGGTCACGGTGAGGTTCGAAGCCGAGCCGCCGAAGACGATGTTGTTCGTCGGGACCAGCGCGGAATTGGATGAACCTCTGGTCACCACCAGGCTGCCCGCCGCCGTCTCGACATCACCGACCACAAATCCCAGCGCCGCCGTCGCGCCATCCTCGTTGATGATTTGATCCGCGACACCGGTGAGGGCCGGCGCGTCGTTCACCGGCGTGACCGTTAGAAGAAAATTCGCGCTCGTGTTAGTCGCGCCGTCGCTCACGGTCAGCGTGATGGTGGCCGTGCCACTGGCGTTGGCGAGCGAAGTCACGGTCACGGTGCGGTTGCTGCCGGAGCCGCCGAAGACAATGTTGCCGGACGGCACGAGCGCCGGATTGGAGGAGCCGCCGCTCATCACCAAACTGGTGGCGGCCGTGTCGGGGTCGCCGACCGTAAAACTCAACGGCTCGGTGGAAGAGTCTTCAACCATAGTCTGCCCGCTGACGCTGGAAATCGTCGGCGGCTGCAAACCATCCGAGACCGCCGTGAGGGTGATGCTCCACCCACCGGCGAAGCTGCCCACATCGTCGTTGCCATCATCGGCCACAAACAGCGACCAGGTTCCGTTCGGCGTCTGACCGTTGAAGCTGGAGAGCAGAGTCTCATACGGCCCGGCTGGAGCGGGAGCAGGCTGGATTTCGCCCGCCTCGTAATCATCCGGTTGATAGGTGCCGGAAACCAGTTGCGACAACGGCAGCGCCGCCACCGCCGCGTCCGAGAGCGTGAAGGTCGCGTTGTTTGCGCCGCCGTTGCCCGCGTCCGAGCAGATCATCACCTTCTGCCCGGCCGGCCCGACCAGCAGCACGTCGATGTCGCGCGTCCAGCTATGGGTCAGGCCACGCAACGTCACGGTCACATTGCTGACCACACCGGCCAGGCCGCTGACGTTGATGGTCGAGGGATAAGGATTGGCCGCCGACGGCACGGGATTGGTGAGGTAAATCGTCGCGGCATTGGTGAAGGCGAACGTGCCGCTAATCAGCGTCGAGACGGTGAGCAGGAAGTTGGTGCTCGCGGTGTTCGTGCCGTCGCTCACGCTCAAGGTGATCGTGGCTGTGCCGCTCAATCCAGGCGCGGCCGTGACCGACACGGTGCGGTTGCTGCCGCTGCCGCC
Source organism: Pedosphaera sp. (assembly GCA_031414955.1). Taxonomy (GTDB): domain Bacteria; phylum Verrucomicrobiota; class Verrucomicrobiia; order Limisphaerales; family SIBH01; genus JANNGC01. Next base: position 5,418 of record JANOQV010000047.1, on the reverse strand, counting down.
GAAGACAATGTTGTTCGTCGGCACCAGCGCGGGATTGGAGGAACCACCGCTCACGATCAGGCTGGCGGCAGCCGTCTCCACGTCGCCGATGGTGAAACTCAATGGGCCGACCGTGCCGCCCACCGTGGTGGACTGATTGGCGAAACCGGTCAGTGCCGGCGCGTCGTTCACGGGATTGACCGTGAGCAGGAAGTTGGTGCTCGTCGTCGCCTGACCGTCGCTCACCGTGAGCGTGATGAGGGCCGTGCCGTTCTGGTTGGTGGCCGGTGTAACCCAAACGGTGCGATTGCTGCCGCTGCCACCGAGAACAATGTTGTTCGTCGGGACCAGGGCCGGATTCGAGGAAGCGCGGCCCACGACCAGATTCGTCGCGGCGGTTTCGGCGTCGCCGATGGTGAAGTTAAGCAGTGCGGTCGCCGTGTCCTCATTCACGATCTGGTCGGCCACGGCGGAAATCACCGGGGGCGCGTTGGGCGGATTCACGGTCAGCACGAAGGTGTCCTGCGCGCTGCCGTTCCCGTCGCTCACGATCACGGTGAGGGTCACGGTGCCGGTCTGGCCGGTGGACGGGGTGAGGGTCACGGTGCGATTGGAACCGCTCCCGCCGAACACGATGTTGTTCGTCGGCACCAACGCCGGATTCGAGGAACCGCCACTCACCGTCAGGCTCGCCACCGCCGTATCCACGTCGCCGACGGTGAACAGGATCGCCGCCGTGGGTGTTTCGTAGGGCGTCGCGAGGTTCGAGATGTTGCTGATGGTCGGCGCGTCATCCACCGCGTTGACCGTGACGAGAAAGTTCGTGCTGGTGGTGGCCTGGCCGTCGCTCACGCTGAGGGTGATGATGGCGCTGCCGGTGGCGTTGGTCGCGGGGGTGATGGTCACGGTGCGATTGCTGGCGCTGCCGCCGAAGACAATGTTGTTGGTCGGAACCAGCGACGCGTTCGAGGAAGCCTTGCCCAGGGTGAGGCTCGCCGCCGCCGTCTGGCCGTCGCCGATGGTGAAGCTCAACGGCCCGGCCACCGTGTCCTCGTTGATAATCTGATCGGCGATTCCAGTGAGAGTGGGCGGCGTGTTCACCACGTTGACGGTGAGAAGGAAATTATCGCTGGTCGTGTTCGTGCCGTCGCTCACGCTCACGGTGAGAGTGGCCGTGCCGGTCTGGCCGGCTGCAGGCGTCACGGTGACAGTGCGATTGGAACCGCTGCCACCGAAGACCATGTTGTTGGTCGGCACCAGAGTCGGGTTCGAGGAAGCGCGGATCAAAGCCAGACTGGCGGCGGGCGTCTCGGCATCCCCGACGGTGAACGGAATCGCCGCCGTGGGCACATCGACGGTCGTGGTCTGGTTCGCAATGTCGCTGATGGTCGGCGGCTGGTTGCCGGTGCCGGCGGTGCTGATGGTCAGCTTCCAGCCGTTGGCGAAAAGCCCCGTGTCCCCCGCGCCGTCATCGAACACATACAAGGCCCAGGAGCCGTTGGGATTCTGACCGTTGAAAGCCGCGAGCGTGGTCGAGTACGGCCCGGCCGGGGCTGGCGCGGCAAAGGTGTCGCCGGCCCCGAAGTTGGTCGGCTTGTAGGTGCCCGACGCAATCGCGCCCGAGGCAGGCAACGAAGGCACCGCCGCGTCGGAAAAGGTCAGCGTGACGTCGTTCACCGCCGCGCCACCCGCGTCCGACATGAGCACAATCCCCTGCCCGGACGGACTCACGAGCAGCACATCGAGATCCGCCGCCCACGAGTAAGTCAAGTTGTTCAGCGTGACGGTGACGTTCGTGATCGTGCCGCCCAGTCCGTTGACCGGGAGATACGACGGATACGGCGTGGCCGGACCCTGATCCGGCACGGAAACGATAATGGAAGTCGAGTTGGTGTACGAGCGCGTGCCCGGAGCCGGCGGAGTCACAGTCAGGACAAAAGTGTCGCTCACCAGATTCGGGCCATCATCGACGAAGACCGTGATGGTGGCCGTGCCCACCTGGCCGAGGGCCGGCGTCACGACGAGGGTGCGGTTGGAACTGGAGCCGCCGAATTCAAAACTTCCCGGCGGCACCAGGGTTGGGTTCGACGACGTCGCGTTGAGCTGAAGATTAATCGCCGCCACCTGGCCGTCGCCGATGGTGAAGGCGATGGGCGAGGTCGGTTGATCCTGGGGAATGGTCTGGTTCCCGATGTTGGAAATGGTCGGCGGCGTGTCGGTCGCGCCGCAATCGGCATACATACCCACTTCCCTGGTCGTGGCCAGCCCAGCCGGATCGGTGACCGTGAGCAGAATACGGTAATGGTAAATGTTGATGCCATCGCAGCCAATGGGCGAAAGCACCGTGGTGGAGGTCTGATTGGTCGAGGCGATGACGAAGTGCTCGTGATTGTTGTGGCGCAGGAGGGTCTGCCAGAAATAGGCGAGCTGGCTGTTGCTCGATTGCACGTCGCTCACCACCGCGCTCAGGCTCACCGTCGTGGCGATGCTCGGCGAGTAGAGCGCGCCATCCAGCGGATTGCTGAGGGCCACGCTCGGCGGAGTGTTGTTGACCGAGACGGCGAAGTTCGTCGAGGCGTTCAGCCCGCCCGTGTCGCTCACCGTGAGCGTGACCGTGAACTTGGTGGGCACGCCGGGCGGGGCGGTGAAACTGTGCGCGGGATTGGCCTGGGTGCTGAGCGGTGAGCCGTCGCCGAAATTCCATGAGTAGGTCAGCGGACTGCCGTCCGGATCACTCGATCCGGCGCTGCTGAACTGCACGCCCAGCGGCGTGGGTCCATAAATCTGATCCGCCGAAGCCGCGACCACGGGAGTGCGATTGCCGGTGTAGGCCAGTTGGCGGATGGTGCCCGCGTCCCCGCTGATGTAGCTGACGTAGTAGAGGCTGCCGTCGGTGGGATGGGCCGCCATGCAGACCACCGCGCCGGCGGCGCTGGCGAAATTGTTGAGCGACACCGGCCGGTCGTTCGCGTCGAAGGTCAGGTTCTTGATCACGCCCTGGCCCCAGTCGGCGTGGAAGTAGGTGTTAAAATACTGGGTCGGAAAAGCCGCCGCCGTGTACCAGACACCGCCGATGGAGCAGTTGCCCTGGAACTGGGAACCCGAGACCGGCGAGCCACCCGCGCCGACGTTGGCAATGGTGGCGTTGCCCGAGGTGAAGGTGGGCGTGCGCGTGATGGCGCTGGCGTGGTTCCAGTCCAGCACCGGCCGGGTGTGCAGAAACTGCGGAATGGAGTTCGGAATCTTCACCCCCGCGTTGCACGGATTGTTGAAGGGCGGAAAATTGGCCGGGAGCAGCGTGTCCTCCTTGAGCAGTTGTTTGAAGGAGAAGTACTGGTTGCAGCCGCCCCCCGGAAAAAGCGGGTTGGGCGCGTCCTGGTTAGGAATGTCCTGATCGTAGAGCGCCATCACGGACAAACCCTCGTAGATGGGCCAGCCGAAGTTCTGGGCCGGCCCCGTGACCACCTTCAAGCATTCCCAAATGTCCCAGCCCACGTCGCCGACGTAGAGCACGCCCGGATTCGCGTCCTCCTGGTTATGGCTGCCGGACTCGGGGCGCATGGCCATGCGGAAGGGATTGCGCAAGCCCAGCACCCACACGCGCGACTTGGCCGAGCGCGGATTGGCTCCGTCCCAAAACGGATTGCTCGGCACGCCGTTGCCCGTGGCGGGATCGAGGCGGAGCATCTTGCCGCTGAGGCAATCCACGAGCTGCGAGCGGAACGCGCCGATGTTTTCCTTGGGCTTGAGGATGCCGTCGGTCAGGGCCTGCGGCGCGTAGCTGCCGAAAGCCGCCCCGCCCACGTCCGCCGTGTTCGGGCTGGCCCCGTCGCCCGTGGTCACCAGCAACGTGCCATCCTCGGCGAAGACCATCGTACCCACTCCGTGCGTCGAGGAGCAGACCGGGATGCCGGTCTGCCGGGTCTCGCCGAGCAGGATGAAGCGGCTGGCCGGGTTGACCGAACGAAAGCCGTCCGCCGAGTTCGCCGTGTAACGGGTCAACCGGCCAATCGTGGCCGAGAAAAAGTCGTCCGTGTTTGGGTTGTAGCCGCCGGTGCCAAAATTCATCAAGTGATGCCGGTCCACCACGTAGAGCACGTAGATGAAACCGTTGACCCGGAAATCCGGATCGAGCACGAAGCTCAACATGCCGTGGTCGACCCATAGACCGACCTCCTCGCTGATGTCGAGCAGGAGGGTGAAACCGGAGTCCGCCGGATCCTTGAAATAAACACGCCCGCCGCCTTCCCACACATACATGCGGCCGTTGTCCTCGAAAGAAACGCCCACCGCGCCGTCCCACAGTCCGGCGTTGGGACCGGGAATGGTCGTCTCGGAAAAGCCGACCGGCAGCGTGGCCGCCCACATCGTTCCGGACCAAAACATCCAGAGCATCACCAGCCAGGCCGCGAGGCAACGGCACAGATTCGCCGGCTTCCCGGCGCAACTGCTCCGCGCAGGATGCTGATATTTTGTTTGCTTCATGGTTTTTCCAAGGCCGTCGAGCGTTGGCGGCCCCTCACCGGCCCTGGCAAATGGATTCATTCGCCCATCCAACCCGCTGACAGTCTGACCTATTACGGCCACTTGACGAGATAGAACCGGACGGTAAAGCCCGGTGCCCCCGTATCCGTATATTCCCAGACCCCGTCGGGTCCGGCGGTCGCCGTCCCGATCTCCTGCCAGTCCGGCAGCGTGAGCGTGGTCGTGGCCAGAATCTTGTAAACAGTGTTCGCCTCGCCCGTGCCGGTAATGCGCATGTGGCCGTTGCCCAGCGGCTCGATGCGCGCGATGCGCACCACGGCCGCGGACGTGATGGTCAGCGTGCCCTGATTGGTCGTGACGATGTAATTGCCGAGGCGTGCCTCTGGATCACTTAACGCCGGCACAATCGAATAAGTTCCCGCCGGGCTGTTGGTGGTGGCGGCACTGCTATAGGTCGCGGTGAGGTTGTCCCCGTTCAACACCCCGACCAGCGTGCCGGTGAAAACCGGGTTGGTGGTTCCAAACACCCGGTTGGTGCTGTCGATGTTCACCGCCAACGAGGCTGCGCTCACGGTCAAGGTTCCGTCGTTGGTCGTGACCGTGTAGTTCCCCAGCTTCGTACCCGGATCCGCCAGCGTCGCCGTGATGGCGTAAGCTCCCACCGCACTGTTCGTCGTCGCCGTGCTGTCGAAACTCGCCGTGATGGCGTCGCCGTTCTGCACGCCGACCAGCGCCCCGGTGAAGATCGGGTTCACCGCGCCATACACCCGGTTCGTGCTGTCGATGTTCACCGCCAACGCCGCTGCGCTCACCGTCAAGATTCCGCCATTGGTCGTGACCGTGTAGTTCCCCAGCTTCGTGCCCGGATCGGCCAGCGTCGCCGTGATGGCGTAAGCCCCCACCGCACTGTTCGTCGTCGCCGCGCTCTCGAAACTCGCCGTGATGGCGTCGCCG
>JANOQV010000046.1:0-20781 GCA_031414955.1 Pedosphaera sp. | reverse complement strand
GTGGAGTGCGCCCGTCCTCCGGCGCAGCAAGGTGATGACTGGGAGCGCGTCGGAAAAACCCATACCCGCTGAGGTTCGCACGTTGCTGCGCCCGAGGACAGGCGCACTCCGGGGCGGGCAGCTTGCGCTGCCCGAGTGACTTTTCAGACCGGCTCTAAACGGGAGAGAGCGGGCCAGACGCGCGCTTAGCTTGGAGTCACCACGATTTTCCCCAGGACTTTCCGTGCGCGCAGGGCGGCAAAGGCCTCGGGGGCGCGGCTCAGTGGCAGCACGGTGTGAATCACCGGCCTGAGTTTGCCGGTCGCCGCCCAGTCCAGCGTGGCGCGCAGGTCGGCGCGGTTGCGGCCGTAGCTGCCGATGAGGCGCTGCTGTTTTACGAAGAGAGGCCAGAGGTTCAAGGTCACTTCACGTCCGGCCGTGGCCCCGCAGGTCACGATGGTTCCGCCGCGCGCCAGGCAGTCGAAACATTTCACCAGCACTTCGCCGCCAACGTGTTCGATGATGAGGTCCACGCCGCGCTTGTTGGTCAGGCGGCGCACTTCGGCGGGCCACTTGGCGCTGGTGGAGTCGATGGCGAACTCCGCGCCGAGGTCCTGCGCGAGAGCGGCCTTCTCCTGATTCGAGGCGGTGGCAATGACGCGGGCGCCAAGGCCGCGGGCAATTTGAATCGCCGCCGAGCCGACGCCGCTCGCGCCCCCGATGGCCAGCACCCAGTCACCCGCGCGAACTTGGGTGCGGTCGGTGAGCATGTGCATGGCCGTGCTGGCGGCAAGAGTGAGGGCGGCGGATTGCTCGAAGGAAACGGCGTCGGGCAGGCGCACGAGCGAGGAGGCGGGCGCGGCGACTTGCTCGGCGAAACCGCCATCGCAATCCACGCCGAGCAGTTTGCTGCGCAGGCACATGGACTCCTCGCCGCGCTGGCAGAACTCGCACTCGCCGCAAAAGAGATTGGACTGGATGGCCACGCGGTCGCCGACGCGCCAGTCGTTCACGTCCGCGCCGAGTTGGGAAATGACGCCGGACACTTCGCCGCCGGGTGTGCGCGGTAACGGTACGGGAATGGGCAGGCCGCCTTCTTCGAGCCACAGGTCGAGATGGTTCAGGCCGCAGGCGCGGACCTCGACGACGACTTCGCCGGGCTGGGGCACGGGGTCGGGGAGGTCGCGCAACTCGAACTTCCCCGGCGCGCCACTGGCGATGAGTTGGAAGGCTTTCATCGGCGGGGATTGAAGGGCAGGCACGGGCGGCGGACAAGTCTGGTAGCAGCCGAGGTGAGAGGCTCTGACTCGCGCGAGGCCAGAAAAGATCAGAGCCTCGTTACCTCGGCTGCTACGAGATTAGGGCGCGCTGCGCCAGACCCAGTCGCCCTTCTCTGGCTCGTTGCCTTTGGCCGCGCGGAGAAATTCGCCGCCGTCGTCCTTGCCGTCCCAGGCCGTGGAGTAAAGCACGTAGCCCTGGGCGGTCTGCTGGTAACGCATGGCGTTGGTCGAGACGACTTCGTGGGGAATCTTCGCGAGGTATTTCGGCACGAGGTCGGTGAGGGCGTCGGGATACTTGCCCTGGGCAATGTGATAGCGCTCGATGGCGCAGGCCAGCGCGGCTTGATGGGCGGTGGCTTGGGCACGGGCGAACTTCTTCGAGGAGTTTTCGAGGGCGGGCATGGTCAACTTGGCGAAGAGGTAGTGGTTCCAGATCATGTCAACCGGGCCGCGCGAGAACTGTTGCATCAACTGGAGATTGGTTTCATCCACGACCCGTGGGTGGATCAGCCCGGTGGCGGGTTCCCAGGTGCCTTGCGTCATCATGTCCATGAGCCGGCCGTGGCTCGTCATCTCGAAATAGAACCAGCCGTTCGGGATGAGCCAGCCGGCGAGGTTTTTGAAGGCGAGACCGTTGGCGTCTCTGCCATTCCCGCCTGGCTCCGCATCGTCAAACATCGACATGGCGTCGCCGCGCATCTTCTTCTTCCGAATCCAATCAATGGCCGTGAGACCCCCGGCCCGCTCGTCCGCCAGGGAACTGTCCAATCCGGCGATGAAGTTCACGCGCAGCAGCCGCTCCTGCATTTCCTTCAACTGCGCCTCCGACCACTTGTGCTGGGCGAGGCCTTCCCAAATCGGCTGGGTGGTGATCTGCTGACTGGCGATGCGGACAAGTTGCGAGATGAGGAACATCTCGTGGTCGAGGGAGTCGCAGAACCAGAGCATGAGCTTGATGGTCTCGAAGGCCTGGTTGGTTTGTCCCGCCGCAAGCTCCGCGCTGGCCTGGAGGCTGGACTCCTGGATGAGGCCCTTAATCTTGGCGAGGTGCGGCAGGAGAATGGAGAACGGTTCGTCCAGTTTATAGGCGATGGGATAGCGCACCTTGGGGTGGACCTTCATGGCGTGCAGTTCGGTGAGAGTGGGCTGATAGACCTTCAGCTTTTCCAGCACCACGGCGGCGGCAGCCGCCTGCTCTTTGGGATCGATCTCGATGGCGCGGGCCGGACGATCCGGCTTGGGAGCCTTGTTCTCTCCCGACGACTCGACATAGGCGAAGGCCTGCTGCCAGCCCACCAGGTCCGTGAACGCCCGGGCGTCCTGGCCCCCCGGTCCTTTCAGTGAATCTTTGCGGACGGCGATCTTTTGGAAGGCCGTGCCGAACAGCAGCGGCCATCGGTTCGTGTCATCCGGCTTCGGTCTTGGGAACCACGATTGGATAAAGGGTGTGTTCGCTCCATTCTCGGAATCGGGAATGGGCTTCGGAATGTGCGCGGCAAAGTCGAGCTTGAGGCCGCGGGCCTCGGCGTCTTTGCGGTAACGCTCCCAGGCGCGTTGGCCGCGGAAATTCTCCTCCGCGTAAAACAACGCGGCCAGAGTGATGAGCACCAGGCCAGTCCAGGCCAGCCGACGGAGAATGCGGAAACGGCGCGGCGGCGGAGTTTGTGTGTCGTTCATATCAGGCATTCATGAGTTGGGGTTTGAGTTCGCCGCGCGGGCGCGGAATGAAACGGGGCGGTTCAGCGTCGGCGTCCCGGAGCGAGCCGACCAGCTCGGCGCGGAGACGCTTCTGTTCGTGGAGAGCTTGCAAAGTTTCTTTCGAGGTTCTGGTCATTTGCTGCGGTGCGCGACTCGACGGAGCAACCGTGTCGCGAGACGCAAGGTTCAGCGCCACGATGATGAGCCACACCGCAGCCAATCCTCCGAGGACCGGGCGCGGGAGGCGCAGAAAGTCTTCCAGCGCAACGAGCCAGCTTCTGGCGGCTGGCAGAGGTTCAACGGCCAGCCCCGCGACCACACGATGGCGCAGCGCATCGAGCCTGGGTTCGGTCGAGTAATGGCGGGCGAGGAGAATTTCGCGAGGCGTCTTCATGGGATCCTTTCGACAATCAGTTCACGCAGTGATTTCTTGGCGTAGTGCAGACGGGACTTCACCGTGCCCACACCCACGCCGGTAATGCGGGCAATTTCATCCAGGGGAAAATCTTCCAGGAAATGCAGGAGCAGGACCGAGCGGTGAACTTCCGTCAACTGGTCGAGCGTGCTCATGAATTCCTCCTGCTGCTCGGCGCGGATGAGCATTTCACCCGGCCACGGCTCATCATCCGCGTGTTCGAGGAAGGTGTCGTCGAGCGGTTCGGTGCGCTGGGGCTTGCGCCAATGTTGGGCGCATTTTTGGTGGGCGATGCCGAAGAGCCAGGAACCGAACTTCGCATCCTCGCGCAGCGTGGCGAGGTGGCGGGAGGCGTTGATGAAAGTCTCCTGGACGACATCGAGCGCGGTCTGTTCCTGGCGCAGCAGTTCAAACACATAGGCGTAGAGCGGCAGTTGGTAGCGGCGGAACAGCGTGTCCCACGCGGCGGGTTCACCCGCGCGCGCGGCGGCCACGGGCAGTTGGTCGTCGCCAGGCACAGCCAGCATTTACGGGGAGTGGAATGCGCGAGGCGAGAAAAGGTTCAAAAGAGGATTCGCGGACGCAGAACCACGGAGCCAGCCACCGCGCAATTCGGCTGGAATTCCGCCCGTTACTTTGCTCTATTGGTCTTCTGGCGACCAAGCAACGCCGACCCAAACCTTGCTGCTCACATGGACTGGGGACCAAAAATATCTCGATTCAAGGGACGTCCGCTGATCGTGGCGCGACGTTTTTTGATGGCCGTTCTCTTCGCTTCCGGTGGGGTGGGATTGGTTCACGCTGCCAACACGCCGCCGACCCTCGGGGCGATTTCCAACCACGTCGTGTTCGTGGATCAGCCCACGCTCCCCGTCGAGATGGTCATCGCGGATGCGGAGACGCCCAAGACCAACTTGCTCCTCAGCGCGGTGTCCTCGGATCAGTCGATCGTGCCCGACGGGAACATCTTCTTCGGCACGCTGGGAAACTTCCGCTACCTCACGTTGACCCCGGCCTTCGGGCAGACGGGCGGCGCGACCATTACTGTCACCGTTAGCGACGGCACGAACGACGTGAGCACGAACTTCAACTTTAGCGTCCTGCCACCGCCGGCTGGATCGGGCCGGTTCGCGAACACCAATGTCATCACGATTCCGAACTCCGGCGTGGCCTCGGTTTATCCTTCGATCATTGAGGTCACGGGGCTGACCGGCACGGTGGCGAAGGTGGAGTTGACGCTGGGCCGGCTGGAACACGAGTTCCCGGAGGACATCCGCATGTTGCTCGTCGGCCCCACCGGACAAGGCGCGTTGTTCTGGGCGCATGTGGGTGGAGGCCGGGCGATCAGCAATGTATCCATCACCGTCACCGACACGTCGCCTTTCCCGCTGCCCGACGATTTTCTGTTGATCTCCGAGCCGTTGCGTCCGGCGAATTACGGGACCAATAACACCCTGCCTGCACCCGCACCCGGCGGGCCTTTCGGAACCAACCTGGCTTCCTTCAACGGCTCCTCGCCCACCGGCACCTGGTCGCTCTATCTCGTGGATGACATCGCGCCCGACCACGGCGTGCTGGCCGGCGGCTGGAGCTTGCTGATCGCGGCGGCGGACGGACCGTTGCCGCCCTCGATCAGCGACATCACAAATCAAGTCACGACTCAGGGCGTGCCCACTTCGGTCATTCCGTTCACGGTGGGCGATCCCGATACGCTGGCCAGCAACCTCGTGGTGAGTGGCTATGCGGCGAATCCCAGCCTGGTGCCGACGAACTTCATCGTCTTCGGCGGCGGCGGCAGCAACCGCACCGTGCGCGTGACCCCGGCGGCGGGTCAGAGCGGCGTCACCACCATCACCGTGGTGGTGAGCGACGGAACCAACAGCACGAGCGATTCGTTTCAGTTGACGGTGAACATCGCCAATACGCCGCCGACCATTTCCGCCGTGGCGGATCAGACCATCAATGAAGACACCGCGCTGGGACCAATCGCCTTCACCGTCACGGACGCGGAACTGGCCGCCAACAGTCTGGTGGTGAACGTGGGGGCGGCCAACCCCGGCCTGGTGCCCACGAATAATTTTCTCCTCGGTGGCAGCGGCAGCAACCGCACGGTGACGCTCGCGCCGGCCGCGAACTCCAATGGCACGACCGTTATCACCTTGAGCGTGAGCGACGGCACGCTCTTCACCACCACCAACTTCACCCTCACGGTGAACGCGGTGAATGATCGTCCGACCATCAGCGACATTCCCAACCGGTTGACCACCGTGGACCTGCCGACGGCGGCCATCCCCGTGACGATCAACGACGTGGATCACGCGGCTGAAAGCCTGACCATCACGGGCGGCTCCTCCAATCCCACGCTCGTGCCAACGGACAACATTGTCTTCGGCGGCAGCGGAGCGAACCGCACCGTGACCTTGACCCCGGCTCCGGGCCTGACCGGCAGCGCCGTCATCACCGTGACGGTGGACGACGGCAGCCTGAGCACGAACGACACGTTTGTGCTCACGGTGATTCTCACCAACTCGCCGCCGGTCATTTCCGCCATCGGCGATCAAACCATCGATGAGGACACCAACACGGGGCCGATCCTCTTCATCATCGGTGACGGCGAGACGGGCGCGGGGAGCCTGGTCTTGAGCCGCGATTCTTCGAATCCCAGCCTGGTTCCCACCAACAACATCATCATCACCGGGGTGGCCAGCAACCGCACCGTGACCGTGACTCCACTGCCCAATCAAAATGGGAGCGCCTTTATCACGGTGGGCGTGGACGACGGCCAGTATTTGGTCACGACAAACTTCCTCCTGACGGTCAGTCCGGTGGATGACCGGCCGACCATCTCGGCCATCACAAATCGCGTGATCAGCGTGAACTCGACGGCAGGTCCCGTCACCTTCGTGATTGGCGACCTGGAGTCGGCGGCCAGCAACCTGGTCGTGAGCGCAACTTCCTCGGATCAGACACTCCTGCCCGAGGCCAACCTCACGCTCGGCGGGGCCGAATCCAACCGCACGGTGACCTTGGTGCCGGCCCCGAATGAGGTCGGGACCGCGACGGTGACGGTGAACGTGAGCGACGGTGAACTCAGCACCAACCGCGTCTTCCTGCTGATCGTGCATCCGCCCGACACGCCGCCGAGCATCGGCGGGATTCCGAATCTGAACCTGTTCGTGGACCAGCCCAGCGATGCCATGCAGTTGGCGCTGTTCGACTTGGAATCACCCGCGACGGAACTGCTGTTGAGCGCCACTTCCTCGGACACGAATGTGGTTCCCGTGGAGAATGTCTTCTTCGGCACCCTGGCTCCGTACCGTTATCTCACGGTCACGCCGGGCTTCGGCCAGGTAGGTTCCTCCACCGTCACCTTGACGGTGAGCGACGGGATTTACAGCGCGAGCACGAACTTCGTCGTCACCACCCACGCGCCCCCGTCCGGCGCGGCGCGCTTTGCCAATGCCACGCCCATCACCATTCCAAACGTGGGAACCGCCGCGCCTTATCCCTCGGTGATCCAAGTCGCAGGCATGCTCGGGACCATCACGGATCTTGAGGTGACCTTGAGCCGCATTGACCACGAGTTTGTCACCGACCTGCAAATCCTGCTGGTGTCTCCCTCGGGCCAGGGCGTGGTCCTTGCCTCCCATATTTCTCAAGGCAACCCGGCTTCCAACATCACCGTGACCCTGACCGACCGCTCGCCATATCCGCTGCCCGAGTCGTCCCCCATCTGGTCGCAGCCCTTGCAGCCCGCCGATTGGGGCTCGACCAACCAGTTCCCGGCTCCGGCCCCGGCCGGGCCTTATGGCGCAGTGGCCATGTCCACTTTCAACGGCCTGGCCGCCAACGGCACCTGGTCGCTGTATGTGTACGATGACTTCGCGCCCGATCACGGCGCGATCTCAGGCGGCTGGAGTCTGATGGTATCGACCACGGGCGGCAGCGGCGGGGCTCCTTACATCACCAATATCGCCAACCAGACAACCGAGGTGAACATACCGACTGCGGCCATCCCCATCACCATCGGAGATGACGCCACACCGGCTGACGACCTGGTGCTCACGGCCAATTCCTCGAACCCGGCGCTGGTGCCGACCAACAACATTGTCTTCGGCGGTGCAGGCTCGAACCGGACCGTGACGCTGACGCCCTCCGCCAACACGCTGGGCGGCGCGACCATCACCGTGGCCGTGAGCGATGGCACATTCACTTCGCTCGACACGTTTGTGCTTACGGTCAATCCGGCTTCGCTGAGCATCAATGTGGACAGCACCAACCGCAGCTACGGCGAAACCAATCCTGTGTTCATGGGCAACCTGATCGGCCAGCAGCCCGGCGACGGCATCACCGCGAATTTCACCAGTGCGGCGACGACCAACAGCGCGGTCGGAGGATACCCGATCGTGGCGTCGTTCAGTGATCCGAACGGGCGGTTGGGGAACTACGTCATCACGACCAACCAGGGCACGCTGACGGTGACCACCGCCCCGCTGACCGTGACCGCCACCAGCACGAACCGCGTTTATGGAGTGACCAATCCTGCGTTGGCAGGTTCCCTGGTTGGACTCCGCAACAACGACAACATCACGCCCAGTTTCACCAGCGCGGCCACGACCAACAGCCCGGTCGGCAACTACACCATCGCCGCCTTGCTCAACGATCCGGGCAGTCGCCTCGGTAATTACTCCGTCGCAACCAACGGGGGCACGCTGGCCGTCACCGCCGCCGATTCCACAAATTCACTGGCTTCTTCGCTGAACCCTTCTCAGGAAGGATCGAACGTCACCTTCACGGCCAACGTGGCCCGCGCCGGATTGGGCGCAGGCCAGCCCACGGGCAGCGTGCAATTCCTGACTAACGGAATGGCGGCGGGCCCGGCGGTGGCGCTGGTTGGCGGCGTGGCCGGATTCAGCAGCGCCACGCTGCCAGTCGGGACCAACCTCGTGACGGCTGCCTATGCGGGTGATGGCAATTTCCTGGGCAGCACCAGCAGCCTGGCCCAGGTGGTGACGCCCAGCCAGCCGGCCGAACCGCCGGTCGTGCTCGGCATTTTCAACAATGGCGACGGCACCATGATCCTCACCTTTGCCGGCACCATCGGCGCTCAATACGTGGTGGAAGCCACCACCAACCTCGTGCCACCCATCTTCTGGGAGGCCTTCTCCACCAATACTCCCGGCACCAACGGGCAGTGGACCATCACCAACTCCGTTACCGGAGCGACACAGCGATTTTACCGTGCTGGCCTTTGACGGTCAGGGCGACCGGGTATCCAATTAACGTGCGGCTGGGGCTGTTTCCTGGCCGGGGACCGTACTACTACGGTGGGTTGGAATGGGGTTTTGCCCAATTGCTGTCCAGTCCCCCCGGCCTTAACTCCACCAGGGAAAGTTCCGATGAGGAACGTCCGAAGTGGCCGAACACGCCGGTCAAAAAGTCCGCAGCGGAGAATCAGAAGAAATCAGATGCCAACGCACACAATAGATTCCGGGGAGAATTCCACGGAGCTTCAGGTGCCAGTCGGGGAGTTACCAGCTAACTTCCGGATGGTTCATCGCGGTGGGCCGTCCCCCGCCGTCTGCCCATCACTTTTCGCGTAATGAAAAACAAAATAATTCTCCTTGTGCTCGTGGCCCTGGCGACCCTGCTTGGCGCTTCGACGGGTTGGGCGGCAGCTAGGACCGCCTCAGTCAACGGCAATTGGAATAACACTGCTACCTGGGGAGGTTCCTCTGTGCCTGTTGCTGGCGATACCGTCACCATCAACGCAGGCATCACCGTCACTGTACCCAGCGCCTACGCTGCAGCGTGCAGCACCATAAACTTCACCACAGGTAGCGGTGCTTCCTCGATTAACCTCGCCGACAGTACCGCATCGCTGGCGGTCAGTGGCGCGGTGACGATTCAACGTAATGGCACCCTCGCGAACACGATCAATGTAGGAGCTGGTACATTCTCGGCGACCTCCGTAGCTCTCTCAGGCACTACCGGCGGTGCTAGGATCAGTCAGATCCTCATCTCGACGGGCACGGCCACGGTTTCAGTGAACATCACTTCATCTGGCGTTGATTCCCGAATCACGTTCTCCGGCACGGGAATTTTGAATGTGGGAGGCGATTTCATGAGCGGCACTACCGGAACTTTCACTCCCAGCACCGGCACCGTAAATTTCAATGGCGCGGGCGCGCAGTCCAGTGGTGCCGCTTACACTTTCAATAACTTCACCGTCAACAAGTCCGCGGGCACTCTTACCCTCGCGGGGAACGCCACCATCGGGGGCGACCTGACCGTCACAGCCGGCACTTTGGATCTGGCCGGTTTGACCGCCAACCGGTCGTCTTCCGGTGGCACCCTAACTCTAGCGAACGGCGCTCAACTGAGGCTCAGCGGCACTGCGAACTTTCCGGCCAGCTACACAACTCACAGCTTGGGGGCGAGCAGCACCGTGGATTATTACAGTGGCAGCGCGCAGACAGTCGCGGTGGAGGCTTATGGAAACCTGATTTTTTCTGGCACCACCACAGTGAAGACCTTGCAAGCAGGCACTTCAGTTGCCGGTAACCTGAGTATAGCGCCCTCTGGGTCGGCGACGGCGAGCGTGGGTGCCGGGCTTACCCTCACCGTGAACAGCCTCACCCTCGGCGGCAACTCAGTGGTTGCCGGCACTTGGGGATCCACCACCGCGTCCAGCGCTGCGAACCAGAACGACACTTACTTCGAGTCCACGACGGGCAAATTGAACGTCACGACCGGGGTCTCGGCCACGCGATTGATGGTCACGCTTCTCGGTCAAACTTTTACCGCCGGCACCGGAAATTCCGGCGGTGTGAGCAGTCAAACCGCCGGAACACCCTTCAACCTCACACTCACGGCCGTGGATGTGCTCAACGGTATTGATACATCATATTCTGGTTCCAAGACTGTGAGCTACACCGGGCCGGCGAATGCGCCGGGTGGGGCAACCCCGACCTATACCACCACGGTGAGTTTTACCGCCGGCCAGGCGAACAGCGTGGCCACGACTTTGGTCCGAGCGCAGTCCACGCCCATCACGGCCACCATTGTCGGGCTGACCGGAGTGGCGAGTTCCTCTCTTACCGTGGTGGCAACGGCGGCGGCGCAAGTGGCTTTCACCACCCAGCCGGTCAATACGGCCGATGGTGTGTTGATCACGCCGGCGGTGGTCGTGACGATTCAAGATGTGTTCGGCAATACGGTGTCCAGCACGGCCTCCGTGACGCTGGCCATCGGCAGCAATCCAGCCAGCGGCATCTTGAAAGGAACACTCACGGTGAACGCCGTCGCTGGCGTGGCCACCTTCAGCGACCTGCAAATCTTCGAAGTGGGCAATGGCTACACGCTCACGGCCAGTTCGTCGCCGCTGGCGGGAGCGAGCTCGTCCTCGTTCAACATCACCCAAGCAACCGGAGATCATCGCTCTGTGGCCTCGGGAGCTTGGTCCACCCTTGCGACCTGGGAACGATGGAACGGCGCGGCGTGGGCCACGCCGGCGTCGGTGCCGACCGCCGCAAATAGCGGCACGATCCTCATCCGCAGCCCTCATGTGGTGACGGTTTCCGCCACTGCGGGCGGAGATCAAATGCGGGTGGAAGCGGGCGGCCAATTGTCCATCAGCAATGCCATCACCTTCACTGTGGCCAATGGCACCGGCACGGATCTCGACGTGTATGGCACCGTGAACAACGCCGGCACCATGACGATGTCGGGGGCAGGCATCTTTCAATCCGGGGCGAAGTATCAGCACAACTTCACGACCACGGCGGGCACGATTCCTACCGCCACTTGGGATGCAAACTCAACGTGCGAAATTATCGGCTACACCACCGGGGTCACGCTGGGAACTTCCTACGACCAGATCTTTGGGCACTTTGTCTGGAATTGCCCCAGTCAAGGCGGTGGCAATTGCAGTGCCAGCGGCAACCTCACTACGATCAACGGTGATTTCACCGTGGCCAACGCCGGCACCTCGGGCAGTCTGCGATTGACTGCCACCACCACATTCACGCTCGATGTCGGCGGTGATCTGATTGTCAACGGCGGCACGCTCATTTTTTCAACCGGCTCGGGAGTTCCCACGGTGAACGTAGCGGGCGACGTTCAACTGAACGGCGGCACGCTTCAGCCCGCCATCAGCACCGGCCTCCCCATTCTTAACGTCGCGGGCGATTGGTCGAACAACGGCGGCTCATTTGCGCCTGGTGCCGGCACGGTGAAGTTCAACAACTCAACTGCGGCGCAGGCGATTAACGGCAGCGCCACCAGCCAGACCTTCAGCAACCTCATCGTGGCCAAGTCCGGGCAAACCTTGAGCGTCGGTGGCAACACCACCACCCTGGCAGTGAACGGAAATTTGGGCATCGCCGCGGGCACCTTGGATGCCGGCACAGCCACGGCCATCAATCTCGCTGGCAACTGGACGAACACCGGCACCTTCACCAGTGGCGGCAGCACGGTGACCTTCGGCGGAACCAGCGCCCAAATCCTCGCCGGGGCCACGACGTTCAACGGGTTGACGGTGAACAACGCGGCCGGGGCGGTCTTCAACAGCGCGGTCACGGTCAACGGAACGCTCGCGCTCAACTCGGGCAAAGTAACGGGAACCGGCAGCGCGGCCATCGCCAGCACCGGCACGCTCAAGGGGACCACCTCCATTTACATTCCCGTGACTCTGGATGGCATCGTGGCCCCGGGCAGCAGTGCGGGCCGGCTGGCCAGCCGGAGTGAACTTTGGAACGGAGGCGCCACCTACCAATGGGAACTGACCAACGCCACCGGCACCATCGGCACGAGCTGGGATCTGTTGAGCATCACCAACGGCCTCGATCTGCAAGCCTCGTCGGGCACGCCCTTCAATCTCACCCTGGCCACGTTGAACAATTCCAGCCCCGGCCTGGCGGCGAATTTCAACAACAACAACACGAGCACTTGGACCATCGCCGTGACCACCAATGGCACGGTGACGAATTTCGTGGCGAACAAGTTCCTGATTAACGACACGCAGTTCAGCAACGACCTCGCGGGCGGCGTGTTCAGTGTGAACACGAACAATGGGCCGACCAACCTGAGCCTGACCTTCACCCCCAATCGCACTCCGGTGGCCGGCGCCGCGACCTACACACGCAACAAGGGCACCTCGTTCAAGATTCAGATCAATCACCTGCTGACCAACTCCACCAGCGACCTTGATGGCGACTCCCGTGCCCTGGTGGTCGCCGGCTCGAGCACGAACGGCTCGACTATCTCGACCAACGGCACGTTCATCTTCATCTCACCGGCGAATCATTTGAGCGAAACGATCAGCTATGCGGTGCGCGACGTGCGCTCGGCCTATCGCACCGGCGACACCGTGCGCATGGCGACGAACACCATCACCATCCTGGTCACGACCGCCGGCGGCATCGCCATGACGCCGATCGTGTCGGGCACCATAGCTACGATCGATTTTGCCGGCATTCCTGGTTATCAGTACGACATCCAGCGTGCCCTCAGTCCCGCTGGCCCCTGGACCAACCAGCCACCCACCGTCACCGCGCCGGCCAATGGACTGTTTCAGTATGTGGATGATCCAGTTCCACTTCCCTCGGCCTTCTACCGATTGATTCAGCACTGATGAGACTTCCGACTGCCAATATGAAGATGAAATACTTCAGCCTAATGTTCCTGCTGGCATGCTGTGCCGGCGCGCTGAACGCGGACGCCGCGCTCTACCAGTATAATTTCAACAGCGGCTTCGCCAACGGCCAGGATGTGCCGGACGGCAACCCTGCGGGCTGGTCGGACACCCGGACCATCAGCGGCCAGACCGAGAACATCATCACCGACGTGAACGTGCGGCTGAACATCACGGGCGGCTACAACGGCGACCTTTACATTTACCTGGTCCACTCCAGCGGCTTCGCCGTGCTGCTCAATCGCTCCGGGCGCACCGTCAGCGATCCGTTCGGGAACAGCGGTTCGGGCTTCAACGTCATCCTGGATGATTCGGCAGGCACGGACGTCCACGATTACGTTTACAATGTGAATCCGCAGACCTATCAGGCGGACGGTCGGAACGTGGATCCTGCGACCACCCTGGACACCGACACGCGTAGTGCTTACCTCAGCGCCTTCAACGGGCTGGACGCCAATGGAACCTGGACGCTGTTCGTGGCCGACATGTCGGGTGGCGACCTGACGGAGAGCCATATCGTGAGCTGGCAACTGGACATCACCGCCGTTCCTGAGCCGGTGCATGTGGCGCTGGGAATCTTTGGCAGCCTGTGCGCCACCGTGGGCGGAGTGCGGCTGTGGAAGCGGCGTCAGCGGGGCCGCCCCCGGCGCTTTCATCCGTAAGCGCGGCCCCGGGTCGCAGCGCGAACCTTCTCACCCACGGCGCCAGTCGGCCACCCGAGGATCAAGTGCTGGCCCGGGCGCGGGGTTTCCACTTTTGCCCTTTGAACTTTCCCCACCCCGCTGTAATTGTCCGCGCCGTGGAATTGGCCAGTTACATCGTCACGGCGTGCGTCGCTTACCTGCTCGGCTCCATTCCGACGGGCTATCTCGTCGCAAAAAGCCGCGGCATCGACATCCGCACCGTGGGCAGCGGCAACATCGGGGCCACCAATGCCTTCCGCGTCCTCGGCAAACCCGCCGGCATTTTCGTCCTCACAGTCGATGCGCTGAAAGGCTTCGTGGCCTGCTTCTTCGTCGGGCCGCTGGCGTATGGGCTGCTCGCCGGCGCGCTGGAGAATGATCCCGCCACGCCGGAATTCCTGAAAATCACGGGCGGCTTCCTCGCCATCCTCGGCCACAACTACACCTGCTGGTTGAAGTTCAAGGGCGGCAAAGGCATCGCCACCTCGGCCGGCGTGATGCTGGGGCTGATGCCGCTGGCCCTCGCCATTTCGCTCGGCACCTGGCTGCTCGTCCTGGCCCTCGTGCGATACGTGTCGGTGGCCTCGATCTTGGCGGCGTTGATTTTGCCGTTCGGCGCGTGGTGGGTGCATTCCAGCCCGCGCATGATTGTCGTGGCTGCCGTCATCGGCGTGCTCGCGGTTTACAAACACCGCACCAACCTCCAGCGCCTGCTCGCCGGCACGGAGAACCGCCTCGGGAAAAAAAAGGAGGCCCAGCCGTGAACATCGCCGTGCTCGGAGCTGGTTCCTGGGGCACCGCTCTCGCCCAGGTTCTCCACGGCAACGGCCATCAAGTCACGATCTGGGGTCGTGACGCTGACGCTTTGCGCGAGTTGGGCCTCGGTCGCAACGAGCGTTACCTCCCCGGTGTGAATCTCCCCTCCGACTGGCTCTGCGAGCCGGATCTCGCCCGCGCCATCGCCAGTCGCGGTGCCATCGTCGTCGCCGTGCCATCGAAGGCCTTTCGCGAGATCGCCGCGCGGCTCCAGGATTCCCAAGCCATTCTGATCAGCGTCACCAAGGGCATCGAATACGACACCGGCAAGACGATGTGCGGCGTGCTCAGCGAGTGTGCGCCGGAGGCCCGGGTCGCGGCCTTGTCCGGCCCCACCTTCGCCCTGGAAGTCGCGCGCGGGATGCCGGGAGCCATCGTCGCCGCCAGCCCGGACCAGGCGACCCGCCAGGCCGTCCAGGAACTTTTTCATCAGCCGCGCTTCCGCGTTTATCGCAGCCACGACCGGCTCGGCGTGGAACTGGGTGGCGCACTCAAGAACATCATCGCCCTGGCGGCGGGCGTCTGCGATGGGCTGGGCTTCGGCGAGAACTCCAAGGCCGCACTCATTACCCGCGGCGTGGCCGAGGTGCGCCGGCTCGGCGTGGCCTGCGGTGCGGAGGCGGAAACCTTCGCCGGACTGAGCGGCTTGGGCGACCTCGTGGCGACCTGTTTCTCCAGACAAAGCCGCAACCGCGAGTTCGGCGAACGGGCCGGGCGCGGCGAGAAGATCGAAACCTTATTGCAAGGCGGCACCCGGCTCGCCGAAGGCGTGCCCACCGCCCGCTCCGCTCACCGCCTCGCCCACAAGCTAAAGGTCGAGACCCCCATCATCGACGAAGTCCACGCCATGCTCTATGAAGGCAAGGATGTCCGCCGGGCGCTGGGCGATTTGCTCAGTCGCGATGCCAAGGCGGAGGATTAAGCACGCGGGCGCTTCTGCCTACAGCGCCGCCTTAATCCGCGCCATCAAATCCTCATAACGATCCACCGCCGGAAACTGCGGGAACTGCTGCTTAATGTTCTCCGGCGCGTGGAAGAGAATGCCAGTATGCGCCTCGGCCAGCATGGTCGTGTCGTTGAAGGAATCGCCCGCCGCCACCACGTTGTAGTTGAGCAGCTTGAGCGCAGCCACCGACTTCTGCTTCTGCTCCGGCGTGCGCAGCTTGTAATTCACGATGCGCCCGGCCGCATCGACCTCTAGCCGGTGGCACAGAATTGTCGGCCAGCCCAGTTGCTGCATCAGCGGCTGGGCGAACTCCTCGAAAGTATCTGAGAGAATGATCACCTGGGTGAGCGCGCGCAGCTCGTCGAGGAATTCCTTCGCGCCCTCCAGCGGGCGCAGGGTGCCGATCACCTCCTGAATGTCGGCCAGCTTGAGATTGTGTTCGTCGAGTATCTGGAGCCGCCCCCGCATCAGCACGTCGTAGTCGGGAATGTCGCGCGTGGTCAGGCGCAACTTCGCGAGGCCGGTCTTCTCGGCGAACGCGATCCAAATCTCCGGCACCAGCACGCCTTCCAAATCCAAAGTGACAATTGATTGTTTCACAAGCCACCGAGCTTAAACACCGCTTCCCGGCGCGCGGAGTAAAAAGTTTTGAGGCTGCCGCACGGGAACGCATCTTGACACGGTTCTTGAAGCTAGAGCCGGTCACGCACGCTGAGCAAAGCAGGCATGGAGGAGGAGGGAGGCAAGGGCCAGCCAGTGAAGGCGGCCAAGGTGTCGACGGGCGTTCGTAGTCTCGAGCCAGCCTGCGGCTGCGCGCAGGCCCACTGGAGGACGCCACGCTCATCGCCGCGAGCGCATTCCCAGCCAGCAGGAATCTGAAATTGAAAAACAGGCTTTAATCCGCGCTTCCTTAATCCGTCCGGAGTGGCAATTGGAACGGGCCTTCTGAGGGATCCCTGCCTCCAGAAAACTTCGCGGGGACAGTAAGCCCCATCTTCTTGTAGCTCAGTTCAGTCGCCACGCGTCCCTGGGGCGTGCGCTTGAGGTAGCCTTCCATGATTAGATAAGGCTCATAGACTTCCTCGATGGTGTCCGGTTCCTCACCTACGGCGACGGCCAGAGAACTGACACCCACCGGCCCTCCATCAAACTTGTTGATCACGGCGTCGATGATGCGCTTGTCCATGTCATCAAGGCCGTTCTCATCGATCTCCAGCATGGCGAGCGCGCGGTCGGCGATCTCAGAAGTAATGCGTCCATCGCCGCGTACCTGGGCGTAATCACGCACGCGGCGCAACAGGTTGTTCGTGATGCGCGGCGTCCCCCGGCTGCGCCGGGCAATTTGCGCCGCCCCGTGTTCATCGATGGCGATATCGAGCAAGCGCGCGGAACGCACCACAATCTTGTGCAACTCTTCAGCCCCGTAGTAGTCCAGCCGCTCGCGCACGGGAAAACGGGTCAGCAACGGGGCGGTGAGCAATCCGCTGCGGGTCGTGGCGCCGATTAAAGTAAAGCGTGGCAGGTTCAACCGCACACTGCGCGCGTTTGGTCCCTGATCGATAATGATGTCGAGCTTGAAGTCTTCCATCGCCGGATACAGGTATTCCTCAATGGTTTTTTGCAAACGATGGATTTCGTCGATGAAAAGCACGTCCCCTTCCTCGAGGTTGGTCAGCAGACCGGCCAGGTCGCCGGCCTTTTCGATTGTAGGGCCACTGGTGGACTTGAGACTTGCGCCCATACACTTGGCGATGATGTTTGCCAGCGTGGTCTTGCCTAGTCCGGGAGGCCCACTGAGCAGGACGTGATCGAGCGCCTCATGGCGACGGCGCGCGGCCTCGACCGCGATCTCGATACGCTCCTTGACCTTGGGCTGACCGGTGAAGTCAGCGAAAAGCGAAGGTCGCAGCGTCGTTTCAAGCGCGGCGTCGGGCTTGGTGAGAACATCGGAGATCACTCGTTCGGCCATCGGGTCGAGAATGCTGGAACGAGGAAATGAGCGGCAAGAGGAAAGGCTGGAAAGCCACCGGCAAGCGCGCAACGCAGCGGTTCGCCCGTTCCAACCAGACAGACGAAAGGCCCGGACTTGCATCCGAGCCTATCGTGGGCACTATCACCGTTACAGCGTATGCCCGGCAATCGTACAAGTCGGTGTCGTATCCACCGGTTGCAAATCATAAGTGCCACTACCAGGGCACTCGGGTTTATTACGGATGTAGTTGATGGAACCAAAGAGGTCGGTGTCGTCCGGCGTGTCCCCCAGATTGCGGCGCGTTTCCAAGGCCCAAGTGGTCTTGGCCGAGGAGATTTGGCGCATATTCTCGACGCACCCGTTCTTCTGGCTGTAGGAACGGGCTTTGACGAAGTTGGGTATCGCGATGGCCGCCAGCAGGCCG
Source organism: Pedosphaera sp. (assembly GCA_031414955.1). Classification (GTDB taxonomy): domain Bacteria; phylum Verrucomicrobiota; class Verrucomicrobiia; order Limisphaerales; family SIBH01; genus JANNGC01. The sequence continues at coordinate 2,874 of JANOQV010000046.1, read as the reverse complement.
ATGATGGCCACCACTATCATTATTTCCACGAGAGTGAACCCACTCCGCCGGAAACTTTTGGTCTGCATAATTTTGCCTTTTATCGTCGCGGCGTGAATCCGACACAGGCTATTACAAAATGCCCTACAGCACTGTGCTGTTCAGTCACCGACCGCTCCATAAAAGTTAGCAATGCGAGTGCCAGAGTGGATTTTATGGTGTTTGGCGGGAAAATTGTGCGTTTAAGAGACAGGAGCTGTCTCGTCGCGAGGCACTCCCGGATTTTTCATGACACCCTCCAAGTGCAGGCACGACCTGCCTCAAGGTTGGCGTGGGAGGATGTTGATGCTTGCGTTCGAAGTAGGTGACAAGCCCGCTGCCTCCGCCGCCAGCGTGGCGAGAGCGCGCTGGAGTGCGCGAATGTCCCCTTTGCCATCTGGATGGACGCGGTTGGTGAGCAGGATTAGAAAGGTGTTGGAGAAAGGATCGATCCAGATCGAAGTCCCGGTGAAGCCCGTGTGCCCGTACGAACCCAGTGCAAAGATTGATCCGCGACGGCTGTAATCTGAGTCAATGTCCCATCCGAACCCACGCCGCGTCGGCACCACGGCGGGCGACTGGATGGAGGTCATTGCCGTCACTGTTTCAGGCCGCATGATGCGCACGCCATCCAATGCCCCCTTGTTCAAAAGCATGCGGGCGAAACGCGCCAGATCCGCCGCCGTGGTAAACAGCCCGGCGTGGCCCGCCACCCCGCCCATGTGCCGCGCCGTCGGATCATGAACCACTCCGCGGAGCAAATTCGTGCCGTCGTATTGCGTCGGCGCAATGCGCGGCCGGTCTATCCCCAAAGGCAAGTAGCGCGTGTCACGCATCTGGAGCGGGCGGAAGATTTCGTCGCTCGAAAATTGCTGGAGCGATTTGCCGCTCACGCGTTGCACAATCTCCCCGAGCAAAATGAAATTAATGTCGCTATACCGGAAAAATGTTCCAGGCTCGTTCGTCACCACTTCAGTGCAGGCGATTTGGACGGCCGTGGACGGTCCGTCGGGCTGGCGGCGCAGCCCTGCACGCAGCCCAGAGGTGTGTGTCAGCAACTGCCGCACGGTGATCGCGTCCTTTCCATCCCGGCGAAACTCCTCCACGTATTTTTGCACTGGCGCGTCCACATCAAGGCTGCCTCGCTCCATGAGCAACAAGATCGACGGCGCGGTGGCGAGCACTTTGGTCAGCGATGCTGCGTCGAAAATCGTATCCTCCGTCATCGGCTCCGGCCACGGTTCGAGCGCCCGCTGTGCGAACGCTTTGTGATACGACACTCCCTCATGCTCTACCCACAACACCGCACCCGGCAGGCGGCGCTCGGCGATGGCCATCGCATTGGTGGCCTCCATCGCGGTAAGTTTGTCTTGCTGGAAAATGAAGGCGGAACGGTGTGGAACCTGGCATCCCGGTCCCACCACCAAGGCGAGGAGCAGGGTGGCAACGTAAGTGAGTCGGCGCATGTTTGTGATGCTTTCGCCGAAGCTATCAGCGCCTCCTGAGAACACAATGCGCAACCTGAGCCTCTGACACCGCGCGAGTTGACTCAGGATAAATGTTACCGGGGCGGGGTGGTGGACGAGGCGTGCGCCGATACGTTGACTCAAGTTCGTGGTTACCGAAGCAACGAACATGAGCCTGTCCGCCAAACGGGAGTCCCTGGCCCGCATTCACGGCCGCTACCAGCGCGCCGGTCGTCCGCACAAGACGCGCCTCCTCGACGAGTTTTGCGCGACCTGTGATTACCATCGCAAGAGCGCCCTGCGCCTGCTGCATCGTCCGCTGGCCGTGCCGGGGAGCCGGGCGCGGCCCGGCCCCAAGCGCACCTACGATCCCGCCGTGCTCCTGCCGGTGCTCAAGGTGATCTGGCTGGCGAGCGATCAACTGTGCAGCAAGCTGCTCAAGGCGGCGCTGCCCGAATGGCTCGGCTACTACGAACGCCAGCACGCACCCCTGGCCGACGAGGTGAAGGAGAAGCTCCGGGCCATCAGCCCCGCGCAGATCGACCGGATCTTGCGTCCGGCCCGGGTGGGCCAGGCCAAGAAGGGACTGAGCACCACCCGGCCCGGCACGCTCCTGCGCCACCAGGTGCCGACGCGCGGCGGCCCGGCCGACACGTCCCAACCTGGCCCCGTGGCGGTGGACACCGTGGCCCACTGCGACGACACCACGGCCGGCAACTATGTGAACAGTCTCACCTTCACGGAGCTGTTCAGCGGGTGGACCGAGAACCGCGCGGTGTGGAACAAGAGCAGCTACGCCATCCTCGCGCAGTTGAAGGAACTGGAGGCGAGCGTGCCGTTCCGGATGACGAGCTTCCACAGTGACAACGGGAGCGAGTTCCTGAACTGGCCTTTGCACGAGTATCTGACGGGCCGTCCGTTGCGGGTGCCGTGGACGCGCAGCCGGGCCTACCGCAAGAACGACCACGCACACTGCGAACAGAAGAACTGGACGCATGTGCGGCAGCTCCTGGGCTACGAACGCTTCGGCCATCCCGAGTTGGTGCCGCGGCTCAACGACCTCTACGGGCAGGAATGGAGCCAGTATCAGAACCACTTCCGACCGACCTTCAAACTGGCGAAGCGGGAGAAGAAGGACGGGAAGACGGTGAAGAGCTACGAACCGAAACCACAGACGCCCTATCAACGGCTGCTGGGCAGCGCGGCGATCCCCGAGGCGACCAAGGAGCGGCTGCGGGTCCAACACGCCGGGCTGGATCCGTTTGCCTTGAAGAAAAGCCTTGAGGCCAAACTGCAGCACTTCTTCACTGCGCTCGGTAACTTGGATCGTGAGTCAACGAAGCCCTGACGGTCCCCCGCCTCCGGTAACATTTAGCCGTGAGTCAACTCG
>JANOQV010000045.1:0-62089 GCA_031414955.1 Pedosphaera sp. | reverse complement strand
GCACCAGTGGCTCCGACCGGATGGCCGAGGGCAATGGCACCGCCATTCACGTTGAGCTGGTCGCGTGAAATGGTTCCGAGAGGGGTCTCGCGGCCGAGATGCTGGCGGGCGAATTCCGCCGAGGCCGCGCCGTGCAGCACGGCGAGCGTCTGCGCGGCGAAGGCTTCGTTGACTTCGATCAGATCGGCGTCGGCGAGGCGCAGCGCGGATTGCCGTTCGAGTTTCGCCAGCGCGTAAAGGGGGCCGAGGCCCATGCGTGATGGGTCGCAGCCAGCCACCGCGTAGTCAACGAGCGCGCCAATGGGAGCTAACCCGAGTCCCCTGGCGCGCTCCGCCTCCATAACCAGCAAGGCCACGGCGCCATCGGTGATCTGGGAGGAGTTGCCGGCCGTGACGGTTCCAAATTCCTTGGTGAAGACGGGGCGCAACTTGGCGAGCGCGGCGAGCGACTGGTTGTCGCGCGGGCCGTTGTCGGCGGTGATGGGTGATGGGGTCTGGCTTCTGGCGTCCGCGAAGACGGGGCAAATTTCGTCGGCCAGCTTCGAGCGCGCGGCCACGGCGCGGCGATGTGATTCGAGCGCGAACTGATCCTGCTCCTCGCGCCTGATCTTCCATTCGCGCGCCAGTAACTCGGCAGTCTCGCCCATGTTCAAACCGCACACCGGGTCAGTAAGGCCCAACTGGAGCCCGATGCGCGGCTTGAAGTCGCGCGGCCGAAAGGCGGCGGCCGCGCTGAGCTTTTGGGTGAATGATTTCGCACGCGCCAGGCGGCTGAATTTGTTCGCGGCGCGCTGGCTGTAGAGGAGCGGCATCTGCGACATGCTCTCGGTGCCGCCGACGATGAAGATGCTGCCGTGCCCGGCGCACATTTTCTCGTAAGCCGTGGTGAGTGACTCAAAACCGCTGGCGCAGTTGCGATGGACCGTCACCGCCGGAACATTCGCCGGAATCCCGGAACGCAGCGCGATGACGCGTGCGACGTTCGCGGCGTCCGCCGGTTGGGACACGCAGCCGAGGATTACTTCATCGACCAGCGCGGGATCGAGGCCGGTGTTCTTGAGCAAGGCCGTGATGGCGATGCGGCCCAGTTCGACCGCATCAAGGTGTCCGAGATCCGTGCCCGCCTTGCGGAAGGGCGTCCGGACTCCATCGATGATGACGAGGCGAGGGTTCATGCGGCGTTCTCCAGCACAGAAACGGCCGCGCGTTCCTCTTCCGCGAGAAGCGGCGAGGGAACGAAGACGCGCGGCCCGGCGGCATTGGTCGCCGAAATCATGGGGACGGGGCGATGGTCCACCAACTTGCGTTCCTTCAGCTCCGTGCCGACACCGTGCAACGCGCGCATCTCGCTGGCGCTGTGAAACTCGATGCGATTGGGATGGATCTCTGCCCGGGCAAAGAAGCGCTCGCGCAATTCGCGGGCGAGGTGAATCTCGGAAGCGTCGCCGCGCCGGGCGACGTGAAGAATCAGCTCGTCGAGATCCAGCGGATCGTCGTGGCGCTTGCGCAGCTCGATCTGCCAGGCGCAGACACCTTCACAATCATCCAGCAGGTGCTCCAGCTCGTTGAAATCGACGAGCGTGCCTTTGATTTTATCGAGGCGCATCGCGCGCATTTCGGTCTTGCGGGAAATGTTCCCGACGAGGCGCGGCGCGCAACGCCCGCAGTTCGGACAGCGTGAATAGGTCAGCCCTCCGTCGATGAGATCGCCGGTGCGGTAGCGCAGCACCACCGTGCCGCGCGCATCGAGCGGGGTGAACACGAGTTCGCCGGGCGTCTCGGGCGGCAGCACTTCGCCGGTGTGCGGATCGACGACCTCGAAAATACCCAGGTCGGGATAGAGATGATAGCCGCAGGAGGGTTCATCGACGTCGCGCGGACATTCGGCATAAGCCATTTTGGCCTCGGTGAAACCGTAGGTGGCGACGACATCGACGGATTTCGCGCCCAGTTCCTGCGCCAGTGAGACGAGCTTGCGGCGCATGCCGTCGGGGACTTTCTCGCCGCCGAGCACGAGGTGTTTGAGCTTCTCGCAACGAACACCTTCCTCCGCCGCCTGATGCAGGACGTGATAGACAAAGGTCGGCATGCCGATGAGCACGTCGGGCTGAATCTTGCGCATGAAACGCAACTGGCCCTCGGTGCCGGCAACCTTGCCGCCGCCGGAACTGGCGACGAATACTCCAAACGCCTCGCCGCCGTAATGCGTCTGCCAGAAGGCCAGGTGCGGAGCGAACGGGAACATGTTCAGCAGCCGCATTTCGGTCCGAGCTCCGCAAACCTCGAAGGTGCGGCGGCCCGTGAGCGCGAGGTTGTTTAGATCGTGTCGGGTGAACAGGAACGGAATCGGGTCGGCCGATCGACCCGTGGTGCTGGTCAGGAAAATGGGCCGGAACTCCGACTCCAGTTCCTGTCGCACGCGAGCGCGTCCATGAAACACCGCGCGCAGGATGGTCGAGGGCCGCGAAGCCAGGGCGTGCGGGTCCGGGGCGATGACGAATTCGCGCGCGCGCTGCGGATGCGTTTCCGTGTTGAGCAGATCGGCTTTGTCGGTGAAGGGAAGTTTTTCCAGGTCTTCGAGCGAACGGATGGAGTCCACGTCCAGCCCGCTCTCCCGCAGCAACGAGCCGTAATGAGGCGAGAAGGGGAGAACCACATCGTGCAGATAGCGGCGGAGCTTTTCGGCCTGGAGCTGCCGGATGTCTGGTTCAGGCAGCGACTGCCAATGGGTGGTGAGCGGTGATGTGTTCATGCGTTTGTCTCCTGATGAGGGCCTTTATTTCCGACAGGTGTTCCTCGGCCGTGCGGCGGCCGAGCGCGATGTATTTGCCGGGCCGGTGGAAGTCGTGCCACCGGCCGTCGAAGGATAGCGGGCGCAGGACGAGATCGGCGTGGCGGCAGGAATGCTCGGCCAGGCGCATCTGCGCGCCGAGCAAGGTGCGGTGCATCACCGAAAATACGTTGGCGGCGGCCACGGCATCGACGCTGCGGCGCAGGATGCGCTTGAGACCGTGCAAGTGTTCGTTGTGGGCCAGAGCCTGTTCGCGATCGAATTCCATCCGGCAGCGCAGGTAGGCCGGGGTGGGGATCACATTGACCGCGATGACAATATCGACGCCCATCTCTCGCGCCACATCGACCGGCAGCGGATCAGCCACGCCGCCGTCGAAGAAGAGTTCATCGCCGATGCGCACCGGCGCACAGATGCCCGGAATGGCGCTGCTGGCTTGCACGGCGAGGGCCACTTCGCCGGAGTTGAACACGACGCGCTCCAGGGTGTTGAGGTTCGTGGCCACAACGCGCAAGGGCCGGGCGAGGTCACAGAACTCCGCCTCGCCGATGGCGGCTTTCAGGCGGCGGCGGGTCTTTTCACCGCGGAGCAAGCCGGAGCGCGGGACCAGGACGGGATCGAGGAGGCGGAGCCACGACCACCGTCCTTCCACGTCCCGCGCAAATTTTTCCATGGCCGCGCCATCGTGGCCGTAAGCCCAGACCGCCGCGACGTAAGCGCCCATGCTGGAGCCGGCGATGGCGTCGATGTGAATTCCGTTTTCCTCGAGTACCTGGACGACTCCGATGTGGGCCAGACCCTTGGCCCCGCCGGAGGAAAGGGCCAGACCGATGCGGGGAGAACGAGCGGGGGATTTTGAAATCAGGAGTCCCTGGTCGGATTTACCCTCATCCGAATCACACCGAAGAACTGTGGCCTCAACTTTCATGTCCGCCGCCGTGGCGACGGAAAGCCGAAGCGCGTGCGCCCTAGGAAGTGGCGCCGGCTGGCGCTTCTGACTGACCGCCTCTACACGGAGTTGAATTGGTTTTTAACCCTGATTTCATTGGCTGTGATGCAAGCTACTCCTGTTCGTAGCGGCGTCAAATTTTGGAAGGAGAAAACCAGAAAATGGTTCACAGCCACCTCACAGGGCGGCTGGCCGCGGGCGAAAACCTTCCGTTCCCGAAGGCTTTCGAGCGGTGAACTCAAATCGTGATTAACCGGAACCATGCGATTGGCACAAAAGCAAACAGAGAGAACAGCGCCCCTTCTCCAGGCGCAGCCAAACCCGTGTCCTCACTCGGCCGTGATGGCCAGGATGAAGGGAGCTGTTGACGTCACTTCGGAACGCAAATCAACGGAGGCGATGGCGACATCGGGCGAGGGATTGATCCAGGTGCTGAGGCACAGCTTCACCGGCGGGCGTTTCGCATCACCCGCGATTTCAATCACCCGGGGCGGCGCGAGACCTGGCGATGCCTCCACTCCGGGGCCGGCGGCCACGAGGTCGCGGCCATAGGCGACTGGCATGGGATGCAATCGCCCGCGGAGATCGCGCACCAGGTAGCGGGCAACGATCGTCCCCGGCTTGAGCGGCTCGCTGATGCCGTGGAGGAAGTGCAGGCGCTGACACTTCGCGTTGATGGAAATCGCGAGCACGTTTTTTGGGAAGGGCTGGCCGTTGGTTCCGGAAAAGCGCAGTTGAATCGCTCCCCGCGCATCGAATTGCCAATCGGGTCTCGACAGAAAGCCGGCCCCGGGCGCCACGCGCGCGATCAAAGGATCATCGAGTCGAAGGTTGTAATAGCCTTCGAGGTTCACCTGGGCGGGTGTGGCTTTCGGATCGCGGGGCGTGAGGCTGTTGTAAACGGCGGCTTCAAGGGCGAACAGGGGTTCGTCATCGAAACCGGCCAGGGTCATGACCTCGTTTGTGAATTTCTTTTCCCAATACTTTTCACTCTCATAGATGGGCCCGGCCAGCGGCAGGTTCAGGACACGATCCTCCCCGTGCGCCAGGCAACGCACGAGCGGGATGGCATCTCCGACCAGGGAAATCTGGCGTTCTTTCCATTCCCGCTTTTTGCGCTTGATGCCACCCGGAATCACAGATTCGAGCGCGTTGATGGATCCACTCAGCGAGAACTCATATTCGTATCGGCTCCCGCCTTCCTTGCCCGGGCGGACGTTGCGCGGGCAGTAGAGGAGGTTGCCGTCGGTGACGTATTGGGGCATCAAGTTCGTCAGGGAAGCCGGCCAATCGCCTTGCTGTTCGCGATAGTTTTCGAGCGCGTCGCGCAGGAGCAGCAACTGCCGGCGACACTGTTTGCGTTGGGCCTCGGCGGGTTCGTCCGCTCCGTGGCAAGCAACGACCAAGCCTACGACCACCATCATTGCAGGGACGAGGTTCATACAGTCAGCACCTGAAAGGAGCTTTCTCCCGGGAGGGGAACTTGGACAGCGAAAAATTCCTTGAGAGGAGACTTGAGATCGTGCTCTGAAAAATCAGAATGCCGGCATGGCACAAAACACTCCGAACCCTGGCGTCCAGACGCAATTCCAGATCACATTAGGAGGCAGCAATTATGGACACATCTATCTGAGCAAGACACCGTTGATAAGTCCTCCGCCGCCACAAGGTGGTGCCGAAGCCGTGGACGACAAAGGCTCCGATTTTCCGGCGCAGTTTCGGCACATTGCCTGGCAGTTGGAAGACAAGCTGGCGCAACTAAACAGCTACTTGTTCACGTTGAATCAACTGTGGAGCCAATTCCCCAGTTCCAATCCAGCAGACTTTCAGAGTAACGCATTGTTTCAAACTTTTGCCGCGTCGGCGAAACAGTTGCGGAATTTGCTTGGGCTTGCGACGACCGTAACGTGGCCGCTGGTGCCCGTGACTGGGATTTCAAGCGACCCATATTGCTCGAAGAAATATAGCCCCATCGAGCCCAATGGATATCCAATGACCGGTAACGTGACCTTCATAGCCGATCAGGAATCTTTAGCATCCTGGGGATTTATCACCGACTACGTCCTTATCCTCGAAGCGGTGCAGCTCAAAAAGGATCCGAGTTCTTCTTCCTCCTACTACTCAGCGAAGGCGACGTGGCCGTGATCTGACTTCGAGTCACAGGCCGGGGGTTGGGAACATCACCAGGCCTGGCCCCGGCGCTCTTCGTGGCCGAGATCCACGCGCAGGTCGAGCAGGCCGGCGAAACCATAACCCGTCTGCCGGAGCGCTTCGCCAAGAAACACGTCGTCACCGTTCTTGACCAGGCGCCGGTCGGGCCAGTCCAGTTCCCGCAGCGCCGCCGTGCGAATCATCCACGCCCCGCCGATGATGAAAAGCCAGCGGCCGTTGCCCGTGCCCGTGTTCTGCCAGTTGAGTTCCCCTTGGCCGCCCAGCTCCCAATACGGTGGCGTCAGCCCGCGGTACCAGGTCGCGCTACGCACAAATTGCACCGCATCGTCGCGATGCCAGAAGGCTTTTTGGTGATCGCAATAAGCGGTCTGGCCCCACATCGCCGTCCGGGGGGCGCTGCGCTTGACCACGTCGAGCCAGTGTTCAAGGGCATCGGGCGCGGTGATTTGCGCGTCGTCATCAAACCACCAGACCAGTTCGGCGCGCACGCGCTCGAACATCTGGCGCATCATCGGGCACTTGTTGAGGTTCGCGGGACTGACGATCAACTCATCGATGTGGCCGGCGGACTGCAAGGCCTGAAGGTATTCGAGCGTTTCGCGCCCCGGCTCGTTCGCGCCCACGATCAGTTGGTACGAACTGCGCGGACAATGCTCGAGGATTGGACCGAGGCAACGTCTAGTCAGATGCGGATAGTCGCCGTAAGTCAGCACGCAAATCGAGACCACGGGAGTTGAGGCGTTCATGTCTGGAGTCAAACGTCAGTGCCCGTGAGTTGCTGGAAGAGCGATCGCTTCAACAGCGGCGCGGCCAGGGCGGATTCCGCCGGCGTGAGGCCGCGGGCGGCGCCTCCGCTGAGATAGAGTTCGATGCGGCGCACGACTTCCTCGGGTGTGATCAAATCCATGCAACGCGGCAGGCCATCCACGACATCGACACAAAGGGACTTCGGATCGTCCTTCTCGTCGCCATCGCCGAGGGCGACGGTGCGGGACCGCCAGCAACCGCCCGTCGCGCAGCACGGGAGTGCTCCGATGGTGTGGATAAACTGGTGGTGGGGATAGGCCTCCCACTGGGGCGGTTCACGTCCGCCCGCCACGACCACGCAGGGGCGGGAATCAACACGCTGCCTCGTCTCCACCGCCGCCGCGAGATGCATGAGGAAGGTGACCGGGCAGACCACGCCCTGGGCATGGTGCATCAGCCGGATCAATTCCCGGGTGCTGGTGTTGCCGCGCAGATCGATGACCCCGGAAAGCGGCGGGTGAAAATGCCCTTCCTCGCCCACCTGCACGAACAGGATCCGGCCGCGCAACAAATCCACGACGCGCTGGTAGCGTTGGTAACTCCACCACTTGATGGTGAAATCGTATTTGCCGCCGCCGACGATGATCCAATACGGAAGATCCTGGCTCGCGAGTTCCGCCACGCGGGATGGCGCGGTCTTTTCCGCAGCCGAAAGATGCACGTCGCCTCGGAAGGCGGTGGGCCGAATCCGTCCGCCGAGCCGCTGGTTGAGGAAGTCGGTGAATCCGTGAACGAAATGCCAGGACGCCTGGTTGGACTGATGGATGAGCGGGTACTGGCATTCGATGACCTCCACGCCGGGATCATCTTCGGCCAAGGCCGTGAGGTAAGGGTTGTTCTCCCAAAGCTGCGGGCAGGAGGTGCGGACATCGGTGAGGAATTCGCCGGGCAGGCAGCGATGCAAATCGCGCACGGCGGCGGTGAGCATGAGAATGTCGCCCGGGGATTGGAAGCTGCGCAGAATCCATTTTCGGGGCACGGCCTGCGAACCACGGGATAAGAGCGGCGGGGGAATCATGGGCTCGGCCTGCGGACCTGGAAAAACATCGAGAGGGCCGAGGGCTGGGCGCGCGGCTGGTGCTTGGGGCCGAACTTGAGGTCGGCGATCACGCCATCTCGCACCACGGGATCGGGGATCAAACCGTGCGGGGCGCACTCGGCCTCGACCCGCTCTTTGGCCAGGATGGCTCGCTCGATTCGTTGCAGGGCTTCGCGACTGCGGGCGACGCGCGCCGGAGTGTCCGGTTCCTGGCGCACCACCTGCAGGGCGCGGTACTCCTGATTGATCACGTAGTAGGCGGCCGCGAGGTGGAGCTTCAGCTCGGACTTTGGATCGGAAGCGGAGGCCAGCGGGGCGCCATCCCAGGTGGGCCAGAGGGCCGGTTCAAAGTCCGGCGCTTCCCTCGGGTCAGGGTGTGGCCCGGGTGGTGGTGTCGATTCCATGTTCATGCAAAACAGCGCGCGTCTTTCGGAGTGTGTCATCCAACATGGATTTATACTCCGGATAATCCGCGTCCTCGGCCAGGGCGGACAGCGCGCGGCCGTAAGCCTCTTGGGCCGCTGGCTTGTTTCCCATTTGCGCGTGACACATTATCTCAAGCATGAGGCAGGTCGCCAGCCCGGCCGGCGACTTGGCGGATTGCGCCAGCGCCAATGCCTCCAAGGCCGCAGTGTAATTGCTCCGGCAGTAGTAGGCCGCCGCCAGCCTCAGATGCGCTGTGCCTTTGGATGGGTACTGCGCGACCGCTTCCTCCGCGTATCGGAACCCGGTGTCGATGTCCCGCCATTCGGCCGGTCCCTGCAAATACTGTTGGGCCAGTTGCACCAGGGAGACGTAATTGCCCGGATGTTGGGCGAGGCATTCCCGGTAGGTCGCCACGGCTTCCGCCGTGCGACCCAGGCGCAGGAGGGACATGGCGCGCATTTCGAAGGAGTTGGCGTCGTTCGCCAACGACAGCGCGCGCGCGTAATCATCACCCGCCGCTTCGAAGCGGCCGAGATTCAGGTTGATCAGGCCGCGCATCTTCCAATTCTTGAAATCGTTCGTCGCCTTGAGCTTTCGGTCCAGATCTTGGAGGTCACGGAAGGCGCGCTGGGTTACGTTAAATCTCCGGATGTCGGCAAGAACCCGAGGCGGTGCCAGAGCGGCGAGCGAAGTTCGCCGGGCCGTCGGCAAACCCCAATCCAGCCCGATGCCTTGGAGAACGCTGCGCGTTTCCAACAGTTCCCAAACAATCGGCGGGGCGCCGTCCTTCGCGCAGAACAATTCGGTATCATCGTTCCCAAAGGCCAGGGCGGCGATGGTGCCGCGTCCTCCGGCCTCCCAGGCGGCGATGGTCGTCTTCGCCGTCAGATCCAGCAACTGCACGGTCCCCAGTGCAGAGGCCCAGGCGAGCACGGAACTGCCGTGATCGAAGGCGATGGGTCGCGGCTCCGGCGCCGTCGAGGCGCCTGTCCAGGCCGGCGACCAATCCCCCGTTCGCCAGAGCCGGCATTCCTTCTCCGTGCTGGTGGCGAGCCAGCGTCCGTCCGGACTGAACGACACCAACGCGCGGCCCGGCACCGTGAGGTTTGTCACCACGAGACGATCCCGCACGTTCCAGATGCGAACCTGCTGGCTGTCCCAGTTGCCCGCGGCGACCAGGCTCTCATCCGCGCTCAGCGCCACGGTGCGAATCCCCGGCTGGCCGGACAACTCAGCCAGCGGGAGAAACGAGTCGGGCCGGAACAACGTGATCCGATCAACATTCGCCGCCGCAATCAGGCCGTGCCGCCCAACGCTGATTTGCGCGAGGTCGGAGGAGAAATTGAACAGCATGGGCGGCCCGACAATCAGCGTGTCCTCGCCGAGTCTTTCCCACCGCAGCGGCAAGGCGTGCAACCCATTGACGCCCCGGATCACCAGTGTGCCGTCGGTCGCGAACAGCGCGGAATTGAGGGAGCCGACCGCCAGGTTGGTCAGCTTCGTCCGGGTTCGGGCGTTCCAAAGCTCCACCCCCTCGAACGTCGGCAGCGCGAGAAAATTGCTCGCGCCCGAGTTCCATTGCGCACCGGGCTGAACTCGCGCGACAGAATCGCCGAGCTGGTGCGAGGTGCCCGGCCACGCCACTTCCAGCAGGGACGTTTCGCCCTCGCCCACCGCATGCGCGATGAATCGATCGTCCTCGGTAAACACCAGCGCGCCGAGGGAAATGTCCGGGAGGCGCACCAACTCGCGGCCCGCCAGGTTCCACAATCGCAACACCCGGTCGCTGCCGTAGGACGCCAGACCATCACCGCGCTGGTTGAAGGCCACGTCGGTCGGCACCAGAGGCTGTCCCGGCCACGCCTGTTCCACACGCCCTTCGACGTCCCATAGATGAATCTGCTTGTCGTCACACGCCGTCGCGAGCAGGCGGCCTTCGGGGTGCCAGGCGAGTCCGCGGACCACTCCTTTGTGCGGCAGCCTACCGACCTCGGTTCCGCTGGTTGCGTCAAAGAGCATCACGTTCAGGCTATCCGGGCTCGAGATGGCGAGGCGGGAACCGGATGGATCGAATCGAACAAAGTCGCAACTGCGATCATAGGCAATGGACTGCACGCGTTCCCGGTTGGTCAGCGAGTAAATGGACACCATGCCGTTCGCGTCGCCCACGGCGACCAGCCCGTGCGCGACATCAAAATCGAAGGCCTGACTGGTCGTGTTGGTGAATTCAAAAACGACCTTCCGCTCGCGCACGTTCCAGATGCGGGTCAGGGCCGTCTCGTCCTGCCCGTGGGCCACGCCGAGCCAGCCGCCGCCGTGGCTGAAACGAAGTTGCATCACGGGCGCGCCTGAGGCCGGCAGCGTAACTCCGTCCTGCTGGGTCGCGGCATCATGGATGACGATCGAACCGTCGCGTCCGCCCCGGGCGTAACGCCCGGCGTCGTCCGTGAAGGCAAACACGTCACCTTCGGCCGCAGTCCATCTGGGCCCGCGGCGAACATCCACGAGCGAGGCGCAGGCGATGGCTTCGTTGCGCAATTCCAACGAAGGCTGAATCGCAGCGGCTTGTCCGAGCGCTTCCAGGCCGAGGAATCGTTGCCCGGCGATTCCGCTCAACCGTCCGGATCGGGCCTGGCCCAGCAGGGCGCGAACTGACGCCTGCTCGGCCTGCCGCCGCTGCTGCAATTCGCTGCGGGCGTTTGCCTCCGCGCGCGCCCACTGCCACAAAACGCCCGTTAGTCCGGCGGCGAACACGAGCACGACCGACGCGAGGGCCGCGGCCAGCGCCGGCTTGCGCTGGCACCAGCGCCAGGTCCGGCCCGCCCATCCCAGAGGACGGGCGAGGATCGGTTCGCGCCGAAGAAATCGTCCCAGATCATCGGCCACTTCCCGGGCCGACTGATAACGCTGGGCGCGGTGCTTCTCGAGACACCTGAGGGAGATCGTTTCCAGATCACGCGGAACTCCGGGATTCAATAATCGCGGCGGCGGCGGATCCATCTGCAGCACTTGCACCAGAGTGGCCTCCATCGTTTCGCCGGCGAACGGGGGCCGGCCCACCAAGAGATGATAGAGGATCGCGCCGAGCGAATAGACGTCGCTCCGTGCATCGACGGCTTTGCTCAGTCCGGCGGCCTGCTCCGGGGGCATGTAACTGGGCGAGCCGAGCACCTGACCCGAGACGGTCAGTTGCGAAGTGTCCGTGGCCGTGAAGTCCGAATCCGCCAGCCGTTTGGCCAGACCGAAGTCCGTGATGCGCAGTTCGCCCTCCAAATCGATCAGCACGTTCGACGGCTTGAGATCACGATGCACGAAGCCCCGCTGGTGCGCGTAATGGATGGCTTCGGAAATGATTTTCACGAACTGGGCCGCGCGGGCCGCGGGCAGCGGCTGTTCGCGGACCACCGAAGACAGGTTCCGGCCCTCGACATATTCCATCGAGAAGAAGTGCTGCCCGTCCTGTTCGCCGATCTCGTAAATCGCGACAATGTTCGGATGGTGGAGGCTCGCCGCAGCTTCCGCCTCGGCGCGGAACCGGCGAATGTATTCCGGGTTGTTGAAGCGCGCGTTGAGAATCATCTTCACCGCCACGAGCCGGTTTAACGAAAGCTGGCGCGCCTTGTAGACCACGCCCATGCCTCCGCGGGCGATTTCTGAAATCAATTCGTAATCGCCAAAGCGGCGGCTCGGCTCGGTCTCACGCAACAATGCTTCCGAATCAAGAACGGTCGTCTTGTCCAACGCCGCCACGTTCTGCGCGGCCCGTGGTGCATCGACGTCTTGCGCCGGTTCCGGGCTCCAGCCGACCGTCGTCCGACAGGGTGCGCACAGGCCTCCAAGCAATGGAGCACCGGTCTGGGAACCGCAGCGCTGACATGAAGTCGCTTGAACCATTTTGCGAGATGAAGAACGTCACTCCCTCAACCTGCCGTCCACGAACGCCGTGTCGTTCGGCCGGCGTTCAATTTCCTGATGCGCAAAAGTGAGGAGCAACGAAGGCGCTGGAAGTTCACGCCCAGTCGGGGCTGCGCTTGGCATCCCTGCATCCGTCAAAGTTCCGGTGACGCGTTGAAGCGAAGCGGTGAGGCTGCATCTTTCGCCAGGGACGGTTCCACTGTTACGCTCGGACACAAAACGTTGAAGGTTCAAAACCATGCTCACTTCGTTGGTCCTCATCGCCAGCTCCTCCTGTTTTACGGCAACGCAACAGGGAACCGGTTTCGGGGTCGGGATTGATTTATCGTCCACAACCCGGCCCCGCCAGCAAATAGATCAACTCGATATCAAGCTGCACGTCGGACTTGAACCCGAGTTCCGAAGTCGAACCTTGGCCCGGCCAGCGGCCTGGCCCCGGCGCGCGGGTTTTCAACCCGCCGCGCTTGGGCGGGGCGGAAATCGCCGGAACTATTTCG
This sequence comes from Pedosphaera sp., assembly GCA_031414955.1. Classification (GTDB taxonomy): domain Bacteria; phylum Verrucomicrobiota; class Verrucomicrobiia; order Limisphaerales; family SIBH01; genus JANNGC01. The sequence goes on along the minus strand of JANOQV010000045.1, from coordinate 49,493 downwards.
ATCCTCGGCGGGAGCGACCTGCGGTGGGTTGAAAACCCGCGCTCCGATGAGGGTTGCGGCGTTCCCGTTGCCGGACCGCCCATCCGGCTTCGGAATTCGGCTTGAATGGTTGAGGAATTCCCGCCCGGCAAAGTGCAACAGATAAGCCGACCGATTGACGGGACGTTGATTTCAGCCCAGCCAGCCCAGCCGGGCGCGATAGGAACGGAACAGCAGCCCCAGCACGCGCATGTTCACTGTCAGCAGGTAGAGGGAGATGAATCCCATGACCAAGGTGGCAAAGATTTTGATGGGGATCATTTCCAGGGGAATGCTGTTCACCGCCAGGCCGCCCGCGAGACGGATCCCAAAGAGCGTTCCGATCATGAGCAGGGCGACGATGTAGGCTGGAAATACCTTGAGCATGGAGGGGATGACAATGTGGGGACTGAGGCCGATGAAATTGTCCGAGACGGCGACCGCCAGCAAGGCCATGGGAAAGTACAGCGCGCCAAAACCCAGCATCGCCATCCCCAGGATTCCCTGCGCAATGTTCTCCCCGCTGAAAATCAACACGAGCAGGCCGGGCCCAAATGAAACCAGCGACACGCCCAGCAAAAACAGGAATGGCTGGAGGATATCCGACCACCATTCACCCAGCTCTGGAAAATCCGGCATCCCGTCCTCCCCTTGCGCCGAATGCACGATCACTTTTTGCATGAAGGCATAGAGGTAGCCGACGGTGATGACGGTGATCAGGATGGAGAAGCGGGTCACGCGGATGCGACCACCGACGGACGGAGAGGACACACTGGAGAGAAACTCGAGCACCACGAAGAGGATCGAACCGATGAGCAGCAGGATGATCCCATTGCGCTTGAACGGATAAGCGAAGGCTCCCGGCAGCGAGGCGTGGAAACCAGGTGCTTCCGTTACGGTCGCGGCCAGCGCCGCAATGGAATCGTGGGCGGTGTGGCCCATCGGTGGCGGCACGATGGCCGGTTCCGTCGCGGCGCTGTGAAGGTGGACGCGCACGTCGCCCGGCCGGGCCGGGCCGACCGTTTCGGACGCCTCGAGAAAGTATTCCACGCCACCGAACCTGATCCGCTGTCCATGAGCCAGCGCCTCCTGCTGCACCGGGCGGTCTTCGATGAAGGTCCCGTTGGTCGAGCCGAGGTCTCGCACCGAGACGCTTCCGTCATCGACGATCAACTCGCAATGCCGGGTGGAGATGGAAGCCTCCGGGATGACGTGATGGTTGCCTTCGGCGCGACCGACGGTGTTGATGCCAAGCCGCAATTCAATGCGACGGATGGAAGCCTGCGGACTGTTGGCCACGAGTGTCGGCATGGTGACGGGCCGGTTTTAGATCGGGCCGGGATCGTTGGCAATGCGTTTGCCGGAATTCGCTGCTGCCTGGGCCGTTGTCACCGAGGCCCAAAATGGCCGGCCCACCCGATCGAAAGGGCCGGCGCGACCGGCGCTCAAAGGGCGCGGTCCAATGAGCTTCCAGCCCGGGCCGCTCAGTGGAATTCCTGCACCGTCTTCACCGCGTAGCCGCTCTTCTTCAGCGCCGCGATGCCCAGCGCCGCCGCCTTGGCCCCCGAAAGCGTGGTCATGATCGGGGTGCCGGTGTAAACCGCCGTGGTGCGGATCTTCACCTCGTCCGCGCGCGGCGTCGCACCACTGGGCGTGTTGATGACGAGCTGGATTTCCTTGTTCTTGAGCAGATCAACGGCGTTGGGGCGGCCCTCTTGCAACTTGTGCACGCGCTCCACTTTCAAGCCGGCCTTCTCCATCACGTCCGCCGTGCCGCCGGTGGCGACGAGTTCAAAACCCAGATCGGAGAAAGACTTTCCGACCGCCGCCACATGGGGCTTGTGCGCGTCGCTCACGCTGATGAACACCTTGCCGCCCGTGGGCAAAGGCGAGTTGGCGGCCATCTGCGACTTCGCATAGGCGATGCCGAGGTCGGCGTCCAAGCCCATTACTTCACCGGTCGAGCGCATCTCGGGCGAGAGGAGAATGTCCTGGCCGTGAAAGCGGTTGAACGGGAACACGGATTCCTTCACCGCCCAGTACTTGCTCCAGATTTCCTCGGTGAAGCCGAGTTCGGTGAGCTTCTTGCCCGCCATCACTTTTGCGGCCAGTTTGGCCAGCGGCCGGCCGATGGCCTTGCTCACGAAGGGCACCGTGCGGGAGGCGCGCGGGTTTACTTCCAGCACATAGACTTTCTCGCCCTTCACCGCGTACTGCACGTTCATCAGGCCGATGACCTTCAACTCGCGCGCCATGGCGTGGGTGTACTGGCGAATGGTTTCGATGACCGACTTGGAAAGCGTGTGCGGCGGCAGGACCATGGCCGCGTCGCCTGAATGCACGCCGGCGAACTCAATGTGCTCCAGCATCCCACCGATGACGATGGTGCCCTGCGTCGGGTCGGCGAAGTGACCGACATCCGCGATGCAATCCACGTCCACCTCGGTCGCGTCTTCGAGGAACTTGTCCACCAGCACCGGACGCTCGGGCGATGCCTCGACCGCAAAGCGCATGTAGTGCGACAACTCCGCATCCGAATAAACAATCTGCATGGCGCGGCCACCGAGCACGAAGCTGGGGCGCACCAGCACCGGGTAGCCGAGGCGCTTCGAAGCGGTCAGTGCCTCGGCCTCGTTGGTGGCCAGGCCGTTGGGCGGCTGCGGGATTTCGAGTTTGTCGAGCATCGCGGCAAAGAGCTTGCGGTCCTCGGCGATCTCAATGCTCTGCGGCGAGGTGCCGATGATGTTCACGCCGTTCTTCTGGAGTCCAAGCGCGAGATTGAGCGGCGTCTGCCCGCCGAATTGCGCGATGGCGCCCCAGCACTTCTCCCGCTCATAGATGTGCAGCACGTCCTCGAGCGTGAGCGGTTCGAAGAAGAGCTTGTCGCTCGTGTCGTAGTCCGTCGAAACCGTCTCCGGGTTCGAGTTCACCATCAAGGTCTCGTAGCCATCCTCCTTGAGCGCAAAGGCGGCATGGACGCAGCAGTAGTCAAACTCGATGCCCTGGCCGATGCGATTCGGGCCGCCGCCGAGAATCATCACCTTGCGCTTGTCGCTCGGGCGCACCTCGTCGTCGCCGCGATCGTAGGTGGAATAAAAGTAAGGCGTGTAAGCCTCGAACTCCGCCGCGCAGGTATCGACCAGCCGGTAGCTGGGCACGAGACCGATGCGTTTGCGCCAGGCGCGGATTTCATCCTCGGTCTGGCCGGACAGGTGGGCGATCTGCCGGTCGGAGAACCCGAGCGACTTGGCTTTGGCTAATAATTCAGGAGTCATGGGCCGCAAAAAATCTGGCAAAGTAAGCCTGACCTCCAGGGTGCTGACAAGTACCGCGTGCAACCGGGATGAACCGCGTCCGTTTCCAAATTTCTGCCCGTAAATCTTTCTTCCATAAAAGTATGTGGGCGGCACCACGAGGGGGTTGGGATTTCATGGCAGAAAGATTTGCCGGCAGAAACATGGGGCAAGGCCAGCCACTGGGCGCACCTGCCGTTCGGTTCCAAGGCGGACAGCTCCAGGCCCGCCTTCGGAAGGAGGCTCTGATTTGAGGCTGTTCAGTCCGGTGGCCCGTGCTATCAAGGCCATCGACCCTTATGCACAAATCCATTTTTGCCGGCGCCGTCGTCTGGCTTGCTCTACTGTCCGGCTGCTCAACTTTATCTGAGCGCGCCATACATGAGGCGCGCGCGGCAGGCGACGTCTGGCGCGCCGGACATCGCATCATTGATTTACACCAGCACATCAACGGCACCACTCAGCACATCTCCCGCGCGGTGCGCATTATGGATCGCGTCGGGGTCGGCGTGTCCGTGAATCTGAGCGGCGGCTCGGTCACGCGCGGGACGAATGCCCTGTCCGAATTCGAGCGCAACAAGCTGATGGCGGACGCGCTTTTCCCGGGACGTTTCCTGCAATACATGAACCTTGATTACGCTGGCTGGGATGCGCCGGATTTCTCCGCCCAGGCCGTGAAGCAAATCGAGGAAGGCCACCGCCTCGGTGCCGCCGGCTTCAAGGAATACAAGCGCCTCGGCCTTTACCTGAAGGACGGCGCGGGCCAGTTGATCAAGATCGATGACCCCAAGCTCGACCCCATGTGGAAGCGTTGCGGCGAACTCAACATGCCCGTGTCCATCCACGTCGCCGACCCGCGCGCCTTCTGGCTGCCTTACACGGAGAGCAACGAACGCTGGAAGGAATTGAAGGATCACAAAAGCTGGTGGTTCGGCGACACGAACAAATACCCGCCGCGCTTGGAACTCTTGGAGGCGCTGAACCGTGTCATCGCCCGTCATCCCAAGACAACATTCGTGTGTGTGCATTTCGCCAACAACGCCGAGGAACTGGAGTGGGTGGACGCCGCGCTCAGTAAGCACCCGAACATGATGGCGGACCTGGCCGCGCGCATTCCGGAGATTGGCCGGCACGATCCGGAGAAGGTGCGGCGGCTTTTCACCAAGCATCAGGACCGCATCCTCTTCGCCACGGACTTTCAGGTTTACAACCGGCTCATCCTTGGATCGAGCGGCAACGAGCCACCGCCGACCGACGACGACGCGGCGGAATTCTTCGCCAAGGAATGGCGCTGGCTGGAGACGAACGACCGCAACTTCCCGCACATGACGCCCATCCAAGGCGACTGGACGATCAGCGGCATTGGCCTGCCCGCGCCGGTGCTGCGGAAGATCTATTTCGACAACGCCCGCAAGCTCCTGGCGCGCTCGTTGCCCAAGCCGGTTCTCAGGGCGGATCGCGCGGCCACCGACTTCCAGGTCAACGGCGACCTCTCGAAGCGGGCCTGGCAGACCGCGAAGTCCGTGGCGCTCGAATGCGACTCCCGTTCCGGGGCTGTGCGGCCCGAGATGAGTACCAGCGTGCGCGCTCTCTGGTCGGATAAGTTTCTTTACCTCGCTTACGAGTGTCCATTCACCACCCTGACCACGTTTCAGCCGGTGCAGGCCCAGGAACGCTTTGGCCTTTGGGAACGCGACGTGGTGGAAGCCTTCATCGCCAGCGACGCGAACAACGTGCGCCGCTACACCGAGTACGAGGTGTCGCCGACGAACGAGCGGCTGGACGTGAAGATTCCCGAGAAGGATTTCGTCTGGAGCAGCGGCTTCGAGTCGGCCACGCGCGTGGATGCCAAGGCGAAATGTTGGACGGCGGAGATGCGCATCCCGATGGCCGCGTTGGGGGGCAAGCCTTCGGCCGTGGGCCGCTGGCGCATCAACTTGTATCGCTGCGACTACGCGAACAAAGCCTTCCTCGCCTTCAACCCGGCCCTGACCGGCTCATTCCACACCCCGGAGCGGTTCGGGATCCTGGAGTTCGCGCCGTAGGTGTGTTACGCAAACGCTGCTCCGTACCATTCGCCCACGGCCTTACTGATGGCTGGTTCACGGTTCACTGTTTCCCTATTTTCACCGCATGGGTCTTGCTGATAATTTCGTCGCCATCGAGCAGCGCATCGCCGACGCGTGTGCGCGCGCCAACCGTCCGCGCGATTCCGTCCAACTGCTCGCCGTGAGCAAGGGCGTGCCGCCCGAACTGATCGGCGAGGCCGTGGCTCTCGGCCAGATGCACTTCGGGGAAAGCAAGGTGCAGGAGTCGAAGGCCAAGATCCCGCTCTGCCCCAGTCGCGCGCACTGGCAGATGATCGGCCATTTGCAATCCAACAAGTGCCGCGAGGCGGTGCAACTCTTCGAGATGATCCAAGGCGTGGACAGCCTGGCGCTGGCGGAGGAATTGAACAAATGGGCGGAGAAAATCGGCAAGACCATACCGGTCTTGCTCGAAGTGAACTCGGGCGAAGCCACGAAGTTCGGCTTCAAGTCCGACTCGGTGCTGGAAAATCTGGGAGCCATCAATGCGCTGCCGCGGCTGGAACTGCGCGGCCTCATGACCATCGCGCCCTGGTCGCCGGAGCCAGAGCGGGCGCGTCCCGCCTTTCGGCGCTTGCGCGAACTGAAGTCGGAATGCGAGCAGCAACTCGGAGTGTCGCTGATCCATTTGAGCATGGGCATGAGCGGTGACTTCGCGGTGGCCATCGAGGAAGGGGCCACGATCGTGCGCATCGGCACGGCGCTCTTCGGCGCGCGGCCCAAGCCGTTACAGCCCGCCGTACTGGATGACGGCCCTTGACCGAGATGTGCCGGTCGCACTTTCAACTTTGAAATTTCCCATCCGAACTCCTACCTTCGACTCGTGACCGCCGAAATGTTCAGGCCCGAGATGGATGAGGCCCTCAAAATTTATGAGCGCTACATCGTCTGCATCGACAAGGTGCCGGAGGACTGTGAGCACTCCCTCGAATCGCTGATGGAGAAGGCGATCAAGGCCTACGACAAGCGCGGGGCAAACATGCGCCATGGCATCGCGCTCGACCGGCACGTCACCATTATCCTGAGCCAGGCCGAGCATGACCGCCCGCTCTGCGGCATCTATTTCAACCTCCACTCGCCCTACCAGAAGAAAGTCGCCGAGAAGGCCGCCAAGGCTGAGAAATAGCCGGGTGGGTTCACGCGCCCGGAAAATTACCTGGCCGTGATCTGCCAGTTGCGCACCAGTTCGGGGAATTTGCAATCCGTGCAGAGCGCGTTCGAGTGCTCACAGAAGTCGCGCACCACTTGCAGCAGACCCTGTTGCCGGGCGGCGCTGGCCAGTCGGGCGCCCTTCTTCCCGCCCAGCAGCCGATCCCGCGCGAGGCGCAGCACGGAGTTGTCTTCGGCCGCAGGCCAGGCGAAGTAGCGTCGCTCGGCCTCGGTTTGCAGGCGCGTGTTGCCTTCTTCCTTCGCCCGCACCCAGCACCACGGCAGCACCACGTTGACGGCGAGGTCTGTGGCTCGGCTCTGGCCGAGCAGGGGCTGCGGTTCGGCCAGGTCCGCCGAGCGCAAGGTCCAGTGCCGCGACCAAAATTCATCCACCCCTGGCTGCAACACCTTGAGCAGGGATTCGGGCAAACTTGCTTCCGCCGGACCGACCAGCCATTTCTCCAGTCGCTGAAACAAAGTCTCATCGCGCAGCCAGTGCGCTGCCAGCGCCAGCCGGCGTTGCGGGTTGTTGGCCGGGCGCAGGCCGGCCAATCGCCAGAGATTCTTGGGCAGCACGCAATCGCTGAAGGCGTCCCGCTCGCGCCACCAATGGTCCCAGACCGTGCGCAAATAACTGTCGGCCGTGCGCTGGTGCCGGGTCAGGTCCGCCGGCAGGAGGCCGCTCACGCCGAGCAATCGGGCTTGGGTTGAAATCACCGGCAACGTGTCCCCGGTCAGGCGCCCGCGCAGTTCGCCCAGGCGCTGCATGGGCCAGACATTATGCTGGTAGCCGAGGGCGCGGAGCATTCCTTCCCAGAGGGCCTGTTCCCAGCCGGCGTGGCGCGCGCGCGCGTGCAGGTCGGCGGCCTTGCGCTCCCAGCGCACCAGCGCGGCTTCGTTCAGCAGTTGTTCGACCTGGGGGCCGGACAAATCGCGCAGCGGGGCGGCGCACTGGCCCCGCAGTGGTTCGGGATACTGCTTCGCCACGTCGGTGGTGAGCCAGAGGGCAAGTTCGGCGAGGGGCGCATCCAGGAAACTTTTCAGGGCCAGCGTGGGCAACTCGGTTTTGGTCGCCCCCTCCCACACCACATGCAGCTTCACGTTGGCAAAATTCTTGTTCCGGTCGTGTCCATGTCCGCGCCAGCCGGAGGATTGCAAATCGACTTCCACGTCGCCGGTGAAAGGCGGCTCGCTGCCGATCTGAAGCACCCCGTCCCGGAAATCCGGTCCCGCGCCGTGATTCCAAAAACCAGGATGCAGCACGCGCAGGGTCCGGCCGTCCAGCAGGCGCAACGCGTCGCGTCGGAGGCGTTGGTGATGCCAGATGTTCTGCGCCAGGTGCTCCGGCGGCGGGTCGTTCTCGCGCAGCACCGGAAGGCGATGCTGGCTGGCACGCCACTGGAGATAGAATTGCGGGCGGGTGGACATGCGTGCGATCTTGGCCCTTGGCCCTCCGGCGAAGCAAGCGCGGCGATGCGCCCACAGGCGTTCTCTCCGGCAATTCGCGCTCGCCCTGGCGGGGCCGCTTTGAAACAGTCCGCCCACACCTATGGCTGAAAACACATCCGCTTCCGCTCCGGCGCAACCTGGCAGGCTGCCGCGCGGCGTCCCTTTCATCATCGGCAATGAAGCCGCCGAGCGCTTCAGCTACTACGGGATGATGTCCATCCTGACCATCTATCTGAGCCGGCAACTGAATCTGGGCGACGTGGAAGGCAAGAAGATCGTCCATCTGTTCGCCACGGCGGTTTACTTCCTGCCGCTCTTCGGCGCGTGGCTGGCGGACAAATGGCTCGGACGTTACTGGACCATTCTCACCATCTCGTTTTTCTACTGCGCGGGCCACGGCGCGCTGGCGCTCTTCGAGGGCAACTTGAACGGCGTGTACCTCGGGCTGATTCTGATCGCCATCGGCGCGGGCGGCATCAAGCCCTGCGTGTCGGCCTTCGTGGGCGATCAATTCCCGGCCGGCAATGAAAAGGGGCTGACCCGCGTGTATGGCTGGTTCTACTGGTCGATCAACTTCGGAGCCGCGTTCGGCTTCGCGCTCATTCCCATGATGCGGGATGAGAAGGGCTACGGTTGGGCCTTCGGCGTGCCGGGCATCGCCATGGCCGTGGCGACGTTCATCTTCTGGCTGGGACGGAAGAAATACGTACGTCAGCCGCCGCAGCGCCAGTCGCATCAGGCCGGCGTGATGAAGGTGCTCCTCTACGCGTTCAACAACCAAGGCCAGCGCAAGCCCGGCCAGCGCTGGCTGGATGCGGCCCTCGGGAAGTTCAGCGCGGAGGAAGTGCATGGCGTCCGGGCCGTCGGCCGTATTCTCCTCGTCTTCCTCACGGTCCCCGTGTTCTTCGCGCTCTACAATCAGGTCAACAGCACCTGGGTCTTGCAGGGCGAGAAGATGACGCCCTTCGCTGTGCTCGGGTTCAAGGTGGATGGCGAGCGTATGCAGGCGGTCGGCTCGATCCTCGTCATGATCTGGGTGCCCATCCTCACTTACCTGGTGTACCCGCTTTGCGAAAAGCTTGGCCTGCGCCCGACCACCTTGCGCCGCATGGCCGTGGGCATGGTGTTGGCCGGCGTCACCTACGTCATCTCCGGCTGGATGCAGGGCCGCCTTGATGCCGGCGAGAAGCTCTCGCTCGCGTGGCAGCTCGTGCCCTACATCGTTCTCGTCGCGGGCGAAGTGCTCGTGTCGGCCACTGGGCTGGAATATGCCTTCGCCGAGGCCCCCAAATCCATGCGCAGCACCATGATGAGTTTCTGGCTGCTGACCATCGCGGGCGGGCATTTCCTCATCGCCTTGTTCACCGACCTCAATGCCCGTTACATCAAAGCCAGCGGGGCCAGGGAGCTTTACTTCTACGCCGGGCTGATGTTTGTGGTCAGCCTCATCTTCATGGGCATTGCAACCTGGGTCGGCAGGCAGAAGCAATCGGCGCAGTCCTGACCGATGCACCTCGTCGTCGAGCCAGCCGCGAAGGAGCACCTCGCAGAGATCGCCGCCCTCGCCGCCGTCATCTGGCGCGCGCATTACTCCGGCCTCATCTCCACCGAGCAGATCGAGTACATGCTGGCGCGCATGTACGATGCGGAGTCGATGCGCCGCGAACTGGAGGGCGGGGTGTCGTGGTTTCGCGTGCTGGCGGATGGAGCGATGCGCGGCTTCGCCTCGGTTGGTCCTGGCGCCAGCGCGACGGAGTTCAAACTGCACAAACTTTACGTGCATCCCGACTGGCAAAGGCACGGCTTGGGCAGCCTGCTGTTGAAGGAGTGCGAGTCTGCCGCCCGCGTGGAGGGTGCGACCGCGCTCGTGCTGAACGTCAACAAGCGGAACGAAAAAGCCGTGGCCGTTTATTTGAAACGCGGGTTCACCGTGCGTGAATCCATCGTGGCCGACATCGGCGGCGGTTTCGTGATGGATGATTACGTGATGATGAAGTCGCTGGTCGCAGCCAGCTCCTTCTCCCGACCTGCCACTCGTCCATGAGTGCGTCCCCGGACTGGATCTCAAAAGCGCTGCTTGCGGCGGGACGGCAAGCGCACGAGGACGCGCAGAACCTTGCGCTGCTGGTCACGGGCCTCCTGCTCGCGGCGGGCGTGGGACTGGGCTGCGCGCTCGTGCGTTGGGTTTTTCGCGGCGGTCTGTCACGGACTTTGCGCCGGTGAGCGGTTGCTTGCCGGGGCCTTCGGCGGTGTCTGCGCGAGCGGCTTGATGGCCGTCTTGCCCAGCACCTCGTCCCAGGTGAAGGCGCGGCGGAAGGCCAGCCCCTCGCTGGCGCGATAAATCTCCACGGAGATCTCCGGCTCGGCCGGCGCGGTGTTCACATCGAACACGCAGTAGAATTTTCCGGTCTTGCCTCCGTTCCAGAACATCTCCGGCGTCGGCTTGGGATCCACGTTCTGGCTGCCCATGGGCCCGCTCGTCACTTCGATGAATTTGCCCGCGGCCTGATACGCGGCCGTGAAGTGGCGGTCGCCGGAGAGCAACAACAGCCCCGTGATATTGTGGTCGCCGATGAACTTGAAGAGATCATCGCGCTCGCGCGGGAAGCTGGTCCACGACGCGGCCTGGCCGTGGGTCTGCCATTCGCCGCCGGTGGCCAGCACCTTCACCTTCGCCTTGGAGGCCAGCAGCTCGCGCTTGAGCCAGGCCAGTTGTTTCTCGCCGAGGTGCGTTTTCTTGCCGTCCTCGGGCGCGTTGTTCGCATCGCGATAGTAGCGGCCGTCCAGCATGAAGAAGTCGATATCGCCGCGGGTAAAATTGAAATAGACGCCCGGATTGTCCGGCTCACCGTAGCTGGGATTGGCCCAGAGCATCTGGAAAGCGCGCCAGGAGTCGGCTTTTTTTGGCTGGCGCTTGTCGGCAGGTTCCGGGCCGTAATCGTGGTTGTCCCAGATCGCGTATTGCGGCGCGCGCTGTGAGATCTCGGCGTAGCCCGGCAGGCGGCGTTGGACGCCGAAGAACTGGAAGTGCTTCGCCGCGTCCGTGGTGTTGCCGTAGTGGTTGTCTCCCAGCATCAGCAGCACATCGAACTTGGTGCGCGTGGCGAGATCGGCCCAGGCCCCGGCGGAGTTAAATCCGTCATTGCCGACACAGGAGACGAAGGCGAACCGCTGTCGTCCGCTCGTGCCGGGCACCGGCGCGGTGGTGAAGGTCGGAAACGGACGCGGCGTGGCCAGTTCCCCATCGACCAGCACCGCGTAATAATAGCGCGTGGCCGGGGAGAGTTCCGTGAGTTCAACTTGCGTGCTGAAGAAAGAGGCGGCGTCCGCCTTGGGCGCCTTGAAGCCGGTGCGGTCGGACAAGTTGGCCTGCTCGCCCACGACGACGGAGAGCAGGGCCGGACCCGAGGCCTTCAGCCAGACCCTCGCGTTCGTGGGGCCGACGTGGCCGAGCAAAGGTCCGAGTTCCAGGTACGGCCCTGGATGAATGGCGGTGCGCGGAGCCGGCGTGGCCTTCGCCTTCGAGTTCTTGGCGGACGGCAACTGCGCCAGCGCGGATTGAGCCACCGAAGCGGAGATCGCTACGGCCACGAGGAGACGGGAGAACTTCATCCGCGAATAGTGCGCCGGGCCAGCGCCGCGCGTCAACGTCAGGCCGGAGGGACGTTCCAGCCTGGTGCCCACCTCATCCCGGCGCGCTGAAGAGAGGGATGCCCCTAAAACATGTCACCGGCCTCAGCACCCCGAGTTCCTCCCTGGGGCGCGTCCAGGCTGCCTCGTTCTTCTCACCAGCCGCTTTGTGTGTGACACGCCGGACTCAACCCATTAAGAAATAGCCCCGTGCAAGACAGCCCATACATGTTACTCGCCGTGTTCCTGGCGGCGGCGGCTGTTTTCGCGCTCACTCCGCTGGCTCTGGCCGCTCTCTGGGCCAGGCAGTATTCGCCGCGCAAATCAGGCCCGAGCAAGAACGCCGTCTATGAATGCGGTCTCGAGTCCGACGCCAAGGACTGGGTGCAGTTCAAATCGGATTACTACCTTTACGGCATCGTCTTCCTCGTCTTCGACATCGAGACGATTTTTCTGCTGCCCTTCGCCGTGGCGTTCAAGACGCTGCCGGTCGGCGCGTTTGTGGCGATTATGATTTTCCTGTTGCTGCTGGTCGAAGGCCTCGTGTGGGCCTGGCGCAAAGGTGTCTTGAATTGGAAATAACCTGTGGTGGACGAAGGACTACGAAGCGAATTAAGCAAGGCCGGCGTGTTCACCACGTCGCTCAACGAACTCTACAACTGGGGCCGCAAGAACTCCGTCTGGCCACTGCAATTCGGCCTCGCGTGTTGCGCCATCGAGATGATCGCGGCCTCGATGGCACGGTTCGACATCGCGCGTTTCGGCGCAGAGGTATTTCGTCCTTCGCCACGACAGGCCGACCTGATGATCGTCGCCGGCACTGTGACCAAGAAGATGGCTCCGCAAGTCGTGCGGCTCTACAACCAGATGCCTGAGCCGAAGTACGTCATCGCCATGGGCGCGTGCGCCATCTCTGGCGGGCCGTTCAAGCAGGGCTACAACGTGCTCAAGGGCATCGACCGTTACATTCCGGTGGATGTCCACATTCCCGGCTGCCCGCCGCGACCCGAAGCGCTGTTGCATGCGCTGATGACATTGCAGAAGAAGATCGAGGAACAGGCTCTCACGGGTGCCAATCGCCCGCGTCATCTCGACGCGTCGCAACCGAGCGAGTTTCCCATTCCGGCCTTTGGCGAGCATGACCTTGAGCCGGCGTCGAATCCCGACCTCTGGAAACCACCCACAGTGAATCGCGGCGGCTGCTGACCAGATGCTTTCACTCGAACAAATCAAGTCGCAGATCGAGCAAGCCGTGCCCGGCGCGAAAGTCGAGATTGTCGCGAACCCCAGCGTGCCTGCGCAGTCTTCGCTGCTGCTCAACTCGCCGCATGGCGCGGCGGTCGCGACCTTTCTCCGCACGGGGACGGGATTGCGCTTCGATTACGCCTCGAATGTCACGGGCGTTGATTGGCCTGACCGCGTCGAGAAGATCAAAACGAAGATGATGAAGCTCGGGGACGGCGTGGAGAAGGAAGTCGAAGAGACGACCGACATGCCAATCCCCGGCTTTCTCGAAGCGGTCTATCACCTCTACTCCATGGAGTTGAAGCACGGCCCGCTGATCATCCGGATGCGCACCGGCAATCGCTCTGATCAAAACCACCTGCCGTCGCTCACGCCGGTCTGGCGCGGCGCGGAATTCCAGGAACGTGAGATTTTCGACCTCTACGGCATCGTCTTCGACGGTCATCCCGATTTGCGCCGCCTGCTCATGTGGGATGGCTTCAAAGATCATCCGATGCGCAAAGACTACGTCGAGCCGGACGATTACGAATACGAACCAACGCCGCACGACGAGGTGCTGGAAAAGGCGAAGCAGCACGCCGCGCTGGAGGTGAAGTCTTGATGGCTTCACTTGAAACTCCATCCCGCAACTACGAGGTCCGCCCCAAGACCGCGCCCAACGGCGACGACCTTGGCGGCGAATTGCTCGAAGTCTCGATGGGACCACATCACCCTTCCACGCATGGCGTGTTCCGCATGGACGTGGTGCTCGATGGCGAGACGGTGGTGAAGCTCAAGCCCGTCTTCGGCTACCTCCATCGCAATCACGAGAAGATCGCCGAGAACACGAGCTACCTCGGCTCAATGCCGTACACCGACCGGCTCGATTACCTCTGCTCGATGACCAACAACTGGGCTTACGCGCTCAGCGTTGAAAAGCTCGCCGGCCTGCAGGTGCCCGAGCGCGCCGAATACATCCGAGTCATCACCGCTGAGCTGACGCGCCTGCTCAATCACGCGTGCCTCGTCGGCTTCCTCATGCAGGACATGGGCGCGCTTGGCACGCCGCTGATGTATGCGTTCCGGGAACGCGAGAACATCCTCGATCTCTTTGAGTCGCTCAGCGGCTCGCGCATGATGTGCAACTACATGCGCTTTGGTGGCTGTCGCTGTGAGTTGCCGAGCGGATGGATCGAACAGGCGAAAAAGGTCGTCGCGAATTTCCCGAAGTTCCTCGACGAGTTCGAGGCACTGCTCACCGGCAACGAAATCCTCCTCGCGCGCAGCCAAGGCGTCGGCGTCTTGCCGAAGGAACTGGCCGTCAACGCCAGCATCACCGGCCCGATGCTCCGCGCCGCGGGCGTCGGCTACGACATCCGCAAGGTGGACAAATATGGCATCTACGATCGCTTCCCGTTCCGCGTCCCCGTCGGCGAGCACGGCGACGTCTTCGACCGCTACATGATTCGCGTGCTGGAGATGCGCGAGTCGCTCAAGATTCTCGAGCCAGCGCTGGCGCAGATTCCCGCCGGCCCCATCATCGATCCGAAAGCGAAGCTGCGCAGCTTCAAGCCCAAGCCGGGCGAAGCCTATGGACGCATTGAAGGACCGAAGGGTGAACTGGGCTTTTATCTCATCAGTGACGGCAGCGCGAATCCGTTCCGCTACCGCGTGCGCCCACCCAGTCTCATCAACCTGACCATCCTCGAAGATATGTGCCTCGGCCACAACGTCGCGGACGTGGTCATCATTCTCGGCAGCGTGGACATCGTGCTGGGGGAGGTGGACCGATGAAAACACCAAGCTCCAAGCTCCAAGCTCCAGAGAAGTTCCAAACTTCAAGTCCCAACGTGGTCGCCCGGCGTCATTGGAGCTTGGTGTTTGATGTTTCTCTGGTGCTTGGAGCTTGGTGCTTGGTGCTTTTTCCAACCAGCAACTTTCAACCTGCAACCTGCAACCACTGACATGCTCGGCACCGGACTCATCAAAGGTCTCATCGAAACCGGCAGGAACTTCGTCGGCAGCTACCACGACGAGACGCGGCTCACCACCGTCCAGTATCCCGAGGAAAAAGTTCCGCCGAAGGAGAATGGCCGGAACTTTCCGTTCCTCGTGTTCGATGGCGACGACTCGCAAGCCGGGCTGCGCTGCGTGGCCTGCCAGATTTGCGAGAAGGAATGCCCGCCGCAGTGCATCTACATCGTCAAGAGCAAGGACAAGAAGCCCGACTACGCCGGCAAGCCGCAGCTCTATCCGGCCACGTTCGACATCGATGTCTCGGTCTGCATGAGCTGCCAGATTTGCGTCGAGGTCTGCCCGTTCGAGGCCATCAAGATGGATCAAGTCTTCGAACTGAGCACCACCGACCGTTTCGACAAACTGCTGCTCAGGAAGACGGACCTCGCCAAGCCGAACACTTACTTCCACCACCTGCATCCCACGGACGCCGCCGAGATCGATGGCCGACTCGCCGAGGAGAAACGCAAAGCAGAGGAAAAGGCCAAAGCCGCTGCTGCGGCCAAGGCCGCGGCCGAAGTTGCGAAAGCCGCCGCGCCTGCTGCTCCGGATGCCAAGATACCGCCCGCCAGCGGCGACGCGACCAAACCATTTCCCATGTGACCTGAATGGAAACCGCCGACCAGATTTTCGTCATCGCCAAGCACTGGATCGTCGCCTGGTCGTTCTGGCCCGACGCGCTGCGGCCGTTCGTTTCGATTCTTCTCTCGATTGTTCCCATCATCGGCCTGTTCGCCCTCGCGTTTGGAATCACGACGGTGGTCGAGCGCAAAGCCCTCGGCCGCGTGCAAAATCGTTACGGCCCGAACCGCGTCGGCATCCCGCTCACCAAAATCCGGCTCGCCGGCTTTGGCCAATTCATGGCCGACGGCATCAAGATGCTGACCAAGGAAGACATCGTCCCGTTCGCTGCGGACAAGGTCGTCCACTACCTCGCGCCGCTCGCCCTCGCGATCCCGGTCTGGCTTACGTTTGCCGTCATCCCGTTCGGCCGCAACATGTCCGCCATCGATCTCGATGCCGGCCTGCTTTTCTTCTTCGCGCTCGGTGCCGGTTCCGAACTCGCCGTGTTCATGGCTGGCTGGTCGAGCCGCAACAAGTATGCGCTGGTGGGAGCCATGCGCGGCATCGCCCAAATGATCAGCTACGAAATCCCGCTCGTCCTCTCGACCGTCGCGGTCGTGATGATGGTCGGCTCGCTTTCGCTGGATAAAATCGTCCAGGCGCAGTCGAGCTATTCGTTGGGTTTCATTCCGCACTGGCATGTGCTCACGCCCTGGGGTTTCGCGGCGTTCGTCTTCTTCATGATCGCCGCGTGCGCCGAGACGAACCGCGCGCCGTTCGACCTTCCCGAGGCCGAGTCCGAGATCATCGCTGGCTACCTCACCGAATACTCCGGCTTCAAGTACGCGCTGTTTTTCCTCGGCGAATACATGGGCCTGTTCGCCATCACTGGTTTCGCCGTGACGCTTTTCCTCGGCGGATGGACCGCGCCGCTGCCGTTCCTGAATTTCGTCCCATCGTGGCTCTGGTTCTTCCTGAAGTTTGCCACGCTCATCGCCCTCTTTATCTGGGTGCGCGCCACCGTGCCACGTCTTCGCATGGATCAACTGATGAAGCTCGCGTGGAAATTTCTCGTCCCGTTGACGCTCATCAATCTGCTCGTGGCCGCGCTCTGGCATTTTAGCGGGGCATGGGGTTTCACGGGCGCACTTGCTGTCCGCTGGGTGGTCTGCGCGGCCATCATTGGCGGCGCGTATGTCGCGCTTGGCCGCGTGCTGCACACCAACCAGTTTCCGACCCGCACTTATCGCTATGCCGAGTGACTTTCCCATCGCCTTCATCATCATCGCGGCAGTCACCCTAGTGAGCGCAGCCTGCGCCATGAGCCTGCGGAACCTCGTGCATTGTGGACTCTGCCTGGCCATCACGTTCGGTGGACTGGCGGCGGCATATCTGCACCTCAGCGCTGAGTTCGTCGGCTTCGCACAAATCCTGGTCTATGTCGGCGCGGTGGCGATTCTGATCGTCTTCACCATCCTGCTTACGCGCAATACCGAGGTATCACTTGCGCGTGGCTCGCGTTCGTGGCTGGCGGGATTGCTCGTGGCCATCGTCGTCTGCGCGAGCATTGCCGTGCCGCTCTTGAAAAGCCCGAGCTTGCAACGCGGACCGGCCATGACCACGAAGCCGAATGCGGAGGTGCGCCGCATCGGCGAGAAGTTGATGACCCAATACGTCATCCCACTTGAAGCCATCGCGCTGGTCCTCACCGCTGCATTGCTCGGCGCGGTCGTCATCGCCATGCGCGATGAACCGGAGAAGAAGGTAGGGCGCGGTGTCCCCACCGCGCCGCGCCACGAATCGGAAACGGGGATTGAACATCCAGACGCCTTACCACGGCGCGCTGAGGAAAGCGCGCCCTACCGCGGCGCTGGTGAATCTGGAAGCAGTCGGCCTGTTGAAACGAGTTCCACACCATGACTCCGCTTCACTACTACCTCATCTTTGCCGCCTTGCTGTTCAGCATCGGGTTGGCCGGGGCCTTGACGCGTCGCAACGCCATCCTCGTCCTCATCGGCATCGAGCTGATGCTCAACGCCGCCAACCTGAATTTCATCGCCTTCTGGCGCTACAGCGCGAACGCGAACGAACTGACCGGCCTCATGTTCGTGATTTTCTCCATCGGCATCGCGGCGGCGGAGGCCGCAGTCGGCCTCGCCATCATCATCGCCATCTACCGGCACTACCGGACGACGCAGTTGCAGGACGTGGATAAGTTGAAGGGATGAACGCCTTGCTGACCAGCTTTGAAGGAATCAGTTCCCGCCACGATTCAACGGCGGCGAAGTCAGAAGCTTTGCGTGTCGAGCACGGCCAGTCCCGCCACCTTCTTGAAGTCGCCGACATTTCGCGTGACCACTTCCGCCTGCTGAAGCAATGCGGTGGCGGCAATGATTGCGTCCGGCGTTTTCATTTTGTGAAGTTTGCGCAGCCGGATGGCTTCATGCACCACGGCGGGAAGAACCGGGAGTTCCTCGAACTGTGCCAGCAACTCGCGCAATGCCTTGTCGTCCTGCGGGCTCAGGCCGGCGAAGCCCAGCGCCTCAATCTTGGTGATGGAAGAAAAGCCCAGCCACGCTCCCTGTGTCGCTTGGGCCTTGGCGAAAACCCGACCGGCGTCAGGCCGGCCCGCGTGTGCGTCAATCCAGACGTTCGTGTCGAGCAGCCAGCGCATCAGCGGTTGCCCCACTGCTTGCGTTCGCGCTCATCCCACCCGGCCCGCGCTTCGCGCTCGACGGCCAGCCCATCCACCTTGTGCTCCATGGTGCCGAGCAGACTCATGACCTTCGCCCAGTCCGGCTTGCGCTCCGGCGAATCCAGCACGGTGAGCAGCGCCTTGCCCGTCACCGGCAGCTTGTCCGGTTCGGCAACCGTGATGCGCCCGTGGTCAATGGCGGCTTCCATGGTGAGGTATGACATACGTTGCGGAGCTTACCACGGGCGCGGATTGGGACAAGGTTTCAAACCGAGCCCTCAGCAGCGTTCCCCTCAGGCGCAATGGCACGACACGGTTACAGAACATGGACGGGTTGAAAGGATGAGATGCCGTCGATCGTAAACAATCTCTGGCTGATTCCCGCGCTGCCGCTAGTGGCGGCGGGGATCATTGCCTTGCTCAAGCAACGGCAGCGCAAGATGGCAGCGGCGCTCTCGATTGGTTCGCTTGCTGTCTCGCTCGTGCTCTCCATCACCGCGTTTGTCCCGACACTCAGCGCGCCGCATGGCGAGGTGACGCACTGGGTTCACAACTTTGACTGGTTCACCTTTGGCACGACTTCATTGCAACTTGGTTGGGTGCTCGATCCGCTCACGGCCGTCATGCTCGTGATGGTCACGTTCGTCGGGCTGCTCATCTTCATCTACAGCGTCGGCTACATGGCGCATGACGAGAACTTCACGCGCTTCTTCTGTTTCCTCTCGCTCTTTGCCGCCGCGATGCTCGGCATCATCATCGCGAACAGCCTGCTGCTGCTCTTCATCTCGTGGGAACTCGTCGGCCTCGCGTCGTATCTGCTCATCGGCTTCTGGTTTCACAAGCCGAGCGCCGCCGCCGCCGCGAAGAAAGCCTTCATCACCACGCGCATCGGC
This sequence comes from Pedosphaera sp., assembly GCA_031414955.1. Lineage (GTDB taxonomy): Bacteria > Verrucomicrobiota > Verrucomicrobiia > Limisphaerales > SIBH01 > JANNGC01. The sequence goes on along the minus strand of JANOQV010000045.1, from coordinate 30,475 downwards.
GACATGGGTTTCTTGATCGGGATGCTCTGGCTCTATTCGCAAACCGGCACGCTGCTCTTTTACACAACCGACGGCACAGGCTGCCTCGAACAATCTGCGCTCACCAAGCTCGTGACGGCGGGGACGGTCGGCGGCATGGCCATCTCGACGGCCATCGCGCTGCTGATCTTCTGCGGTGCCGTCGGCAAATCCGGCCAGGTGCCGCTGCACGTCTGGCTCCCGGACGCGATGGAAGGCCCGACACCCGTTAGCGCGCTCATCCACGCGGCGACGATGGTGGCGGCGGGCGTGTTCCTCGTCGCGCGCGTTTTCCCGCTCATGGATGTCGATTCGTCGAACGTCGCCGGAGTTTCACCCGCCTTGACAGTCGTGACGTGGGTTGGCGCCATCACCGCCGTCTTCGCCGCGCTGATCGCCGTCGGCCAGAACGACATCAAGCGCATCCTCGCCTACTCCACGGTTTCACAGCTCGGCTACATGATGATGGGCCTCGGCGTCGGTGGCGTCGCGGTCGGCATGTTCCATCTGCTCACGCACGCGTTCTTCAAGGCGCTGCTCTTCCTCGGTGCCGGCTCGGTGATTCACGGCGTCCACGAAGAACAGGACATCCGCCGCATGGGCGGTCTGCGCAAGCACATGCCCAAGACCTTTCTCACCTACGCCATCGGCATGATGGCCCTGAGCGGCGTGCCGCTGTTCTTCTCCGGTTTCTGGAGCAAGGACGAAATCCTGCACTCGGCCAGCGCATGGTCGGTGTCGAAAGTGCCGTTCTACATGGGCCTCTTCGGCGCGGTGCTCACGGCGTTCTACATGACGCGACAGGTCTATTACGTGTTCTTTGGTCAATCCCGTAGCAGCCGACGTGAGGAGGCTCATTCTAAAACCTCGGATCATAGTGAGCCTCCTCACGTCGGCCGCTACGAAAACGAAATTCACGAAAGCCCCGCCGTGATGACCGTGCCGCTGATGATTCTGGCCGCCGCCGCCATCATCGTCGGCTTCTTCGGCACGCCCGCGTGGCCGTGGCTGCACTCGTATCTGACCGGCCATGAACTGCATCTTGACTTCGGCGCGCTCGCGAAATCCGGCGGCTTGATGTTTGTCTCGACCGTCGTTGTCGGCATCGGCATTGGCTGCGCCTGGTTGCTCTACTCGCGCAAGTCACCCCGCACCGCCGCTGAGCCTGACCCGCTCGAAGCCGCGCAGCCCGCGCTCTTCCGCCTGCTGCAAAACAAGTTTTACATCGACGAGCTGTATGAGCTGACGGTGATTCGCCTGAACCGGCTCTTTGCCTTCATCAGCGACTTGTTCGACTGCTTCATCTGGAACGGCCTCGTGCAACTGGTCTCGGTCATCACGCTGGCCTTCTCGCACCTCAGCCGCGCCTTCGACCAGTTCGTGGTCAACCTCGGCTTCGATGGCGGCTGCGACAGCCTGCGCGACAGCGCGCGCGGCCTGTCGGGCTTGCAGAATGGCCAGGTGCAAAACTACCTCCGCATCATCGGCCTCGCGCTGGTCGTGCTGCTGGCGGCGCTGCTGTGGGGAGGGTCGAGATGAGAACAACAAGATATTCATCGCCCGCAGTTCGGAGCGCCGAGCATTGCTCGACTTTGAGTGCTTCGATTCCGTCCGAGCCGAGCGATGCTCGGCGCTCCATTTTGGTAACCCCAACGGGGTTCCATCACTCAGCCCAAGGTTGCGAGGCACGAGCTACCCTGGGTGTGGTCCGCAAAACATTTTCAACCCTGAAGGGGTTGAAGCGCGTGGCGTTCTCCAGCCAATTGGATTCAACCCTTTCAGGGTTGGCGGCATTTATGAATTCGATTCCCAGGGTAGCTCGTGCCTCGCAACCCTGGGCTAATCGATGCAATCCCTTTGGGATTGGGGAATCATGAACACCGCCTTCCTCACCATCCTGACTTTGCTTCCCGTTGCGGGTGGTTTGCTCCTGCTGCTCAGCCGCGCCGATGCCCGCCTCTCACGCAAACTCGCCATCGGCCTCAGCTTCCTGCCGCTCCTGCTTGTCGCCTATCTCTGGCGCAACTTCGATGGCAGCTCTGGCACGCTCCAATTCGTCGAGGGACCGCGCGCCTGGATTCCCTCGCTCGGCGTGGATTACTTCCTCGGCATCGATGGCCTCGGACTCCTGATGATTGCACTCTCAGCCATCGTCGTGCCCTTCGCCATCATCGCCACGCCGACGGCTCAACAGAACCGGCTCTACTTCGCGCTGATGCTGTTCCTGCAAGCCGGACTGTTCGGCACGTTCACGGCCTTGAACTTTTTCCACTGGTTTATCTTCTGGGAACTGAGCCTCGTGCCCGCGTTCTTCCTGATCAAACTCTGGGGTGGAGAGAAGCGCGGCGCGGCGGCGATGCAGTTCTTCATCTACACCATGGTCGGCAGCATCGCGATGTTGCTGGCCTTCGTCGGGTTGTTCCTCGCCACCAACACGTTCGACTTCATGGAACTGGCCAAGCTGGCCCGCAGCGGTGAACTCGCCACAGCCGTCGGAACGAAGCTCGCCGTCAGCGGACTCTCGCAGAACACACTCATGCTCCTGCTCGCTGGCGGGGTTCTGCTCGGCTTCGCGGTCAAAGTCCCGCTCGTTCCCTTCCACACCTGGCTGCCGCTCACCTACTCCGAGGCGCCAATCTCGACCTCGATGGTCCTGACCGGCGTGATGTCCAAGATGGGGGTGTATGGATTCATCCGCATTCTGCTCCCGATTTTCCCCGAACCGCTGCGCGTCATGCTCACCCCGCTGCTCTGGCTCGCTGTCGCGACCATCGTGTTCTCTGCCTGGGCCGCGTTCGCACAGAAGGACCTCAAGCGCGTCGTCGCCTACTCATCCATCAACCACTTGGGCTACTGCATGCTCGGGCTGTTCGCGGTGCTGAAGACTTCCGACGCCGGCTTGTTCAACGACCGCGCCGCCGCGCTCAACGGCGTCATCCTGCAAATGTTCAACCACGGCCTGACCGCCAGCGCGCTGTTCTGCTTCGTCGGCTTCCTCGAACAACGCAACGGCGGCGCGCGCGGACTCGACGACTTCGGCGGACTGCGCAAAGCCGCGCCGGTCTTCGCCGGGTTGATGGGCATCGCGCTCTTCTCCTCGCTCGGCCTGCCGGGCCTCAATGGTTTCGTGGGCGAGTTCCTGATCTTCAAGGGCGCCTTCGCCCTCAGCGCGTGGGCCACGGCGCTGGCCACGCTCGGCCTGCTCGCCACCGCCGTCTTCCTGCTTACGACCATCCAGCGCGTCTTCACCGGCCCATTGAAGCCGAATCACTCCTGGGTGGACCTGACGACCGCCGAGCGCCTGACCGTCGCGCCCATGATCGCCGCGATGTTCGTGCTGGGCATTTTTCCGCACCTCGTGCTCGCCGTCCTGAACCCGACCGTGAAGCAGATGCTGCTGACCTTCTGATATGCTCGCCTGGACCATCTACATCTCTTTCCTCGGGGCCGCGGTCGTGGCGCTGGTTCCACGCGCGCCACTGGCCCGCGTCGTGGCGCTGCTCGCGTCGCTGCTGGGACTGGGCGTCGGGTTGATGGGTGTGCTGGAGCGGACGAATCGCGGCGCTTTTCAGACCATCTTGGACATCCCGTGGATCTCGGCCATCAACGCGCGCTACTTCCTCGCGGCAGATGGCATCAGCCTCACGCTCGTATTGCTGACAGGCATCGCGGCCGTGGCGGGCGTGCTCTTCTCGTGGAACATCGAGAAACGCGTGAACCAGTTCTTCGCCCTCTACCTCACGCTCATCGGCGGCGTGTATGGCGTGTTTCTCAGCTTCGATCTGTTCCTGCTCTTCGTGTTCTACGAGATCGCCATCATCCCGAAGTATTTTCTGATCGCCATCTGGGGCTCGACCAACAAGGAATACGGCGCGATGAAGCTGGCGCTCTACTCGTTCGTGGGCAGCGCGATGGTGCTCATCGGCCTGATCGCCACCTACGCCATCGCGACCGTGCCGACTTTCAACTTGCTCGCGCTCGCGACGCAGCCGCTGCCGCACGCCTTCCAACTCTGGGCTTTTCCGCTCGTGTTCATCGGCTTCGCCATCCTTGCGGGCCTGTGGCCGTTCCACACTTGGGCGCCGACTGGTCACGTGGCCGCGCCGACCGCCGCATCGATGCTGCTCGCCGGTGTGGTGATGAAACTCGGCGCGTACGGCGCACTGCGCGTGGCGATGACGTTGTTCCCCGACGGCCTCGACGCATGGCGCGAGACGATGGCGGCTCTCGCCATCATCGGCATAGTCTATGGAGCGGGCGTGGCGCTGGTGCAGAAGGATTTCAAGTTCGTCATCGGCTACTCGAGTGTGAGTCACATGGGCTTCGTGCTGCTCGGCCTGATGACACTCTCGGTCACGGGCCTGTCCGGCGCGGTGCTGCAAATGTTCTCGCACGGCATCATCGCCGGGCTGCTCTTCGCCGTGGTCGGACGCATGGTCTATGACCGGGCGCACACGCGCGAACTGACCGCGCTGGAAGGCATGGGCCTGGCCCGTGCCCTACCGTTCGCGGCGGTGACCTTCGTGCTGGCGAGTGTGGCTTCGATGGGATTGCCCGGCTTCAGCGGCTTTGTCGCGGAACTTCAGGTGTTGCTCGGCGCTTGGAAAACCTTCCCGCTCTACGCCGCTCTGGCGGGAGTGGGAATTGTCATTGGTGTGGCCTACACGCTGCGGGTGCTGGTGAAGGCGTTCTTTGGTGCGCGCGAAACCGCGGGCGGCGTTCATCACGGCGAGACGCTCGCGGCCATCACGCTGCCTGAACGCATCGGTGCCGTGATGCTGCTGGCCATCACTCTGCTGATTGGCATCTACCCGCGCCTGCTGCTTGATTTGATCATCCCGAGCTTTGACACGCCGCTCATGGCGCCCCTGAAAGGAGCGGGGCAATGAACTACGCCGAGATTTTCCGCGCGCTTCAGGCCGAATCGGTCGTCGTCATCACGGCGCTGCTCGTTCTCGCCGTGGATTTGCTTGCGCCACGCGGCACTTCGACCCGCACGCGGTGGATGGCGGCGGTCGGCGTGCTGACCTTCGGCTGTCTCGGGGCCTTCGCACTCTCCACAGGTGTAACCCAGCCGGTGCGCCTGCTCGACGGCATGTTGAGCTACGGCCGCACGGCCGCCTTCATCAAGCAGGTCATCCTGCTGCTCACCATTATCACGGCGCTGATCTCCATCGACTCGAAGTTCACTAGGCACATCGGCGAATACTTCGCCCTGCTGTTGCTCGCGACGGTGGGCATGATGCTGCTGGTCAGTTCGGACAACCTGCTGCTCATCTTCGTCGCGCTCGAACTCACCAGCCTGCCGCTCTACGCGCTTACGGCCTTCAACAAGGGCGACGTGAAATCATCCGAGGCGGCGCTGAAATATTTCCTGTTCGGCAGCATGGCGGCGGCGTTCATGCTGTTTGGTTTGAGCCTGCTTTATGGAATCAGCGGCGAAATCACGCTGGGCGGAATCGCGGCGAAACTTGGCGGCAGTCCGGAGCCGGTCTTCTACGTGGCGTTGGTGATGACAGCCATCGGGTTTGCTTTCAAGGTGGCCGCCGCGCCGTTCCATCTTTGGGCACCGGACGCCTATCAGGGCGCGCCCACGCCGGTCGCTGCGTTCATCGCCTCGGGATCAAAGGTCGCCAGCTTCTTCGTCCTCGCGCGCCTCATGATGATTGGCCTCGCCGGCAACGAAGGCAGCGCCGTGTGGCGCGCCGGTGCGCCGGGCTGGGTATCGCTGCTCGCCATGCTCGCCATCATCTCGATGGTGCTGGGTAACATCGCCGCCATCGCCCAAAGCAGCGTCAAGCGGTTGCTGGCCTATTCCGCCATCGCCCACGCCGGCTACGCGCTGCTCGCCGTGGTCGCGAACACGCAACAGGGTTTCGGTTCACTGCTCTACTACGTGGTGACCTACTCCGTGACGGCACTCGGCGCATTCGCCGTAGTGGGCGTGGTGGAAAATGCTACCGGAGGTGAAAGCCTGCGCGACTTCGCCGGGCTCAGCCGTCGATCGCCGGTGCTCTCGTTCTGCATGTTGGTTTTTGTGCTCTCGCTCGCCGGCATCCCGCCACTGGCCGGCTTCTTCGGCAAGTTCTACGTCTTCACTGCCGCCGCACGTTCGGGCGGCTCGCTGGGCTTGCTCTGGCTGGTCATCATCGCCATCGCGACCAGCGCCGTCTCGCTCTACTACTACCTTCAAATCTTGAAGCAGATTTATGTGGCCGATGGGACAGAGGGGACGAATGCAGTGGTGAAGGTGAGTTTGCCCGTGCAGGTTTCCATTCTCGTTCTCGCGGCGGCGGTCGTGCTGCTGGGCTGCGCGCCCGACTGGCTGCTGCAAAAGTTCGCGCTCGCGCAGGCTGTCGCCGGGCTTTGAGTGGAACGCCGAGCATCGCTCGGCCCGGCTGACGACCAAACTTCAAGCCGAGCAATGCTCGGCGTTCCGATTGATTCGCAACAGGCACGACTCTTCATTACCCTCCGGGCGTTGATTCTCTGGGAAGACGAACATCTGCTCGTGGTGAACAAACCCGCGGGCTGGAACACGCACGCGCCCGCGCCATTTGCCGGCGAAGGCGTCTATGACTGGCTGCGGCACCGCGAACCGCGCTGGGCGAAACTCGCCATCATCCACCGCCTCGACAAGGAGACGAGCGGCGTGCTGGTCTTCGGCAAAACGACGCTGGCCAACAAGTCACTCACGGAGCAGTTCACCGCGCGGGACGCCCACAAGAAGTATCTCCTCCTGACCGATCGCTCGGTGGCAAAGACGTCACTCACGGCGGTGTCTACGCTGGTGCGGGCGGGTGAGAATTACGTGAGCCGCCCGTTGGTGGCGGCCGGGGAACGCGCTGAAACGCGCTTTCGCGTGCTGACCTCCGCGGGGGGGCATACGCTCGTCGAGGCCGAACCCGTCACGGGGCGCACGCACCAGATTCGCGTTCACGCGGCGGAGCATGGGTTCCCAATTCTCGGCGATTTGCTCTATGGCGGCACGCCGGCGGCGCGAGTGTTTCTGCACGCGGCGGAGTTGACGTTGAAACATCCGGCGAGCGGGGAGGCGGTGACCTTCACCGCGCCGTGTGACTGGAGCGCGGACGGCCAGGTTCGCGCGGACTCAGCGATCCACGCTCCAGATGCGTTGCGCACCGCCATCATCGATCCGGCGCTGACCGATGCGTGGCGCGCCATCCACGGAGCGAGCGATGGCTGGCCGGGATTGCAGGTCGAGAAACTCGGCGACTTCCTGCTCGGGCAAAGCGCGGGTGAACTAAACGCGGCGGAGCGTGAACTTTGCGCAGCGCTGGCACGAGCGCACCAGGCACGCGGCGTTTACCACAAGACACTCAGCCGTAACCTGCGCGGGGCCGACCGGGCCGACGCATCGCCGCGACTTCTCCTCGGCGAAGCCGCGCCGGAGCGGTTTAACATCCGTGAGAACGGATTGAACTTTGAGATGAGTTTCAGCGAGGGCTACTCGGTGGGGCTGTTCCTCGATCAGCGCGACAACCGGCGACGGCTGCTCATGAACCACGTCGCGGCGGATTTTGGGGAATGGAGCGCCGAGCATCGCTCGGCTCGATCTGGCACGCCTAGCCACCAGGCCGAGCAATGCTCGGCGCTCCAACCCGAAGTCCTCAACACCTTCGCCTACACCTGCGGCTTTTCCGTGGCGGCGGCGAAGGCCGGGGCGCGCGTCACCAGCCTCGACTTGTCGAAGAAATATCTGCAGTGGGGCCAGCGCAACTTCGCCCTGAACGAACTCGACCCGGCGCAGCATAATTTCATTTATGGCGACGCCTTCGATTGGCTGCGGCGGCTGGCCAAGAAGGGCCGGGCGTTCGACGCCATCATTCTTGACCCGCCTACATTCTCACGGTCGAAGGAAAGCGGCACCTGGCAGGCCGAAAAAGATTACGGCCAATTGGTCGCCGCCGCCTTGCCGGCGCTGAAGCCCGGAGGAGTGCTTTTCGCGTCAACGAACGCGGCGAGACTGGAACCGGAAAGATTCCTGGTGATGATTGAGGAATCCGTGACGAATTCAGGACGCAAAATTCTCCAGCGGCATTATGTCCCGCAGCCGCCCGACTTCCCCATCAGCCGCGCCGAGCCGGCGTATTTGAAGACGGTGTGGCTGAGAATATCGTAGTGGCTGCTTACGAGACGCCGCTGCAGACAGGGCCGGCTTGCGCTTCCGACCGGGCCAGTGGCTGGCCCACCGGCAGATCGTCGGGCAGCGGGGCGAATTCACGAACCGCATTCCAGAGTTTGCTGAAATCCTTGTTCACGTCGCCGCTCAGGCAGTCGGTGATGTCGTCCTTCAAGTGCGGATGGCGTTCGATCACTTTGGCGAAGGAAAATTCTGGATCGTAGAAGGCATAGACCAGCTTGCGCATGTTCTCGATGCCCTGGCGCAGGGCGGTCGCATAGGGTGCAAAACGCGCGGGGGAGAAGTCGCGGGCGACAATGGCCTCATGCACGGCGTCCGCCGCCATCACGCCGCTCTTGAGCGCGAGCATCAGGCCGCTGCTGAACACCGGATCGAGAAAACAGAACGCGTCGCCCACCAGCAGCAACCCTTCGCCGCCGCAATGCCGCGAGTGGAATGAGTATTCGCTGGTGATGAAGTAGTCACCCACCTGCCGGCCGGTGCTGAGGTGATCCTTGATCCAGACATTCTCCTCCACTTCGCGGTGAAAAATGGTCTTCGGATCGCGCACCCCGTCTCGCGAAAGATATTTGCCCTCGGCCACCACACCCACGCTCACCCTGTCGTTGTGCTGCGGGATGTGCCAGAACCAGCCCTTCTCCGGAATCATCGCCACTGTAGTCTGGCCCTCGTCGACGCCCGCCTCGCGCTTCGAGCCTTGGTAGTAAGTCCAGACGGCGACCTTGTTGAGGTAAGGGTCTCTCATGCGCCACCCGTTGCGCACGGCGGTGAAGCTCTCCTTGCCCGTGCAATCGAGCGTGATGGGCGCGTGATACTCGCACTCCACGCCATCCTCGCCGCGCGCGCGGACGCCGATGACGCGCGCGCCCTCGCGGAGCAGCGACAGGACCGACACGCCTTCCAGCACCGTGGCTCCTTTGCCGCGCGCGTGCTCCATGAGCATCTGATCGAACTCGCTGCGCAACACCTGCCAGGTCGAGGCGATGGTCTCGCGGTCATAGCGATTGAAGAAGTAGAACGGCTGGCTGGCCTTGCCGTTCGGAGCCACAAACTGCACGCTGAACTTCTTCTGAAAGCAGGAAGCCTTCATCTGCGGAATCAGTCCGAGCCGCTCCATCGGCCCGTAGCAAAAGGGAATCAGCGACTCGCCGACGTGGTAGCGCGGGAAATGTTCACGTTCCAGCACCAGCACGCGATGGCCCTGCCCGGCGAGCATCGCCGCCGCGCTGGAACCCGCCGGCCCCGCACCGATGATGATTACGTCGATGGAATGGTTCGTTTTCAAATCTCGTCCTTCTGCGGCGGCAGAATCTCCACGATCTCCGCCAGCGGTCGTTGCTGCGGATCAAACAATGTGTTGCGCCGGCCGAAGAGGATCATCTGGCCCGCGCCCAGCCCCAGTGCCTCGCGCATGAAGGCGTCCGGCTCCAGCCGAAGATAAGCCTTGGGCCGGCTGGAATGCCCGATGTGGTCCTGGCCCAGGATGGTGCCGAGCGGTTCCTTCTCCTCCAGAATGTGCCGCCGCGCCGCCGCCGGGAAGAGATCAAGGTTGATCTTGATCGCGCCAAACTCGACCGGTGCCTTCGACCTCTCCGTGAACAGCACCACCTCGCGGAAATAAAAGTCCCCGCGCGTCTGCCGGCTGATCACTTTCAAGTGAACGCGGTCGGCGTGGAATTTCTCCAGCGTCGGCGTCATGTCGTTCTGATGCACGAGCAACTGCCGATACGGCTCTGGCACGGCGTCGCCCGGCACCTGCTCGATGGGCGGCAGCGCGCGGTTCGCCAGGGCGTAAAACTCGTCGAGCGGGTAGGCGAACGGCAGCGCGGCGGAGGCCGGGCGGATCTTGCTGTCTGATGCAGGTGTCATTCCGATTCTACGTCGTCCGGTTGGTCAGATGCTCCGGCAGGAAAAACTCGTGCAGGAGCCGGTCCACTTCGAGCAGCGCCTCACGGTTTAGTTTCAACTCATCGCCTTCGACGGTCAGGAAGCCCCAGTCCTTGAGCCGTTGCAGCGGCGCAGCGAAACGCTCCAGCACATTCACGCCGAACTTTTTCTGGAAGTGGCTTGCGCTGTTCTGGCCGAGCTTGAAGTGCAGGATGAACTCCCGGATGAGCCGCTCGTCCTCCGTTGGCACATGGGCGCGATAGACGGGCAGCTCGCCTTTGTTCACGGCGGCGAGATACGGATCGAACTCGTGCTGGTTCTGGTAATGCACGCCGTTCAGCCGCCCGAAGCTGGCCACGCCGATGGAGAGAATGTCCGCACTGGAGAAAAGTCCTTCGCGATAAACGAAACGCACCTTCGCCGGATCGCGCACCACGGTCGTCGCGCTGGTCACGGTGTAACCGACCTTCTCGAATTCGTTGTAGGCGTAGTTGACCCAGCGGCGCTTGATGTCCCAGTCCGCGACCGGCGCGACGAGTTTCCCGTCACGTTTCATCTGCTGATAGATGCCGGTGTTGTAGGGCACCTCCATCTGGTAAATCGTCACCGAGTCGGGCTGGAGCGCCACGGCCTTGGCCACGGTCTCGCACCACTTTTCTTCCGTCTCCTCGACCATTCCGGCGATGAGGTCGATGTTGATTTGCGGGAAGCCAATTTCCCGCGCGTAATTGTAGGCGCGCATGACTTCCTTCGAGCGATGCGCGCGGCCGTTGATCTCCAGGATGTGATCGTCGAAGTGCTCGATGCCCAGGCTCAGGCGCGTCACGCCCATGTCGCGAATGGCCTGGAGCTTGTGGTCCGTGAGTGTGCCCGGCTCGGCCTCGAAGGTGATTTCCTCCGCGGCATCCCAGGGCAGCAACTGCTTCATGCTCTCGCTCAAAAACTTGAGCTGGCTCTCGGACAAATAGCTCGGCGTGCCGCCGCCGAAGTAGATGAAGCGCGGTTTGCGCCCGCCGATGACGGGCTTGGCGGCGTAGGCGGCGAGATCCTTCAACAGCGCGTCGAGGTAGCCGCGAATCGCCGCCGAGTCCTTGTCCGTATAGACCTTGAAGTAGCAAAAGTGGCAGCGCTTCCGGCAGAAGGGAATGTGCGTGTAAAGGCCGAGGTCGTGGCCCGGCTGCGGCGGGCGCTCCAGCGCGTCCTTGAACTGCGGGATGAACTCCGGCTTCCAGAACGAGAACGGCGGATAGTTCGAGATGAAGTAGCTGCCGGCGGTCGTCTCCTTCTGCATCGGAGGTGCGGTCGGTGTCGGAGCGGGGGCGATGGTGATGGTGCTCATGGCAGTGGCTCAGGCTGCCTTGGCCGTCGGCCGGCGACGGCGCGGCAGCTTCACGAATTTCCAACCTTGCTTCTTCAACTCTGCTGCGTGACGGCGATGGTCTTCGCAAATGGCGTTGAGGTCGTAGTTAAACTTCTTCGCGTGCTCATCGCGGAAGCGACGGATTTCATTGAGGATTGGATCAGTCTTCATAACCAGGTTTCCTTAGTTCAGGCGGAGTGCAGATGATTGGACAGCGGTAACCCTCGGCGAGGCACAGCCCTTCCAGTTTTGGTCGCATCGCAGCGTTCGCAATGTGTCGGCAATTCCATGTCAAAAGATAGTCCATCTGATTTACTGCGGCGATGGCGATGTGCAGCGCGTCATCGGAAGCCTTCGCGGGCAGAGCCATGTTTTGGAGGAACACATCAGCGAGCGCTTGGGATTCGGCGTCATTCTCGACCGCGACCAGTTGCTGCAATACTTCGTTCCGGCGACGCGCGGCCGCGACATCTCCTGCGGCGGCTTCGCGAATCACGATGTCCGACACTATTAGTTCAAATCGCTCGCGCTCTGTGACCCACCATTTCTTCGTCTGCGCTATCATGCTCATCATGATGACATCACGAGCAGGCCGTGCGGTGAGCAGGCTTACCACGGTTGTCTCCAGATAAACCTTCGGCTTCATGGCTTCAGGAAGTTTTCCAAATCCTTCTGCAGCTTCTTCAGGTCGGGCAGGTTCACATACATCATGTGGCCGGACTCGTATTCGGCGTAGCTGATGTTCGCGCGCTGCGCTGCATCAATGGTCAGGTGATCGATGCTGTAGCGGATGCCGTCGATGGGACAGGCGAGGTCGCGCAGGCTCCCGAGCACGAGCACGCGCAAATATTGATTCTGGTTCATCGCCGACGCGAGGCTGTCGCTCGTGGTCGGATAAGACTGCTGCGCACTGAAAGTCCACGGGCCGACACCGGCGAGGATTTCGTAGGGCAGGTCGTTCTCAAATTTCAGCTCCTCGCGCAGGTAGGCGTTCATCGCCGCGGAGAACGGCCCGAGCGTCGCCGCGTAGCTCGGATCGAAGCGCGGCGAAGATCCCGACTTGTCCGCGTCCCGGCCTTTGATGCGCGCGTCGTAGCGGCCGATGATGATGCCCTCGTCGCGCAGGAGCATTTCGCGGAAGGTCGATGTGCTCACGCGCAGGTCGTTGTCCTCGATGACGCGCGGCGGCAGGCCCGTAAGCCGCGCGAGCTTGGCGACGATGGTTGCACGTTCCGCCGCCGGCAGCGACGCACCCGCGATCAGCGCAGCCGGATACTGGCTCTTGATGAGCTCGCGCGCCTCGGCCAGCGCCTTGGGCAAATCATTCTGCAAATCAGGCGGGAGCTTTTTGTGGGATTGCGCAGCGGCGGTGAAGGTCGGCAGGAAGCAGAGCGACGGCAAATCATTCCCAGCCCCTTCGCGAATCGTGGCGAAATCCATCACGCCCGAGAGCAGCACGATGCCGTTCAAATACATGCCGTAGCGGCTGTGCAGATGAGCCGACAATCCGGCCGCGCGGAACACGCCGTAGCTTTCGCCGAGCAGATACTTGGGCGAGCGCCAGCGCAGATTGCGCGTGGTCCAGAGCCGGATGAATTCGCCCACCGACTCGATGTCACCCGACTGGCCGAAGAATTGACCAGCTTGTTCGTCCTTGGTCGGCCGGCTGAAACCCGTCGCCACCGGATCGATGAACACGAGATCCGTGGCGTGCAGGATAGAATAATCGTTGTCCGTCAGGCCGAACGGCGGCTTGGGCAGCGTGCCGTCCTCGTTCATGACCACGCGGCGCGGGCCGAGTCCGCCCAGGTGCAGCCAGACCGATGACGAGCCGGGACCGCCGTTGAAGCAAAACATCACCGGCCGCGTGGCCGGGTTCGTAGCGCCGGCTTTCGTGTAAGCGATGTAGAAGACCGACGCACGCGGCACTCCGTCTGTCTTGAGCAATGGCAACATGCCGGTCTCGACCGCGTAGGTGACCAGCTGTCCGGCGATGGTCACGGTGTTCGTCACCACGCTCGGCTTGCGCGTGGCGTCGGGCACGGCGGGCGCGAGTTTGGCGTCGTCTTTCTTGGCGGCGGGGGCGTTGGTTTTATCGGCGTCGGCCGCAAGGAGTGACGCAGCGCAGGCGACGGAGAGAAGGAGCGTGGGAATGAGTGTGTTGGGTTTCATTGTTTGAATTCGGGAAAGTATCGGGTTTCCATGTAATCGAAATAACTCGGGTGTGCGGAACGATGTTCCCGAAGTTCGTCGAACACTTTTTGGTAAGTCTTCGATTCGAAATTCACTTCGCCAGCAATATGGTTGCGAAAGAACCCAATCTCTTCTTCCAGCTTTGACACTTGCGCTTCCGCTTTAGAGCCAGCCGGTGCTGAAACTTTGTACCATAGAAGCAAGAGCCGAAATTTCTTTGCGCCGTATTTTTGGGTCAGCGCCAATGAATGTTTGAGTAATTGAGCAGCATCCAGCCGTTCAAAGTAGAGAGGCTCTGGTTCCCCTTTCTCAATCTGCCAGGCCAGCTCTCGGCATTTGGAAAGTTTATCCCATATCTGCTCATGGCACTTGTCGAAGTACACGGGACGAAAAAGGTCTGTTTTTTTTCTCTTCGAGGAAAACGGCTCACTAAATTTACCCTCCACGGCGAGGTGCAATCCGGCACCCAAAAACTCCGCGTCCAAATTTGCCTTCGACTCTTTTTTCCTCCCTTCCCCACGCACTCCCGTTGGGTGCTTCGATTCAAACGTCAACTGAGTGCAAGCGCCTTCTCCGAACAAAACCTCGGAGAGGGCTCCGAGTTGCCCAATCTTGCGCCAGTATTGCATTAGGTTCACAACAAGCACAGTCGAGGAGTGAAAGGCCGCAGATTTTGGTGGCTTGCTGCCTCTACGTTTCAGTTCGCCCCCATCGCCATCATCGATTTGATTCTCGGTCTCTTGCTCCAACCCTTGGAAAAAATTCTTCCTTAAATCGCGTAAGTAGCTGTCGTTCTCTGGATCGATGTCTTCTTTGCTGAATTGCTCCGCCCACTCATTGCACCGGCGCTTGATAATCTGTTCGGCGTTCATTTCTTCACCCCAAAACAATAAACGCTCCCGTCATTGCAGCCGACGATGATCTTCCCGTCCGCCACGGCGGGCGAACTCTCGATGGGCTGGCCGATTTCGTAGCTCCACAATTCCTTGCCCGTGGCCAGGCTCACCACGTAGAGGCGGCCGTCGTCCGAGCCGACCACCACCTTGTCGCCGGCCACCACTGGTGAACTGTCCACCTTGCCGCGCGTGGGGAAGCTCCACACTTCCTCGCCCGTCTCGCGCTTCACGCAATGCAAACGCTTGTCGCGCCCGCCGAAGATGACGTGATCCTTCGTCAGCGCGGGCGACGACACGTAGGCGAACGCCCGCTCCTTGAACGTCCACAAGTTCGTGCCCTTCACCAGATCGATGGCCATGAACTCGTTCTCGTAATGCCCCACGTAGGCGCGATTCGTCGTCACCGCCACCGAACCCATCATCGGCGCGCCGATTTCGATCTCCTTCAGCTTCGAGCCGTCTTTAAGAGAAATGATGTGCAGCACCGCGTCGCAGCCGCCCACGGCCGTGATGCCGTCGGCGATGCCGGGCGTGCCCTTGATGCCCGTGCCGGTCTGGAAAACCCAGTTGCTCCGGCCCGTGGCCGCGTCGAGGCAATACAGCCCGCTGTCAAAACTCCCGAACAGGATCGACCAGCCCTTGCCATCCGCGCTGCGCGTGTAATTCGGTGATCCGGGAATCTTGTCGCCCGCCTCGAACTTCCACACCGGCTTCCCCGTGGCCGCATCTGCACAGCGCAACACCCCGTCGTCCGAGCCGAAATAGACTTTGCCCTCCAGCACCAGCGGCGAGGATTCAATCACGCCGTCCGTCTTGCCCACCCAGTTCGATTTCCCGGTGGCGAAGTCGATGGCGTGCAAGTGCATGTCGTCCGAGCCGACGAACACTTTTCCGCCCGCGACCGCCGGCGACGAGCGCACCGGGCCGCCGGTCTTGTAAGTCCAGAGCAGCACCGGCTTGTCCGGGATGGGGTCGGCAGCCTGGCCGTTGAGGGAGGGATGGCCGCGGAACTGGGGCCAGTCGGCGGCGCGGATTGGGGCGACGAGAAAGAAAACCGCGCCCGCCATCAGCGCGAGCGAACGAACGATCTGGAGGCGTCCTCTTTTCATGTGACGCGCCGACTATCAAGCACTCCCCGCCGTGGCGCAATTTTATAATACGCACACGGATTAACTTGGGCACATTTGGCAGAGGCCACCCAAGGCACAAGATTTCCGAAACGCCTGCTTGCTCATCAGGGGATGACTTGTCTAGCGTCCGCCTCAGTTCAGCAACAGCAAACCCAGTTCCAGCCATGCTTCCTGCAAGGGCCACTCAGTGGAGACCGCGCTTCCCACAAGCGAAGCGGTTGGCGTTCACGCTCATCGAACTGCTCGTCGTCATCGCCATCATTGCGATTCTCGCGGCGCTGTTATTGCCGGCGCTGAACAACGCGAAGGGAAAGGCGAAGGCGACCGTGTGTCTGAACAACTTGAGACAATGGGGTCTCGCCACGCACCTCTTTGTCACCGACAACGACGATCTGTTGCCCCAGGACGGCACGCCCAATCCCGGAAACTCATCAACCAATGTCGGCTGGTACATCGACCTGCCCAAAGCGATGGACTTGCCGCGCTATCACGACATGCCGTGGCGCACGAATGCAGGCATCGATCCTGGAAAGGTCGTTTGGCTTTGTCCTTCGAACCCGCGCCGCAGCAATGGCAACAACCTGTTTCACTATTGCCTGAACGAAAATGTGAACGGGACCGGGAGTGGAAATCAGGCTCGTCTCACGACCTTTCAAAATCCATCCGTCATCGTCTGGCTTTACGACTCCAAGAATTTGCCGGCGGTCGGCACTCCCAACTACGTCCACACCAACTTGCACAGTCGAGGCGCGAACTTTCTTTTCCTCGACTCGCATGTGGCCCGGTTTCGCAGCCCTGAATACTGGGACTACGCCGCCAGCAGAGGCCGCACGAATAACCCTGATCTGATCTGGTATCCTCCTGAAACCCAATGAAAACACTGCTCTCTCTCCTCTTTGTCTGCTCCGCGTGTCTCAACCTCCGCGCCGCCATCGTGCTCAGCGACACGTTTCCTTACACCAACGGCGTGCTGACCAACGCCTCGGCTGGCAAATGGCGCCACACCACCGGCGGCACCGACGAGGTGAATGTGACCAATGGCTTGGTCGAACTCACGCGAACTGAAACGGAGGACGTGGCCTCCTCCCTGGCCGTCTCGTATCCCGCCAGCAGCGGCACCACGCTTTACTCGCGGTTCACCGTCTATGTCCTCTCCCCCCCGAACGGTGCGAGCGGAAATTATTTTGCCCACCTCGATGGCACCAGCGCGCGAGCGCGTGTCTTTGTTGTGACCAACGGCGCGGCGGTCGGAAAATTCCGGCTCGGCCTGGCCAATGGCGGCACCACCGCCTCGGTCAACTGGGCTGCGGACCTGAACACCAACCAGACTTACACCGTGGTGACGCGCCACGTCATCAACAACGCCACGGCCACGCTCTGGGTGGATCCCGCTTCCGACAGCGACCCTTCGATCACGGCGGCGGACGTGGTCTCGGCGTCCAGCGCCAACGCCTTTGCCTGGCGGCAGGACCCCGGCCTGGGCGCGCTCCTGGTGGATGATCTGTTGGTCGCGAGCAGCTTCGGCGAAGCGCTCTCGGGCAACGAAGCGCCGTCCATTTCCAACATCCCCGATCAGCAAGTGGCGGCGGGTGCCACCGGGTCGGGTCTGGGGTTCCTCGTGGGCGACGCTGAAACGACGGCGAACTTCCTGGTCCTGACCGCGAGCGTTTCGGACAGCAACCTGATCTCGGCGGCGTTGAGCGGCAGCGGGTCCAACCGCACCGTGCAAATCACGGCGGCCAATCTGACCGGCTCCGCCACCGTGACCGTGTCGGTGTTTGATGGCTTCAACACCAGCCGCGACTCGTTCCTCGTCACCGTGGTTCCGGCGCTATTGTTCGCGGATGAATTCAATTACCCCGACGGCGCGCTCATCACGAATGCCACGCCGCCGTGGGCGCATCACAGCGGCACGACCACGGGACAGGTGCAGGTGGTGGACGGGAAGATGGTGCTCTCCACCGCGTTCACGGAAGATGTGAGCGTCATCCTTCCCGGCGGGCCTTACACCACGAATTTCCCCACCTACCTCTACGCCAGCTTCCTCGTGAACTTCTCCGCCCTGCCCACCGGTGGCGGCGATTATTTCGCCCACTTCAACACCACCAGCGCCCGCTGTCGGATCTTTGCCAACACCAACAACGCCGGCCCCGGAACATTCCGCCTCGGCTTGCTGGATTCGGGGCAAACCGTGCCCGTCCAACTCGCCACCAACCTCTCCACCAATACGAGCTATCGCGTGGTCGTGAAATACAGCCCTCGTGACGGACGGGCCAGGCTGGTAGTGAATCCAGCCTCCGAGTCGGATCTCGACTTTGGTTTGGGTTTGACCGACAGCGCCGCTGAGGTCGCGGTGAACGCCTTCGCCTTCCGCGAAGACCCGGGCATCGGCACCTTCACTGTGGACGAACTGCGACTGGGCCTGACCTTCGCCGCCGTGACCGCCGTCGCGCCGGCTCTGCGCATCGAACCGCTCGCGGCCGGGCAGGCCCGGCTGGCCTGGACGGCGAGCGCGACGGGCTATTCCCTCCAATCCAACACCAACCTGGTCACGACCAACTGGCAGGATGTGGTCGCGACGCCTGTGGTCACCGGCAGCGAGAACGTGGTGACGAACAATCCCGCCAGTAGTCCGATCTTCTTCCGATTGAAGAAATGATCGCGTTCACCGTGCTGACACGTCGCTTGTGTCAGCGCCAGAGGCGCGGAGGGCTTTGATGACCTGATCCATCGTGGACTCGAATCGGGCGTGGTCCTTGTCCCAGCCCCGGAAATCTCCGGCCAGGCGCGTGTGCCATTCGCTCTTCTTCTCGCTCCCGCCATCCAGGCCGGAACGAAGCCCGGAGGGCTTGAATGTGAATAGCCCCCGGTGCAACCGGGGTTTGAGTTGCCGACCGGACTCCGACCCCGAAAAGGGGTCGAACCATCGCGCGCTTGAACATGCGCCGGGTTCAACCCCATCCGGGGTTGTCGCCGTAGAGGCAGCCGATCCCCGGGTTCGCTCGTGCCGTGCGACCCGGGGCTATTCACGTTGAAGCCCTCCGGGCTTGGTTCTGCACAACAGTTCACACATACAAATCCTCGGCCTGATGCCACTCGTGCGGGATGTCGCGCATGAGCAGGGCGTGGTCGAAGGTCACGCTGCCGGCTGGGAAGCGCGTGGCGTCGGCAAAGTAGCTGGAGTGAATCTCCTCCACCTCGAGGGCGCTCACGCGCCATTCGCGGGTGCGGAGCGTCAGCCCGTCGAGCCGCCGTCCGCCGCGGGTCACGGAGTAGCCGAGGCTGCCGCCCTCGAAAAAGGCCGAGGCTTCGGCGAGCGAGCCAAAGCAGGAGGCGGGCGGCAGGGCCCCGGTCTCGCGTCCTGCGAGGCTCACGGTCACGGCACCGTCGCGCGAGCGCATGGCGAAGCGGATGCGTCCGGCCAGGTCGGTGACGGTGAAAAACGCGGCATGGTGTTCGCCGGGAAAGACGCGTCCGCCGGCGATCTGGTTGAGCCAGGAGCCGGTGTCGCGGCGCGGGATGAAGACGCCTTCGCGCTCCGCGTCCGCGTCGTCGGTCCAGGTCACGGCAATACGGTGGGCGGCATTTTCGCTGGCCAGGCCGAGGGGCGCGGGCATCCAGGCGGGCCGGATGTGTTCGAGGCGGATGAGGCAGACGCCGGCGATGGCGAAGCCGCGGTGGAGCTTGGGGCGGAAGGGCGCGGGCAGCAGGCGCTGCACGACCGCCGGGTCGGCGCGGAAGTTGGCGAGGATGCGCCGGGCGATTTTCCCCTGGATGACGGGCAGCCGCATGGCGGGAGGGTGGGGCGGGGCGGGGCGCGGGGCGAACAAATTATTGCCGGGAACTTTCTAAGAAAGGGCGGGGTCAAGTGTCTGGTGAGTTGTAAAATGATCACGGGAACTGACGAGGCGGGAGCCAGCTCAAACGAATGGGGTCAAACGAATGGACCCGAAGGGGGGATGGCTTGCGGACGAGGGGTGAGCGACGAGCACCTCCTCTCCCCATCCCTCTCCTCCATTCCGAATGGAGGAGAAGGTGCCCGCAGGGCGGGAGAGGAGGCCGGCTTCTGGCGTCTCGCCAAACGTGTCCCCTCGTTCTAGTTTTCCGCCATGACCGCCGAAGCCCAACTGCTTGCACGCTGCCTGCGCGGCGAGGCAGCGGCGTGGGATGAGCTGTTCGACGCGCATTACGCGGCGGCGGGGCGGTTCATCTTCCAGGTCAGTTCGTCGTTCACGGCGGAGGATGTGGAGGAGATTTGTCAGGAGACGTTTCTCACGGTGGTGAAGAGCCTGGGCACGTTTCAGGGCCACTGCCAGTTCCAGACGTGGCTGTTCCGCATCGCGTCGAACAAGGCGCATGATTACATCCAGAAAGTGCGCGCGGCCAAGCGCGGGGGCGGGCAGCGGCCGCTTTCGCTGGATGCGCCGCTGAACCCCGACGACCCGAACGGCTTCACGCTCGATCCGCCGAGCCACGCGCCGGGTCCGGACCGGGCCTTGATGAACACGGAGGACGCGGGGCTGATCACGCGGGCGCTGGAGGAACTGGGCGGACCGTGCCAGGAGGTCATCGAGCTGCGCTATTTCGCGGACTTGAGCTACGAGGAGATTTCCGCAGAACTGGAGTTAAATCCCAAGACGGTCAGCTCGCGCCTGAGCAAGTGCCTGGACAAGCTGGAAATCATCGCGCGGCAGCACTTCCCGCCGGCGCGGGAAAATTCGCGGGAGAAAAGGAAAGGATTGCCCGTCTAACGGGCAGATGGCGACGGAAGACCCAGACAAGATCGACGAGCTGCTCAGGCGTTACGCGAAGGAACGCCGCGAGCAAGGCGGCGATTTTGCTTTGCACGAGGCCACACGACGGATGCTTCAGGGCGAGGTGGGGCGGCAGTATGGCGCGAGCCAGGCGCAGGACGGCGCGAAGCACAGTCTCGGGGCGTGGCTGAACGCGTGGCGGGGATGGCTGGCCTTGGGCGGGTCGGTGGCGGCGGTGGTGCTGGGGGTATGGATGTTCGGTCCCGGTAGCCAGCCCACGACGACGATGCAACTCGCGAAGAACGACAGTCTCGCCGACGAGTCGCGCCTGATGGTGCGCGAGAACCTGCGCGCGGAGTCGGACATCAAGGAGCTGGCCAAGGAGAAGGCGGTCGCGGTAGTGACGGCCTCCGGCAGTTTGACTCCGGTGCAGAACGTTCCGACGGATGCGCTGATCAAGGATTTGGGTGATGTGACCTCGCTCGTTTCGAAACAAAAGACAGAGAGCCTTTATGCGCTGACTCCGGCGGCGGGTGGGACAACTCCGGCCTTGCAGCTCAATGCGCCGGCTCCAGTGGCGCTGGCTGATTCCATGAAGCGGCTGGACGAAATCAGCGCGGGCGCTTCCCCGGCCGGTGGGCGGGCGCGCTTTACCACCACGAGCGGTGAGGCGGCGAATGCAAAACCTGCTTCCGGTAAGGTAGCGGCGTTTGCTACCCAGCCCCCGGCGACCCTGGCCTTCGAAGGGAGCGGCGGTCTTGGTGCGGCCGGGCAGCCTGTGACTCTGGGCCGGGGAGCGAACGCCCCGGGTGCCTCGGCCGCGGCCGGGCCGCCGGCTGCGGATGCCTACGGAGTGGAACGCAAGTTGTCCGAGGCTCTCGCGGAGTCGCGGAGTCTGTCCTTGGTCGCGGCGGATGGCGCGCGGGCCGCCGGGATCAAAGGTGAGGCGATGGTCTTCTTCCGCCAGGACGCGCCGGTTCCGCAGGAACGTTTCGCGGAAAGTCTGGCGCGCACCGAACCGCAGGCCGAGGCCACGCGTTTGCAGTCGCGGGTGGCCGCCGACAAAGCGGCCTCCGCGCCCGAAGTGTTGAGCCAGTTCACGGTGGAAGTGAATGGCGACACCATTCGCCTGACCGACGTGGATCAATCCATCTACGAAGGTGTCATCAGTAATGAAGCGACAGTGGTGGAATATGATTCTGGCAAACTGGGAGCCTTGGATCGCCCGGTGCAGATCGGGCGGCGGGCCGTGGCCAAAGCAGCAACTCCGGCCAGCGGCACGGAGCGCGAATACTACTTCCGGGCAGCGGGCAGCAACGCGAGCCTGAAGCAGTTGGTGATTTTGAACGGCCGCCTGGGCGGCGTGGCCGAGCCGAAACGTGTGGAGCTGGTTTCCAAGACGGCGACCGGCTCCTCCACCACGGCCAGCAACGTGGCGCTCACCATCGAGGGCACGGTGCAGGTCGGGGGCACGAACGAGCAGCGCTTCCGCGCCTATCGGGTGTTGCGCTGAGGACTAATTCCTCCAGCTGCGCCATTTCTTCATTGCTGCCGATCCTCCGCCCGCTAGTTTCTCCCGCCAGTGGCAAGGGCGCAGAGCAAATCCCGCTTTTACTTCGAGCGCGAACTGATGGCGCGCGGCTGCTCTCTCATCGCTGGCGTCGACGAAGCCGGGCGCGGCCCGCTGGCCGGGGCGGTGGTCGCCGCCGCAGTCATTTTTCCGGCCGAGTGGATCGTGAACGGCCTGCCCTATGCCTTGCGCGGACTGAATGACTCCAAGCAGCTCACGCCCGAACAGCGCGACGAGTTTTTCGCCCGGCTCAAATCTTTTCCCGAGATCAACCACGCCATCGCCTGGAGCGACCACGCGGTGATTGACGAGATCAACATTCTCCAAGCGACCTTCCGGGCCATGAACGAGGCGCTGGCCCGGTTGAACCCCGCGCCGTTGCATGTGCTGATTGATGGCAACCAAATCTCCAGCGCGCGCTGGTTGCAGACACCCTTGGTGAACGGCGATGCCCGCAGCTATTCCATCGCCGCCGCCAGCGTGCTGGCCAAGGTGACACGGGACCGCATGATGCTGGAGGCGGACCGGCAGTGGCCGCAATACGGGTTCGCGATGCACAAGGGCTACGGGACCAAGCAGCATCTGGCGGCCATCGCCCGGCACGGTCCGTGCCCCTGCCATCGGAGAAGTTTCGCGCCGCTCAAGCCGCAGCCCGCCCCTGCGATGGAACTGTTTGAGATTAGCGTGCGACCGACCATTCCGAAAAACCGACGACCCCGCGCGAGTTGAGTCATCGATCAGGCGGCGGGAGCCTTGCGCGCCTTGCGGGGTTTAATGCGCGGGGCATCACTCCAGAGCGCCTCCAGATCATACTTCTCGCGCACGTCCGACTTCATGACGTGGATGATCACATCAAAGAAATCGAGGACCACCCAGCCGGTTTGCAGCGTGCCATCGACGGCGCGCGGGCGAAGGTCGTGCTCGTCGCGCAGTTTGGTGCTGATCTCGTCGGAGATGGCGCGCAGATGCGGCTCGCTCGTGCCCGAGCAGATGACGAAGTAATCCGTCACGGAAGAAAGCTCGCGCAAATCGAGTATGACAATGTTCTCCGCTTTGCGGTTGTCGGCGTATTCCAGGCAGAACTGCGCGAGTTTTTTTGAATCCATTCGGGCGAAGCTGCCACGCTCCCGGGCGGGAGTCGAGAGTCGAACGCCCCGGCCACGTTTTCGGGGCTTTAGTCTTGTCCGGGCCTCGCACTGTGGGCATGGTGCCTGCCGCTGTGAAACGGCCTTTTCCCATCGGACGGTTTCGCGCGGATGCCGTCGCCTTCCGCAGGGAAATGTGTCTGCTTTTCACATGTGTACTGGCGGCGGGCTTCCATGCCGTCGCGGCGCAATCACCTCCCACTCCTTTAGCCGCCCCGGTGAAGTCCGTCGTAAACCAATACTGCGTCAGTTGTCACGATGCGGACGTGAAGAAGGGCGGACTCGACTTGGAGCGCATCAGTCGCGACGGCATCACGCAGCATTCCGCCGAATGGGAGCAGGTCATCCGTAAAATGCGCGCGCGCCAGATGCCACCCGTGGGCAAGGAGCGTCCCAACGACAAAGTTTATGACGACGTCGTGGGCAAGCTGGCCTCCACGCTCGACCGCGCGGCGGAGAAGAATCCCAATCCCGGGCGCACGGAAACCTTTCGCCGGCTGAATCGCACCGAGTATCAGAATGCCATCCGCGATCTGCTCGCGCTCGACATCGACGCCACGGCGCTGTTGCCGAAGGACGACGCGAGCCACGGCTTCGACAACGTGACGGTCGGTGAACTTTCGCCGACGCTGTTGAACCGCTACATCTCCGCCGCCGGGAAAATCAGCCGGCTCGCGGTTGGTGCGCCGTATCGCCAGCCGGGCGGCGACACGTTTCGCCTCGCGCCCGACCTCACGCAGGAGGCGCACGTCGAAGGACTGCCGCCGGGCACGCGTGGCGGCGCGCTCATCCACCACACGTTCCCGCGCGATGGTGAGTATGAGATTCAGATTCGTCTGACGCGCGACCGCAACGAGGAGGTCGAGGGCTTGCGCGAGTCGCACGAGATCGTGGTGCTCGTGGATCGCCAGCAAGTGCGATCCTTCACCGTGGTGCCGCCAAAGGGGGATCGAAATCACGAGAAGGTCGATGCGCATCTGAAGGTGCGCGTGCCGGTGACGGCGGGACCGCATCAACTTGGTATCACGTTCCTGAAAAATCCTTCGGCGCTGCTTGAGAACCGGCGTCAGCCTTATCTGGCGCGCTACAACATGCACCGGCACCCTCGACTCACGCCGGCCATCTATCAGGTTTCGATCAACGGTCCCTACGATTCGAAGTCGCCTGGAGATTCGCCGAGCCGCCAGCGGATTTTCGTGAGTCAGCCCACGAAGCCCGCCGACGAAGATGCCTGCGCCGAGAAGATTCTCTCCACGCTCACACGCCGGGCTTACCGACGACCCATCACCAGCGTGGACCTGCAAAAACCGATGGAGTTCTATCGTCGCGCGAAGTCGGAGAATGGCTTCGAGGCCGGCATCGAAGCAGCGCTCAACGCCGTGCTCGTCAATCCGGAGTTCCTGTTCCGCATCGAGCGAGATCCTGCCGGTGTCGCGCCGGGCACTGCGTATCCGGTCAGCGATGTGGTGCTGGCGTCACGCCTTTCGTTCTTTCTCTGGAGCAGCATTCCTGACGATGAACTGCTCGCGACCGCCGAGCGCGGCGAATTGCACAAGCCTCGCGTGCTGGAAAAGCAAGTGCGCCGAATGCTGGCCGATGCGCGCGCCGGGAATTTCGCGGGCAACTTCGCCGGGCAATGGCTCCACCTGCGCAACCTTGAATCGTTCACGCCCGACCTCCGGCTCTTTCCCGACTTCGACGACAACCTGCGGCAATCTTTCCGCCGCGAGACCGAGCTGCACTTCGAAAACATGGTGCGCGAAGACCGCAGCGTGCTCGACCTGTTGCGCGCGGATTACACCTTCCTGAACGAACGGCTCGCGAAGCACTACGACATTCCCAACGTCTATGGCAGCCACTTCCGTCGCGTCGCGCTGGACAAGCGCAGCGAGCGCGGCGGCTTGTTGCGGCAAGGCAGCGTGCTCACGGTGACATCGTACGCCACGCGCACGTCGCCCGTCATTCGTGGGAACTGGATTCTGGGAAACCTCCTCGGCACCCCGCCGCCACCGCCGCCCGCGAACGTGCCCACGCTCAAGGAGAACACCGTCTCCGATTCGCTGCCGATGCGCGCACGGCTGGCCGAGCATCGCGCGAACGCGGCCTGCGCGAGCTGCCACAACCTCATGGACCCGATCGGCTTCGCGCTGGAAAACTTCGACGCCACCGGCCGCTGGCGCACGCTGGAGGACGGCCAGCCCATCGACGTGACGGGCGGCCTGCCAGACGGCAGCAAGTTCGCCGGTGTGGCCGGACTCGAAGCGGGCTTGCTGAAACAGCCCGACCAATTCGTCAGCACGCTGACCGAGAAGTTGCTCACCTTCGCGCTCGGCCGCGGCATCGAACCGTCCGACGCGCCCGCCGTCCGCAAAATTGTTCGCGACGCGCAGGTGAATGATTTCCGCTTTTCAGCCGTCATACTTGGAGTCGTCAACAGCGCTCCGTTCACCATGAGAAGTTTAGTCAATCCATGACCGCACAACTCGTTGGAAAACTCAGCATCAGGGCGCAGCCAACTTCGGTTGAACAGAGAAAGCCATTTGACCCTCTCGAAAAGCGACCCCTTCCAAGATTCCATCTATGAAAAAAAGACCGCCCGCAAGCCGTCGTTCCAAAACTGCCGCCACTCCAGGTTCGCAGTTGCAGAGCTCACCTGGCTGGGTGCTTGCGCGATTGTCGGTGCAGGAAGCCATTCCAAAGGCAGCCGAGCGTCGTCGCGTCGCGACAGGTGAAGCGCCCGGAGCCGTCCTGCCCGAGGCGATGACAAAGGGTGATTTTGAAGTGCTGGATGTCGTTGAGGCGACGCCGTCTGCGCCGCGGCGCGGATCAGGCGATGTGGAATTGCCTCTGCGCGCCACAGTTCCGGCTGATGCATCGGTCTTGCTTGTTGTGCGCCAGGCCTCGGGTGCCATTTCCTTCCGCCGGCCAACGGCGACGTTACAGCGTGCGGCAAGGCGCGGTGCCACAGCGACGATGGAAGTGGAATTCACCGTGCCGGTGCTCGCGGGCGATCCGCAAACCGCACGGCGGGGCGTATGGGGCAAAGTCAGCGCGATCCTCGTCAAACTGGTGAAGAAAGCCGCCGACCTCGTGGTCGATCCGCTCGCGCAACTCGCCGTGCCCTGGCTCGCGCGCCAGCTCGAAGAGCAGCTTTGGAAAGGGCGGCGGCAAGGCTGGCTGCAATTGACGCAAGCGACTCTGGCCGCAGGCGACCTCGCGGCAGGGTTGCCGGCATTTCCCGAGAACGAGCGTGGTTTGCTCTTCCTCCACGGCACTTTTTCAAATGCGGGCAGCGCCTTCCGTGATCTCGCATCGGAGCCGTTTTTTGCCGGCCTCCGTTCGATCTATGGCGAAAACATCTTTGCCTTCGATCATTTCACGTTCAGCGCGACGCCGGAGGAAAATGTGCGCACGCTGCTGGCCGCGCTGCCGCCGGGAAGGTTTCATTTTGATGTCATCACCCACTCACGCGGCGGTCTGGTGCTGCGCACTCTGACTGAGGCGGCGGCGAGCCTGGGCGGTGACGCGGCCCGATTGAAAATCGGACGAGTGGTGCTCGTCGCCAGCCCGAATGCGGGCACGCCGCTGGCCAGTCCGCAGCATTGGGAGGATAAGCTGGCGTGGTTTGCGAATCTCCTCGAACTGCTCCCGGATCACCCCTTCCTCACCGCTGCCGACTGGTTGTCAAATGCGCTCATCTGGTTTGCGGACAAAGTTGTCGGCAATGCCCCGGGACTAGCAGCCATGGATGGGCAGGGCGACATCATCGCCGATTTGCAGGCCGCGCCGGGCGTTCCTCCGGGCATGCACTATTACGCCCTGACCTCCAATTTTCACCCGCCCCAGCACTGGTGGTCACGTCTCGCGGACATGGGGGTGGACGCCTTCTTTGGCGGGGCAAATGATCTGGTTGTTCCGACTGAAGGCGGCTGGCAGACGGACGCCAGCCCGGCTTCCTGGGTGCCGCGCGAGCGGATTGGCTGTTTCGGCTTGGGTGGCAATCTGGCCACGGATGAACCCGCCGCGGTCAACCACGTCAGTTTCTTCCACCGCGCAGAAACCGCCGGCTTCATCCTCAAGGCCCTGCGCGGCGAGCCGCTCGGACTTACACTGCTGGAAACGCAACACCCCCTAGCGACGCGACGCGCCAGCCGCTCGTTGCCGCCCCCCCCACCCTGGGCGCCTGCGGTCGCCGCCGCAACGGAGAAAACACCCGTTCCTGCCGCAACCCGGGGCACGGAGCCTCCTGTGGCCAGTCTCGGCATGGATGGTTGGAACAACGAGGACGATCTTTTCCTCACCGTCATTGCACAAACGGAACACGCGGAGATGGAGTCCGACGACTCGGTTCCTCTGCTGCTCGCGACTTATGGCAGCGCGCGCGTGGCCGTTCCGTTTTACGTCCGGGGCAGCAAGGACAATGCGGGGCAACGCTGGCAACAGATCAGCGATATGCACCGCTTCATGGTCGCCTACGCCAATGGCCGCGAGCAGACTTTCACCCTGCCTGACAAAACAGTGGTCAGCACCCCGACGGACGCATTCCTGCAAGTTTTTGGAGGAGTACTTTTCGAGACACTTTTCCCAAGTGAGGTGCGGAGGCTTTACGACGCGGCACGCTTTCGACACGACAAGCGGCGCCTGAACATCATCTTCACTTCGATGATTCCCTGGGTTGCCGATTTTCCGTGGGAGTTTGCATTTGATTTCGCCAGTGAAACCTTTCTGGCCACGGCTGACGTTCGGTTCGTGCGCAACGTCTTGTCGCCAATGCCAGCCGATCGTATCGACACCAAGGCGCTGCTCCGGATCCTGGTGATCTCGGCGCAGCCGGCCGGCAGTGTGCCGCTCTCCATTGAGGAGGAACGCCGCTATATCGCCGAGGCGTTCAAGCCGCTGACGAGCGCCGGGCTCGTTGAAGTGAAAGTGATCCCCCGTGCCACCCCGAAACTGCTCCATGAAACGCTGCGTGAACTGGCACGCGGCGACGAGTTCGACATCATCCACTTCATCGGACATGGCGAATTCGACCGCAAGACCAACACTGGTTACGTGTTGTTTGAAGATGAAGGAGCGCGGCAACAGAGCCTTTCCGCTTCCCAACTCCTCGACATTTTGCGCAGTCGGAGCATCCGAATCGTCTTCCTCAACGCCTGTGAAACCGGCCGCGGCGCGGGCGCGGAATACAACCGCGGTGTCGCCATGTCGCTCGTGCGTGACGGCATCCCGGCCGTGGTAGCCAATCAATACAGCGTGCTGGATCGCGCGGCCTCGCTCTTTTCGCTGCATTTCTACGCCTGCCTCGCCTCTGGCCTGCGGCTGGGCGATGCCATGCGGGAATCGCGGATCGCCATTCGTTACAGCGGCGTCGAGCCGATGGACTGGGGCGTGCCTGTGCTCTTCGCCCGCAACCCGAATGCGCGGTTATGCACTCCGCAGAAAATCGGCCAGGCGCTGGCATCTCCGCTGGTGACCAGCGCCCTTTCCACCCCGGTCGCCAGTCGTTCACAGTCTTGGCCGCACCGCGCGGCACCCACAGGAACGAAAGACAAGCGCGACCCTTTGCCGAGCCGTCCGATCACAATCGCGGTGTGGGACGTGGCAAATGCTTTGCCTTATCGGGAGAACCTCGACGCCACGCTGGCGACGATGAACGCCGCGCAGGATCATTTTGAGTTCCGCCTCGAACACCTGACCGCGCCGCGCAGCCTCTGGACCCCGGACGCTTCGAGCAGTTCGAACGTCGCCTACCTGAACGCCGAGCGAGTCGCGCCGAGGATGGAAGAAATTCGTGCCAAACTGAGCGTGGACTATCTGCTCTGCGTCACAGACCTGCCGTTGCGGGACGCGACAACCACCGCGCTTTACCTGTGGACGGACGAGTCGGACAACGCGGCGTTGGCCCGCGTCTTTGTCTTCTCGATCTGGGGGTTCTCGCCGCCGCTCCAAGGCCCGATTTTCAAGATTGCCTTTGCCAATACCGTCGTGATTGCCCTGGCCGAGGCGCTTTCCGAGGTCAAAGCCAAGGAGAACGAACCGAAGTTCACCCTTGGCTATTACAACGCCGAGCGCGATGTCGCACATCTTGCCGGGAGGCTTGGCCTCACCGCCGACATGCGGAGGCGGATGCTCGCGAAGAAAAAGATCACGCCTGAACAACTTGTCGCGATGGAAAAATTGCTCGCCCTCTTTCACCCTGTTGAAGGCAAGACTTGACCCATCACTTTTGCGTATCACCACATATTGAAGTTCTCAAAGAGGCACTCATGTTCCAGGTAGTTTCTCCGTCGATTTTCCTTGGTGCAAACGCCGGGAATCCGTGTTAGACGAACGATCATGAAAGCCCCGTCGAGCGCCGTGTTCATCACGAAGAAGTTCATGCCGCGCCGAACCTTCCTGCGCGGAATGGGCGCGACGATGGCGTTGCCGCTGCTGGAAGCGATGGTTCCCGCCGCGACGCCACTGGCGAAGACCGCCGCCCAGCCGGTGCGCCGGCTCGGCTTTGTCTTCATGCCGATGGGCTGCGACATCACGCGCTGGACGTTGCCGGGCGACAAGCTTGATCAGCTCTCGCCGATCCTCAGTTCGCTCGCGCCGGTGCGGGAGCATGTCACGGCCATCACGAATCTCGAATTGCAAAATGCCTACCCCGGCAGCCATGCGACCTCCAACTCCGCCTTCCTCAGCGCGGCGAAGGCGAAGCTGACGGAGAGCACCGACTATTACCTCGGAACCACCGTCGATCAGATTGCCGCCCAGCGCATCGGTCAGGCGACACAGTTGCCGTCCCTCGAACTCGCGATGGATCATCTCCAGGTGGTGGGCCAGTGCGACAACGGCTACGCCTGCGCGTATCAAAACAATCTTTCCTGGTCGTCGCCGACCACGCCGCTGCCGGCGGAGGCGCATCCGCGCATTGTGTTTGAAAGCCTGTTTGGCGAAGGCGGCAGCATCGCCGAGCGCCGCGCCGCACTGAAGAAGAAGGCGAGCCTGCTCGACTCGTTCACTGACGATCTCGCCCGCTTGCAACGCAACCTTGGTCCCGGCGACCGTGCGCGGGTCAGCCATTACCTTGAGACGG
This sequence comes from Pedosphaera sp., assembly GCA_031414955.1. Classification (GTDB taxonomy): domain Bacteria; phylum Verrucomicrobiota; class Verrucomicrobiia; order Limisphaerales; family SIBH01; genus JANNGC01. Next base: position 277 of record JANOQV010000045.1, on the reverse strand, counting down.
TCCGCGAGATCGAACGCCGCATTCAGAAGGCCGAAGCCGACACGAAGGACAATCCGCTGCCTGATCTGGATCGTCCCGTGGGCGTGCCCGCCGCTTACGCCGACCACGCGCGCCTGATGTTCGACCTCCAGGTGCTGGCGATGCAGGGCGATGTCACGCGCGTCATCACGTTTCAGCTCGCGCGCGAAACGAGCAATCGCACCTATCCCGAGATCGGCGTGTCCGATCCGCACCACCCGCTGTCGCATCATGGCAACGACCCCGCGAAGATTGAGCG
>JANOQV010000044.1:0-1673 GCA_031414955.1 Pedosphaera sp. | reverse complement strand
CAGTTTGAGTCTCGTGACCTCGATTGCTGCCGCCGGGATCGTCGTTGCACTGGTTCCAGCCACCGCGTAGGTCACCGCAGAAACATGGCAGATCAGGATGAACAGATGGCGAAGCTGGAAGGGCAGTTCCTGTCGGCCTCGGGTTCGGCCTTCGCTGCGGCCCGGCGGCAGGTTCTGGCTTCGGGGCAGAGCGTGTTCTTCACCGAGGGAGACGCGCTCTATGAGCTTTTCCCCGATGGCACGAGGAAGCTGGTGAAGCAGATTGAAGCGTCCACTGCGGTCGTGCCGGGCAGCACTTACACCATCAAGTGAGCGCGTCCACGCCGCGGATGCGCATGTTCGCCGGGCCAAACGGCTCGGGCAAGAGCACCCTCAAATCAGTGCTGCCGCCGGAATTGCTGGGGGTATACGTCAATCCTGATGAGATTGAACGCGAGATTCGGACGCAAGGCGTTCTGGAACTCTCCGCCTACGGCATCGCGGCGACGGCGGCGCAGGTGACGGCATTTTGTCGCAATTCCCCGCTGGCACGGATGGCTGGACTGGCGGATGGAGCCGCCCGCATCACGGTCTCGAATGCCCGGCTGGACTTCGGGGGGGGAAGTGAACTCCTACGTGGCATCGGTGGCGGCGGATTTTCTCCGCCGGGCGCTGGTGGAAAGGAAATGCTCGTTCACGTTCGAGACGGTGATGTCTTCGCCGGACAAGGTGGCGCTCCTGGCGATGGCGCGGAGCGCGGGCTATCGGACGTATTTGTATTACATCGCGACGGACGATCCGCAGATTAACATCTCCCGCGTGCGCAACCGGGTGAAGCTGGGCGGACACGATGTGCCAGAAGACAAGATTGTCGCCCGCTACCATCGATCGCTCGGCCTGCTGATGGATGCCATCCGCCACACCGACCGCGCCTACATCTTCGACAACTCCGGCGAAGACTTGGGGAAAACGTGGCTGGCGGAAATCACCGACGGGAGCTTGCTGGAATTGAAGGTGAGCCAGATTCCGGCGTGGTTCAAACGGGCGGTGCTGGGCAAAATCAGCCCGTCAGTGCCCTGAGTGAGGAGGCTCTGATCGAATCGAGCGTCGTAGGTGGGCGAGCAATTTGAGTCTCGTCACCTCGACTGCTACTCAACGGTTGGCAGGCACGGTCAGGTTTTCGCGGGCAATCCCGCGCCCGATTGGGCGAGGGCTTCCAATCGTGCCACGGAAAACACGTCACCGCCGCGCAGGAAGAAGCGGGTGATCTGGGCGCGGAGTTCGCGGTAGAGGGCGGGGTCGGTCTGGGCCAGGGACGGGGGGGTGGCGCGGGGGACGTAGCGCACCAGGGCGGCGAGTTCCGCCCAGCGTTTCTGGTGGTGGCAGACGTCAATCTGTGCCTGGTCGGCGAGGAGGGCGCGGGCAATGAGTTCTTCTTCGCGGGCGTTCATGTTCCAGCTCAGAGCACGTCGAGGTAGATGAGGTTTTCGGTGGCGCGGTCGCGGGCGGGCAGGGGAAACGCGGCCACGATGCGGCGCACGGCGGCCAGGTCCGGGCGATGGCGGCTGACGAGGAAGCGGATGTCGCCCAGGTCCTTGGGATCGGCCCGGATGAGTTTGGCGGCGATGAGGTTCTCAATGGGGGGGCGAAAGAGTTGCAGCCGGCCCATGCGCTCGATGAGCACAGGCTCGAAG
>JANOQV010000043.1:0-7932 GCA_031414955.1 Pedosphaera sp. | reverse complement strand
CCAAAAACACCATCGTCATTTATTCCTCCGACAACGGCTGGTTCCTTGGTGACCTCGGTCTCTACGACAAACGCTTCATGTATGAGCCGGGCCTGAAGGTTCCTCTCATCGCGCGCGGTCCGGGCATCAAGGCGGGCGGCGGGCCCACGCAGTTCGTCGCCAACCATGATCTTGCCCCCACCTTCCTCGAACTCGCCGGCTTGCCCATCCCGGCTTCGATGCAGGGCCGCTCGCTCGTCCCGCTCCTGCGCGGCGAATCGCCCGCCGGCTGGCGCACCTCGATCTACTACCGCTACTACCACGACCCCGGCCATCACAACACCGCCGCGCATCTCGGGGTGCGCACCGCCACGCACAAGCTCATCCACTACTGGAAGACGGACGCCTACGAGATGTTCGACCTGACCAAGGATCCGACCGAGCAGCGGAATCTTCTCCACTCCGCTGCGGACGCCACCAGGCCCAAGGTCGCCGCCAAGTTCGCCGAGTTGAAGGCCGAAATCGCCCGCCTGCAAAAGGAATACAAGGACGAAGGCCAGTTTGCCGACCCGTCCACCTGGCCGAAGGGCGGACCCGACGGCCCGTTCGATACCTACCAACCCAGCGGCATCAAGACCGTGGCCGAGGCCATCAAGCTGTCCGTGACAAACTGAAAGTCACCCGCCGCATCGCGATGACACTCTCCGGCGCTGGCCGCCATGAGGCGATGGGCACGCTGCTGCTCCTGGTTCTGTCGAGCCTCCACGTCAGCGCAGCGTCGGGCCTGGACCGGCATGAGTTCGCCTTTGCCCAGACGTGCCTCGCAATGCCGGGCATTCCGGCTGCCGGGTCGGCGACCGGCACTCCAGCATCTGCGTTTATCAGCGTGCCTTAGCGGTTCACGAAACAGATTTCCCCACCGAGCCAATTACCCGCTGCAACGCTTCGTCGTTCATCTCGACGAGGTGGCTGCGCTCGGGGAATCGACCATCCTTCACGTCGGCGATGTATTCGGTGAAGGCCGCGATGCGTTCGCGTTGCAGGCGGCGGTGTTCTTCGAGGAAGTTGCGGTAGGCCTTGGCGTGGCGTGGCGGGCGCTCCGCGTAGTCGCCAAGGATGTCGTCGGAGAAAAGGAACTGCGTGTCGCAGCCGTCGCCGGAGCCGAGCGACATGAGGAGCATCTTGGTTTGCGAACAGAGGAAGCGGGCGAGGTTGTGGGGCACGCATTCCAGTTCCGCCGCGTAGGCGCCGGCGCTCTCCAGCGTCTTCAGGCTCTGATAAAGTTGCCGCGCTTCCTCCTCGGTCTTGCCGATGGCGCGGTAGCCGGTCCAGGTGATGTGCCGCGGCACCAGGCCCAGATGCCCGACCACGGGCAATCCCTCGCGAGCCATAGCCTCGATGATGAACGGGCTGGCCGAGCAATAGACCGAACTGGCCCCAGCCTCCAGGGCGCGGAAGCCGACGCGAATGGCCTCCTCGGGTGAGGCCAGTCCGTGTGGGGTGGCACAGGAGAGAAAGCTGTTCGGCGCGGCGGCGGCGAGAAGCGGCAGTCGGGCCTGCGCTTCGGGTGAGTCGAAGCTGCAACTCATCAGGTCCACGCCAGCCTCCTCCGCGGCGGCGGCTTCCTCGGACGACTTCACATGGATGTGCGTGAGGCAGCGTTTGCCCTTGAGCTGCTGGAGATCATGGACGGTGTACTTTTTTCGGGGTCGAAGCATGGGAAAAGAATCCTCAAAGCCGGAGCCGCTAGCAACTTTGATCGATGACGGAAGGGGAAACGTGCGCCACAACTCTGAACGACAGTCACCACGACATCTGGCTGCGGGCTTTCCCTCGTGGCTGTTCCACGGTAAGAATCCGCCCACGACCATCGCATGAAAACAGCCATCAAACTTTTTGCCTCGATTGGGATTTTCTGCGCGCAGTTGCAGTCTGCGGACGCCGCTGAGAAGCCCAACGTCCTCTTCATCATGGCCGACGATCTGCGCGACTACGGCGGAGCGTTCACGCGCGCGGTGGTCAAGACGCCCAACCTCGACCGGCTGGCGGCGCGCGGGGTGCGCTTTGAACGAGCCTATGCGCAGTATCCTGTCTGCAATCCCAGCCGCACCTCGCTGCTCACCGGCTTGCGCTGCGAGCAGACGGGTGTCGTCGATAACACCACGCTTTTCAGATCACGCCTGCCTGACATCGTCACGCTGCCGCAACTGTTCCGGCAGAACGGCTGGTTTGCGGGCAGCTACGGAAAAATCTATCACGTCGGCGAAGTCGCGGGTGACGTGCGCGCCGGCTGGACGGACCAAGGCAAGTCGTGGGACGAGGCGAAGATGTTCACTCCGACGCAGCTCGGTAAGAAGGGCGACATACGCGAACTCGCGCCCGGCAAACTCGCGTGGGCCAAGGTCGGCGCGATGGACGGCACTGACGACGACCAGCCCGATGGTCAGAATGCCGCCGCCGCCATCGCGGCCATTGAGAAATACACCGCAGCCGGCAAGCCGTGGTTCATCGGCGCGGGCTTTCACAAGCCGCACGATCCGTTTCTCGTGCCGAAGAAGTATTTCGACCTCTATCCGACGAACGTACGGACCCTCTACCGCAACCCGACGAACGCCAGCGCCGCGCCACCGATGGCCATTCCGAAAGGCTTGGATAAAATTTTCGCCGAGTTCACCGACCGCGACCGTCGCGATTTTCTTCGCGCGTATCTGGCCGGCGTGTCGTTCATGGACGCGCAAGTCGGCCGCCTGCTCGACACGCTCGACCGTCTCAAGCTCTGGGACAACACCGTGGTCATCTTCCTCGGCGACCATGGCTATCACACCGGCGAGCGTCAGTGGTGGAACAAGAACACGCTCTTCGACCGCAGTTGCCGCGCGCCCTTGTTCATTGCCGCCCCCGGCGTGAAGGGTGGAATGGTCTATCGATCGCCGGTCGAGTTTGTGGACCTTTACCCGACCGTCGCAGAACTCTGCGGCCTCGCGGCCTCACACAAACTCGCGGGCCAGAGCCTTCGTCCCGTGCTCGAAGATCCGCGCCGTCCGCATAAGGAAGCCGCCTTCACCCTCGTCACGCGCGGCCCACAGCGCTTCGGCCAAAGCGTCCGCACGTCACGCTGGCGCTTCACCCAATGGAGCGATGGCGCGGTCGAACTCTACGACCACACGACCGACGACGAAGAAACACGCGACGTCTCCAGCAAGCCTGAACACGCCGGCGTGGTCGCCGAGATGAAAAAGCATTTGCAGACGCTACCGCCGTGGCCAAAAGAATCTGTTCGTTGAGCGCCGGCCCGGAACGGGGGATCGCCTCAGCGACGGTGGCCAGATTCTCGCAGTTCCCAAATCTTCAAAGCACGCACCTGGCGGGCACCGGAGTTGGTCTCGGATGTTAGCTCGAGCTGGCGACGGACTCCGGTCGGGAGAATTAAATCCGTCAACACGGTTTCTCCGTCGCTCGCGAACAACTCGACCGAGGAAGCATCGAGGAATACGTGCAGACGCAGGCGACCCTCCGTCAGGCGCACGGGCGCTTCATGAGCGCCGCTGAACTTGGGATGGAAGTTCACCTGACCCGATTGGGTGCGGTCCAGGGTCAACCGGCCCTCCGGCATCTGGCAACGAATGACGGCAGCTTCATTGGTGCCCGTGATGATGCGCAGGCCCAGCTCTCCGACGGCCGGAACAGACTCGAACTCGACGGAGATTTCCAGAAGGTCGCTGCCGAATTGCCGGTGCCCCAGCCAGGCGTTGGCTTCGGCCACGGTTGCTTTGCCGAGGCGATGGCTTTTGCCGCGCAGTTTTTCGAGTTCGCGCACGGGCTGTTGCACGAGGCGGAGTCCGTCTGGTGTTTCGCGCAGGTGGAGTTCACGCGCAATGGACATGGCGCTGCGCCAGGGCGAGGTCGGCACGTCGTTGGCGTATTCCCAGTTGCTCATCCAGCCGAGCCAGAGGCGGCGTCCGTCGCGCTTCGGGATGTCGCTCCACGAAACGGCGGCGTAGAAGTCGCGGCCCCAATCAGCCCAGAGCGCCGGCTCGTTCGTCGCGCGGGCGGGGGTGAAAACCTTTCCATCAAAATCACCGACGAAATATTGGCAGCCCGATCCACCCGCCGGAGCGCCGGAGCCGACGTTGACGATGAGCGCCCACTTCTCCGCGCCGCGTTTGCCTTCCACTGCGAGAGGAAAGAGATCAGGACATTCCCAGATTCCTTTCGTCGAACCGGCCGGGCCGAAGTCGCTCAGGTGCGTCCAGCTTTTCAAGTTCGGCGAGGAGTAGAAGCGGACCTTCCGCTGCACGGGCCACGACACCGCCATCACCCAGCGCTGCGTTGGCTCGTGCCAGAAGACTTTCGGGTCGCGGAAATCTTTCTCGCCGAGGTCGAGCACGGGATTTCCCGCGTACTTCGTCCAGGTGCGCCCCTTGTCATTGCTGTAGGCGAGTTGCTGGTTCTGAAGCGGCTTCTTCGTGTAATGCCCGGTGTAGATGGCGACCATCGGCGGCTTGCCATCGCGTCCGAAGCCGCTCGTGTTTTTCCAATCGATCACCGCGCTGCCGGAGAAGATCATCACGTCGTTCTCTTCGTAGAGCGCGATGGGCAGATGCTCCCAGCGCACGAGATCCTTGCTGACGGCGTGGCCCCAGCTCATGTGGCCCCATTTGTCGCCGAACGGATTGAACTGGTAGAAAAGGTGATACTCGCCGTCGTAGAAGACCATCCCGTTCGGGTCGTTCATCCAGTTCGTTGCCGGCGTGAAGTGGAACTGCGGTCGCCACGGCTCGCGATAAGATTCGGCGGCGCGCGCATCCAAAGCCGCGACGAGGACAAGAGCGAACAGGGCAACGCGTTGGTGGAGTAGAAATGATTTCATGGGAGACGATTTGTTTAATTGAGGAAGCTACGCGGTTGGCCGGCTGTGCGGTGTTGCAGGGCGAGGAAGGGCGCGCGCAAACGCTCGGGCAGGACGGGCGTGGCGCCGGGTTGCGAGCAGACGTGGGCCGCGACTTCGCTGGCGCGTTGATGGATTTCGTCCAACGGCCAGCCGGCGAGCAATCCCAGCGTCATCGCGGCGGTGAACGAGTCGCCCGCGCCGATGGTGTCCGCGACCTTCGTGGGGAAACCGGGATGCTCGGACCAACGACCTTCCGAGAAGAGCAGGCTGCCGCGCCCACCGCGCGTGTAGGCAACGACGCGCAGAAGATTGCGCTCGGCCAGTTGACGAATCTGCGAACGCTCGTCGCCGGTCAGATCGAACAGGACGGCGAGTTGGGGCAGTTCCGTCTCGTTCAACTTGAGGACGTTGGCGAAGGCGAGGGATTCGTTGATGAGGCGGTTGGAGAAATAATTCTGCCGCAGGTTGACGTCGAAAATCCGCAACGCGTGCGGCGGAGCGGCAGCCACGAGGGAGATGATCGAGGAGCGCGATGGCTCGCTGCGTTGGGCCAGCGTGCCGAAGCAAACGGCGTCCGCCGCCGCAACGGCGAGGCGACCGGCGGGTTCGCCGCCGAGGGCATCCCACGCGACGTGCTCATGGATGGTGAAGTGCGGCTGGCCGTCCGCCGCGACTTCGACGCCCACCGTGCCGGTCGGCAGCGTGGGATCGACTTCGATGCAATCGGTCGGCACACCGAGCTTGGTCAGGCGGTCGAGAGCTTCGCGCCCGAGGTCATCGTGGCCGATGCGCGAGATGATGCGCGCGTCCGCCCCGAGGGCGCGGGCGTGATAGGTGAAGTTCGCCGGAGCGCCGCCAAGCTGGCGTCCGCCGGGCAGCAGATCCCACAGGACTTCGCCGAGGCCAACGAGTTTGAAGCTCATGGTGAAGATTATTGGAGGCCAAGTTTCTGCTGAATCTCTTCCAATGATTTGCCCTTGGTTTCGGGCACCATCATTTTCACCCAGATGAGCTGGAGCACCATCATGAAGGCGAAGAACGCGAAGACGTAGCCGGGCGCAAACGCGGCGACCATGCCGGGGAAGAACGTGGTGAGCAGCGCGGCGAAAATCCAGTGCGTGAAGCTGCCGAGCGTCTGGCCTTCGGCGCGATGGCGGTTCGGAAAAATCTCCGAGATGAACACCCAGATGACCGCGCCTTGCCCGATGGCGTGCGCGGCGATGAACGCGAAGATGCACGCCGGCACAATGGCGAAATGTTCCGTGAAGAATGCCCAGGCCGTAAGACCGAGCGAGGCGATGTAGCCGAATGACCCGATGTAGAGCAGCGTGCGGCGGCCGATGCGGTCGATGAGCCACAGGCCGACGAAGGTGAAGACGAGATTGGTGACGCCGATGCCGACGGATTGCAGCAGCGCCGCCTTGGTGCCGAGGCCGGTCATCTCGAAGATGCGCGGAGCGAAGTAGAGAATGGCGTTGATGCCGGAGAGCTGGTTGAAGAACGCGATGAGGAACGCGAGCGTGATGGGCACGCGCAGGCGTCGCGTCCAGAAGCCGCCCGACTCGGTCTTGTCATTCGAGATGGCGAGGATCTCGTCGGCCTCGGCTTCGATCTGTGTTCGCGACGCCTCGGGCTGGATGAGTTGGAGCACCTTGATGCCGGCGGCGCGGTCGCGTTTGCGTCCCAGCAGCCAGCGCGGGCTTTCAGGAATTGCGAGACACATGGCGGTGTAAACTACCGACGGAAATGCGGCGACACCAAGCATCCATCGCCACGCGTTTTCGCCAATGTCCTTGAGCAGGTAATTCGAGAGGAAGGCGATGATGATGCCGAAGACGATGTTGAACTGGAACATGCCGGCGAGGCGTCCGCGATAGGCCGGCGGCGCGATCTCAGAGATGTAGAGCGGCGCGGCCACGGTCGAGATGCCGATGCCGATGCCGCCGATGAACCGCGCGGCGATGAAGGATTCGACATTCCACGCGTAGCCGCAGCCGATCGCCGAGAGAACGTAAAGAATGCCGATGGACAGCAACGTGGGCTTACGTCCGAAGCGGTCGGTCGGCCAGCCGCCGAGCAACGATCCAAGCACGGTTCCATAAAGCGCCGAGCCCATCGCGAGGCCGTGCATCGTGGGGCTGAGATGCCAGAGCGATTGAATGGTCTGCTCCGCACCGGAAATCACAACGGTGTCGAAGCCGAAGAGGAATCCGGCGAGTGCCGACGTGATGGACCAAAAGAAGATGCGGGCTTTCATCGCAGGGGGTTCTCCCTGGGCGGGCGAGTGGGTCGCCGGATGCGGTGGCAATGTGATCATGCAATCAGGAAAGAGCACGGTCCGAAATGTTGTAAGGACAGATTTGACCCGAGCACGAGAAATCAGCTATGACAGCTTCACAAGCTGTCAGGTATGGCTGAAAGTCCAAAACATCGGGACATCTCCCGCCAGTTGCGCGCCGACATCGCCGCCGGCCGTTACGCCGCAGGCGCACGGCTGCCCAGCGAACCTCAGATGGTGAAACAGTTCGGCGTGTCACGGCCCACGGTCGGACGGGCGCTGCTGGATTTGCAAAACGAAGGATTGATCGAGCGCCGCGCCGGATCGGGCACCTACGTGAAGCGCGGTGCGCCCGCCCAGGCGGCTTCGTCCACGAAGCAATTGGGCCTGCTCATTCCCGGTCTCGACACCACGGAGATCTTCCAGCTCATCTGCGGGGAACTGGCCAGCCTCGCGCGAGCCCACGAATACAGTTTGCTCTGGGGCGGCTCGACGCATCCGCGACAGGACACGGATGCCAGCCTCGAACACGCGGAAGAACTTTGTCAGCAATTCATCGAGCGAAAAGTCAGCGGAGTCTTCTTCGCGCCCTACGAATTGATGCCGGAACAGGAGCAGGCCAACCGGCGTCTGGCCGTTTCGCTGCGCCAGGCCGGCATTCCCGTGGTGCTGATCGACCGGGACCTGGTGCCGTTCCCGAACCGCAGCGACTTCGATCTCGTTGGTCTCGACAACATGGCGGGCGGCTACCTGCTGGCGGAGCATCTCATCAAGCTCGGCTGCC
>JANOQV010000042.1:0-1783 GCA_031414955.1 Pedosphaera sp. | reverse complement strand
CCATGCCCGCCGCTCTCGGTGTAGGTGATGAGCGCCTTCTTGAGCTGATCGGCGAGGCCGAGGTAATCCACCACCAGCCCGCCGGGCTTGTCGCGGAAGACGCGGTTCACGCGGGCGATGGCCTGCATGAGGCCGTGGCCTTGCATGGGCTTGTCGGCATACATCGTGTGCAGGCAGGGCGCGTCAAAGCCGGTCAGCCACATGTCCCGCACGATCACGATCTTGAAGGCGTCTTTGGCGTCTTTGAACCGGTTCGCCAGTTTGCGCCGGGCATCCTTGCTGCGGATGTGCTTCTGCCACTCGGGGCCGTCCTCCGCGCTGCCGGTCATCACCACTTTCAGTGTTTCCGCTTCCCACTCGGGCCGCAGCTTGATCAGCGCATCGTAGAGGTCCACGCAGATGCGGCGGCTCATGCAGACAATCATCGCCTTGCCGTCCATCGCCTCCACGCGCTTCTCGAAGTGCGCCACCAGATCGGCGGCCACCAGCGCGATGCGTTTCGGATCGCCCACCAACGCCTCCAACGCGGCCCACTTCGTCTTGAGCTTCTCCTTCTTCGTCAGCTCCTCGCCTTCGGTGATTTCCTCAAACTCCGCGTCGAGCTTCGGCAGCTCGGCGGCGTTCAGGCTGAGCTTGGGAATCCGGCTCTCGCAATAGATCGGCACCGTGGCCTTGTCGGCGACGGCGCGCTGGATGTCGTAGATGGAAATATAGTCACCGAAGACCGCTCGCGTGTTCGCGTCCGTCTTCTCGATGGGCGTGCCGGTGAAGCCGATGAACGACGCATTCGGCAAGGCATCGCGCAGGTTGCTGGCGAAGCCGTAGGACATCTCGCCCGACTTTTCATTCAGCTTGCCGCCGAACCCTTACTGGCTACGGCGCGCTTCATCCGCGATCAGGCTTTGATTGCGAATCGAATGCCCAATGGCCCGTGATAACGGAGGCCATCTTTCACTTTCAGGAACAACGCAGCCACTTCCCGCCTTTCTTTGACGCTCGTGTATTGTCTGACGTAGGCGACAGCATTCTTGGTGATCCACAGCCGAAGGTAATCCACGGCCTCATTCAAGCTCGCTCGCCCGGTGAGGAATCGCTCCAAAGCTGCGGCGACGGCCGGAGCAATCAGTTTCTCCTGGCAGTGCTTTACCAAGACGTGGCTACCAATTGGTTCTCCGGCGTCGTTGAAACGGTTAAACGGAATCTCGTCGAATCCCACAAAAGCAATCGCGCCAGCATCGATGCTGGCTTGCGCCAGTTCGTTTGAGTCGCAGCTCATGCAGAACACAACCTTGCCGCTGAATGCGTTCAGGTCATCGCGGGTGAGGAATTTCTCGATTTCAATATTCTCTCCTGATGCCCTGCTGCGATACTCACCACCCCGGAGATAATCACCGCTGCCGTGGGCGAAAATCACAATAAATCCCTCTACGGCTTGTCTCAGTGCGAGCACGGCATCGGCATGTGAGGCGCGGTCGGCCAACTCAAAGGCCTTCAACTGCGATCCGAGGAGCTTCGCGACCCGGTTCCTGACCGGATTGAGGAACTTCAAATCGGAAGATTGGGCATGAAGGCAAAGCGATGTCTTGAGAGGAGTCATCAGGAATTCAAATCGACGAAGCATGCGACGCCGTGTTCCGCCATAAGTTGGGTGATTCTCTGGCCGTCGCGATCTTGTCGGCGAACCGCTGAAGCTAAATCCAAAAAGGGGCGTCCTCTGAATTCTGCTTCCTCCGGTTCGACAACCATCGGTGCATATTTCATAAGCAAGCGGTCAACGCGAAGT
>JANOQV010000041.1:0-15237 GCA_031414955.1 Pedosphaera sp. | reverse complement strand
TGACCAAGGCCGCGAACGATCTCAAGGGCGCGCGCATTCTCGGTGCCGACCCTGACGGTCCGCTTGACATGGCGATTTATCATTGCCAGCAAACGGGCGAAAAGGCGGTGAAAGCTTTTCTGGTTTTCAAGGGGATCACTCCCGCCAAGACGCACGACATCCGAAGGCTGGCGGTGGAAGCATCCGCACTGGATCGCCGCTTTGACGAACTGATCTCTCCCGCCGCCGCGTTGACTCCTTACGCCTGGGAATTTCGCTATCCCGACGACTTGTCGGAAACCTACCCGACGCGCGCCGAATTCGACGAAGCGGTTCAACACGCTCAAGCGATCTACGACTTTGTGATCGCTTTGCTGCCGACCGGAGTGCGGCCATAAGCTGGGTGACGTGTCGCAAAGCCGGCGTGGCCAACAAGGACTGCCTCGCGCAGAAGGCCTTCCTCGCCAAGCTCGACAAGGGCGAAGTGCAGCTCGCCGATGCGAAGGCGAAGACGAAGGAAATGATCGGGGCGGAACTGGCAGCGGTGAAGTGAGAATCCGAGTTGGAGAGTGGGCGCTCCACTAAAGCGTTCGGCGGCTTATGCGCGTTCTCGTCATTGTTGTGCTGCTGGCCTTGTTCGTCGCCGGTTGCGGCAGCCCTCCACCGTCGCCAGGGTCGCGTTGGGGTATCGCGTGGACCTCTCGGAACAATACACACCTGATTCTCGATTACCTCCCGCTGAAGGATTATCCCGACCTTAAGAAGTTTCATAAACTGCGAGAGGTTCAGTTCTGGTATCGCACAGCGACCGACGAGAAAATGGAGGCGCTCGGTCGGGTAGGTCTCACGAATCTTTTTTGCGCCAGCCTTAATGGATCATCCCGCATCACTGACCAGGGGATCGAGTCTTTGGCCCGAATTCCTTCGATGCACGATCTGGGATTGGAGGGCACATCCATCACCGATGCCGGCTTGGAACTGATCGCTGCACGAATGCAGCCGTGGGGCGTCAACGTCGCAAGCTGCAGCAACATCACCGTCAACGGGCTACTCAAGCTCGTCCAGACCGACACTCTCAGATACATAAGTTTTTCAGCTGATCGCCTGACAACAGCTGAGGTGGTTGGACTTTTGGACAGCAGTCGGAATCTCGATCGTTTATACATTTACGGCCCGTCTCGCCACTTGGTTCACGGCGCAATTGAGCGAGCAGCGGCCACCAAGGCGCACGCGCAGGGAACCGACCTCCGAGTTGTTTTCCAACCCAAGGGGTCCATCTCGATGAATTTCCCGCTGCCCAGTCAGTAGGCCAAGTGGCGTGAATCGCAGGCGCATCATCCAGAGATACCAACGCCGCTCAACCACCCGACTTCAGCGTCGATATTCCCCTCTGTCCGTTGCGACGTCAGAACTCAAAAACGCCCTTCAGCAGCCTTGAAACCAGCTTTCATCGCGATACTATTTCCCCATGAGCACAGCGGAAAAACTGTTCGAGAAGGCGCGGGTTCTGCTGGAGCCGACGCAGGCCGCGTTGCTGCAACTGGTGGAGTCGCTGGCCGCCAGTCCGCCGCCGTCTCCGAAGCCCGGGGGCCACGCACGCTGTCGCGTTCTCGCCCCCGGCTAATTTCCCACGGCGTGTCATCGGGACGGGAACAGCATCCGAACGGAGCTTGTTTGCGGGTCATGTGATCGCTAGGTTCCATTCCGTGAACACGCTCAACACCGAACTTCTGGAAACCGTCAAGCAGCGGCTCGTGGCGGAGTTTCAGCCGGAGCAAATCTGGCTGTTCGGTTCCCAGGCGTGGGGAAACCCCGGCGAGGAGAGCGACCTGGACTTGATGGTCATTCTCGCGCAGAGCGACGAACGCCCCATCCGTCGCGACCAGCGCGCGCAGCATTGCCTCGGGCGGCTGCCAGTTTCCGCCGACGTGCTGGTGCGCACGCGCGGCGAAGTCAACCGGGTGCGGGAGGTGCGCGGCAGTCTGACGCATGAGGTGCTGAGCCGGGGGCGCAAACTCTATGGATGAGGCCCGCCAGGAACTCCTCCATTCGTGGCTCATCAAAGCGGCACATGATCTAAAGGGCGCGCGGATTCTGAGCACCGACCCGGAAGGTCCGTTGGATTTGGCGATCTATCACTGCCAGCAGGCGGGAGAAAAGTCGGTGAAGGCCTTTCTGGTGTTCAGGGGCCTTACTCCCGCCAAGACGCACGACATCCGCCGGCTGGCGGTCGAAGCTTCCGCGCTCGAACCGCGCTTCGATCAACTGGCACGCCCGCCGCGGCGTTGACGCCCTACGCCTGGGAATTTCGCTACCCCGACGACTTGACCGAGACCTACCCCACGCGTGAGGAATTCGACGAGGCGTTGCAGCACGCCCAGGCCATTTAGGACTTCGTCCTCGCTCTGCTGCCGCCAGATGTTCGGCCGTAACCACGCAGGAACGCCGCAAAGCCAGCGTGGCCAACAAGGGCTTCCTCGCCAAGCTCGACAAGGGCGAAGTGCAACTTGCTGACGCGAAGGCCAAGACTAGGGAACTGATCGGGGCGGAATTGGCGGCGGTGAAGTGACGTAAAGGAAAAGGAGCCGCACCTTTCGATGCAGCTCCGTGAATCGGTCGCATGGCAGAGGGGTTAGATTCCGCCGCCAGCACTTCGGTCGCCGCCGCCGGACGAATCAAAATCGCCTTCGTAACTAGGACAGCCTTCCGAGTCGCTTTCGTCATCGTCGTGGCGACAAGTCAGGCAAGCTACTGCTCGACACGTACGCCTTTCTCTGATTCGTCACGGATTCCACACACTGTAAAATCTCCCAACGCCAGAGGGGGGCGTGGGCACCAAGCCCGCCCGGTCGCGATGAACTGCGTGCCGGAACTGGCCTGGATTCTCCGGCTCCGTATCTTCGTCCAGCCAAGACACACGAGGCGGAGGAAGCGGAGGCCGTGGGGCGGACGTTCACGCCGTCCATCAAAGCGCAGCAACGTGGGCGCGACGGGGCGGTGCCGGCAACTTACCGCGGCAGTGAACCTCCGGGACGCAGGTTCTGACCTGGGCGCTTGGTGAGCGAATCGCCCAGATCCACGCGCGCCTCTTCCGCGATGGATTGCAGCCGGGCCACGACCTCAGGGAACTGGGCGGCGAGGTTGTTCGTTTCCCGCGCATCGCTCACCAGGTCGAAAAGTTCCCCGCCGATTTTAGGTCGGGAGTATTTGCCGGGCCGGCCGCCGCCGCCGGGCGGGGTGGGCTTCACGTACTCGTGGCCGAGGTGCAGCTTCCACGGGCCGGAACGCACGGCTTCCAGTCCGCGGTCCCAGTAATAATAGAACGCCTCGTGCGGTGTTTTCGCGCCGGGCTGGCCGGACATGAGCGGCCAGATGTCGCGCCCGTCGATGATGCGGTCGGTGGGCGCGGTGTTGCCGGCGAGCTTCGCAATCGTCGGCAGCAAGTCCATGGTCCAGGCCATCTCGCGGCACTCGGAGCCGGCCGGAATTTTTCCCGGCCAGCGCATGAGGCACGGGACGCGCACGCCGCCATCGAAGGAGGTGGCCTTGCCTTCGCGCAAGGGGTGCGCATTGCCCGAGTGATCGCCGTAGAGCAACCAGGGGCCGTTGTCGGAGGTGAAAACCACCAGGGTGTTTTCATCGAGACCTTGACGTTTGAGCGTGCGCAGGATTTCCCCGACCGACCAGTCGAGTTCGCTGATGACGTCGCCGTACATTCCCTGGCCGGACTTGCCGGCAAACTTCGCGCTCACATGCAGCGGCACATGCGGCATGTTGTGCGGCAGGTAGAGGAAGAAGGGCCGCTCCTTGTTCCGCTCGATAAACTTCACCGCGCGCTCGGTGTACCAACTCGTGAGCTGGGTCTGATCCGGCATCAGTTGCACAATCTTCTCGTTCTCGAAGAGCGGCAGCGGCGGATAGTTCGTCCCCGAGGTGGGGTGAAAGGGCCACATGTCGTTGGAGTAGGGGAGGCCGAACCATTCGTCGAAGCCGTGGCGGGTGGGGAGGAATGACGGCGCGTCTCCAAGGTGCCACTTGCCGTAAATGGCGGTGGCATAGCCGCGTGCTTTCAGCGTTTCCGCCAGTGTGACTTCGTTGGAATTGATCCCGGTCTTCGAGCGCGGTCCCAGCGCGCCGAAGATGCCGACGCGATTCGGATAACAACCGGTCAGCAACGCCGCGCGCGACGCGGAGCACACGGCTTGCGGTACGTAGAAGTCGGTGAAGCGCACGCCCTCCTGGGCGAGTCGCGCCAGGTTTGGCGTCGCGATCTTACCGCCGAAGGGTGAGATGTCGGCGTAGGCCATGTCGTCGCAGAAGATGATGACGACGTTCGGCGATCGGGTGGTGGTGGCTTGCGGCGGGCGATGGGACTGGCAGCCGAACAGGGCCAGTGCCGCCGCCGCAGTAAGCAAGCACAGGACTTGGGAGAGTCGGGTTGAGTGAATCACGGGATGAAACTGCCACGCGCCCGGTGAGGGCTTCAATGGGGAATCCTGCCGCGAGTGAGACCGGAGCGCGGGCTTTCCAGCCCGCAGCGGTGTTGTATGCGGAGGTTCCCCTTTCCGATTGCACCTTCCGTCGGCGGCGATTGCTGCGGGCTGGAAAGCCCGCGCTCCTTCAGCTTCGATTCTTGGCCGGCTTGCGCTTGGAGGCGGCGGGTTCGCTGGCGACGCTCGCCACTTCGCCTTTGGCCAGTTTGGTGACCAGCTTCTGTCCGGGGCTGACTTGTTGCGCGGAGCGAATCACCGCACCCGTCCCGGCGTCCTGCGTGATTGAAAACCCGCGCTCCAAAACTTTCTCCGGCGAGAGCAGGCGCAGCCGGGTGTCGGCGACGCGGCACCGCTGGCGGGGCTGGTCGAGCGCGTGACGAGCCGCTTCCTGGAAACGACGCCACAACTCGCCGAAAGCCTGGCGGTGCAAAGGCAGAGTCCGCGACGGTTTCACCCGGGCGAGGCGCTGAACATGGCTGACCAGCGCGGTCTCGTGCCGGCGCAATTGTTTCTTCGTATCGCGGGAGAGCGAGACGTGCAGTTCATCCAGCCGCTGCCACCGCTCGTTGAGCAAGCGGCGAGGATGAGTGCGGTCGAGGCGGGCGGCGAGTTGCTCCCAGCGTCCACGTTCGTCATGCAACCGGTCGTGCGTGAGTTCGAGCAGGTGGGCCGCCGCCTCAGCCACCCATTCGCGCCGCCGCATCATGCCCTCGGTCAGCAACTCCGCGCCCGCGCTCGGCGTGGCGGCGCGCAGGTCGGCCACGAAATCGCTGATGGTGAAATCAATCTCGTGCCCGACGGCGGAGACGACGGGCAGGCGCGATTCGAAAATGGCCCGCGCCACGACTTCCTCATTGAAGGCCCACAAGTCTTCGAGACTGCCGCCGCCGCGCGTGATGAGGATGGCGTCGAGTTCCGCGTTCCGAATTCCGCGTTCCGCGTTGAAGTCATTCCACTCGTTGAGCAGTCGGATGGCGGCGGCGATTTCATTGGCCGCTCCCTGGCCTTGCACCCGGCACGGGGCAAGGATGATTTCGAGTCCGGGATGCCGTCGCTCGACGACATGCAGCACGTCGCGCAAGGCGGCGGCGGTGGGGGAAGTCACGAGGCCGAGCCGGTGAATGAAGGGCGGGATCGGGCGTTTGCGCTCGGGAGCGAAGAGACCTTCGGCGGCCAGGCGCTGCTTGAGTTTCTCGAAGGCGACTTGCAGCGCGCCGAGTCCTTCCAACTCCACGCTGCGCACGAGCAACTGATACTGGCCGCGCGCTTCATAGACCGTCACGTCGCCTTGCAGCACGACCTTGCGCCCGTCCTCGAGCAAATCCCGCGTACCACGCGCCGAATCACGGAAGCAGACACAGGCGATCTGGGAACTGGCATCCTTGAGCGAGAAGTAAATGTGGCCGGAGCTTTGCGCGCGCAGGTTCGAAACTTCGCCGGTGACGAAAACGCTGCCCACGCGCTCTTCGAGCAACTTGCGCACGGTGGTCGTGACCTCGGACACGGAGAGAACACGCCGCAGTTCCTGCGCGGGAAAAAGTTCCCCGCCAAAGTCCCATTGCGATTTGGTTTTGGAAGCCATTTTCAAAAACACCAAACGCCAAGCTCCAAACACCAAATAAACACCAAGCTCCAAACATCAAGTGTCGTCGTGGCGCGCGCCCAAGGACTGACGGCTTGGTGTTTGGTTTTTCCCTGATGTTTGAAGTTTGGTGTTTGGCGTTTCGGCATACCTCACTCCGACTGGTTGCCCAACGGCTCCGACACGCGCTCAATGCTCTCCGCCCGCCCGGTCACGTCGTTGATCTGCACCACGGCACCCTGCAACAGCACGCGGTCGCGTGCCACGGTGAAGCGCTGGGGCGTGTTGGTCAGGAATCGCTTGATCACCGGCTCAATGTCGCGGCCCAGCACGCTCTCGTGCGGTCCGGTGAATCCGGCGTCGCAGAGAAAAGCCGTGCCCCCGGGGAAAATCTGCTCGTCCGCCGTCTGGACGTGAGTGTGCGTGCCGATGACGGCGCTAACCTTACCGTCGAGCATCCGGGCCAGGGCGATTTTCTCCGAGGTCGCCTCGGCGTGCATGTCCACGAAGATAATGTTGGTGCGCAGCCGCAGCCGCGCCACCTCGTCCTGGGCGAAGGCGAAGGGGTTTTCCAGATCGGCCATGAAAGTGCGGCCCTGCAAATTCATCACCGCGATGGGCGGCAAACCCTGGCGCTCGAAGACCGCCGCGCCGTGGCCGGGCGTGCCGTGCGGATAATTGCGCGGGCGCAGGAAGCGCGGCTCGTTCATGAGCAGATCGGACACCTCGCGCTGGTCCCACAAATGGTCGCCGCTGGTGATGGCATCGACGCCCGCGCCGAACAGCTCCCCGGCCGTGGCGGGCGTGATGCCGGAGCCGCCGGCGGAGTTTTCCCCGTTGGCGATCACGAACTGAAACCCGTGCCGTTTGCGCAACACCGGGATGAGCTCATGCACGGCTTTGCGCCCCGGCGAACCGACGACGTCTCCGATGAATAAGATTTTCACCGCGCCGACTTAACCAGCCGGGGGCGGAATGAGAAAGGAAATGTCGGGCGGCCTGGCCGGAGGGAGATGATTTGGAAGAACCATGATCGCGAGACTCGAAAGTCTCGCAACCTGCCGACACGAATGTCGGCGCGACGTGTGTAGCGCCGGCTTTGCAGCCGGCAAGTGATGAGACTTTCCGGTCTCGTTTTGGTGGGCTTCGTGGATGCGCGCGGAAGAAGCGCTCAACGGTCGCTCGATTCCAGCGCGGGGCGGTAGCCGTGTTTCTTGCCCAGCGCGAGACAGGCGTTGAGCGGCTTCACGCCACCGGTGCAGGTCGGGTCGGAGAGTGAAGCGGCGGCCAGGCAGACGGCGGTCTGCAAACATTGATCCAGCTCCCAGCCTTCGTGCAATCCATAGAGTACGCCGGCGCAGAATGCGTCGCCCGCACCCGCCGCGCCGGCGATGTGTTTGTCGGCGAGCTTGAGCGAGGATTGCCACACGTCGTCGCCTTTGCGCGTACGGGCGAAGGCACCTTCGGGGAAATGTATGACCACGACTTCCTTGACGCCCATCTGGAGCAGCGCGCCGGCGGCGTGGCGCAAGGCCACGGTGTCGAGCGTGCCGTCAGCCTGGCGGATTTTGAAACCAGCCGTCTTGCCAGCCTCGATTTCGTTCAAGATGCAGTAGTCACAAAACTTCAAGGCGGGAGCGACGATCTTGGCGAAACGATCACTGTCCTCGCTCACCACATCGACACTGGTCTTGAGGCCGGCTGCCTGGGCGCTGGCCAGCAGGCGCGCGGCCTTGGTGCCGAACTTGGCATCGGCTTCATCCAGCGCGTCGAGCAGCAACAGGTAGCCGAGGTGGAAAATCTTGGCCTTGGTCTTGGCAAAATCGAGACCGTCTCCGCGCCACTGGGCGTTCGCGCCGCGATAATGGAAGAAGGTGCGCCGCCCCCCGCTCGGCTCCGTCATCACGTCGGTGTAGCTGGTGTCGGCGGTGGCGCTGGCCTTGAGGAACTTCGTGTCGATCTTGTGCTTCTTGCAGTCGGCGAGGATTTGGTTGCCGAAGGCGTCCTTGCCCACCAGGCCGGCGGCCGCGAGTGGGAAACGCGCACCAATCTTGGCCAGATCGATGAGGACGTTGTAGGGCGCGCCGCCGGTGCCGTAGGCGACTTTGCCCCGGATGTTGGCGAGTTGTTCGCGCTGCGGATACACGTCGATGAGTTTGACCTGATCGATGATCCAGTTGCCCCCGGCGAGAACGCCGCTGCGGTTTGAAGCGAGTTTGAGTTTCATTGCTGAGGACGCCGAAGCCCGATTCCGGGGCGCGTGGCGTTCAAAGTGCGCCATCATTGAATGAAAAACACCTGCGCCGGGGCAAGCCAATTCCCCGGCGGGCTTCTGAGTTGCAACTTGAGGGTCGGTGGCCCCAACTCGGCCGGAGCGCGGACAGCCCTTTCCTCGTGATCCGAAAATGTGGAAGCACTCCGGGTTCCGGCGGAGTGATGAACACGCGGACTCGGTGGTCCGCGCTCCGGTCGCGTCCTCTACCCGGCCGGAGCGGCCTCGGGCACGTCCAGTTCCTCCAACTTTACCGCCGCCGCCTCCCACTCTGCGGTCTTCGCCGCGAGTTCATCGACCACCTCCATCAGTTCGCGGTTGATCTGCATGGCGCGTCCGCCCGCGTAGCTCTCGGGTTTCTCCAACTCGGCGGCGAGTTCGGTTTGCTTGGCTTCCAGTTCCTGAATCTGCTTTTCCAGGCTGCGCACGAGTTGGTGCGCGACGCGCTGCTCGGTGGTGCGAGCTTGGCGTTGCGCGGCTTCCCGCCGCTTCTGTTCCTTGCGATCGATGGCGGGCACCTGGGGTTTGAGTGAGGGCTTCGGTGCCGGGACCAGGCCGCTGCCGGCCGTCAGGCCGGCGCGTTCGGAAACGGGCTTGGTCTTCTCCAGATAATAATCGTAGCCGCCCGGGTAGCGATGGATGCGTCCGTGCTTCACATGAATCACCTGGTTCGCAATGGCGCGGATGAAATACACGTCGTGGCTGATGAACACGACCGTGCCCTGGAACTGCAACAACGCCGCGACCAGCGCGTCGATGCTCGCCATGTCGAGGTGCGTGGTCGGCTCGTCCATGAGCAGGAAGTTCGGCGGATCGAGCAGCAGCTTGACCAGCGCGAGGCGGCTTTTCTCTCCGCCGCTCAAGACGGAAACCTTCTTGAACACATCATCGCCGCGAAAGAGGAACGAGCCGAGCAGGGTGCGGATGCTTTGCTCCGTGATGCGCTGCGGCGTGTCCAGCGCCTCCTCCAGCACCGTGCGCCGGGGTTGCAGCATCTCGACGCGATACTGCGAGTAGTAGCCCGCCTTGGCGTTGTGCCCGAGGGTGCGCGTGCCGGCGGTGGGGGCGAGATTGCCGGCGAGAATCTTCAGCAAGGTCGATTTGCCCGCGCCGTTCGGGCCGACCAGTACGGTGCGTTCGCCGCGTTCAATTTCCAAATCGACGCCGGTGTACACGGCGTGATTTCCGTAAGCATGATGAATGTCCTCGAGCTTGATGACCTTCTGCCCGCTGCGCTGCGGCTGCGGGAAGGAGAAGTGCATCTCCTTGTTCTCGGACTCGGGCGCCTCGATTTTGTCCATGCGCTCGATCTGCTTGAGCTTGGACTGCGCCTGCGAGGCCTTGCTGGCCTTGGCCCGGAAGCGGTCGGCGAATTCCTGGAGGCGCGCGATGTCCTTCTGCTGGTTCTTGTAGGCGGCCAGGTGCTGGGCCTCGGCGGCGGCTTTCTGCACGAGGAACTCGTCGTAGTTGGCGCGGTAACGAAACACTTTCGAAAGGCGAATCTCAAAGATGCTGGTCACGAGCTGGTTCAGGAACTCGCGGTCGTGGGAGATCATCAGAATCGCGCCCGGATAGCCCTTGAGATATTCCTGGAACCAGATCAAGGCCTCAAGGTCGAGATGGTTGGTCGGTTCGTCCAGCATCAACAGGTCCGGCTCCTGCACCAGCAAACGCGCCAGATGCGCGCGCATGACCCAACCGCCGGACATTTCCCGCGCGGGCCGGTGGAAGTCCGACTCGCGGAAGCTGAGGCCATGCAGGATTTTCTTGGCGGCGGCTTCGAGCTTGAAACCGCCCAGTTCATCGAAGCGCGCCTGCATGGAGTGGATGTCCTCGTGATGATCGTGATTATTCTCATCGTGGTGCCCGGCGGCATTCTTCTCCAGCGCACGGCGGATGGCGGTGATCTCGGGCGTCACGGCCGTGGCGAGTTCCAGCACGGTTTCATCCGAGATGGGCGCGCTCTCCTGCGGCAAGTAGCCGAGGGTGATGCCGCGTTCCATGTTGATCAGGCCGTCGTCCGGCTCATCGTTCTTGAGCAGGAGGGAAAAGAGCGTGGTTTTCCCCGCGCCATTCGGCCCGACCAGGCCGATGCGGTCCTCGCGATTCACCTGGAACGACACGTCCTCGAACAACGTGCGTCCGCCGAAACTCTTGCTGATGCTGGAAACTGTAAGCATTAAGCGCGCAGTGTGGATTCTGGGCGGGCGCATGGCAAGTGAAGGACTGAGGCTTCGAGGACGGAAGTCAGTCCCTGCCGCAATTCCCCTTGAGTCGCCCGTGCGCGCCGTGTTCCGTCTCCGCGTATCTTGAAGATGACTTTCACCAACAAGTCGATGGTCGCTGCGGCCCGCGAACTCTCCTGCGCGGTGGACCGGCTCCACTTCTCACCCCCGGTCTCGTTTGTTTACAACCCGCTCGACTACGCGTGGGCGGCGCACGAGGAATACCTCCGGCGTTTCGCCACCACGCCCAAGCGCATCGTTTTTCTCGGCATGAATCCCGGCCCGTTCGGCATGGCGCAAATCGGCGTGCCGTTTGGCGAAGTGGCGGCGGTGCGTGATTGGATGGGCATCAAGACAGAAATCCAGCGGCCCAAGCGGGAACACCCGAAGCGTCCCGTGCTCGGCTTCGATTGTCCGCGCTCGGAAGTGAGCGGCCGGCGGCTGTGGGGATTGTTCGCGCAACGCTTCGTCACTCCGGAGAAGTTTTTTTCGGAGCACTTTGTCGTGAACTACTGCCCGCTGGCGTTTCTTTCTGAAACGGGCGCGAACCTTACGCCCGACAAACTGCCCGCGCGCGAAACCGCCCCGCTCTTCGCCGCCTGCGACGAGCACCTGCGCCGCGTGGTGGAAGTGCTGGAACCCGACTGGCTGGTTGGCGTCGGGGGGTTTGCCTTCGTGCGCGTGCAAAACGTGCTCGGAAAATCCCCCCAGGTCCGGGCCGCGCAGATTCTCCACCCCAGCCCGGCCAGCCCCGCCGCCAATCGTGGCTGGGCCGGCCAGGCCACCGCGCAGTTGCAGAAGTGCGGCGCGTGGCCCGGCCCATGACATCAGCCGGAGCGCGGGTTTCCAACCCGCAGCAGCGCCCGCCCGCCGCCCGCACTCATGATTTCACTGAACCTTCGGACGATCACGGCCCGCTGCGGGTTGAAAACCCGCGCTCCGGGCATTGCCTTTCCCCGACTCGTCCCTGATTTTCTCCGCCATGTCGGCGCTTGAGTTCCATTACCGCGACGGCGGGATTTACTTCCCGCGTCTCCGGCTCTGGTTCGACCCGCACCGGGCCAAGGATGAACTCGCCTTCGTCAGCCACGCGCACTCCGACCACACCGCGCGTCACCGTGAAGTAATTCTCACGGAGCCGACGGCGCACTTGATGCGAGCCCGGTTGGGCGGAAAGCGCGTAGAACATCTGCTGCGATTTGGCGAACCGCGCGTCTTCCAGCGCGACGGCGTCGAGTTTCAACTCACGCTCCTGCCCGCCGGCCACATTCTGGGCAGCGCCATGGCGTTGCTTGAATGCGGCGGCGAATCGCTGCTCTACACCGGCGATTTCAAGCTGCGCGCCGGCCTTGCCGCCGAGGTGTGTGAGCCACGCCACGCCGACGTGCTCATCATGGAGACCACCTTTGGCCAGCCGCGCTACCAGTTTCCCGATGCGAGTGAAGTCATGCGCGACGTGGTGCGTTTCTGCCGCGAGACGATTGAGTCCGATGCCACCGCGCTGCTCCATTGCTACTCGCTGGGCAAGACGCAGGAAGTCCTGCGCGGCCTGGCTGGTGCGGGTTTGCCAATCGCGCTCCACGAAGCCGCCTTCGCCATGACCAAAATCTACGAGCACTTCGGCCATCGATTCCCCGCGCACGAAACCCTCGCTGAGGGGCATGGTCGGGGCTGGGTGGTGGTCTGCCCGCCGGGCGCGGCCCGTCCGGCGTCGGTGCAACTCGGCCCTTCGCGTAGTGCGGTCATCACCGGCTGGGCGCTCGACGCCAGTTGCAAATACCAGCACCGCTGCGACGCCGCTTTCCCGCTCAGTGACCACGCGGACTTTCCCGACCTCATCGAGTTCGTGCGGCGCGTCCAGCCCCGGCGCGTCCACACCCTGCACGGCTTCGCCGCCGACTTCGCTGGGACGCTGCGCCGTGAAGGCTTCGAGGCCTGGGCCTTGAGCGAGGATGAGCAACTGGAACTGGGGTTGAAACTGACGGGATGAATTAGCCGCGAAAGAACGCAGAGAGCGCAAAGAAACCGGTTTTGTTCCTTCCCTTTCTGCGTTCTTTGCGTTCTTTCGCGGCTCAATTCATCCCCGTCCTCCCGCTTGTCTCCCGCCGCGCCGGGCTTCGCCGCGCTCACGCGCCACTACGGCTCCGTGAAGGGCGCGTGGCCGCGCATCGCGGAGGAGTAGGCCGCTGAAAGGACGGAAGGGGAAGGCACCCTGCGATGCGCGCCCCCGCCCGTGAAAAAACCTTCCCAGCAAAGGGGCCGCGGGCTTTCATGGGCGCGACCACCGCGCAGAACAACCAGGTCCGGCGTTTCTTGCGCGCATCCAAAAGATCAAAATGAGCCTCAAAGAATCGCTCGGCTTCAAGGCCCTGGCCCTGCTTGGGCCGCTTCTGCTCCTGGGCCTGCCAGCGGGTTGCACCACGCAACCGCCGACGGCTTCCGAACTGCAACCACTCCAAGGAACCTGGGAGGGAGTGATGGTGGGCGATAAGGCGCAACAAAAAATCACCATCACGATCACCGGCACTTCCTTCCATTTTCACCGGGACACGAACTTTTGGTGGAAGACGATCATTACGCTGCCCGCGGACACCAACCCACGTCAGTTACACGCCACCATCAAAGATTGTCACGATTGTCCGCCACAACAGGAAAGCAGCGTCGGCAAAGTGGTCGTCGCCATCTTCAAGATTGAGGACGGGACATTGACCCTGGCCACGGGTAACGGTGACGGAGTGGCGCCAAAGAGCTTTGAACCCACTGGAGATAATGGGCTGAATCGCTACGAATTCCGGAAGGTTCAGCCGCAAAAGAAAAATGCCGTCCAGCCCTCGCGCCTGTGAAAAAACCTTCCCAGAAAAGGGGCCGCGGGCTTTCATGGGGGCGTCCATGGCCGACCTCGACCCGTCCGTGCTCACGCACCATCTCCGTCTCAAGTGGTGCTACCCGGCTCCGTCTTGAATCTTGCGAGATTGGACAATGCATCCTTGAGTCTGCGGTCGTCCGGCCCGACTGCCTTCAGGAACTGAAGCACAGCGCCCCTATCGTACCAGTGAAACAATTGCTCTATAGCCTTGCGCAGGGCCACAAGCTCCGTCTGGGTGTGTCGGGCCATGATGGCGCGGAAGTGCGGCTCTGTATCGTGCCTAGTGGAATGACAAGTTTCGCAGAGGCATCTAAAGGCATCGAGCGGGTACTGCCAAGGCTCAAGCCCATACGAATACCAACAGTGGTGCGCGTGAAGGGGTTGCTTCGTAGATCCGCAATCCTCGCACTTGTTCTGTGCCCGCTGCTTCACGAGCGCGGCTTTCTTCTTCCATCGCAAATCTTTGAGCTTTTCGGAATAGCTCCCGCTTGTCGGCGTGGCGTCCGCTTTGTTCAATCCATAAAAACCAACACTCCAAGTGTGGCCGAGATCAAACCAGTAACCAAATGATTCGCAGAGGTCGCGGAACTCCTCGACCTTCGGATGGGCAAAGTTGTAGTTGAGCAAAAAGTGCAAGCCACCCTCCGTCACGAGGATGAGCTGTGCATCGTTAAGCAAATCTTCGCGACGTTCGCGCCACTCTTCAGCCGTGTAGAAATGCGAGTCCTGATCAAGCCCATTACTTGCAAGCCACCGTTCAAGGCTGGTTCTGAAATGTTCCGAACGCGTTGCCATAAATCGGAGTCAGCGCCTTATCGGCTCACGGCGATTTTGCGCTTGAGCTGTTCAAGTGTAAGCGGCGGGTTGGCAAGGTGTGTCACCGCGTGACAGTTGGGGCAAAGCGGAATGAGGTCGAGCTTCGGGTTGATGGCGTAACTGCGCTTGCGGTGCGACAACGGAACAAGGTGATGGACATGAATGAAGCCACGCGCGATGTCGCCGTAGATGGCCTCCATATTGACACCACATCCGGCGCACCGAGTTCCATGGTGTAGAAGGCAGGCCGCGCGTGCCTGCGGATCGCGTTCATAACGATTCACGATTATCTGCGTCGCGTGCCCTTCGCGATAGAATATTGCGGGAACTTCCTCCGGTAATGCGGCTCCGCGTTGAACGCCGCCAGCTTGAATGATCCGCTTTGGGACTGCTTTCGGTAAGGAATAGGAAATGAGAAACCGCGCAAAAGGAGCAACCTCAGTCTGATGGTCGAGGAAAACGCAATATGGTGTGCGTTCAGCAAGCTCGCCATTCAGTTTTTCTCGGAGTCTCACGGCTGGCATTCCGGGCTGCGGTAAAGGGTGGTCATCAACATCGCCGAGAAAAAAGACCAGCAGCCGTCCCTTGCTCTTGGATGGATATGCGAAGACGAACTTGTTGTAGCCTTCGGCTCCGAAACTCGTTTGGCTTGCGGCATCGCGTCGATTGGTGGTTGGCAGCAATACGGATAGCTCTTGATGCAATGCATCGGTGAGTTGCCGAGATCCAAGTGCTGACTTTTCGTATGCTGTCACAGTGGTGAATGGCATTCAGGCTAGTTTGGTGAAGGTTGGCAAGTAGCGGTTTGTTCGACCGCACTCCGCTTGCCACATTTTTGCGTCTCTGCGCTAAATCCGTTTCGATTCAACCCCGCGCTTTGCATCCGCGCCGTGCGCCCTTACGCTCGCGGAATTCTCTGAACACAGAATTCAGCGGTCATGGCGAAAGATTTCATCAAGGTCGGCGGCGCGAGGGAGCACAACCTCAAGAACATCTCCGTGGAG
>JANOQV010000040.1:0-64975 GCA_031414955.1 Pedosphaera sp. | reverse complement strand
AGACCTCGTCGTAGCGTTTGGTCTGCGGGGCCGGCGGGGTCGTGCCGGCTTCGGTCTTCTCGGTCTTGTTGCTTTTTTTCATGGGCGCTTTGGAATTAGCGCCCCGCCTCCAAGGTGTCCATCAAACCGGGTGAAGCCCAGCTCACAGGCTGGACTTGAACTCCGCCTCAATTTCCGCCGCGTCCCAACTGACGCTGGGCACGCCCCATTGCGGGCAGGCCAGCAGGAAAGCGGCCCGCGGCACGCCGGCCAGTTGCGCCGACTGCCCGCTCGTCAATCGGCCGAGCTCAAACAGCTTCACCGCGAGGGCCATGCGGGCGTCGCGCTCAAAGGCTTCCGGGCTGGAGTTCGTCACCGCCGCCCACGACTCGGGGTAATCGATTTGCATCGTCTTCACGGGCGGACTCTACCGGAAACGATTTGAGTTTCAATGAGGCAGAACGGCCATGACTTCATGACTCCGTCTTCGAAATCGCCCTAAACCGTCGCGCGCACGACTCCGGCATCCACGCGCACGGCGGCGCCGTTTGTGGCGCTGGCGAGGGGCGAACAGATGAAGGCGACGGTGGCCGCGACTTCATCCACGGTCGCGAAACGCTGGAGCAGCGAAGTGGGACGCACGCTGCGGAAGAATTCCTTCTCGAACTCGGCAGGCGTTTGCTTCGATTGCGACGCGAGCGCGCCCACAAAGTCGGTCACACCTTCGGAGGCTGTGGGGCCGGGCAGGACGGCGTTCACGGTCACGGCCGTGCCTTTCGTGAGCTGGGCGATGCCGTTGACCAGCGCGAGTTCCGCCGCCTTGGTCATGCCGTAGTGAATCATCTCCTCGGGAATCTGGACGCCGCTCTCGGACGAAATGAAAATGACGCGGCCCCAATTGCGCTGGAGCATCCCGGGCAAATACGCGCGCGTCAGTCGCACACCCGACATGACATTCACCTGGTAGAAGCGGTCCCAATCTGCGTCGGGAATTTCGGTGAAGGGCTTCGGTTCAAAAATACCGGCATTGTTCACGAGAATGTCCACGGCAGGCAATTGCTTGACCAACGCGGCGCAACCGGCCGCCGTCGAAACATCCGCCGCCACACCACGCGCCCGCGGGCCAATCTTTTCCGCCGCCGCTTTCGTCGAGGCTTCACTGCGGCCGTTCACGATCACGCTCGCGCCCTCCTGTGCCAGCCACCGGGCGATGGCAAAGCCAATGCCCTTGGTTGACCCAGTGACGAGCGCCGTTTTGTTTTCAAGTTGGAGATTCATAGCATGCGTTTCCTTTCACGGAGCATCAACCGAAGCCTGGCCGTAAACAAGGTTCCGGAAGCTCACGGTTGAAAAATGATGGTGAAGCCCATTCTCCTGAATGGACCTTTAGTTCCATCTCCAGACGCTATTTTCGTGTTGCCCGCAGCCTTCCGGCTGGCAGGCTCCCTACCCCTATGAAGAATCTTTTCATTGCGATAGTCGCGGCGAGCTTGCTGCTCAGCGCTCGTGGAGCGCAATCACTGCCGGCGGTGCCGCGGTTTGACGGGCTGGGCCGGCATCATCATCCCATCACCACGAAATGGGCCCTGGCGCAGCGCTACTTCGATCAGGGGCTGACGCTTTGCTACAACTTCAATCACGCCGAAGCCATCCGGTCGTTTGAGGCGGCGGCGCAGGTGGATACGAATTGCGCGATGGCCTGGTGGGGCGTGGCCTTTGCGCACGGACCGAACATCAATGCGCCAATGGAAGACAGCGCTGTTCCAAAAGCCTGGGAGGCCCTGCAAAAAGCCATCCAGTTGAAGGACCAGGCCAGCGTCCAGGAACGCGACTACATCGAAGCTCAGGCCAAGCGTTACACCAAGGAGCCGGTGAAGGATCGCTCGGCGCTGGACGCGGACTTCGCCGACGCCATGCGCGCCCTGGCGAAGAAATATCCCGATGACCTCGACGCGCAGACGTTGTTGGCGGAGGCGTTGATGGACACGTCGCCGTGGAATTACTGGCAGGATGACAAGACGCCGAAGCCGTCGGCCAAGGAAGCGCTGACGGTGATTGAGTCCGTGCTGGCGCGCGTGCCGTCGCACTCGGGCGCGGATCATCTCTACATCCATCTCGTCGAGGCAGGGCCGAATCCGGAAAAGGGCGTACCCAGCGCGGATCGCATCGGCAAGCTGACCCCGAAAGCCGGGCACCTTGTCCACATGGCCTCGCACATTTACGTGCGGGTGGGGCGTTACCACGACGCCTCGACGGTGAACGAGCGCGCGACCGGTGTGGACGAAAGCTACCTGAAGAAGGTCAAACCAGCGGGCGTGTATCCCGGCGGTTATTATCCGCACAATGTCCATTTCCTCTGGTTCGCCACCGACCTCGAGGGGCGGAGCAAGGACAGCATCGCCGCGGCGAAGAAGGTTTCTCAATACACGCTGGATCTGCGCTGCGGCGCCATCGAAGGGCCGCGCCAGCGCTACGTGCCGCTGCTGGCTTATGCGCGCTTCGGGCAGTGGCAGAACATTCTGAAAGAGAAACAGCCGGCGGAGGAATATCTGTTCGATCGCGCGATGGCTCATTACGCACGCGGGCTGGCCTATGCGGCGGGCGGACAAGCCACCGAAGCCCAGCAGGAACTGGACGCTTTCCGAAAGTTCCAGACCAACTCGGCCGTGGTGGCGATGGACAATCCCTATTTTCCCGGCACGAAGATTCTCGCAGTAGCCGGCCATGTGCTGGCAGGCAAAGTGGCGGGCGCGGCGAAACGGCCGGCTGAAATGGTCAACGAATTGCGCGCGGCGGTCAAAGCCGAGCACGAGTTGTCATACATGGAGCCGCCCTACTGGTATTATCCCGCGCGGCTGTCGCTGGGCGCGGCGCTGCTGAAAACCGGCCACCCCGCCGAGGCGGAAAAAGCCTTTCGTGAAACGCTGAAGGAATTCCCGGCCAACGGCTGGCCGCTCTTCGGGCTGGAGCAGAGCCTGCGCGCCCAAGGCAAGGACGCCGAAGCCGCGCGGACCGCGAAACAGTTCAAGCAGGCGTGGAAGCACGCGGACGTGAAGCTGGATCTAAGCTGGTTCTAAGGGCGAACCACGGCGCGCTACGGCGTCCTCACCTGCACTTGAAAGAACTTGGCCGGGGCGCCGTTGGTGTCGGCGAGCGTCTGCGTGGCACCGTTGCCCGGCACATTGGTCTGGCCGCCGACCGCATTGAAGCTGTTGCTCGGGGTGAGGTTCGTGGAAGCCAGGAGCGTGTAGAGGCGGTTGGAGGAACTGGCGAAGGAGACCGAGCCTGGCGTTGCCGGGATGGAAGCGATGCGGAAAAAGGAGAGCGCATTGGTCGGGTTCGTGTCTGCAACCCATTCCTGATACGTGGTGTGCGGATCGTTGTCAGGGTTGCCGCCGCCCACGGCGGGGTCGGTTGGATTGAAACCAAAATTGCGCGTCCAGCCATCGGGAATCCCGTCGCCGTTGGAGTCCGCCGTCGCGAGGAAAACCTCTTCCGCGCCGATGTCCCAGGCCGCGCCATTGCTGCCGTCGCCGTCGAGCGGACGCGGTAGGCCCAGAAAATCATTCGTCACGCTGGCTGTCCAGTTGGAGGACGCGAGGAGCAACGCGTTGGTCCCGGCATCAATGCACGGCGAACCGGCCAGCAAAAAAACGCCGTTGGTGAAGAGCGGGTCGGCATTGAGGTTGCCCGGCCCCCAGACCACGACGCAGTTGGCGTTGTTCGTCACGATGCTGGCCCTCCCTCCCTGCACGTCGCAATGGGTGACCGTAAGCTCCGGGTGGGGCAGAAAGGCGCTCGCCTCCATCGTGACCGGCCCGGTGGGTGTGTTCCAGAGGATGGTGTTGATCACTGTGACCTTGCCGTTGCCGGGATTCAGGCAGTACGGCGGGCCGTGGCGCGCGGTGTGATCGAACATGCGGATGCCGCGACCGGAATTGATGATCGTGTTGTTGGCGATGAGCGCGTCGCACTGGTTCTGCACCGAGATGGCCGCGGCCGTGAAGTTGGAGAAGATGTTGTTGATCACGACGGGGTAACACTTGTCGCGCAGCACCACGCCGTGATCATCGCCGCCGGAAATGTAGTTGTTCATGATGATAGCCGAGCAGCGCGTAGGATTGATCTTGTCCTCGTGGCCCGAGAGGAACGTGTTGCCGATGATGAGCGGCACTGGAAGGCTCTCTCCGTACATGTCGACGTCATCGTTGTCACCGTTCTTGCTGGAGAAGGTGCAACCCTGCACCAGCACATAGGAGTAGCGCGTGTGGATGGCCTGGCCGATGTCGGTGAAAACGCACCACCGGATGTGCGCAGAAGCGGTCCCGGGGAACTGGTAGTCATCCGAGATGATCGCGAAGACGTCGCCCTCGTTCCCGCCCGCGCCGCCGACCATGTTTTGGAAAGTGCAATTCTCCACGTCGAGATGCGTGGCCAGCGCGACAATCGCCTCGTGATAATTGCGCGGCGACACGCCCTGCCCCGTCGTGCAGTTGGTCGGATAATAATCCTGATGATCGCCCGCGCTGTCGGCGTATTCGATCACGCAGTGCCGGAAGCGGCTGTCATCCGCCTCGATGAATCTCATCTCCGACCAGCGCGCGGCGGTCGTGGCCCGCGTGAAACGAACGGGTGCGTTGCTCGTGCCGTCGGCCAGCAACCGCCCGTAAATGAGCAGCGTGGCGTTGGTGTTCATCAACATCTGCGTGCCCGGCGCGATGCTGACCGTCACGCCGTTGCTCACCACGACCGTGCCGGACAGCCAGTTAGTTCCCGACCAGGTGACGTCGTTGCTGATCGTGCCGGAGATGAAATTCGTGGCGGCGCGACTGGCGTGGACAAAAAGCAGCATGAGCAAGCACCAGACGGGGCCGCGATGGAACGTGAGTATGCTCATAAGTTTCAGGATGTCTGCCGGGTCAACGACACCTTAGCGCAATTTGACTGCGCGGCCAGAAAGGATTGCGGTTGAGGTGAAGCGGAAGCGGCCCGCTCACGTGGCCGCAACATGAGCCTCGATGCCTCGACTGCGACGAGGACCAGGCGTGACTTGCGTCGCTGGTCCTCAAACAGTTGGCCGCTCAGTTTCCCTTAATGTCGTAGCAGGAGATCAAATCCTGATCGCGCAAGTAGAGCTTGCCGTTGGCGATGACGGGGTGTGTCCAGACGCGGCCCTGTGGATTACGAATCTTGGTCTGTGGATCGAGTTTGAAGCGTCCGTGTTCTTTCCAGCCCGTGGGTGAAGCTTCGGCGAGGACGAGCGTGCCGCTGCCTTCCTCCAAGCAGTAGAGCATCCCATCCGCGAAGGCCACGGCTCCTTTGCCGAAGCCGCGATGATTCCAGACTTCCTCGCCGGTTTTGAAGTCCTGGCAGACCCAGCCCGGATCGCCATGCCCGTAAAGATGATCGCCCACGAGGATCACACCACCGTGATGGTTCTTCATCACTTTGTTTTCAAAGATGGTCGTGACCGTGTTGTCCGGGTTGATTTTGATCTCCTTGCAGCCCGCGCCATAACCCGCCGACACATAAACGATATTGTCCCGGACGATCGGCGTGGGAATGACCGCAGTGCGGCCAAAGGGGAAATCGGTTTTCCAGAGCAGCTTTCCATCCTTGACCGCGAGGCCGACGATGCTTTTCTCGGTGCGTTGAACGTAGGTGTCAGCGCCATTGATCTTCGCGGGCACGATTGAGGAGTAATGCGCCAGATCGGTGAACTCCTTCGACTGCCAGACCAACGCGCCCGTCTTCTTGTTCAGCGCCACGAGGGCGCCCTGGGCCCCGCCCGGCGTGCATACGACCAGATCACCATCGACGAGCACGGACTCGGTGTAACCCCAGCCGGGCGTCTTGCCGCCGAAGGTTTTCAGACTCGCCTTCCAACCCACTTTGCCATCGGCCGCGCTCACGCAGGCGAGGTCGCCCTTGCCGCTCAGTGCGTAAACATTGCCGCCGTCAACCGCCGGCGTGCCGCGCGGGCCGCCGCCCCAGCCGTTCTCAAGAATGCTGCCGAGCGGCGCAGTCCATAACTCCTTGCCGGTGTTGGCGTCGAGCGCGAGCAGGATTTCCGATCCATCGCGCGTGCCGAGGGTGAAATATTTGCCGCCCGCGATGGCGGGGCCGGAGTAGCCGTGGCCCGCGTTCTCAAAAAGCCACACGCGTTTCGGTCCGCCCGCGGGCCAGGATTTGAGCAGGCCGGTTTCTTTTGAGACATCAGTCCGGTCGGGGCCGCGCCACTGCGGCCAGTCCGAGGCAGCGACGAGGGAGACGCAAGCGGCAGTTAGGGCCAGAGTCGTGACGGAGCGTTTCATGTTCATGAATATGTGTTGTCGTTGACGGCGCAAACCGGGAGCGAGTTACGGGATTGCGGGCTGAAAGTCATTTCAATTTTCCGGCCGACCAGACCACGCCACGGGCCAGGAGGTTGATGAAGACCGGGTCGCGGAAGGTGTCGTCCGCGTGGCCGTAGGTGGTGCCGAAGACCCGCGTGCCATGATAATCATTCACCCAAACACAGGGCTGAGCCTGGCCGCTCTTCTCACTGACTGATGTGGCCAGCGCCTGCGCGCCGGGCCAGAGTTTTTCGATGATATAGAGTTCGTCCATGGGCGTGACCCAGTTCTCCGGAAAGCCGCGCATCACCGGATGATTCTTTGCCACATTCTTCACCGGGTATTTGCTCTGGTGCTCGTGCATCCGGCTGGTCACGCCAAGAAATTCACGCCAGTCGTCGGACTTCCATGAGCGGTAGGTGTGCATGGCGCAGTGGATGACCACCGCCGGCTTTCCCGCCTTGTGCGCAGCGGTAATGCTGCGGATGTAGTTCGTGGTCACGGTGTCGGCAAAGCATTCGTTGTGAATGATCACGTCGTACGGTTTGGCCCAGTCGGGATTCTGGTAGAGATCGATTTCAGCCTTGGTGCCGTTACCGCCTTCGTTCACCACCGTCCATTCGAAATCCGCCTGCTGACTGATCCCGTTGGTCATCGCAGCCGCCTGAAACTTGTAGTTGTGACAGCATCCGCCGGTGATGATCAGCGCGCGAATGGGCTTGCCGGAATACAGCTTCTCCGCCGCGGCAACGGGAGAAAGCGTCGCAAGCAGGCCGCAGGCGGCCAGCAGCAGGAGGAAGCTTTGTTTACGCATGGGATACAAGACGTGTCCGACCGGGGTTAATTCACGAGCGGGAGAGCGGCAGATTCGTGCCGCGACTCCTCGAATCCCCGGCGCGCGGCTCTGGAGAGCCGTGCGCCGATGCAAGGGCAGAATCCGCAGGCCGCGCATCACTTTGTTACGCTGGCCACGGCCCTCACATTATCGCGCAGGTGGTTGCGGTTGATGGTGCCGATGATGAGGCTCGAGACGCCGGGCAGGCTGAAGATGGGCCGGAAATTATCCTCCAGACTGCGCGCCGCGCCGGCCAACTGTCCCGAGCCAAGCCCTTTCTTGATGAACACGCCCTTGCCCAGTTCCGCCGCGCGCTGGATGACCGGTTCCTCGGCCGTGTAATCGGTGGCGTAAGTCGCCATCACCACGTCGGCGCGTTCCAAGGTCAGCATCCCGCCCTCGATCGAATTCGTGGAGGCGCCGAAACTGCGGATGTCGCCGCGCTGCTTGAGTTGAGCCAGCGTGTCGAACACCGGCGAACTGCTCAACACCTCGAAGTCGTTGCGCGGGCAATGCACGAGCACGCAGTCGAGCCGGTCCGTCTTCAATCGCTTCAAACTGCGCTCGACACTCAGCCGGGTGTGCTCGGCGGAGAAGTTGTAGGTAGATTCACCATTCGCAAACTCCTCGCCGGTCTTGGTCACGACGACAAACTGATCGCGCCGCGCGCCGAGCAACTGGCCCACGCGCGCTTCGGCGATGCCGTAGGCGGGGGCCGTGTCGAGCAGGTTGATGCCGAGACTCAGCGCATCGTCGAGCAACTGTTGGATCGCCTCGTCGGTGGGCAGCTCGAAGGTCGGGTATTTGATCTTCTGGTTGCGACCGAATTTCACCGTGCCGAGTCCGAGCACGCTCACGTTCAGTCCGGTCGAGCCGAGCGGGCGCTTCGGCAATGTCACATCGGCACCCATTTGGTCTTCTCCTCCCACGGATAGGGTGACGGCTCCGCCGCAGGTAGAGACAGCTCGGTGACTTTTCCCGAGGGCGTGACGCCTTGCTGCTCCAGCCAGCGCAAGGCCTGCTGCGTGAGCGCGGGCGCAAGCGCCAGCTTGGTCGGCCAGGCGAGCGCGGCATTGCCGACGCTCGTGACGGTGGGACAACTGGGTAACAGCTTGCTCGCGTGCGGCTCGGCGCGATCCACGTCGTGCATGGCCCAGCGAACCTTTTTCCAGTCCAGCCAGGGAAATAGGTCTGTCATCTCCGAATGCGCCCAGCGCAAGGCAGCTTCATCGCTCAGGCCCACGGCCTTCTCCGCGATGTTGCCGCCGAGGTACCAGACATTCTCGCCCTCCAACGGATGCGTGGTGACGGTGACGCGCGGCTTCGGTTCCGGCACGAGGCAGTGCGCGAACAATTTGTGCGGCAGGCCGCGGGCGAGAAACATCCGCAACGGCCGGCGCTGCGTGACCCGGGCCTGGTCGAGGCCGAGCTGGCTGGCGAACCATTCGTTGCCCTCGCCGGAAGTCGAGATGCAGGCGCGTGGTCGGACCACCGTGGTCGAGTTCTGGAAATGAATCTCCGTCACCTGATGCGTCTTGCGGCGCAGTTCCTTCACCTCGGCGCGGCAGATGGATTTGCTGAAACGCGCCTGCAAGGCCGCGAGCACGGACTTGGTGGCCAGCACCGGCTCCTCGAGTTGGTAAATCTTCCCGCTGAACTCGCGCGCATCGAAGACCGCCGGCCAGTTCTCCCGCGCGACCGAACCGACATCGCTGCGCAGCGCCTTGGTGGCCAGCGCGCCGGCCATGCGATTCAAGAAGCCGCCACTGGTGAACATGAGTTGATTCGAGGCCAGCAACTCGGTGCCGCGCAGATCGACTTCCCCACGCCCGGCGATGCAGTCCATCCAGATCTTCGGCATCGAGGACAGCGCCTCGGTCTGGGGACGGTTCACGCCATCGAAGGTGTATTTCACCCCACTGTGAATGATGCCCTGCGAGGCGATGGTCTGGCCCGCGCCGAGGAAATTCTTCTCGAAGAGCACGGCATCAAAGCCGAGGGCGCGCAGGCGGTTGAGCAGCCACAGGCCGGCGATTCCGCCGCCCATGACCGCCACATCGATGTCCGCTGCTTCTGGCACGCGCGGACGTTAAGCGCGGCCAAAGTTTGTTGTCGATGGGTTTCCGGTTGGCGGGATGGTCAAGCGTAACCTCCGCCAAAAGGTCCATCCCCGCGCAGGCCGTGGTCTGTATTGTTTCTTCAATCACGGCCCGGTTGCCGAGTGGGATGGAAAGTGGCGGGCCACATCGTGGAGTTGGGCGTCCTCGCTTCGTGTTTCATGGGCCAGGGTTTAACCACGGATGACGCGGATGAAAAAGACTTCCACCTTCGCCCGCCACCCCATCCGCGGTATCCGCGAATTCCGTGGTTAAAAACCTCCGCCGCGTCACGGCTGGCGGACGCGGTAGAACTTCTGCGGCTGCTCCGAGCGCTTCACGTCGAAGTCCACGAAGTCGAAGGGCATGACCGGGGCGTTGGTGGTCACGAGCGGCGTCCAGGCGGTTGACAAACTTGGTGCGGCACAGGAGAACAAGATCATGACGAAGGAAGAGATTCGAGAGCGGGTGCTGCAAAA
This sequence comes from Pedosphaera sp., assembly GCA_031414955.1. GTDB lineage: Bacteria > Verrucomicrobiota > Verrucomicrobiia > Limisphaerales > SIBH01 > JANNGC01. The sequence continues at coordinate 55,251 of JANOQV010000040.1, read as the reverse complement.
ACCTTTTCACCCCTTCAAAGTCCGGCTGGCCGAGGGCCTGGAGATCGACGTGCCCAGTGGCGACCATGTCCACCTGCATCCCAGCGGACGCACTCTGTTCGTCCACCTCGACCGGGGCGGCACCAAGATTATTGATGTGGCGCTGGTGACGGCACTGGAGACGAAAGAAACCACCTGACGTGCCGCCATAGGAACGCCTACGGCTGGCGGACGCGGTAGAACTTCTGCGGCTTCTCGGAGCGCTGCACGTCGAAGTCCACGAAGTCGAAGGGCATGACGGGGACGTTGGTGGTCACGAGCGTCGTCCAGGCGATTGGTTTGAGCAGATTGGTGGCGCTTTCGAGGGTGAAGGTCTCGTTGGTGGTGGCGTTCACCCGCAGGGTGAGTTGCACGTTAGGCACGCTGGGCAGCACCAGCAGACCTTGCTGCGCAGCGCACACGTAGATGCGACCGGCGACCACAGCCACCCCTAGGGTATTCTCGCCGGTGGCATAGCTTCCCACGCGCACGCAGTTGGTTGGGTTGCTCACATCAAACACCTGCAAGCCCTCAAATATGTCCACCACGTAGGCATAGTTCCCCGCCACCGCCACCGCGTATGCCTCCACGTTGGCGTAGCCGCCCACGCGCACGCAATTGGTGGGGTTGCTCACGTCAATCACCTGCAAGCCCCCAAACTCATCCGCGATGTACGCATAGTTCCCCGACACCGCCACACCGAGGGTGCCGCCGCCGGTGTAATACCCACCCACGAGCATGCAGTTGGTGGGATTACTCACGTTAATCACCTCCAAGCTCCCGCTACCCACCACATAGGCGTAGCTGCCCGATACCGCCACGCTAAGGGCATTCCCGCTGGTGGCATACCCGCCGACGCGTAGGCAGTTGGTTGGGTTCCTTGCATCAATCACCTGCAAGCCCGCAAATTCATCCGCCACGTAAGCGTAGTTGCCCGACACCGCCACGCCCCAGGCAATCCCGCTCGTATTGTAGCCGCCCACGCGCACGCATTTCGTTGGGATACTTACGTCAACAACCGTCAGTCCTAGACTGCGGTTCGCGACGTATGCGTAGTTTCCAGACATCGCCACGCCCTCAACAGTATCGCGCGAGTCGTATCCTCCAACACGCACGCAGCTCGCCGGGTTGCTCACATCAACCGCCTGCAACCCCCCGAACTGATCCGCCACAAAGGCGTAATTCCCTGACACTCCCACGCCTTGGGCTCGCCCGCTGGTGTGATAGCCACCCACTTGCACGCAGTTGGTCGGGTTGCTGACGTTAATCACTTGTAGGCCGGCTTGGTTAGCCGCCACGTAGGTGTGGTTTCCCGACACCACCACACCCACGGCAAATCCGCTGGTGGCAGCACCACCCACGCGCACGCAGTTGGTAGGGTTGCTTATGTCAATCACCTGCAGACCCCGGAAGGCATCCGCCACGTAAGCGTAGTTCGCCGACACTGTCACGCCGTAGGCAATCCCGCTGGTGTCATACCCACCCACGCGCACGCAGTTGGTGGGGTTGCTCACATCAATCACTTGCAAGCCATTCGTGTCATCCGCCACGTAGGCGTAGTTTCCCGACACCGCCACGGCGCGGGCCAACCAGGTGTCATACCCGCCCACGCGCACGCAATTGGCCGGGTCGCTTACGTCAATCACCTGCAAACCTGCCTCATCATCCGCCAGGTAAGCGTAGTTGCCCGACACCGCCACATCCACGGAGTTGCCGTCGGTGTAACAGCCGCCGACTATGACGCAATTTGTGGGGTTGCTCACGTCGAACACCTGCAAGCCCGCATCCGAATCCGCTACGTAGGCGTAGTTGCCCGCCACCACCACGCCCCGGGCATGCCCGCTGGTGCCATAGCTGCCCACTTGCACACAGTTGGCCGGGTTGCTCACGTTAAACACCTGCAAACCCTCATAGTAATCCGCCATGAAGACGTAATTGCCCAACACCGCCACGCCGTTTGGAAACCCGTCGGTTACATAGCCGCCGACTTGCACGCAGTTGGCCGGATCGCTCACGTCAATAACCGCCAGGCCGCCCTCTTGTTGGAGGCCAATGTAAGCAAAGTTGCCTACTACTTGGACATCGTTGGCGAATCCGATTCGTGGCCATGCGGGCCACTTGCCGGTGATAAGCGGTTGTAGGCTGGGCGGCGCGGCGTGGGTCGCCGCCAGGCCTGCGGCGAAACAGATTGCGAGTGCGGCAAGGCGCGCGAGATGGTGGAGGGCTTTCATGGCGACGAGGAAGTGATGGCGGAATTCCGCTCGGACAGCAAGCCGCAAAGCCACGTCTGGTCTCGTGGTCGCGTGGTGATTTCACTTCCCACGCTTCCGCTGCAATTGCTCCTTCAGTTCCTTCAACGGCAGCGTGTTGATCACGTCGTCCTTGGTCAGCCAGCCCTTGCGCGCGATGCCGGCGCCGAGGCGGAGGAAGCCGGCGTGCTCGAAGCGGTGCGCGTCGCAGTTGATCACGCACCTCACCCCCTTGCTCGTGGCGTGCTTCCAGTGCCGCCAGTCCATGTCGAACCGATACGGGCTGGCGTTGAGTTCAATCCATGTGCCCGTGGCCGCGCACGCGTCGATGACGGCCGAGTGGTTCAACTGGTAGCCATCGCGCTCCAGCAACAGCCGCCCGGTGAGATGCCCGAGCATGTGGACGTATTTGTTTTCCGCCGCGCGCACGAGGCGCTTGGTGGTCTCGGCTTCGCTCTGGGTGAAGCCCTGGTGAATGCTAGCCACCACCACGTCGAGTTCGGCCAGCAAGTCGTCGGGGAAATCAAGGCCGTCGTTGAGAATGTCCACCTCCGTGCCGGTGAAGAGGCGGAAGTCCGAGCCTTCGTCAGCGAGGCGCTGGTTGAGGGCTTTGACTTCGACGATCTGTTTGCGCACGCGGTCCACGTCGAGTCCGTTGGCCTGGAAGGAGGACTTGGAGTGATCGGTGATGGCCCAATACGCCAGCCCCAACTCCTGCATGTGCGTGGCGATTTCTTCGAGAGTGTTGCGGCCGTCGCTCCAGTTGGAGTGGTTGTGGAGCGAGCCTTTGAGGTCGGTCCATTCGAGCAGGCGCGGCAAACGATGCTGCTCGGCGGCTTGGAACTCGCCGTTGTCCTCGCGCAGTTCCGGCTCCACGTAATCGAGGCCCAACTCGGCGTAAACCTCCGCTTCGCTGTGGCACTTCACGAGCAGCTTCGGATCGCGCGTTTCTTCCTTCGATTTGAACAGGCCGTATTCGTTCAGCCGCAACCCGCGCGCGATGGCCCGCTGCCGCATGACGATGTTGTGCTCCTTGCTGCCAGTGAAATAAATGAGCGCGAACGGATACTCGGCATCGCTGACCACGCGCAGGTCCGCCTGAATGCCGCCGGCCAGCACCACGCTGGCCTTGGTCTCGCCCTTGGCACTGACGCTGAGAATGCCCGGCTGCGAGACAAAGAACTCGATGACGCTGGCGGGCTTCTTGGACGACGCGAGGAAGTCGATGTCGCCGATGACTTCCTTGTGCCGGCGCGAACTGCCCGCCGTGGCACAGCGAATCACGTCGGCGTGCGAGCGCAGGCTTTCGAGAATCGGCTCGGCCGCCGCGAGCGCGTTCACCAGCCGATGCTTCGAGGCGTAGGTGCGCTTGCGCTCGATGCCGGCGAGGATGTTGGTCTGCGTCTTCTCGCCGAAGCCCGCGAGTTCCGCCACGGTGCCCGCCTTGCACGCCGCTTCGAGTTTTTCGATCGAGTCGAGGCCCAGCTTGTCGTGCATGGCCTTGATCTTCTTCGGGCCGAGGCCGGGAATTTCCAGCATCTCGCGCAGACCAGGCGCGATGGAGGTCTTGAGCTTCTCGTAGTATTCCAGCTTCCCGGTGGTGACGAGTTCGGTGATCTTTTGCTGGAGCGCCTCGCCAATGCCTTTGATTTCCCCCAGCCGTTCCTCGGCGACAATCGTGGCCAGCGGCTCGTTCAACTGCTGGAGCGTGCGCGCGGCGTTCTGATACGCGCGGGTCTTGAACGGGTTCTCGCCCGTCAATTCCAGCAACAGCCCGATGTCCACCAAGATGTCCGCGACCTGATCCTTGTCCATGTGGAGGAGCTTGGAGCAACGAGCCGTCTTTTGGCAACTGGCAGGGCCGCCTGGAATGCGATTGGGAGGGGGCGGGGCCGCGAGAGCATCTCGTGTGGAGGCCAAGGGCGCAGGCCGTCCGCTACTTCGTCGGCGTCTCGGATTTTGGAACATCCTCAGCGCGCAGGCCTTTCGACCCGTCCGCGTTGGTACCCGGCTTGGGAGAACGAGACCGTGGGCCGTCGAAGTCGGGTTTGCGCATGGAGGAACGTTCTTTGATCAACCTTTCAAACTTCTCGCGTTGTTCAGGAGTGAGAACGGCCCTGACGCTTTCATAGACTTCCTGGCGATGTTTCTGGAGCTCAGGGTTCAGGAGATCCCAAATCACTTTCACCTGCTCGTTGCCTTCGGCAAAAATCTTGTCGATGCGATTGGTCTGCTCGGCCGTGAGTTGCAGTTCCTTTTTGAGGCGCTCGTAGAAGCGTTGCTGGGAGGAAATAGGCGGAATGGACTCCTTGGGCGCCGCAGGTGGCGGTTGAGTTTTACGGCCCGCCACCACGCCCGCGAACATTCCGGCGGCGAAGATGACGAGCGTGGCAAGAATGACCTTCCAGATTTTCACCAGGCTTCGTCGGCGGAACCGGCGGAAGCGAAGACCGCCGTGTCAAACTCATGGGAAAAATCCGTCTCCTGATTGTGGTTGGACCAGAGCAGACAGGCGCAGGCCACAAGGCTCACCACCACGCAGGACACTGCGGCCCGCCACAGAGCAGCGCTCCATGCGCCCAGTAAATCCACCGCGCGACCAGCGGCAATCCGCGCCATGACGCGCTTCTCGAAGGCGTAGGGAACCCGGTCGCTGGGCTGCTCGGCCCGGGCCGAGGCGATCAATTTTTGGTGCAGAATTTCCAGTTTCATATCGGACGAAGCGAACAGACGGGGAGCATTTTCATGGGGTTACAGGTACTTGTCCTTGGCGACGCGCAGGAGGCATTTTCTCATTTCGGCGCGCGCGCGAAAGGCCCGCACCTTCACCAGCGGCACCGACCATCCGGTCAGGTGGGAAATCTCCTTCACCGTCCAGTCCTCGATCTCCAGGAGTTGAATCACCAGCCGCGCCTGGGGAGAAAGCATGGCGAGCAGTTTCTGCACGAGCTGCTTCGCGGCGTCCGCTCGGTCACTCACTTGCTCCGGCGCGCTCGTGATGCGCTCCAGCCAGTCGTCCTCCTCCGTGGTCAGTTCGGTGAAGGTGTTCTCCCGGTTACGCTGATGGTGACGGAGGAAATCGTAGCAGGTGCGGACGGCCATACGCATGAGCCAGTGCTCGAAAGGGGCGTCGCCGCGAAAGGTGGCAAGCTTCAGGAAAGCCTTGGACCAAATCTCCTGCACCACATCCTCGACCTCATCCTCGCGCCGGGCATAACGGCGGGCAGTGGCGAAGAGCCGGGGCGAGTACTTGGCCACGAGCGGTTCAAAGCTCGCAATGTCGCCCTTCAACACTGCGGCAATCAACTCCGCGTCGCTGCGCGGCGGCGGCGGCGATTCTGGCAGCGGGTCAGCCACAATGAGCGCGAAAGCCACCGCGCTGGCGGTGGCCCGTGTGTCCCTGAGACAGCGAAGGCAGATTCATTGGTCCGGGGGCGGCGGCGCAGCCGGCTCGGGCTGGGCCGGAGACTCTGCTGGTCGCAGTCCTCCAGCCAGGCCGGGCCGTCCGGCGCGGATGTCCTCGCCCACGCTCTTCAGCTTCTCCCGCTGATCCTCGGTCAGCGTAGGCGCAATTTGTGAAAGCGCCGCCATCCGCACTCGCAGTTGGGCCGCGTCGAGCTTGGCGATGGCCTCCGTCTTTTCCTTGATGAAGGAGGCGCTGGCTTTGGCGTTTAGGACACTCTCCTGCAACTCACGACGCAACTTCGCCAATTCCAACTGGCCCGCGCGGAGTTCCCGGGCGTGGGCCTGGAGGTGTTCCCGAAAGACCTCGCGTTGCCCCTCGGTCAGCACGCGCTCATAGGCGGCCGGGCCACCCGCAGCCGCCGGACGGCGCGCGGGTTTCTCGGGGGCGGCGGCCGAAAGGCCCATCGCCGAAAAGGAGCAGAGCAGAATGAACAACCATGATTTCATAAAATCACTTAAGCACGGGAGCCTTGGGTTCTGCCACCGGGGCCTGTTCAAATCGTTTGAGGATTTGTTCGCGACGTTCGAGTTCGTGCGATTCCTGGGTGGAAAGCGTGGCGTTGGTTTGCTTGGAGCGCAGCTCGCAGATGCGTTTCTCCAGGCGTCCTTTGATCTCCAGGCGCTTGGCTTCGCGCTCCTCGGGCGTGAGTTTGTTAAATTCCTCCCGCTGCTTATCACGTTCCTCCCTTGAGGGGCCGCCGTTGGTCTTGCGTCCGTCCTTGGAGGCGGCCCGCTCGGCGGCGAGCAGTTTTCCGGCGGCCTCGCGCTGAGGCGACCGTTCCCCCGTCTGGTCGGCCGCCCACGAAATTGCCGCGCCCAAGGACAGCGCCACCCAGCTCAGAAATCCTGATCGCCACATCTTCATTGCCGACACGATGGAGCAGACGAGGGCCAAAAGACAAGGTTACGCGTCGGCCTGGGGAGGCATGGCCTCGAGGTTCAAGCACGCGCGGTCAGGTCCGTGGAGAGCGCGCAACATTTCCAGATTCCAGGCCACGCGGCGTTTCGTTTGGTTTGGCCTCAATTTCTTTGCGACCGCCTGGGGCCGGCTGCTAGGCTGCGGCCCGGTCTTCAATCTATGAATGCACGCGCCCTGTTCTTTGGAGTCGTTGGTCTCGCGGCCGGTCTCGGCGTCGGCCTAGTCGCGGGTGGAAAACTGGTCGCGCCCGTGGCCCCGTCCGCCGCCACGCTGGAACTGGCCGAACCCAAACCGCCGCCCAAAACCTCGCTCGCAACGCTGCGCCCCGCCGAACCGCCCCGCGAGCCGACCTTCAAGACCACCGGGCGCGTTTCCATCGCCGAACTGCCGCTCGCCCTGGAGAAGGTGTTGCGGGAATCCCAAAGCACTCGCTACATGTCCATGATGGAGCTGGGCAACCGGATCGATGACGCGGACATTGCCGAGGCGCTGAACATCGTGGCCAAACATCACTCGATGGAAGCGCGCAACGTCGTCTCCCAAAGATTGATCACGCGCTGGGCCGCGCTCGATCCCAAGGCCGCGCTGGCCTACGCCAAAACCCTGCCGGTTTCGCACCAACGCACCAGCGCCCTGCAAAGCGTGATCGCGGTCTGGGCCGAGCACGATCCCGCCGGCGCGTCGGCTTACGCCCAGGCGCTCCCCGCCGGACAGGAACGCACCCAAGCTCTCCAGTCGTTGATCGCCGGCATCGCCGCCAACAATCCGCAGGAAGCGATGGCTTTGGCCGACAGCCTGCCCGGCGTGGGCAACAAGGCGCAGCTCTACAGCACGATTCTCTCCCAGTGGGCGCAAAGAGATCCCGAGGGCGCGGCCAAGGCCGCCATGACCCTCGGCACCGGCCGCGACAGTTACGTCTTTGGCTCCATCGCCTCGCAATGGGCGCAGAAGGATCCCGAGGCCGCCATCGCCTGGGTGAAGAGCCTGCCGCAGGGCACCAAGAGACAGCAGGCCATGCAGAGCATGATGTACAGCCTGGCCACGGCCAATCCGAAGCTGGCCGCGGACTTCGCCGCCTCCCTGCCCCCGGGCGAACTTCGCAACAGCGCCATCAGCAGCATCGCCTCGCAACTCGCCAACAGCGACCTGCCCTCCGCCCTCGCCTGGATTCAAAAACTGCCCGAGGGCCAGACCAAACAAAGCGCTTACGGCAACATCGGCCATCAGTGGGCGCAAAGTGATCCGCAGGGCATGCGCGATTACATCCAGAACCTGCCTGCCGGGCAGAACAAGAACTCGCTCGTCAACTCCCTCGCCAGCCAATGGGCGGCCACGGATGTGAACGCCGCCCGGCAATGGGCCGAAACATTGCCCGCCGGCTCCACGCGTAACAGCGCGCTCCAGAACGTCGTCTCCTCCTGGGCAGCCACCGCGCCGGATGCCGCCGCCGCCTACGTGCAAAACCTTCCCGCCGGCACCGGGAAAAACAACCTGCTCAGTTCCGTGGTCAGCCAGTGGGCCAACAACGATCCCAGTGCCGCGTTAAAATGGGCCCAAGCCCTGCCACCCAGCCAGGGACGCAACAGTGCGATGAGCCAGGTGATTTCTTCTTGGGGTTCCACCGACCCGAAGGCCGCGTCGGAATTCGTGATGACGCTCCCGCCCGGCTCGGCGCAGAACAGCGCCATCAGCAGCCTCGCCAGCCAGTGGTCTTACACCGATCTGGAGGGCGCGATGGCCTGGGTGAAGGGTTTGCCCGCTGGACCAGCCCAGCGCGACGCCGCACGCAACATGATGTACCGCATGTCCAGCGCCAACCCGAGTTCCGCCGCCGAACTCGCCCTCTCCATGCCCGCCGGCCAGACGCAAAATGAAATGATCAGCAGCGTGGCTTCGCAATGGGCCAGTTCCGATCTGAGCGGAGCCGTCGAGTGGGTGAAGAAACTTCCCGAGGGCGCGGGCAAGAACAGCGCGCTCAACAATCTCAGTCACCAGTGGGCGCAAAATGATCCGCAGGGCGCCGCCGCCTTCGCCGAGACGCTGCCCGCCGGCAATGCGCGCAACAACTTCCTCTCCAGCGTGGCCAGCCAATGGGCCTCGACCGATCCCGACACCGCCCTCGCCTGGGCGACCAAGTTGCCCGACGGCACGGCCAAGAACAACGTGCTCGGCTCCGTGGTCAGCGGCTGGGCCAACAACGACCCGCAGGCCGCCGCCACTTACGTCGCCGGATTACCCGACGGCGATGGTCAGCGCCGCGCCGTTTCTTCCGTCGTCTCGACTTGGGCCAATTCTGATCCGCAATCTGCCGCCGCCTGGGTGGCCGGGTTCCCCGCCGGCACCATGCGCGATGAAGCCGTCGGGAATGTCATCTCAGCCTGGGGCCGGGTCGATCCCACCGGGGCCGGCGCGTGGATTCAAACTTTTCCCGAGGGGCCGGCCCGCGAAAGCGCGGTCAACGCCATGGTCAGCAACCTCACTTACTCCGATCCGAAAACGGCGGCGGGTTGGGCCGAAAAGATGACCGACGAACGGCAGCGCACCAGCCGCATGGAGAACATCGCTTCCAACTGGATTCGCCAGGATCCGACGGCCGCCCAGGCCTGGCTCGCCACCGCTCCCCTGCCCGAGCAAACCAAACAACGCCTCCTGAAGCAGATCTCCAACGAGTGAGTTTCAGCGGAGCGCGTTCACAAAATATACCAGCGCGATAGGCGCGGCAGAAAGTAGCCTACGGCGCAAGCCGTGGGTATGATGGTTCGGGATGGCCTCAGCCCCAGCGGGGCGGCAGAAGCCCCGTCCTGGTGGGAGAGTTTTTCTTGCGCCCCCCTGGGGCTGGTTTCTTTCCGCCCGCAGATCCACGGCTTGCGCCGTGGGCTACTTTCTGCCGCCGCGCTGCGACTGAATCTGAAGACGCACCCGAGTAGCGCAGACATTCTTTCGCGCTCTGCTCCGTTGGCAAAATCAGAAGAGGCTCGTCTCAGGGAAGGTCACGTAATCCACGATGTTCCAACCGCCCGGCACGAGTTCCTCCAGCGTCATCGTCACGTAATACTCGCCCGTGGGCGGCGCGCGGAACAAGGCCGAGCGAGCGAACAGCGGGATCGAACCACCAGCCGACAGCCTCCCTACTCCGCGCGTGGCCATCGGATAGCCTTGGAGCAACGGCCCGCCGTCGTACGGCGTGGCGGTCGCCCATAGGCGGATGCGGAGCACGCCGCTGCGCCCGCTCACGCGCTGATTCAGCATCTCCTCGGTGTAAAACCTCACCCGTCCGTTCCCCGCCAGCCAGATGACGTCGCCAACAAAACCAACGTCCCCGTTCGAGCCGAGATTTTCCACTGCGCCGTAGCCGTAGCGGCCCAGGTTGACGAGGCCGGGGTAATTCTCGGAGTCGACGATGAAGAACCCGTCCACCGTGTTCTCCTCCAGGGTGATGGTCGTGTAATAGAGGCCGGGCGGCGGACGATTATAGCGAACTACTCGGCTCAGATTCACGTAGGCGTAACCAGCCGGCAATGGACGAAGATTGGAAGTGCCCAGCACGAAGCCCGTGAGGTCATTAGTGCCGTCGTCGATCTCATCCGTGGCCCAGATGCGCAGCCGCAGATTGCCGCTCGTTCCGGCCTCGCGCAGATTCTCCACCCGCTCGGCGGAGATGCGGAGCGTGGCTCCCACCTTCCACCAACTGTTGCTGCCGACGAGATCGATCTCCTGGGCCGGAAGCGAAACCGCCAGTACAACAAAGGCCAGACAAAGCAACGGGCTGAGTAATCTGCGCAACGACATGTCAATCCGACGTGCCGAGCCGAGGGGAATTCGACCGAGGCTCAGTTAAACCTAGTGCGCCCTGAGAAGGTGACGTAATCGACGATGTACCATCGGCCCCCGCTGTATTCTTGCAGGGTCATCGTGGTGTAGTAGTAGCCACGCGGCGGCCGGGTGAAGGTGACGGTCTTGGCGATGTCGTAGTAATAATAGCCCGCATCAAGCGCGCGAAAACTCTTGGTGCCCATAATGTAACCGCGAATAGTCCCGCCCTCATAGGGCGTGGAAGTGGCCCAGAGCCGCAAACGCAAGGAACCGCTGCGACCGGAGACGCGGTCATTGGAGATTTCGCCGGCCCGGAGCGTGACCAAGGAACCGCGCGACGACCAGGAGACGGTGCCCTCGAGATTCAAATCACCGTTGTAGCCACCTCCCGTCCCGCCGCTGCCGCCCGCGCCGCCAAAACTGGTAAGGCCGTCGAAAGTCCGATAATCGACGATCCACCAGGTTCCGCCGTCGTATTCCTCCAAGGTCATGGTGGTGTAGTACTGGCCGGCGGGCGGGCGGTGATAAGCAACCGTCCCGCTAATGTCGTAAAAATAGTAGCCGCCTTCCAGCACGCTGCGGAAAGATCGAGTGCCCATCACGTAGCCGGAAATATAACCGCCCCCATAAGGAGTGGTCGTGGCCCAGACCCTGAGGCGCAATGAACCGCTCGCTCCGCCAGACTCGTTGTTCACCACCTGGTCGGCCGTGATGGTGATGTAGTCTCCAGAAGTTCGCCACCCCACCGTGCCTTCGAGCGTCAGGTACGTGCAGTGTCCGGCCAGTGCCGAGGCGAGAAACGTGAAGAGCAAGAGCGAACGTAACTTGAATGGCATGTTCATAATGGTGTGCGAGTTGGCCCGAGAGTGAAGATCGGCCCTGCGCCTGGCAAGCGCCGAGTTGGATCACTTTTCCAAGACCGGAGCGGGCGCGGCGGCGGCCAGTCTCCTCACGATGAACTCGCGCAGGAGTGGGATTTTCGTGCGACCGGCGAAGCGCAGCGCCTCGGCACGGCTGCCCGGGACCGCTGGCTCAATGGCATACCAGATCATCAAGGGCAGATTCGGGTCGGTGGCATCCTCGGCATGTTCGGCCAGACGCTCGGCGATGGTCCATCGGTTCGCCAGCGGGAGCCGTTGTAAGGCCGAGGCGATGGAGAGACGCACGAAGGACGATTGGTCCTCGCGAGCCATCAGGGCGAATTTTTGCAGCACGTCCGCCGGCGCGCTCTTTCCCTCGCACAACAATTGCACGGCCCACCAGCGCAGGTTCTCGTCCTTGTGTCCGAGCAACTCCATGAGCAGAGGCGACGGCGTTGCCCCAATCAGTCGCGGTCCGCGCAAGTCCAGCGGCTGTTTCTGGAGTCGGACCGCTGGCTGGACACTCGGCTCAAGTCCGTCCGTGGCGTGCAAGGCCCACAGCGCGCGCAATTTCTTCGGCACGTCGGCATTGCCGCGCACGATCTGGGTCAAGGCCGCGTGCGCGCCGGCACCCAGTTTCCCAATGGCGGCCCGCTCCTGGAGCAGGCGCCGCGCGTGGCGCACGTACCAGTCGTTCGGGTGCAGTTGCAGCTTCACCAACTCGGCATCGGTGAGTTTGGCGAGATCGAGATCGCCCGCCGGTTTGGTGTTGCCATAAGTGATTTTGTAGATGCGTCCGCTGGCACGGTAGGAACCATCGCTGTCGTGGCATTCGCCGAAATCATTCCAGTCGCTTACGAACACGCCGCCGTCGGGACCGTAGCCCGCCTGGAGCGCACGGAACCACGAATCATTCGCCATGAGGAAATCGCCGCCGTGCTTCGCGACGAAGCCGGAGCCTTGGCGCTCCAGTTGATCGGAGAGCAATCGGTTGCCGTGGATGTTGGCCATGACCATCCGGCTGCGGTAAGACGCGGGCCAGTTGTCGCCGAGGTAAATCATTCCGCCGGAATGCGCGTGTCCACCGCCGAGATCGCCCTGCCCCGTGCGCGACTTCTGCCATTCACCGCCGGCCCAATGCAGGTGATCGGCGGTCTGCTCCATCAGTTGATAAACGTAAGGATTGAAATCCTCGCCGAACATCCGCTTGTAGTGCGCGCCGGGCACCAGATGCCAGAGATGCCCGATGACGTTGTTGGAAAAAAACGGCTGGCCGTTGTCGTCCCAGTCCAGCCCCCACGGATTCGTCGTCCCGTTGGCCACGACCTCGAAAAGTTTTTTCACCGGATGATAGCGCCAGATGGAGCAGCTCAACTTCACCCGCTCGCTCTCCGGCGTGCCGGGCTGGCCGACCATCGAGTGCGTCGTGATGCCGTGCCGTCCGTAGAGCCAGCCGTCCGGTCCCCAGACCAGACCGTTGACCATGTTGTGACCGGCCTTGAGCGTCCAGCCGTCGAGCATCACCGTCGGTTCACCATCCGGCACGTCATCGCCATTGGCGTCGGGATAGAACAACAGGTTGGGCGCGCTGGTCACCCACACGCCGCCGAAGCCCAGCGTGAGGCCGCTGAGTCGGCTTCCGTGGTCGAGGAATACCTTGCGCTCATCGAAGCGACCGTCGCCATCCCGGTCGATGAAGATGAGAATGCGGTCGCGGTTCTGCACTTTGAAGTCAGGATAGGAAAAGCACTCCACGACCCAGAGCCGCCCGCGGTCATCGAAGTCGAAGGCAATGGGCTGCATCACGTCCGGCTCGGCGGCGAAGAGCGTGGCCTTGAACCCCTCGGGCATCGTCATGCGCTTGAGCGCCTCGGCCGGCGCGAGCGGTGCGTCCTTGGGATTTTGAGTATTGACGACGCCGACGGGCAGCGCGGGTGGCTCTGCGCCGAAGCATTGCAGCACGCTCAACGACACAGCCAGGACGAGTGGGAATCGCATGGAGAAGTTTGTAATTCAAAGCCCGGTCGCGGCGCAATGGAAACGGCGCGCAGACCGACGACCGCCACGATCGCACGACCCGTCGCACCGATGGCTCTTCCCAGCTGCGCCCCGCCGAGACCGCGTCCATTCACCCTCTACCCTCCGTCCGCCTCCTGAATTGGATCCGCCGCAATTCAGATTCATCTTCGTCATTTTTCCCGTTCACTGAAAAAAAGCCAGAGAGGCCCACAGAGGGGTGCAATGGGGCACCCGCACCAGAAAATGTGGCGGCGAGCGTCCGCGCCGGATCTGGATCCGTGGTGTCCCGCCCGGCGGTGGTCCTTTCGCGAAAAATGCCTTGCCAAGTCTTGGCAAAAGAAAGACAAACCAAAGTAATCAAGCGTGCGCAACCTTAGGATTAGCTTCTTCGTGGGTGGGCTTGGTTGAAAATATTCAAACCCGACTCATATGAAAAATAACGCTCCTAACCGTCCCTACCGGACTGCTTTTTCGGCACCCAGCCTTTGCTTGTGTCTGCTGGCCGCGCTGGCTCTCGCCTTCACACCCATGCGCGCTTCTGCGGCGCCATTGAACCGGGTGCTCATCCTTGATGAGTTTGTCAGCGGCGGTATCGCGAGCGAGGAGGCTGTTTTCGCCCTATCCCTGGGCCTGGCCGTGGACATCGCCACGGCGGCGCAATGGTCCAGCATCCCGGCTACCGGACTAGGCGGTCCGACCGGTTTTGGCTTCAACCAATACCGGGCCATCATCCTTGGGGATCCGGATTGCGGCACCAGCGCGCCGGGCTACGCCACGGCATTGAGCGTGTTGAACGCCACGAAACTGACCTGGGGTCCGCAGGTCACGGGCAATGTGATTCTGGAAGGCGTGGACAACGCCCTACACTCGCCCTCCCAAGTGGGCGCGACCAAAACTCTGGAGCGTGGCATCCAGTTCGCCATCGCGGATGCGACACAGACCGGTCTCTACTACGCACTTAGTTGTTACTATGACTACACGGCACCCGCGACGGTGCCCACGCTGGTGCCGCATCTGACCACCTTCGGCACGTTCATGGTGCGTAACTATCCCGGGGTATGCTTCAACCTTTGCCATCAAGTCGCCACCCATCCTGTGTTCACCGCTGCTCCGGCCCTGACAGACGCCGAACTCAGCAACTGGGGTTGCTCCACCCACGAAGGATTTGATGTGTGGCCGGCCAATTTCGTCGTGCTCGCCATCGCGCTCACCAACGGCACTTTCAACGCCTCGGACGGCTCCCAGGGCGTCCCTTACATTCTCGTGCGCGGCAAGGATGTCACCGTCATCAGCACGATCCACCTTGGCCCGCCCATTGCCACCAACGCGCTCAACACGCCCCACACCGTCTGCGCCACGGTCACCAACAACTCCGGCCCAGTGGTCGGCACGACCGTCACCTTCACCATCGTGAGCGGGCCGAATGCGCCGCTCACCGGCACGGCCGTCACCGGCCCCGGCGGCGTGGCCTGTTTCACCTGGACCGGCAATGGCGGCCCCGGCACGGATCTGATCACCTCCAGTTGGGTGAATGCGCTCGGCGTGACCAACTATTCCGAGACGGTGCAGAAGATTTGGGAAGGCGGCGGCTGCCTCACTTTCGGCCGCGAAGTGATCACTTGCCTGAGCAACAACTGCTACCGCTGGCGGGTTTCCATCACCAACAATTTCACCAACAGCATCAGTTACGTCTCCTTCCCCTCCTTGCCCCCCGGCGTGACCGTGCAAGGCGGCCCGATTGTAGCCCTGCCCACCCCCGTGCCGGCCGGCGGGAGTTTCACGCTGGACGTGACGATTTGCTTCAGCGGCACGGCGGCGCACGACCTCTGCTTCACCATCGCGGTGCATAACGAAACCTTCGCCCAGTGCTGCGCCACCGATCATTGCATCACCCTGCCCGAATGCTGCGGCACGGTGCTCAAGGAGAGCATCAAACACCTCTCAGGCAACAATTACAGCTACTGCTTCCAGTGGTATAACGAAACCACCAACACCATCAGCTATCTGTATCTGGTCGGCACACCGGCCGGCAGTCCGCCGACCTTCTCTCCGCCCATCGTCCCGGTGAACATCCCGCCCTTCACGACTTCCACCACCATTTGCGTCAACGTCACCGCGCCTCCCGGCACCTGGTCGTTCATCGTGTCGGCCCACGATTCGGGCTTCCGGCACTGCTGCTCCCGCCGGCGCACCGCCCTCTTCACCCCCATCATCATCATAGATCCCACGGGCGACGGGACGGTCTCCGGAGGAACTGTGAGCGTGGCCGGCACTCTGGGCACGACCCTCACCTCGGTGCGGGACATGGTGCGGGAAGTCTCCTTCGATCTGGACGGGGAAGAAGTGGGTCACGCACATCCCGAGGACGGGTCGTTCTCGTTCTCGCTCCAAGGCGTGGCCGGTGGCACGCACAATCTGCTGGCCACGGTGGAGCCGGTCGATGGGGATCTGGATATTCTCGGCGCCTCGTTCCTGAGATCGTTCACCGCCAGTGCGGGCACACCGGATGGCGCGGCGGTCGCGCTGCCGAAATTCGTCAACGGCAAGCCTGAGTTCAGGTTCGCCCCCCCGGTCGGCACCACCTGCTGGCTTGAATACACCGACTCGCTCAACCCAACCAATTGGAAGTTGCTGCGCACGATCAACGGCACCGGTTCAGTCATCACCGTTCAGGATACTTCCGGTGCCACCCAACGGTTCTACCGCGTCCGGTATTGAAGCACTCGCTTCAGTTCCACCCGGCCCGCTGCTCCGGCAGCGGGCCGGGATCGGTTTCTGAATTTCCCATGCGTGCCCTGATGACATGGCCAAAGCGGGCCTGGTTCTTGGCCTTGGTGTTTTACGCCTTGGGCACTTCGGCCGACGCCGCGTGTCTGGACGTGGGCCGCACCGTCATCCGCTGCCTGAGTAACGGGCTTTACGTCTGCTCGATGCGGGTCACGAATCAGGCCCTGCCCTCCGCCGCCTACCTCGCCTTGAACGATCTGCCGGCGGGCACCACCGTCCTCCCCAGTCCGATTCTGGCCTTTCCCACGCCCCTGGCCCTCGGCCAGTCCGCGACCGTGGTCTTCAAATTCACCGCCGTCGGCCCCACCAACGTCCCGGTGCGGTTCACGCTGCACGATGCGGAGTTCGTCGAGTGTTGTGTGCGGCCCTTTATCCTCGTTGTCCCCGTGTGCAAACCCGCCCGGCCAAGCCTCGAAATCGTCCGCGCGACGCCCAATGGACAGGGCCACGACGTGGATCTGATATTGGAAACACCCGAGGGCCAGGTCTGGTATTTGGAAGCTACGGACGCACTGGGAACCGGGCTTTGGGAAACCCTGCCCCTCTCCTTCGAAGGCGACAGCCTACCCCACGAGATCACCGTCCACGACCATGGCGGTGCCCATAGATTCTTCCGCCTGCGCGGCGAGTAACCAGCCCGGTCGCAACTTGGTTCTGTGGTTCAATAAAACCGGCGAAGCGCAAGTTGCCGCCCTCTGCCCACTCCTCCGCCCATGTTCCGACTGATACGAATCAGCTACAACTTGCGCAGCCGAAAATACCGCGCGCCGCTGGCGAAGGGATTGGTCACCGCCCACTGCGCGCCGAGCAACCCCGGCGGATTGGTGACGTCCAACCAGTTCACTGGCGGCGTCAGGTCAGTGGTTGATTGCAAGGTGAAGCCGGGGGCGTTGGTGGGCCAGGTGAGGATCATTCCATTGTCCCCGCGTAAAGCAGTGAATGGAAGCGGACTCCCGATGAGCGCCACCGTATGGCCGTATCCGGCCGCGATGGCGATGACGCCGCTCTGAGCGATGACGGGTACGTTGGTCTGGCCAAAATCGTTTTGACCCCAAGCCACGACTCGCCCGTCGCTTCTCAAGACCACGTTGTGATACTGCCCTGCCGCTGCTGCCACGACACCGCTTTGGGCCACCGGGGAAACAATTGCTTCACCGATGCCATTGATATCCCAATCGATCACGCGGCTGTCGCTCCTCAAGGCCAGGAAGTGGCCGCCTCCAGCGACGGCTACCACTCCGCTCTGAGCCTCTGGTGGAATCGGATAGGAGTTGTTCCAGCCATCCCATATGATCAAGCTGCCGTTGGTTTTCAACGCCATGGCAGAAATATCTCCAGCAGCTATGGCCATGACCCCGCTCTGCGCCGCAATGGGCATGGGACCGGGGCCAAAACCGCCGGGTGCCCACGCCACCACACTGCCATTGCTCTTCAGGGCCACGGTGTGCCAAAGCCCGGCCGCGATCGCTTTGGCACCCCCCAGTGCTGCTACATTGCTTCCGCCAATGGCTCCGTTTCCCCACACCCACACTGTCCCGTCCTGCTTCAAAGCTGCGCTGTGCTCCTGTCCCGCCGCAATCGCCACGACGCCGCTTTGCGCCGCCAATGGCACCGTGGTTTTACCCGGTAAGCCATAATAGTTTGTCTGCCCCCAGGCCACGACGCTGCCGTCCGTCTTCAGGGCCAGGGTGTGAAAACTTCCGGCCGCAATGGCCTTCACTCCGCTCTGGGCCGCGACGGGCACGGTCGATTGCCCGTACGAGTCGTATCCCCAGGCCACCACGGTTCCAAAAGGTGCTGCGTTCCACGTCAGCAGCGCCGGTGGGCTGCTGGTCACAACGCCGAGGAGGTTGCTCACCCTGACGGTATAACTGCCGGCCTGATTGCTCTGCGCGACTCCCAAACTGCAAAACGCATTCGTAGCCCCGGCGAGGTTGGTCCCGTCCTTGCGCCACTGATAAAACAACGGGTAACCGCTTGCTCCCACGGTGAAGCTGACGGCGTGGCCCTCGGACACGGTCAGACTGATAGGTGGAACCGTGATCACTGGAACGGTCGAAACGGCCAGCAATACAGAATGGTATCCTCCACCGGTTATGGAAGTCACAATCCTGCCGGGTGAAGGAGGCACATTTGTTTCCCCGTAAAGGTAATCGCCCCACGCCAGCAACGTGCCGTCACTCTTCACGGCCAGGGTATGGGCTGATCCTGCACCGATGGCCGTTACCCCGCTTAACGCGGTGGAGGGAACGACTGTTTGGCCAATGCCGTTTTCTCCCCATGCAACCACGCTGCCGTCAGATCTAAGAGCCACGATGTGAAAGTCTCCCGAGGCAATGGCAACGACCCCGCTCAGAGCCGCCACAGGCACATTTGTTTTGCCATTCCAATCATTTCCCCAAACCACCACGCTGCCATCATTCTTCAGGGCCACCGAGTGATACACCCCCGCGGCAATCGCTGTGACTCCGCTTTGTGCGGACATGGGAACGACCGATTGACCAAAGTGCGGCTCCCGTGGCTCGAAAGGCCAGTCAGGGCTGCCCGCCCCCCATGCCACTACGCTCCCGTCGATCTTCAGAGCCAGGGTGTGGTAACCTCCAGCCGCGATGGAGATCACTCCACTTTGCGCCGCCACAGGAATGATCGACTGGCCCAAATAGGGAATGTATCCCCAGTTGTTGGTGCCGGCTCCCCACGCCACCACGCTTCCATTCTCCTTCAAGGCGACAGTGTGAGAAATCCCGGCGGAGATTGAAGTCACTCCGCTCTGCGCCGCGACGGGCACCTCGATCTGGCCCTCAGAACTGCGCCCCCAAGCCAGCACGCTGCCATCGGATTTCAGGGCAGCCGTATGCAAACCTCCCGCCGTAATCGCGATGACTCCGCTTTGCGCGGCCAAAGGTACATTCACCTGACCATAATCGTTTCGCCCCCACGCCTCGACCGTGCCGGAGAACTGCGCGCCCGCGCTGCGCGCGCCGAGCAGCGCGGCCATCAGTAAGCAGAGAGCATGTCTATTCATAACTGGATGAGCACAACACCGCTTGGTATCGGACCAGCCGACGCGCGGGTTAAGGCTGGTAAACGGGCAAAACGGATCGCCGCTTTGGCTCGGCGGCGCAAAAAATCCCCCGGCACTCGCGCACCGGGGGATTCCAACCATTGACCAAAATTACGAAATCTCGGGCACGATATAGGGCGCGCGATACTTGCGGGTGAGTAAGGCGTTCGCCGCGTCGTGGCCGGGAAATTTCTAGGCGGCGCGGGGAGACCCGTCTTATGAGGGGACCACTTCCACACGCGGGGCAAAGCCGAGTTGATGGAGCAAGTCTTCGCAATCTTCCCAGGCCAGACCGAACGCGCGCACGTCGGCCACGCCGAGGCGGGCCACGACGGACGAAAGAACCGGGGCATCGCGCTCCGCCAGCACACCGTCCATAAGCGCGTGTTCCGACCAATCCACCAACTGCGCCAGCGTGATCTCGTGGTGGAGATAGGCAGCAATCTGGTCGGCGACAGTTTTCTTGGTGATCGTCACGGCGGCACCCTAGGCTTTTTGGTGGCCTTTATCCACCGGGAATTTCTCGTGTTTCTCGACCAGTTGGCCCGATTGGTCGTAAATCTCCTGCCAGAAACGCAACGTCGTTTCATTGCCATCCACTTCCTTCATGTAACGCGCCAGCCAGCCCGACCGACCGGATACATCCAACCGATAGCGCCGCCCGCCTTCGGGAAGTTCCTCCCACTGGCCAAACTTCGATTCATTTTGCTTTCGCGTGCTCACGAGCGGTGCGGAGAGCGGTCAGGGCGATGATTCTGCCATGCGCGGCAGTGTGGTGGGGACGGCCAGAAGGTTCAAGGCTGCCGCCGCTTGCTTTTTTGCCTGTCCCTTCACTTCCTGATCTCCTTCGCGAAACAAAAATCCCCCGGCACTCGCGCACCCGGGGGACCCGTGGATAGCAACCAACCGAGCTGTGACTAAACAATTTCCGGCACGATGTAGGGCGCGCGATACTTGCGAGTGAGCAAGGCGTTCGCGGCATCGTTACCGGGGAACTTCTCCGTCTTCGGGTCCATCTTGAGCGGCACACCTAGGGTGAGTTGATCCTTGGCCAGGTCCACGCCGTTTTTGCCCAGGTGCTCGGCCATGCGGTCGAAGCTCTCACTCAGGCCGCGGTCCGCCTTGAGGGCCTCCTTGATCTCGCCCGGATTCTTCTTCGCGCCGAGGCGGTAGGAGATGTTGCCAGTGTGGCAAAGCGCGCTGGAGAGGTGACCTTCGAGAATGTCGGCGTGCAGGTCGGTGATCTTGCGGCTGTGGACGGCCTTGATGAAGTTGGCGAAGTGGTCCTCGGAGCCGGACCATTTCTGGATCTGCTTGCCATCCTTGTCGTGGGCCGTGGCGCCGGTGTAATTGGGCACGGTCACGTAGCCGCCTTCGCACTCGATGACGCAGCCGACGTTGGCGCCCTTGTATTTGTCCATGTCCTTGGCGTCCTTGGACTCCGGCAATCCGCGCACCTCGAAGATGAGCGGAGCCTTCTCGTAGCCCTGATAAACAATCTGGGTGTTGGGCGTCTCGGCGTCATCCACGTAGCCAAGGCGGCCGCCGGTGCTGATGACGTAGGGGGCGAGTTCCATCTCGCCGAGGAACCAGCGGCAGATGTCCATCTGGTGAATGCCCTGATTGCCAAGGTCGCCGCTGCCGTAGGCCCAGAACCAGTGCCAGTCATAGTGGATGGGGCCAAACTTCTTGCTGTTGCGGCGCGGCGGATCGAGCGGCGCAGGCCCGCACCAGAGATCGTAGTCGATGCTGCCGGGCACGGGCTGGGGGCCACTGTTCTGGCCAATGCTTCCGCGCGGCTTGTAACAGAGGCCGCGGGCAATTTGGATTTTGCCGAGGTTGCCAGCCTTGACCCAATCCACGGCAGCCTGGATGCCGGTGCGGGAGGAGCGGCTCTGGGTGCCGGTCTGGACGATCTTCTTGTACTTGCGCGCGGCGTTCACGAACTGGCGCCCCTCGAAGACGTTATGCGAAACAGGTTTCTCCGTGTAAACGTCCTTGCCCGCCTGAATGGCCCAGATGCCGCCCAGGGCATGCCAGTGGTTGGGCGTGGCGATGGAGACGACATCGACGTTCTTGCTCTCAAGCATCTTGCGCACGTCGGTGAACTGCGCGACTTCCTGGTTGCGCTTGGTGAACTGCGCCACGCCCTTGGCCATGACGGTGCTGTCCACGTCGCAGAGCGAAGTGATACGCACGCCGGACATCTTGCCAAAGCCATCGATATGGCTCTGGCCGCGTCCGCCAAAGCCGACCACGGCGACGCGCACGTCGCTGTTGGAGCCTTCGATCTGGGACCAGGAGCGCGCCGTCCAACTGACGGCGGCGGATGCGAGCGCGGTGCGCTTGAGGAAACTGCGGCGATTGAGTGATTTCATGATTCGTTTGTTGTGAGGCGGTTGATCTCGAAAAATTATTTTGCGCCGGTGCCGCTGGCGTATTCCTGGTAGCGCTCGGCGACCTTGGCCTGCTTCTCGTCCCCCTCATGGATGTAGAAGCGATACTTGAAGGTCACGCTCTTGCCGGCCGGGATGTTGAGGTTACCCGTGCCCGGCGGCTTCTTCTCGAAGTCATGGATGCCGAAAGGATTGGCGGCGAACAACCCGTAGTCGCGCACATGCCAGGTCGTGGGGTGAACGGGATTGGACGGATGATCGAAGATGGCGAGGCCGAGAGTCTTGCCATCGATCTTGCCCCAGTAGTCGCACCACGCGGCGGGTTTGCCCCAGGTCACCGTATCGCCCTTGGCCGGCGGCGCGTCGTCGCGCACGCCGCTGCTGAGCACGATGTGGCCGGTGCCCGGCTCCTTCTTGCCGCGGGTCACGCGCAATTGCTCGTTCAAGCGCACGGCCATAGTGCCTTCCTTGGTGTCGCCAAAAAGCACGTCGCGATCCGCAGGTGCTTTGATGGTGATCTCGAAGTCAAAGAGGCGCTCCTTCCCCGGCCGGTTGTAAACGCGGAAAGTGCGCTCGTCGGTGCAGACGGTCTTGCCATCGGGCGCGACCCATTTGCAGGTGGATTTGATGTGGCCCGAGTCCGCGCCGGATTTCACTTCCACGAATTGATCGTGCTGAATCTTGCCGGCCTTCAGCGTCTCGGCCCAGAAGTCCACGCCATTGACCGCACCGTGCGCAAACCACAGCGAGCGATGATGCGGGTGGTCCTTCTCTTCGCCTTCGGCATCAGGCTTCATCGGCCAACTGCGCGTCATGTTCACGCCGCCCGGACCGATGAGCGGATAAAAGTAAGTGTGCTTGGTCGGGTTGGTCGTGGTGATGCCGCTCTTGTCCGTCATCAGCGCCGGGTGCTGCTTCATGCGGAAGAAATAGTCGGTGAAGTGTTCACCGTTGATCTCGACCCGTACGCGGTCATTAGTCTGAGTCATGGTCACGCCCTCGGCAGCG
This sequence comes from Pedosphaera sp., assembly GCA_031414955.1. Taxonomy (GTDB): domain Bacteria; phylum Verrucomicrobiota; class Verrucomicrobiia; order Limisphaerales; family SIBH01; genus JANNGC01. Next base: position 32,653 of record JANOQV010000040.1, on the reverse strand, counting down.
CGCAAAGGGAGGAGTCCGGCGGCGGCGAGGCAGAACGCGATTGTGCTGAGAAGTTTTGCTTTGGGCATGAAGCGAGCGTATCGACGCATAAATGGGTGGGCAATGAGAGTTTTCACGTTGCGTTCTAGGACGCTGCGCGGGTGGGGAACTTGAAGAGTGAAGCACTGTTACCAGTAGCAATCACGCGCACCATTTCCGGCGTGGGTCTGGATCCAAGCCGGAGTCGCTGGTCAGTTCCGGTTGAAGTGGCTGGACTTTTTTCCGTCCCAGCCCGAAGCAGCGCCGCGGCTCCAGATTTGCCAGATGCTGGGACTCGGGCGGTGCAACATCGCCATGAGGTACGGGGCCAGCCGGGGCACGGGCTGCGCCTCCCGCAACTGGTTCAATTTCAAGTAGAGCCGAGCCGCCCGGGCACTCTTGAAGACACAGGCGTTATCCGAACGCCGCACCCATTTACCCGCCGCCTGATAATACAGACCAGACACTTTATGTCGCAGCACGATGTTCATTGTCATTGAAACGTCACCAGACTACGTGCGGGACGGCCAAAATGTAATCCGGGCGGAACGCGAGCCGACGTCGGGGAAAGTACGGGCCAGGCCGCCGTCCCCAGAACGATCGGGCCAGCAAGACTGCGCGCACAAGGCAGCCGTCGGCTCCGCTATGGGTTCATCGGCGTCAGCACGTGGTAGTATCGCTCCGGGTCCAGGGCTGGGCTGAAGGCGGAATTCACCTCGATGGTCCGCACGGTAATGGCCGGGAAGATATTCGTCACCCCGACCCACCACGCGCTCGTCAGATTGGTCCGGCAAACGACGGTATAAGTCTTGTTCGTCTGGGCGGTGAACTGAAGCAGGCTCGCGTTGGTCGCGTTCCGTACCAGTTTCAAGACGCTCAGGGCATTGGTCGGGTTGGTCCCGGCGACGAACTCGTCGTGGTTGTTCAGGCCGTCACCGTCGAAGTCCAGCAGACCGTCGGCGGCGCTGTTGGTGCTGAAGCCGAAGTAGTTCGTCTCCCAATTATCCGCGATGCCATCACCATCGAAGTCGCGCCAGACGGTCAGGGCCACGGTGCTGCTGTTCACGCTCCCAGCCACATTCTGGACCACGGCGCGCACGCTCAAGCTGGCCTGGACGTTCGGGAACACGAACACGCCACTGGTGTTGGTGGCACTGCCCACGCCGTTGGTCAGCCAGCGGAACACAATGGGCGGCGCACCGGTGGCCACGCAAACGAAGAGCGCACTCTGGCCCGGCCCCACGGCCTGGGGCATCGGCTGGAGGATGATGCCGGGCCGGACGAGCACAAAGATAAAGGCATTCGAGCTGTCGGTGGAACTCAGCGCATCCGAGGCCGTGACCTGCCAGTTGCCGTGCCCGAAGGCCAGCGTGGCCGGGCTGAAACTGTGGCTCGCGTTGGTGGCGTTGGGAATGTTGGTGCCATTGTTGCGCCACTGGTAGGTGACGGGACCATGGCCCACGGCCGCCGAGACGAGCGTGACGTTGGTGCCATTCAGCACGTTCTGGTTGGTGGGTTGAAGGATGAAGAGCACCGGCGTGAGCACGGTGAGATGCGCATGGGTGCTGACCTCTGAGCCGGCCGCGTTGAACACGGCCACATGATAATCGCCAGCCTGCGTGATCTGGATGTTGCTCAAAGCAAGCGTGCCATTGGTCGCGCCGGGAAGGTTCGCGCCCTCCATGCGCCATTGGTAACGCAGCGCCGGGCCCGAGGCCGCGACCGAGAAATTCGTACTACGTCCACCAATGACGGAAGCACTGGCTGGTCCCGCCGTGATGAACGGAGCGGAGCCGCCAGGGAAAGCCGCCCCAGCGCTGGCCGTCGCCGCTGACCAACTCCCTGGATCATCGCCGAAGGAAACCAGCGGCGTGCGCTGCAACGACGGACCGTAGCCATCCGCCGCCGCCGCCCAGGGCGCATGGTCGGCGTAGCCAACTTGATCCGCGCGCACGTAAACAGTTCCGTTGGTTCCCGGCGCGAGCGGGCGGTTCAACTCCACGTCTTCGCCAGAGTTGTCGAGCTGGCCGGACCACGGCCCGAAGACGCGCACCAACGGATTGACCTGGTAGCGCGCCTGAAAATCCGCGAGCGCGACGGTATTGGTCGGGTCAAAGCCGACGACGAGGATGATTTCGCCCACGGCCAGCTCGAGGTTCATCGGGAAATCGAAATCGACCGCGTGGCGCAAGTGCCAGGTGTCGGTGGGCAGCGCCGGACTGTAGAGCGGCACGGGCGACGCGCCGATGTTCACAATCTCGATGAACTCATCGAGATCATTGTCCACGCCGCCGAAATCGGGCGGACGATACATGACTTCGGTGATAATGACCGAACCAAGGCGCGGCCCGGAGTTCGGTCCGCCGAACGTGTTCACGAACTGTGCCGGGAAGTGTTCGCCGCCCGCGCTGTCGAGGTAGCGGCCGAAACTGACATTCTCATCCGAGCCGCCGAAGTCGAAGCCATGCACGTAGCCGGTCAGGTTCGTGGCCGCGTCGCCGGAGAAAAGCCACACCTCATCGCCGTCGCTGCCCAGCGCGAAGCTGCTGCCCAAGCCGGGCGTGGGATTGAAGACGCCTTCGTGGAAGACGATGAAGCCGCCGTTGGAAATGACCGTGCCGTTCGGGATGCGAAACTTCTTCGGCGAGTTCCAGTCGTCAGTCAGAAACCAGCCACCGATGTTCACGTCGTTGGTCGTGGGATTGAACAGCTCAATGCGGTCCACTTCGGGCAGGATGGAGTTGGCCAGGATTTCGTTGATGAGAATGGGCGCGAGGTTCAGCACCGGATCGAATGCACCGGGCGAGCCGCCCTGATAACTCGAGCCACGCCAGTTGGTGCTGGAGCCGTAGCCGGCGCCAGGCCCGCCGGGATTCGCGTTCACCAGCGAGAAGCCGAGGCCATCCGTGAGGTGATACCAGTCGTCGCTGTAGGTGAAATCAAGAATCACCTCGCCCACCGGCCCGAGCAGCACAATATGGTCGCCACTGTTGTCGAGCGTGCCGCTGTATTCGCCGGCGATGCGGTAGCCAGTGCCGTAGCGCGACTCGAAGGCCGCGATGTTCTTCACCACCAGGATGCACTCGCCCGGGGCCAGCAAGAGCGAGGCGTAATCGTAGTACTGCACGTACACGCTTTCGACATCGAGCGCAGCGTTGAGGCCGCCGTTGCGCCCGGCCAGTTCCACGCGCGCGTTCTCCGGCAGCAGACCCAGCACGTAGAGATTAGACACGACCGTGTTCGGCAGCCCCGGCGCAACCTGGCTGTTCGGAGTCAAGCTCAACGTCACGTAGCTGCCGCCGCTGGCGCGTTGCACGGTTAGCGACGCGCGATGGAATACGTCCTCGTCCAGATCCAGGACCCCGATGGGCAATGACACCGCCGCCAGCGCCACGCGGTCGTAATAGAACGTCACATCATTGGCCGTGTTCGAGCCGTTGAAGGCCAGGTCCATCGACAACCCGTTGGTGACGAGCGGTGCGTCGGTGTAATGAGCCAGCGTGCTGCCCACGCCCGCATTGCCGAAACGATTGACCGGCAGCAGGGCGAGCGACACTCCGGCCGCCGCGCCGGTGTCGGTCGAGTATTGGATGTTGAGATTGTCGATGTCGTGCGAAGCCCACTGGCCACCGGTGCGCGCGCCGAAGGCCGCGCGGCCCTCATACGGCGGCACGCCGTTGATCTGGAGGTTCTGCACCAGCGTGACCGTCTGGCCGGGCGTGCCGTTGATGTCGGGCGTCAATCGTACCGTGACGAAAGCCGCACCGCCCGAGAAACGGATTGTGACCTGGGCGCGATGGAACTGGCCGTTGGAAAAATCAAACGGCGGCGTGTAAGGCGTGCCGACAATGGCGTTGTTCCAATGGACCGAGAGGTGGTTGTTGTTGATCTCGGCGTTGTTGTAGTCGTCGATGCCGATGCCAATGGTGTTGGCCAGATTCATTTCCTCGGACATGCCCGGGGCCGCGCCCGCGACGCCAAAGTTGGCCGTGTTCAGAAAGGCGAAGGACATGCCATCCGCCTGATTGGCCTCGCTCGGCGGCGTGATGCGGAAATCAAACGAGGCCACGACCGTGTTCCACGCGCCCGTGGCCGTGCGCTCGAAGCCGACCGTGCCGACGAGGCTGCCCGCTGACGGCACGAGCTGGAGGAAACTGCCCGACGATCCGGTGTTGGCCGGGGTGACCGCCGCCACACCGCCAAGGGTGAACGCGGCCCCGGCCGCATCAAAAGTCTGCACCGAGGCCGGGCCGTTCGTCGCCGGCGGGGTGATCGTGGTGGCACGGAAGTCAAAGTCCGCCGTAAGCCGGGCGTATGGGCCGGAAGCGGTCTGACTGAAGGCGACCCGGTTACGCGTGACGCTCGTGCTGCCACTGTGAACCAGGCGCAGGAAATTTCCATCCGGCCCGCCGCCCGTGACCGTCGCGCCGGGTCCGCTGTTCAGCGTGGAGGCCGTGAACTGAGTTTCCACCGTGTCGAAGTCATGCGTCGTCGGCAAGCCGCCCGGCACGAGAACGCTCGGCTGGAAAGTGAACTCAATCCCACCGGCGAGCCGCGCGCCTTGCAAGTTGAGGGTGGTAAGGCCGGTGTTCTTGATCTCGATGAATTCAAATTCCTCCTGGCCATACGGGCTGTTCGTCGGCACGTCCTGCGGGTGGAACATGATCTCGGTGATGGCCAGCGTGGGCGGCGAGACCACATACACGCCCGAGGCGGGCGGGCTCCACGAGTTGGTGTGGAACGCACGCGCCATCACGCCCGCGTTGCTCTGGAGAGTGATCGGTCCCGAGTAAAGGATGGCCGCAGAGCTGACCCCGCCGCCCGCCGCGCGCGGGTCGGTGTTGTTGAGCGTGTAGTAAACGCTGCCGGTCGGAGCGGAGAGGCTGAGCAACGCGCCCGGCGTGATGCTGCCCGGCGGAAGACTCAGCGCGGGCTTGATCACGAAACGCGCATCAATCCAGGCGTGGCGTCCGCGAATCCAGTTCTTCATCTCGGCGATCAGATTCTGATAGGTGCCCGGCGTGGCGTAGTTCACATGCCAGGTCGCCACCGTGCCGTCAGTGCCGGTGGGCACGAGGTTCGCGCCGTCCGGGTTGGGCCACACGTACGCGCTCAAGCGCGGCCAGCGCCCGAAGTCGCGCGACTGCGCCTCCCAAAGCTGGTTGGTGATGCGATCCACGCGGGCCAGCAGGTTGGAGAGCGCGAACACATCGGTGCGCAGCTCGCCCCAGCGATCGATGATGCGCTGGTAGAAATCCGGATCGGTGCGCAGCCGGCTCAACCAGATGTCATCACCGCCCCCAAGCTGGGTGTGATACCAGCCGTTGGTCAGTCCGCCTTCGAGGTAGTTGGCGTTGCCCCAGGAAAGATTCCAGTCCCAGATTGGCTCCATCTTGATCTTGCCGCCGCGGTCGAGGTGCATGTAATCGCTCAGACGGTAGCCGTCGATGTTCTTGGGGAACTCCACGATCCAGTGCTGATCCACGAACGAGGCCGGGGCGATGTATTTCAAGTAGCCGACCAGCGGGTCGCGCCAGTTCGCGCCGTAGAGCGAGGTCTCGAATTCATTCAGGTGATTGGTCAGCCAGGAGCGTTGCGCGGGGTTCAACTCGTCGCCGCGCGGATCGTGGTACTGCATCGACACGCCGTTGATCGCGACGGTGTAGGGCTGATTGAGGGTGGTGAACTCGACCATGCCGGGGCTGCCCTTGTCGCGCTTGAAGATGTAGCCGCCCGTGATCGGATCGCCCGGCTCGCCGGACTGCGGCTCGCTAATATCGACGCGGTCGTTGTCGATGCGGATTTTTTCCAGCAGCACATACACGCCGCGATAGTCGTTCGTGCCCAAGCGCCCAGGCGTGCTGCGCACGAACACCTCCACGAATTTGCGCCGCACCGCGTAGTGGCCCATGGCCTCGTGCAACTCGTAGGTCAGGAGATCATTCATCAACGTCTTGTCGGTGTAGGGCGCGTAGAGCACCCAGTCGCTGCCCTTGGGCAGTCCGAGCAGCGAGACCGCCTTGTCGTTGTCCTTCTCGTTGTCCGTTTCGAGGTTCATCGACTGCTTGGGGAAGCCGAGCGAGCTTTGCCCATGCAACTCGACCCCAGCCCGGCCGCGATAGTCGAACGGCCCGTTCATGCTGGCGCGATTGCCGGGACCATTGGTGTTGATGAACACCACGTAGGTCGGAATCTGCACTTCGGCGACGATGGTTCCGCCCAGCGAGTCGATGATCACGAGCGGCAGGTTGCTGGTAAAATTAGTCAGGCCCGCATCGAGCAGCACGTAATTTCCCGCCGTCACTTCGCTCTCCACCTGGCCCGGCGCGAAGGCGCGGGCACGGATGACACGGTTGCTGCCAAAGGTGATGGCACCCGAGTAAAGCAACGAACTGGCCGTGGGCGAGGTGCCGTCGATGGTGTAACGGATCTCGGCCGAGGAGGACGCCGAGGCCAGCGTGACCGCGAGCGTGTTCGAGGAATAAACTCCCGGCGGCGGCGAGAAGACCACCGGCGCGACCGTGCCCGCGCCCGACACGTTGTTCCAGGCACCCGGCGTGGCCGGCGCGATGAAGGTCGCGTTGGTGGTCAGCCCGAAATTCGCGAAGACCAGTTGCGGCTCGATCAGAAAATCCGAGTCGGCCACCGTGAGGTTCAAGCCCTGGATGGCCAGCACATTCGAGCCGGCCGCGAGCACGCCCAGGCCGGCCGGGAGGTCGATGTCCTCGAACGCGATCAGCCCGGCGGCGGGCTGGAACTGGAGGTTGAGATTGTCCAAGTCGAGCGAGAAATCCGCGCCGCCGGTGCGCCCGGCGATCTGGGCGCGGCACTGATACGGGTTCAGTCCGGGCACGAAGAAATTATTGATCGGCGTGTAGGCTGCGGCCGGTACGCCATTGATGTCCCCGACAAACCTGACCGTGACCCGCGCGCCACCCGCGACGTATTGCAAGGTGATGGTGACGCGATGGAACTGGTTTGAGATCAGGTCGAGGATCGCGCGCGGCATGGTCACGTTGTTCAACTCGGCGCCGTTCCAATGCACCGACACGTCGTTCTGCGTGCCGTGCGGATAGGCGTCGAAGCCGACGGCGAAGACGCCCGGATAGTTCGGCTCCTCCACGCCAAACGACGGCTGCACTGTGAGGCCCGGGCCGTTCGTGCCGTACACGCTGGTCGGAATCAGCATGAAGGCAAAGCCATCTGCCGGATTGGCCGCCGCGTCCGAGCCGCGAAAATCAAAACTGGCCGTGATGGTCTCGAACAAGCCCGGAGCCGCCTGGCGGAAGGTCACGGTGTTGAACTGGTTGTTCACCGGATCGGTCAACAGCCGCAGAAAGCGGCCCGTGCTGCCCGCGCCCGCCAGTTGCACCGAAGGAGCCGGCGCGGTGCCGTATTGATTGAGGGTGTAGTTCAGCGCTGAGCCCTCGAAATCCTCGACCTGCGCAGCCGGTGGCGGGGCACCGTGACCGGTCGTGGCGGTCGAATTCCAGGTCGGCGACACCGGGGCGTTGCGCCGCGCCACTTCGGTGCCGTTCAGGTAGGCGATGAAGCCGTCGTCATAGCGGATGCGCAGCGTCAGCGCCTCGTACTGCGCGGGGTCGCTCACCTCGAACGGCACGCGCAGATAGGCCGAGGCGTTCACGTTCGACATCACCGCGCCGATGTTCAGGCCGAGGCCGGGAAGATAATTTGTTCCCTGATCGTAGCCCGCACCCGTTGTGCCGGTCGTCCAGGCCGAGTCATCGTAATTCATCCCCCGCCACGCCGTGCCTATGTCCGAGCCGGGCACCAGTGCCCGCGCGCCCGCGCCCGCCGGCAGCAGCGTCGCCGTGCTGCCGGTCATCACAAACCCAAAGGCCACGTCGCTGAACTGATTGGGAAATTGCGGCGCGAACTCGCTGGCGATGGTCACGCCGTCCGGCCGCACCAGCGCGAGATATTCGCCGCCGGCGTTCAGGCTGAAGTTGGCGTGCAGTGGCGCGCCCGGCACACGGCGGTTCTTGCCCGAGGCGAACACCACCAGGAAGGTGTGCGGGGCCATGTTCGTGGATGGGAACTGCCATTTGGTCAGGTTGCCGTCGTTGTCGGTAAGAGACCAGCCGTCCAGGTTCACCGTGTTGGTGTCGGCGTTGTAAATCTCCACCCAGTCGGAGAACCCGCCATCCTCATCCGCCAAGGTGAAGCTGTTCGCCGCCATGAACTCGGTGATGACCACTTGATCCGCCGCGCGGAGGTGGGTGAGTGATGAAATGAGCAGGACGAGAACGGAAAGAATTCTGAGCGACATAAGCATTGACCTCGGGTTGTTGGATGACGGTGCCAGCCTAGCGAAAGCCCACGCGCCCCGCCCAGTGAATTCCCGGTGGTAACACAAATGTTGCATTCTGGCGCGGCCTCCGAACACGAAATCAACTCCCGGCCGCGCCGTGATTGTTTCCGTCGGGCAGCCGTCAGTCACCGGCGCAGCCTTGCGAGGCCTACTCTGAAGGCACCCACGCCCGGTTCATCCCGGCCAAGGCGCGGCCCGTGAGGCTGGAGGCATTCCTCGCCAACTGCTCCGGTGTTCCTGTCCCAACGAGTTCACCGCCGCGATCCCCCGCTTCGGGGCCAAGGTCGATCAACCAGTCCGCGCAGCGAATCAGTTCCAGATTGTGCTCGATGACGAGGACGGAATGTCCGTCGTCCACCAGACGTTGAAAGACCCCGACCAAGACGCGCACATCGTCGAAATGCAGGCCGGTCGTCGGCTCGTCGAAGATGAAGAACTTGGGCTTGGCCACACCTGTGGCGGGCACCGGGAGGGCTGACGCCGCGAGATGACTCACCAGTTTCAACCGCTGGCTCTCGCCCCCGGAAAGCGTGTTGATGGGCTGACCGGCACGGAGATAGCCCAGGCCGACGTCCTGCAACAGCTTCAAGCTGCCCAACGCCCGTTGACGCGAACGCGACTCGGGCTGAACCGCCAGGAAGGAGATGACTTCATCGATCGTCGCGGCGAGCAGATCGGCGATGGACCAGGCCAGACTTTGGGCCTTGGACTTTGGACCTTGGACCTTGATCTGCAGGATATGGTCGCGATAGCGGCGTCCGCCGCAGGCGGGGCAGGTCACGAAGACATCGCTGAGAAACTGCATCTCAATCTTCTCGAAACCTGCGCCCCGGCATTGGCCGCACTGGCCCTGGCCGGAGTTGAAGCTAAAGGCGCTGGCACTGAGTCCCTGCTGCCGGGCGGCCTCGGTCAGGGCGAACAGCTCGCGAATCGGCTCGAACGCACCGACATAGACCGCCGGATTGGAACGGGGCGTGCGGCCGAGCGGTGATTGATCCACGAGCACCACCTCGCTGAGCGGCTCGAAGCCGGAGAGCACCGCGGCGGGCGCGGCGGGCGCGGCGGACTGCGGCGAGCCAGAATCGTCCTCTTGATCCTCCGTGTCTTTCTCGTCGCCCCTGCTGGCTGGGACATTCCCGGGCCAGCCAGCGGGCGCCGCGAGATGTCGTTGCAAGAGCGGACCTAAAACTTCTCGGGCCAGGGTGGTCTTGCCCGAGCCGCTCACGCCGGTGAGGCAGACGAAGCGGGCCAGCGGAATCTCCACCGCGAGATTCTTCAAGTTATGGACCGTGGCCTGTTCGAGCCGAAGCCTCGGGTCGCGCGGTTGCACCGGCCGGGGATTGCGCAGGGAGACTTTCTTCCGGCCCGAAAGGTACCGCCCGGTGAGAGAGCTTCCGTGCCGCAAGAGGCCTTCGACCGGACCAGCATAGACAATCTGCCCGCCCGCTTCACCGTGACCCGGGCCAAGATCGACAATGTGGTCGGCGGCCAGCATCACGGCCGGTTCGTGTTCCACCACCACGACGGTGTTCCCGAGATCGCGCAACTCCTGGAGAATCGTCACCAATCGCTCCGTGTCGCGGGGATGAAGGCCAACGCTCGGCTCGTCGAGCACATAGAGCGTGTTGACCAGGCGCGTGCCCAGACAGGTGGTGAGATTCACGCGCTCAGTCTCGCCACCGGAGAGAGAGCGAGTCGGTCGATCCAGTGTGAGATAACCCAGCCCGACTTCGTTCAGGTAATGGAGCCGCGCGCGCATTTCCTGGAAGGCGAAGCGGAGCGGATCGTGGCCCTTGGAACCAGTTGAATTGGTCACGTCCTGATCATGCTCGGGACTGGCGATGGCATCATTCAGAGTCGGCGCATTCTCGGCCTTCACCACAGTCGCGGTCGCGAGACTCCGATCGTATCGAACTTCGTTGGGCTGATTGCGCCGTGAACCAAGTTCTGCCAGCCGGGCGACAAATCCCAACGCATCGCGCACTGGCAATTGGTAAAAATCCGAAAGCCCGAGGCCATTCAATTTATAGAGTAACGCCTCGGGTTGAAAGCGTTTGCCCTGGCAATCGGGGCAGGTCGTGTAAGAGCGATAGCGCGAGAGCAGCACGCGCACATGCATCTTGTAGGCTTTGCTTTCGAGCCAGCGGAAGTAGCCCTTCACCCCGTACCAGGCGCGTGGCCACTCGTGCTCCTCGTCCAGGCCGTAGTCGGGGTCGCCTTCAAGCACGACTTTCTGTTGCTCGGCGGACAGTTTGGCGAACGGCATATTCATCGGAATGCGACGCGCCTTGCAGGCTCGAGAGAGGTCGCGCTGCGACTGCAACCCGTGCCCGACCTGCCACGGCTTGACCGCACCACCCGCGAGGGATTTGGAGCGATCCGGGATGGCGAGGTTGTAGTCGATGGTGATAGTGCGGCCGAAACCGCGACACGTCGGACACGCCCCCAGCGGGTGATTGAAGCTGAACAACGCCGGCACCGGCTCGCGGTAGTCGAGGTCGCAGGAGGCGCAATGCCAGCGGTTGGAAAAGCAACGCGGGTTGGCCGGCAGTCCGCGCGAGTTCATCTCAAAAGCCGTGAGGCGGCCTTTCCCAAAATGAAAGGCCTGCTCACACGCTTCGACAAATCGCGCGCGGTGAGTCGGCCCAAGCTTCACTCGATCCTGAATGACGGTGAGCGTAGCTGGCGCGGAGCGCGGAGCGGACTGAGCGTTCACCTCCTCGAGGCGAATCATCGCTCCGTTCCACAGCAGCCGCTGGTAGCCCTGTTTGGAAATCAGCGCGAGCGATTCCTCCAGGGAAAGTTTTTCCGAGAGCGGAAGCTCGAAAGCCAACAGAATATCGGACACCTTCACAGCCTCAGCACTTCCGACCTCCGGCCCCGCCGCCAGCGCGTTCCAGACCTCCGACGGCGATTCCTTGCGCACCGGCTGCCCGCATTGTCGGCAGTGCAACGTGGCCACGTGCGGCCAGAGCAGCTTCATGTAGTCGTTTAGCTCCGTCATGGTACCAACGGTCGAGCGCGTGCTCTTCACGGTGTTGCGCTGCTCGATGGCGATGGCGGGCGGAATGCCTTCAATACGATCGACCTGGGGCTTGTCCATGCGATCGAAGAACTGCCGCGCGTACGGAGAAAAAGTTTCGATGTAACGGCGCTGCCCCTCGGCGAAAAGAGTGTCGAAGGCCAGCGAGCTTTTCCCCGAACCGCTCAAGCCGGTCACGACGACCAGTTTTCCCACGGGCAGATCGAGATCGAAGTTCTTCAAGTTGTGATGCCGCACCCCTCGAAGGCGAATGAAGGCGGACGCTGGCGATTTCGACATGCGGCGCGGACTCTAAAAGCGCGCGGCACGCTGTCAACGCGCGGGCCAGCAGGCGGGATTCCGCCCAGCGGCCAGGGGCACCCGATCAAGTGTAAAATCTCACCGCAAAGCATTCACCTTGCCGCCCTCGCCACAGGCTGTTTTCATCCATATTTATCAATGTTTTATGGAGTTTTCCGAGTTCTGAATAGCCACAGAACAAGCCTAGTCTAGTGGTGTATGGTTCAACTGCTCCTGGGCCAAAAGTGTTCCGGGAGTTACAAAGAAAGAGAATATGAAAACATCATCTGTCCGGCAGTGCAGTATGGCGGTCGCCGTCGGGGTTGCATTTTTCCTCGGTTGCGCGCGCCCCTCGGCGCAGACCGAACAACAGAAGGCGATTGTTTCCCCGGTGAACTCGCCCGCCGTGGTCGGGGCTCAGGTTGCGCCCGGCCTTCCTGATCCCAACGCGCTCAAAGCCGACGCAGACACCAACGCGCCCGCCATTCTGGAGCGCATCCCGCCCAGCACTCGGCCTGATAACCTTGCCACCACATCCGGCATCGGCGAGGTGGCCAAACTCGCGCAAGCGGGAGTAAGCGAACAGGTGATGCTCGCCTTCGTGGAAAAATATCATGGACGCTTCGAAGTGGGCGCGGACCAAATCATCTATCTCAACGACCTCGGCGTCTCCTCGACCGTCATCACCGCGATGCTCAAGCACGACGATGGCAAGGCTCCGGCAGTGGTGGCACAGGCTCCACCAACCCAAGCCAGTGAGCCTCAACCGCAAACGCCGCCGGCGCAGCCGACCACTCCGGGCGCGGTCCCGCCACCGACGAGTTCGACCGAGGTCAGCTATTTTTACGACTCGCTCTCCCCTTACGGGAGCTGGATTTATCTGTCGGGCTATGGCTGGTGCTGGCAACCGACGGTGGCAGTTTCGGCACCGGCTTGGCGGCCCTATTGCGACAACGGCAGTTGGTACTGGTCTGATGGCGGCTGGTATTGGAACTCAGATTACTCCTGGGGCTGGGCGGCATTCCATTATGGACGCTGGTATCATCACAGCCGGAGTGGCTGGGTTTGGACGCCGGGCACGGTGTGGGGGCCGTCATGGGTGAGTTGGCGTTACCAAAGCGGCTACTGCGGATGGGCTCCGCTGCCACCCGAAGCGCATTTCGTGCATGGCTCCGGTTTCACCTACCGCGGAAGCCACGTCAGCATCGGGTTCGAGTTTGGGTTGTCGTCCTTCCACTACTCCTTCGTCCACGCAAACCGCTTCTGCGATCCCCACCCTTATCGTCACGTTGTGGCCCGGCCGACCGTGGTCAACATCTACAACAACACCACGGTGGTGAACAATTACAGGTCTGGAAACAATAGAACTGTGATTAACGATGGCATCGGGAAAGAAACGATCGCCCGCTCCGGTGGTAGCACCCGCGTGCGCGAAGTCACCGTGCGCGAGACTCCGATGAGTGGTTTCTCCAGTGGGCGTGGCCAGAAACCCGAACGGCAGGGAAATCAACTCGTGGCTTATCGTCCACAACTTCCGCCAAGCCCGCCAACCGTGCGCACCGCGCCGGGCACAGGGCGAGCCAACCCCGGAGGCACCACTGCGGGAAGGTCGAATTCAGCGGGCGGAAATACTTCCCCCACTCCAAATACGCCCCAGCGTTCACAACCGGTCGCAGGCAGCAGGGGCAATTCCGAGGTGGCCCGAGGCGTTCCTGGAACCGGCCCGGCACCAGCCAATCCGAATGCCGGGAGGCAGCCAGTTGCTGCGCGCAATGACGAACGCAACACGACACCGGTCACAGCCCCGGCCCCGGCGCGAGGGCAGCCCTCCAAGCCGGCGCAACGCGGGGACAATTCGCTCTTCGGGAATTCCGGAGCCGAACGCAGCCAGCCAAGGAACAACCCGCCGGTGGCCCAGGCACCAGTTCGCTCCGCTCCGCAACAACTGCCGCCGGCCGCCAACGTGACGCCGCGCCCCCAGCCCCAGACACCCGCAACCCAACCGCGCCAGGTTGCGCCGCGCACAGAACAACCCCACAACGGGGCGCAATCCCGCGTGGCCCCGAACAATCCCTACCAGTCTCCGCGCCAGTACGAACAGGCACCGCGCCGGGTCGAGCCCGCGCCCTCCGCCAATCCGGCCCCACAGGTTTCGCGGCCGACGACCGGCGGCTCACGAAGTCAGGAACGATCCGTCCCGAGCAGCGGCGGCTCACCCGGTAACTCTGGCTCCGGCCGGGGCGAGCGCAGCGAACGCAGCCGTTGAACAATTCCGCAGTCCGCGAGAACCCGGATCGGTTTCGATCCGGGTTTTTCCTTGGCCACGACTGAAGGTTCAGGCGGACCAGGCGGACCTCGCGCGCATGGGCCGGCGATTTCATGTGAGCAAACAAAAGGAGCGGCGGGTTGCCCCGCCGCTCCTGTGAAAACTATACTGGAGTCGATTACTTGAGATCGACCTTGGCACCAGCCTCTTCGAGCTTCTTCTTGGCCGCTTCCGCTTCGGCCTTGGGAGCGCCTTCGAGGATGGGCTTGGGAGCGCCTTCGACGAGAGCCTTCGCATCCGCGAGGCCAAGTCCAGCCTTCACTTCGCGCACCGCCTTGATGACGGAGATCTTCTTGTCCGCCGGGGCGGAGACGAGGATCACGTCGAAGGTGGTCTGGGCTTCGGCGGCCGGAGCCGCTGCGCCACCGGCTGCGCCGCCCGCTGCCGCCACCGCGACCGGAGCCGCAGCCGTGACACCCCACTTGCCTTCGAGCTGCTTCACGAGGTCGGCGACTTCCATCACCGTCAGACCGCTCAGTTGTTCTACAATTGCTGCAATGTCAGCCATGTTACCTTTCAGTCTCGTCGTCATCCGAGGCCACGAATGTTTTGAGCCGACAAGCCTGCCGACCGACGATTTACTTTTTGTTTTTGTTGGTTAATCCCCCCGCTCCGTGGCCACGGAGCGAGGAAAGTGTTAAAACTTTCCGTTAATCGCCCTTGTCCACCTTGGCCTGGAGCACCCGGGCCAACTGACTCGCGGGCGTATTGAGCAGCGCGACAAGCGTGGTCGCCGGGGTGTTCAACAGGCCAAGGAATTTGGCCCGTAGCACTTCCATCGGCGGCAGATCGGCCAGCACCTTGAGGGCGTCGGCGTCCAGGCGCTGGTTGTTCAGAAACCCAAAACGGGTCTTGGGCTTCTCGAATTCGGCGGTGAAGGTCTTGAGCACCTTGGCCGCCGCAGAAATGTCGCGTTGTCCGGTGACCACGGCAGTTTGACCAGTCAAGGAACCAGTGAGATCGCTCACGCCGGCTTCCTTCGCCGCAATGCGAAAGATGGTGTTCTTGACGACGTGAATCTCGGCCCCGGCTTTGTTCAGCCGTTTGCGCAACTCCGTCATGGGGCCGACGCGAAGGCCGGTATAATCCACTACGATAAAGAATGGGGAGGAGTTCAGGCGGGCGACGTATTCGCCCGAAATGATTTGTTTCTCAGCACGCATGTTTCAGTCCTTTCAGCAAATGGTTTAGGCCGTCGCGTTGAATTCGCGGAGGTCGATGCGCACGGGCGGACTCATGGTCGCCGACAGCGTGCAGGTGTGAATGAAAGTGCCCTTGACACCCGAGGGACGAGACTTGGTGACAGCCTCAATGACAGCGCGGGCGTTTTCTTCAATCTGGTTCTGGGGGAAGGAAACCTTGCCGACAGCGACATGAACATTCCCCCCCTTGTCCACCTTAAACTCGACACGACCAGCTTTGACTTCCTTCACAGCTTTCCCCGTGTCTTCGGTGACGGTGCCGGTCTTGGGATTGGGCATCAGCCCTCGCGGGCCGAGAACCTTGCCGAGTTTGCGAACCTCGCTCATGGCGGCTGGCGTAGCCACGGCGACATCGAAATCGTTCCAGCCTTCGTTACACTTCTTAATCATGTCGTCATAGCCAACATATTCCGCACCTGCCGCCTTGGCGGCCTCGGCAGCGGCACCTTGGGCAAAAACGAGCACGCGCACCACCTTGCCGCTGCCGTGGGGCAACGGAACGGTGCCGCGAACCATCTGGTCGGATTGCTTCGGATCAACGCCGAGTTTAAAGGCGAGGTCCACTGACTCGTTGAACTTGGCCTTGGGGAATTTGACGAGAACGTCGACAGCGGATTTAAGCGGATAAGCCTTGCTGGCATCCACTTGTTCGAGAGCCTTGCGGTAACGCTTACTATATTGTTTGGGCATGTTTTTGTGCGGTGCTGGCGAATCCGAATTTACGGACTCTCCCGCGTTTAGGTTTCTACTTGTCCAGAACTTCAACACCCATGCTGCGGGCGGTTCCTGCGACTTGACGAAAAGCGGCTTCCTCAGATGTGGCGTTCATGTCCTTGAACTTGAGCTTCACGATGTCCATCACCTGCTTGCGCGTGACCTTGCCGACCTTTTCCTTGTTCGGCGTTTTTGAACCGCTGGCGATGCCAGCAGCTTTCTTGAGCAGCGCGGAAGCCGGAGGGGACTTGGTGATGAAAGTGAATGACTTGTCCTGATAAACAGAGATGACCACTGGGATGATCATGCCATTCTGATCCTTGGTCACGGCATTGAACTCCTTGCAGAAGCCCATAATGTTTACGCCGTGCTGACCGAGTGCCGGACCGACCGGCGGCGCAGGGTTCGCCTGCCCAGCCGGGATTTGCAATTTGATTTCGCCTGTCTTCTTCTTCGCCATAAAAATTTAGGTTTGGACTCAGCAACGATCGACTGAGTTCGATTAGATTACGCCTTCTCCACCTGCCAGTATTCCAGTTCCACCGGAGTGTTGCGGCCGAATATATTCACAGTGATCTTCAACTTGCCGCGGGTTGGATCGATCTCCTCGATCAAGCCGCTAAAATTCATGAACGGTCCATCCATGATCTTTACATTTTCGCCCATCTCAAACTGAACCTTCGGACGCTCGGCATCCTCGCTGTCCGTAATCGTCTCCTTAATCACGGCCATTTCATCCGCAGTAACCGGCACCGGGCGATCTCCGCCCACGAAGCCAATCTTGCCTGGGGTCTCCTGAATGAAAAACCAAGGCTTTGGAAGGATGCCCCGGCTGTCATCCAGCAAGACCATATCGATGTAAACGTAGCCGGGGTGCAATTTGCGGTTCGTGACCGTCTTCTTGCCGCCGCGCACGTCCACAACCTTCTCGACCGGCACAAGCACTTCCTTGATGTACTCGCCCATCTCCTCGGCTTTCATGCGCTTCTCGATGCTCTCCTTCACTTTGTGCTCCTGCCCGGAGAGAGTATGGATTACGAACCACTGGCTTTTCATGCAATTACTGAATTAGTTGGCCGTGATTCCCCGCACAAACAAAAGAAGCAACCAGTCCACCGCCACGGTGAACAAGCCCAAACCAAGAACACAGAACAGCACGACCAAAGTTGAACCTTTCAACTCATCCACGCTCGGCCAAGTGCATTTCTTCAGTTCCTCCTTGGTCTCCTGAATGTAACTCGTCAGGCGCAAGAGTTGCCCTGTGCGCCAGAGCACACCAAAGACAGCACCCACAGCGAGCACCCAAATCAACAACTTAATGTAGAAATTCATGACAAATTACCTGCTGGCGGAGAGGGAGGGATTCGAACCCCCGTTGGGCTTTCACCCAAAGCGGTTTTCAAGACCGCCGCGATAGACCACTCTGCCACCTCTCCAATTCCCGGACTGGCACGGCGTGAGGGACTCGAACCCCCAACCAACGGTTTTGGAGACCGCTACTCTACCAATTGAGCTAACGCCGTACTAAGCCCACTCGCTAGACTAAAATGCGGAGGAACGCTTATCACGCCCCCCGCTCATGTTCTCAGGAACAAATTACTTCATCACTTCGCTGACGCGACCAGCACCGATGGTGCGGCCACCCTCGCGAATCGCGAAACGCTGGCCCTTTTCCATCGCCACGGGCTTCTGCAGTTCAACATCAATGGAAACATTGTCACCCGGCATCACCATTTCCACACCGGCCGGCAAAGTCATGTCACCAGTCACGTCCGAAGTGCGGAAATAAAACTGCGGGCGGTACTTGTTGAAAAACGGCGTGTGACGGCCGCCTTCTTCCTTCGAGAGCACGTACACTTCCGCCTTGAACTTCGTGTGCGGCGTGATCGAGCCGGGCTTCGAGAGCACCATGCCGCGCTCCACATCATCCTTGGTCGTGCCGCGAAGCAGCACACCGACATTGTCTCCGGCACTCGCCTTGTCGAGCAGTTTGCGGAAGGCTTCAATGTCCGTCGCCGTCGTCTTGCGCGTGTCCTTGAGACCGACGATTTCAACTTCCGTCATGCGCAGCAGTTCACCGCGTTCCACACGGCCGGTCACGACCGTGCCACGGCCTTCGATAGTGAACACGTCTTCAATGCACATCAGGAAGGGCTTGTCGATCTCGCGCGTCGGGATCGGAATGAACTTGTCCACCGCGTCGAGCAAGTCAGCAATCGCCTTCTCGCCTTCGGGCTTCGCAGCCATCGCGGCGGTCGCACTGCCGCGGATGATGGGCGTGGTTTCGCCAGGAAAACCGTACTTCGTGAGGAGATCGCGAATTTCCATCTCGACGAGGTCGAGCAACTCCGTGTCATCCACGAGATCCACCTTGTTCAGGAACACCACGATGGCGGGCACGCCAACCTGACGGGCCAGCAGGATGTGCTCACGCGTCTGGGGCATCGGGCCGTCCGCAGCGCTGACTACAAGGATCGCGCCGTCCATCTGCGCGGCGCCGGTGATCATGTTCTTCACATAGTCAGCGTGGCCGGGGCAGTCAACATGCGCGTAGTGACGCAGGGGAGATTCGTATTCGACGTGCGAGACGGCGATAGTGACGGTTTTAGTCTCGTCACGGACAGTGCCACCCTTAGTGATGTCCGCATAACTGATCGCCGGGGCCAACCCTTTACGATGCTGTACTTCGACAATCGCGGCGGTGAGAGTGGATTTGCCGTGGTCAACGTGGCCAATCGTTCCAACATTCACATGCGGCTTCGTTCTTTGAAACTGTTCCTTTGCCATTGCTATCTCCTGCTTGAGTTTTGTTTTTTACTATTTCCTAAAATCGTATGGAGCCCACGATCGGGTTTGAACCGATGACCTCGTCCTTACCAAGGACGTGCTCTACCAACTGAGCTACATGGGCACCCCAATCTGCACATGCCCGCCTGCCCTTAAAGCGAAAAAAAACCCACTAACCCTTGGCTTTCGCTTTGAAAATTCAGGGTCGGTGGCGGCTCTCTATCCTTTCACGGCCCAACGACTGAGGGCGGACGGTATGGAAGCACCTAATTCTTGTCAAAATGTTTTCCAAGATTTTTTGACCTGATTTGCGCGCAGCCACAACCTGCTGGCGAGCGCCTAAAAACGCACCTCCCACGCATGGCACGAGGAATAAGTTTGCAGCAGGTTTTTCTCCCGGCAGCGACCACGACGCAGTCTGACAGGCACGCCACGGCGCGCTGTAAATGTGCCGGGTGAAACATGCGCAACGAACTGTGAAACTAGTTCAATTCCTAGAACACACGCCACGAGCCGGCGCTTCGTCGCAGCAGGATGGGCGGACAATTCCCCGATAAAATCCCCCGGCGACAAAACCGCCAAGCGGCACTGGCCCAATGGCTCGCCCCTCAGCATTACGCAAGAGGCCGACTGCGGAGCGAAAATGTGGCTGGATAATTTCAACTGACGCGGCCACAAGCAATGGATGCGGTAGATACCTCAGCCTCCGGTCACGGTGCCAGATTTCGCCCCGAAGGTGCGGTGCCCATCATTCGACTTGGCAGGACGCTGGCTATGTGGATTGATGCAAACACTATGAACAAGCGGGGCCAGATTCGTGAAGGCGTTGGTCGCGAGCGGAGTTTCCTTTCCGCCAGCCTGCTTTTGTTGCTCGTGTCCACGCCGCTGACGCTGGCGGCCGTTGGCGATCCACAGATCCGCACCGACCATCCGTGGTATCCAGGGGATCTCGCTTGCTCTACCTTCGAGCGTTTGCGTGCCACCCAGAAGGAACAATATCAGCGCGCCACCAGCATCGAACCACAGACCGATCAGGACCAGGCGCTGGCCTCGTGGTTCTGGCGCAACACCCACTATGCGCACGGCGAAGAGGGCGCGGAAGATTTGTGGGGCACGGGTTTCACCAAGGGCGACCTGCGCACACGCGAGTACTGGACGGGACTCTTCGCGCACGGCTTCGGACTGTGCGGTACCACGCACTCACAGTGGACGGCGGAAATGGAAAATCTCCTCGGTCATGGTCGGGGACGCGGTGTCGGGGTCGATGGCCACAATTCCTTTGAAGTGTTTCTTACCGGCGACTCCTACGGCGCAGGCCGGTGGGCTCTGCTCGACCATGACCTTTCCACCGTCATCTTCGACCTCCATGGCCAAGGGCTTTTGTCGATTGCCGATGTGAAGCCGGATTGGAAGCAATTGACCGATCGCAAATTCTCCCCGCAGAAACAACGTGGTTGGCTGGTGTGCGGGCTGCATCCCGAAGATGGCGGCGTTTACCGCCAATACGCGACTGCGGAGTATCTCGCTGGCTACGCGGGGCCGCCTCCGATGGTTCACTTGCGCCGCGGCGAAACACTGCGGCGCTATTTGAAGCCAGGTTTGGAGGACGGAAGGACATTTGTCTTCTGGGGTCGCAATTACAACACGGACGGGGTTCCGGGACCGGAGAGATCACAGACCTGGGTCAATCAACCGGAGGCGATGCACGGCTCACGCAACGGCGCGGGCTACAAGCCGGGGCAGGTTCGTTATGCCAATGCGGTTTACAACTACTCGCCTAATTTCAAGACAGGCGATTATCACGAGGGAACCATTAAGGAAAGCGACACCCAGGTCACGTTCGAGTTCTACACGCCCTACATCATTGCCACGAAGCCGGCCAACGACAAACCGTGGGGCATCTACGACGCGGGCGGGCGCGCCGGACTCGTGCTGCGCGGTTCGGCGACATGCAACGTGTCACTCTCGGTCGATCAGGGCCGCACATGGCAGGACTGTGGAGCGTTCAAGGACGGCATGGATCTGACCGACTTCGTGAAAGGCCGTCGCCAGTACTTCATCCGTTTCGGAGCGAGCGCGCTGGCTTTGGCTGGATCCGGATTGACGATGACGACGGTGTGCCAGGCCAATGTCGCGATGCTGCCACGCTTGCAAGACGACGGCACACGCGTGAGGTTCGCGGCCTCGAATCGAGCGCTGGTTGCCGCCGGGCCGAACCGCGAACAGGCGCAGACGCATATCGTAGCCGGAGCTTTCGACACACCTTCGGTCACGCTAGAAGTCAAACCACCGCGCGGCGAAATCATCGCCACCATTTACGCCGTGGCCCAGATGGCCTCGGGAAATCCGCCGCGCGCCGAAACCAAATCTCAGATCGAGGTCTCCACCGACTCCGGCCAAACGTGGAAATCCCTGGTGCGCGATTGGACAATTCCGCGCCGGGGAAATGAGCCAAAGGACTTTTGGTCGCAAAGTTTCTGTTATGGCTCCACGGAAAACGCTGACATCTCCGCGCGTTCAGCGCAGGTGCGTTTCAAAAACGACGGAGGCTGGAAATATCTGAGGGCTGAAGCCCACCTCGTTTATCACACGGCCGCGACCGACGCGACGCAGGTGACTTTTGACTGGAAAGACGACCACGGCGCGCACCGTGAGTCGCATTTGTTCACCGACCAAGACAGCGCGGTCTGGACGGTGCAAACGGGCCGACGGGTGCAAACCCGCTGGATTGAGTTCGCCACTCGGAATCGCTGATCTCTGTCACGGTCGGCTCATGCGGAGCGACAGCACCGTGATCCCAGACCAGCGCAAGTGGGACCAAAAACCCGGAGGTCGGACGCCCCCCTGCCCCGTTCCTTTCAGGCGATCAAGGCCCGGAAGGCAGCCAGGAATTGCTTCACGTTGGTCGCCTTCGACGTTTCACCCATCAGACCCACGCGGATAATCTTGCCTTTCAGTGCGCCCAGGCCCGCGCCGACTTCGATATTGTGTTCCGTGAGCAGGCGCTTGCGCAACGCTGCTTCGTCCGCGCCCACCGGCACGGTGATGGCGTTCAGTTGCCAGAGTTGATGCCCCTCCTGCGACGCGATACTCACGCCCAGTTCCGCGAGTCCGCGCTTTAAGGCCAGGTGGTTGTCGCGATGTCTTTGGAAACGATTCTCCAACCCTTCGTTCAACACCAACCGCAGCGCCTCGTGCAGCGCGTAGTTCATCGAGATGGGCGCGGTGTGATGATAGACGCGCGCCTCCCCCCAGTAGGACGCCAGCAGATTCACATCGAGATACCAGCTCTGCACTTTCTTCGCGCGCTTCGTCGCCACGGCCATGGCGCGCGAACTGAGCGACACCGGCGACAGCCCGGGCGGACAGCTCAAGCACTTCTGCGTGCCGCTGTAAACCGCATCCACGCCCCACTCGTCCAGCTTCACCGGGCAGCCGCCGAGTGACGTCACCGTGTCGATCAGGAACAACGCGCCCGCCTCGTGCGCCAACCGCGAGATCTCCTCCACCGGCGTGAGCGCGCCCGTGGAAGTCTCCGCATGAACCACCGCGACGAGCTTCGGCTTCGTGACCTTGCGGAGCGCCTCCTTGATCTGGCCCGCTTCAATGATGCGGCCCCACTCCGCCTCCACTTTGGTCACGCGCGCGCCACAGCGTTCCGCGACATCGCACATTCGATTACCGAAAACTCCGTTGACCCCGATGATCACTTCGTCGCCCGGCTCGATCAGATTGACGAAACAGAATTCCATTCCGGCACTGCCCGTGCCGCTCACGGGGAACGTCATCTCGTTCTGCGTTTGGAAGACCGCGCGCAGCATGGTCTTGATCTCCTCCATCATCTTCACGAAGACAGGATCGAGATGACCGACCAACGGTTGCGCCATCGCTTGCAAGACCGACGGGGGGACATCACTCGGGCCGGGGCCCATCAACAAGCGCGGAGGCGCGACGAATCTTTCCGGAATTTGCATGGGCAAAAGCTAAAGGGCCGAGCGTAGCGGCTTCAATGCAATTGAAAGTAATGGGAAGGGAGCCATCTGGCTCGACCTCGCAGACGGGAGGCGGGGACGGTCGGCCTGGAATTGCTTGAAGCGCAAGCGGCGGCGGCCCCGAATCGCACTTTGCAACCCAGGAGTGACGCTGAGAACTGACGGCCACAACCCAGCCTTGGACGGGCTGCACCGCGCCGACGAATCAGGGCGGGCTTCCCCAGGGCGAACCGCCGCTGAACGACGCCAAATTTCAATCCTCCGGCATGGGCCGGTCTTTCGTCTCGGGCAGGAAGGGCAGCACAATCAGGCCGACCAGGTAAATGGCACTGAGCCAGCAGGCGGCTTCGCGAAAGGCGCCGAGCTTGGCGTCAGCTTTGGCCACGGCATCGGCGGTGGCAGGGAGGGCGGCCACGGCTTTGGCCCCGAGGGCCAACTGGAGGACGCCGAGAGTGAACGGGCCGGTGGCGGCAATGAAGCGGCCGACGTTGTAACAGAAGCTGGTGCCGGTGCTGCGCAGGCGGGTGGGGAAGAGTTCCGGCAGGTAGATGGCGAATCCAGCGAAGAGGCCGAGCTGGAAGAAGCCCATGACGGCGCTCATCCAGAGGTCGCCCTTGCTCTTGAAGCTGAGGAAGAAAAAGATGGTGGCGAGGAAGGCCATGACGAAGCCGAGGGCGAAGGCAGGCTTGCGACCGAAGCGGTGGGCGAACTTGCTGAAGGCAATCATGCCGAAGAAGGCGCCGATGTTTTGCACGATGAGGTTCATGGACATCCACCAGTTCTTGGCCGCGCCCAGCGCCGGGCCGTCCAGTCCCTCGGCGCGGAGGGATTTGTCGAGCGCAGGCACGACCAACTCGGGACTGAAGAAGCCCACGCCCCACAGGCCGACCACGCCGGCCACGCAGAGGAGCATGCCGAGCACGGCGGGCCGGCGCCAGGGGCCGACGCCCAACATGTCGCCGTAGGAACCCATTTTCTTACCGCCGGCTTTCTGGCTGGCCGCGCGAGCCTGCACCCATTTCTCAGGCTCCTTCAGGCGCAGCATGATGAAGAGGCAGAGAAACGCGGGGGCCGCGCCGATCCAAAACAGATATTTCCAAGACACCAAAGGCGACATTCCGGACACGGCCATGCTGCAGAGCCCGGCCGTGACATTGCCCACGGCGGACAAGGCTTGGAGCATCCCGAGCGCCTTGGGGCGGGCCTTTTCCGGGAGCGCATCCGCGACCAGCGCCACAGCCAGACCAAAAACGCCGCCCACCCCCAGCCCGGTGATGAAGCGGTAAATGGCGAAGTCGGTAAAGTTCCGCGAGAAGGCGCTCAGGCCCGTGCATACGGAGTAGAGGAGCACGGTCATGGCGAGGGTGCGCGCGCGCCCGATGCGATCGCCGATGGAGCCGAAGATCAGTCCGCCCGTGGCCCAGCCCGCGACGAAGATCGCCGTGGCATAGCCGCCGAATTCCTTGACCTTCAACGGATCAGCGCCAGGTCCGAGCAGCGTGGTGATGGCGTTGGTACGGGCGAGAATGAAGAGCTGCTGATCGAGGCAATCGAAGAGCCAGGCGAGCGAGGCCACGGCAAAGACAAACCAATGATAACGATTGAGCAGTTGCCACCACGGTCGCGAATCAACGGCAGAGAGCACGGGCGTTTCCTGTTTTGTCATGGTTCGCGCCGTGAGTACACGGCTTTGCAAATGCAGCCAAGGAGTTTGTCCGGGGTAGCTGTAACTTCACGAGCGAGCGCCAAAAAAAAGCCCGTCCTTGCGGACGGGCTGTGCAAAACAATTTCGGAAAGGACTTACGCCTTGGCCTCGGCGGGCTTGTCCTTGGTTTCCACCGGAGCAGCTTCGATCGGCGCGTCCACCCATTCAAGAATGGCGAGTTGAGCGGCGTCACCGTTGCGCTGGTGCATCTGAATGATGCGAGTGTAGCCGCCGCGGCGGTCCTTGAAGAGCGGCGCGAGTTCGGTGAAGAGGATCTTCGCGGCGTCGGCGTTGTGCAGGCGGCCCGTGGCCAGACGGCGGTCGGAAATGGTGCCGCTCTTACCGAGCGTGACCATCTTCTCGGCCACGGAACGCGCGGCCTTGGCTTTGGCCAGCGTGGTCTGAACGCGCTTGTGGATGATGAGGCTGCAAACCAAGTTGGCCAGCATGGCGTTGCGGTGCGTGCCGGTCCGGCCGAGTTTGGCGGTTCGTTTTAGATGACGCATACGATTACTCCGTGACGACTTTTTCTTCCTTGGGCGCTTCGAGCAGCTCGGGGTCGATGTTCATCCCGAGGCTCAGTTGCAGCGCCGTGAGTTTATCTTTGATTTCGTTGAGGGATTTCTTGCCGAAGTTGCGGTACTTGAGCATCTCGGCCTCGGTCTTCATCGCGAGCTGCCCCACGGTGGTGATGTTGGCGTTGTTCAGGCAGTTGGCGGCGCGAACACTCAGTTCGATCTCGTTCACGCTCATGTTAAGCAACTTCTTTAGCTTGGCCTTCTCATCGTCCTGCTTGATCTCGGCTTCCTCGAATTCCACGGCGTTCTTGTCGTAACCGACAAACACGTCAAGGTGATGCTGGAGAATGGCCGAGGCTTGAGTGAGGGCGTCGTCGGGCGAAATGCGGCCATCGGTCCAGATCTCGATCAGGAGACGGTCGTAATCGGTGCGCTGGCCGACGCGGGCGCTTTCCACGGCGTAGCGGACGCGGGTGACCGGGGAGAAGATGGAGTCGATGGCAATGACGCCGATCGACTGGTCCGGCTTCTTGTTTTCGTCGCCGGGCAGGAAGCCGCGGCCGATGCGCACGGAGAGTTCCATCTCAAGCTTCTTCTTCTTGTCGAGCGTGCAGATGACCTGCTCGGGGTTGACCAGTTCCACGTTCTGGTTCAATTCAATGTCGCCGGCCTTGACCACGCCCTCCTTGTTCACGGAAAGAAGCAGAGTCTGCTCTTCGCGAGTATGGGCCTTGAATTTGATCTTCTTGAGATTCAAGACGATGTCGGTGACATCCTCGACGACGCCCTCCACGGTCGTGAATTCATGCATCGCTCCATCAAGTTTGACAGAGGTGATGGCAGCGCCTTCGAGAGAACTGAGCAACACGCGACGGAGGGAGTTGCCAACGGTATGGCCGTAGCCGGTTTCAAACGGCTCGGCAAAGAACTTGGCGTAGATGGGGGTCGCGCTTGACTCTTCCTTGGTCAAACGCTTGGGCATTTCAAACCGACCTAGACGTACTGGCATGTTTTCCTTTCAACAATTTTAATCTGACCCGCCCGGGTGTTATTCCCTCAGCCTGGGCGAATCCGTGTAATTGTTTTGGAGCCACAAACAGCAGAGCCACAAGGCTCCGCTGCTCGGCCGCTCCGGTTGTTACTAGCGGGAATAAAATTCGACCACAGCCTGCTCGTTGGCGATGGGCTGGATCTCGGCGCGGGTCGGGACGCGCATGACGCTGCCCTTGAACGCGGTCTTGTCGAGCATCAGCCAGTCCGGCACCACGCGACTCGTGGAGCTTTCCAGCGAGCGGGTCGCCATCTGCTTGGATGCGTTCGTGTCCTTCACGTCGATCACGTCGTTCACCTTGAGGGCGTAGGACGGGATATTGACCTTGCGGCCGTTCACCTTGACGTGCCCGTGACACACCATTTGCCGAGCCTGGGCGCGGGTGTTACCGAAGCCAAGGTGGAAGACCACGTTATCGAGACGGGTCTCAAGAATCTGGAGCATCTGCTCGCCAGTGACACCGCGGCGGCTCAGAGCCTTTTCATACACGCCGCGAAACTGCTTCTCCATCAGCCCGTAGTAGTAACGAAGCTTCTGCTTCTCAATGAGCCCGAGTCCGTAGTCGGTGGTCTTGCGGCGACCGGACTTGGGGCCATGCATGCCGGGGCCGTAGTTGCGGCGTTCGAGATACTTCGAGGGGCCGAAAATCGGCACTCCGAAACGGCGGCTGATGCGAACGCGGGGACCTGTGTAACGAGCCATAAATTAATGTCGAATGACGAATTCCAAATGACGAATTAGACGCGGCGCTTCTTGCGCGGACGGCAGCCGTTGTGGGGAATGGGAGTCACGTCCTTGATGGTGGAGATTTCCAGTCCGATGGCCTGCAGGGCGCGGATGGCGGATTCGCGGCCGGAGCCTGGACCCTTCACATGGATTTCGACTTCGCGCATGCCGTGGGACATGGCCTGGCGGGCGGCGTCCTGGGCGACCTGCTGGGCGGCGAAGGCCGTGCTCTTACGGGAGCCTTTGAAGCCGACGCGGCCAGCGCTGGACCAGCCGATTACATTGCCCTGCATGTCGGTGATGGACACCTGGGTGTTGTTGAAGGTCGCCAGAATGTTGGCGATGCCCGAGGTGATGTTCTTGGACCCCTTGGCCTTGACGATCTTCTTGGCATTCGGGTCGTCACCGAGGAGTTCGGCTGCGGTCGGAGCATGGACCACAGCGGCGACCACGCCTTCTGCGGGCTTCGCTTCAGGAGCAGGAGTACCCTCGGCACCTTTTTTATGCTTCGCAGGGGTGCCTTCCGCAGCAGCCTTGGCCGGCTTGTCCGCGGCGTCTTTCTTCGCGGCGGGTTTCTTCTTCGTCTCGTCCGCTTTTTTGGTTTCTTCAGCCATACTTCAAATTTTAGTGAATGCCGGTCTTGGCGTTGGGGTTGCGCTGCACACCGACCGTCTTGCGCGGTCCCTTGCGCGTGCGGGCGTTGGTGCTGGTGCGCTGGCCGCGCACGGGCAGGCTGCGCAGGTGGCGGATGCCCCGGTAGCATTTGATGCCCTGGAGGCGCTTAAGGTTCATGCCCAACTCGCGACGCAGGTCGCCCTCGATGACGTACTTGCCCTCTTGAATCGCGTGCACGATTTTCGAGAGCTGGGCCTCGTCGAGATCCTTCGCCCGGACGCTGGGATCAATGCCAGCGACCGCGAGGATGGCCTTCGCGTTCGTCGGGCCAATGCCGTAAATGTAGCGCAGCGAAATGTCGATGCGCTTCTCACCCGGAATTTCTACACCAATGATGCGTGCCATAAAATTAACCCTGCCGCTGTTTGTGCCGACGGTTCGTGCACAACACACGAATCACGCCCTTGCGGCGAATGATTTTGCAGTTTTCGCAAAGCTTTTTGACTGATGCGCGAACTTTCATTTTTGTTTCTCTTCTATAACGATTCGTCCCTTCGAAAAATCGAAGGGCGACATTTCCAAATTCACCCGGTCGCCCGGTTTTAACTCCGCCGCCGCCAGTTGCGACCGCTTCGGCACATGCCCCAGCAGCCGGTGCCCGTTGCCCAACTCCACCCGAAAGAGCCGCGCGGCCTGCAGCAGCTCAATCACCCGGCCTTCAAGGCGAATGACGTCTTGTCCCGGCATGTCAGAATTTCCGGCTTACCCGTCGTGATGAGCACCGTGTGCTCAAAATGGGCGGAAAGTTGACCATCCACCGTCACCACTGTCCAGCCGTCTTTGAGGATTTTCACCTCCGGCCGGCCCGCGTTCACCATCGGCTCGATGGCCACGGTCATGCCCGCCTTTAGCTTGGGCGAACTTTTGCCTGACTCGACAAAGTTCGGAATCTGCGGCTCTTCATGCACGGACCGCCCGACGCCGTGACCGACAAACTCCCGCACCACGCTATAACCGTGCTCCTCCACATGCCGCTGGATGGCCCGCGAAATGTCGACGACGCGATTTCCAACAACAGCCTGGGCAATGCCTTCGTAAAGTGCCCGCTCCGTCACATCCAGCAACCGTTGTGCGGCCACTCCGCATCCGCCCACCGGCACCGTCCGGGCGTTGTCGCCGATGAACCCGTTGTAGCGCACGCCCACGTCCAGACTCACGATATCCCCAAATTCCACCCGGCGATCCTTCGCCAGCCCATGCACAACTTCCTCGTTCACCGAGATGCACGCATGGCACGGATACTTGTTGTATCCCAAAAACGCGCTCTTCCCCCCGTGCCGGCTAATCGCTCCGGCCGCAAACTCGTCAATCTGCCGCGTCGTCACCCCTGGCTGGATGAATGATGCCACTTCCTCCAAAACTTCGTTCGCCACCCGGCCCGCGACGCGCATGGCCTCCACTTCCAAAGGGCTTTTGATGGTACTCATGAATCCGGCCAGAGGCCGGCATCATTTCCACCGGCCAGAGTCCGCCTCCTAGAAACGCCCCTTGATCCGACCCTTTTTGAGGAAACCGTCGTAATGGCGCATCAACAGGTGCGATTCCATCTGGCGCATCGTGTCGAGCATCACACCCACCATGATGAGCAAGCTGGTGCCGCCAAAGAACGTCGAGACGTTGAACGGCACGTTCATCTGAAAGCTCAACACAATGGGAATCACGGCAATCACCGTCAGGAAAACTGCGCCCGCCAACGTGATGCGGCTCATGGCGTTATGCAGATACGTGCTGGTGGCCTGTCCAGGGCGGACACCGGGGATGTAGCCGCCGTGCTTCTTCAAATCATCCGCGATCTGCAATTCATTAAACTGTGTGGCCACCCAGAAATAGGAGAAGAACAGAATCATCAGCCCGTAGAGTACGAGATACAGCGGGTGCCTTTCGCCCAGCATTCCGGCGAGGGTTCGCATCCAGTTCAGGTCGAAATAAGTGCCAGCCTTGGAAAAGATCTGCTGCGGAAACATCAAAATAGCCTGGGCGAAAATCACCGGCATCACGCCGGCGTAGTTGACGCGCAGGGGCATGAACGAGGTGCCGCCCTGATAGACCTTGCGCCCTACGGCGCGCTGGGCGTATTGCACTGGCACCTTGCGCTGAGCCTGAGTGACGGCGATGACTCCGGCGATGACCGCTAGGAGCAGGAGGACGAGCGAGATGCCGTGGAACAGGCTGAATTGATTGGCCGACTTGCCGAACATGTCCGCCAAGCCCTGCCCGGCGGCCGGCAGGCGCGAAAGAATGCCAATCGTGATCACGAGGGAGACGCCATTGCCGATGCCCCGTTCCGTGATTTGTTCACCCAGCCACATCATCAGCATCGTGCCGGTTGAGAGAATGACCACGGTCTGGAGGTAATAAAACCACATGTGCTCGCGCATGTGCGGCATCAGCAGATCGCCCTTGAGGCCATCGAAGAAACCCGCGGGGCTGGCCCAACTCAGGGCCATAAAAAATCCTTGGCCGAGGCAGAGCAGCACCGTCAGGTAACGTCCGTACTGCACAATCTTGGCCCGGCCGCCTTCTTCGCGCATCAGCTTGCTCAACCGCGGCACAACCGCCCCCAGAAGCTGGATGATGATGGTGGCGCTGATGTAGGGCATGATGCTGAGCGCGCCAATGGCGCACTTCTCCATCGCCCCGCCGGTGAACATGCTGTACATCCCGACTAGACCGCCGCCCGCATTGTTCTTCGCTAGGTCGTCAAAATGCTCCTGGAGCAACGAGCCGTTGATGCCGGGAATCGGAATCATCGCGATCACACGGCAGACCGCGAGGACGATCAGGGTGAAAACGATGCGCGACTTCAGCTCCGGAATCTTGAAGCAGTTGGCGAATGTGCCGAGAACCTTTTGGAACATGCGTGTCAGGATTTCGCGGCGGCTTTGGTGACCGGGGCCTTGACGGCCACGATTTCGCAGGTGCCGCCAGCGGCTTCAATCTTCTGCTTGGCAGCGGCGCTGAATTTGTGCGCCACGACTGTCAGCTTCTTGGTCAACGCGCCGTCGGCGAGAATTTTCACCAGCTTCACCGGGCCGTTGGCCAGACCGGCATTGCGGATCGTTTCCACGTCCACGCGCGCGCCGTTGTCGAACTGTTCGAGCGAATCGAGGTTCACCGCGACGTAGGCCGTGGTGTGACGGGCGTTGTTGAAGCCGCGCTTCGGGATACGACGGATGAGCGGAATCTGGCCACCCTCGAAGCCTATGCGGATCGAGGAGCCGGAACGCGCGGTCTGGCCTTTGCCACCGCGACCGGAGGTTTTGCCGTGGCCGCTGGACTCGCCCTGACCGAGACGCTTACGGCGGTGTTTCGCGCCGGGGCGTGGTTTCAAATCGTGCAAACGCATAATATCAAATGGAGTTAGGCTGTGACGGCGGTGACAGGGACGGATTCAACAACGGCTTCTTTCTTGGTCCGCAACGTGAGGCCGCGGCTCTTGTAAATATCTTCGCGCAGACGGAGCTGCTGGAGCGCGCCGAGCGTGGCCTTGACCACGTTCGCGGCGTTGCTCGAGCCGAGCGACTTGCTCAGCACGTCCTTGAGTCCGGCGGACTCGAGCACGGAGCGCACGGTCTTGCCGGCGATGATGCCCGTTCCGGGAGAGGCGGGGCGAAGCATGATCTTCGCGCCACCGAATTCGTAATAAATTTCGTGCGGCAGGGTCACGCCTTGCAGCGAAACCGAGACGAGGGAATTGCGGGCCACTTCGCCGCCCTTGCGAATCGCTTCCGCGACTTCGGCAGCCTTCCCCAGACCCCAGCCCACGCGGCCCTTCTTGTCGCCGACGACGACGAGCGCGCTGAAGCTGAAGCGGCGCCCGCCCTTCACGACCTTCGCGGAGCGGTTGATGAAGACAACCTTCTCCATCATTTCGTTGCCGGTCTTAACATCACTGTCACCCCCGGAACGGGGACGACCGCGACCGCGACCGCCGCCGAAGCCGCCACGACCACGGCCGCCGCCGGGACCGCCGCGACCACCACCAAAACCACCGCTACGTTCGCCGCCGCCAAAACTGGCGGAGGCGGGACCGGCGGGAGCCGGCGCTGCTGCTGCTTGAGATTGATTTTCTTCTGCCACGTTCTTTGTCTCCTGTTGAAATTAAAATTGCAGACCGGCTTCGCGCGCCGCGTCGGCGAGCGCCTTGATCTTCCCGTGGTAACGGGTGCCGGCGCGGTCAAACACCACCGACTTGATGCCTTTGCCCTGAGCCTCTTCCGCCGCCCACTTGCCGAGGAGCGTCGCGCTCTTGATGTTCGCGCTCAGATTGTCACGGTCAGGAGCGGCCTTGTGCCTCGTCGAGGCGCTGGCCAGAGTTTTGCGCGCAATGTCGTCGATGAACTGGACGTAAATGTGAGTGTTGGAGAACGTCGTCACCATGCGAGGGCGCGCGCTCGTGCCGGACAGCTTCTTGCGAATGCGGAACCGGCGCAACTGCTTCAGTCGTTTCTTGGTTTGCGGAGTCATGTTCTTTTTTACGCTCTCGGATTGCGCCGAAAGCCTATATTTTATTATGGATTCAGCCGTTCCCGGAGAAACGGAACGCGGAATCTATAGATCGGCATTCCGGCACGCAACAGGTTTTTCAGTTCCTGCGGAGAGAAGCGCGGCGCGGCGCGTGAAGAGTGGGAATCGTTGTGAAACTTTTCGAAATAAATCACAGGCCGCCCTGGAGGAGACCGCTTCCCGGCTTGAATTAATTCGGGCATTCCCGGCCGGTTCACGCGGGGAGGCGTGGGCAACAAGATCTTTTTCGCGAGTCAGAGAGGAGCACTTTCTCGCGACCTCCATCACTTCGCGGCAAAAAAGCGGCCAGCCTTGTGGGCTGGCCGCTTGAGAGCAGGCGGAGAAGACTACTTCTTCTCTTCTTTCTTAGGGTTGCATTTTTCGCAGGTCTTGCCGGCTTTGGCGGCGTCCTTGCAGCAGGGATGGGCGCAGGCTTCGCCTTTGGCCTTGGCCTTGTCGCAGCAGGATTCCGCGCGCGCGGTGACTGCGCCGAGAACGGCGAGAACACACGCGACGGCAATGAGTGACTTAATGGATTTCATCTGTTTTAACCTTTTGTTTGCCGGTGAGAGACCGGCACTCGAGTCCGTTTTTGGAATTCCGCCCAGCGACCCAGCTTTGCGGAACGACCAACGAACGGGCTGTGGGCGGCACTATATTCATGGTCCGGGGGGTGTCCAGCGGGAATTGGCCGCGTCCAATCGTCGGAAGCTGCCTCAGCGTGGTCGTTAAAAACAGTTCGTCGAAGGGGCGTTCCATTCGTCATTCGACATTCACAC
>JANOQV010000039.1:0-30358 GCA_031414955.1 Pedosphaera sp. | reverse complement strand
CGAAGAAACCGGGTCGTCGAACAACAGCCCGGAGGCGTTGCCACCCGACTCCGCAAGGAATGCGGCCAGAGCGAGACAGCGGAACTCACCTTCGGACACGACTTCACGGAGCGGCGCGTCTTGCTTGGCATTGAGCGTGAGGCGGTGGAACAGCTTGCCTTTCGAGACGTCCGAGGGGCTGAGACGAACATCAAGGTAGGTCAGTCCCAGCCGATTGACCTCGGTGCGGAATCGCTCGCACAGGGCTTCAGACACATATTGGGTCGTGAGGCGTTTGCTCAACTCGGTTACACCTCGCGTCGAGAACTTCTTCGCCTTCTCAAGAACCTCGCACCGCGCCAAGCGCGCTGCCTCTTTCTTCACTTGCTCTGCCGCACCCACGAGTTTGGTCGTAGCGTCCAACTCCAGAAGTTCGGCTTGGAAAGCTGACAACGCCGTCGGAGTTCCAGCGTTCTGAAGCTCGATAGCGCGTTGCCGAAGTGCCGCAGGTAATCCAACGAGGACAACGGGAACTTCAAGATTTGTCGCGTCATCCAGTTTCGGTTCGCCGGTGGCGTGATGTGTCTGAACGTCTCGAACAATCTCACGAGCGCGGGTCAACAGAGCTTCGGATGCGGGTGCAGGATTAGGGTTCTCCGTCGCGAGTTCTTGAAGCAGAGCATCGTCTCCCTGTTGTTGCAGGGGCAAGTTGTTGAACTCCTCCAGCGCGGCACTGAGTTGTTTGCGCAGGGTCTTCGCCTTTGCTTGCAGTTCACCTTGGACGAAACCTTCAAGCGTTTGGAAGCGGCTTGCTGCGTCCGCGCTCAGTGGCTGGGCGCAAAGCACGCACAGGTCTCCTGCTTTGCTTTCGGCGAATGGCGGTCCCGCCCCCGCGTGAGGAGAGTATGCGCGGGCTGCATCCCAGAGTTGACGCCAAACTTGAGCCCCGACCTCCTTCAGTGGTTCATTTGCGAAGGCGGTGGTGCGAGCGATTTCCGCAGCGGCTTCCACTTCCAGCGTCTGTGTCCGAAGACCTGTGAAGCGCTGGATGCATTCTGGTGCCAAGCCCGCCACCATCGTTCCAAGTCGCTGGCCGAATTGCTGGTAGCGAGTTGCTTTGGCATTGATGCCTTGCGCGAGTTTTGCCGGGTCGTTGCTCTTGGCTTGGGCAAGCAATGCTCGCACTTCATCGCGACGCTCCTCTTGCGCTGCGGTCAGCGGAGCGAGACGCGAATCCAAGTTTTGCCTTCCGCTTTCGGATGCCAGTCCTTTGAGTAACTGCCCCGCCTTCGTGGTCTCGGGGAAATCTGAAAGCTGCAGGAGCGGCGCGGCCATGCCGGCTAATTGCTGCTCAATGGACTGCTTCACCGTGTCCGCAAGAGCCGTGAAGCGGTCGAGCAGGTCGAGACCGAATGGCCTGAAGGCCGTCGCGTTCTGCTCGTTCACGAGGATATTCGCAGCAGCCGAGTCGAAGATGCTGAAGTGCCGCAGAGAGCCGGTCTGCGGGTGTGCGGTGGAGATTGTCGTTCTCTCCTCAGCCCCGTTGACTGAGAAGACAATCTCTGCGGAACCGATGCGCCCCCCATCCTCGTAAACGCTGCTGCGCAGAAGCGGCATTTCCCCGCGTGCCTGACAGACCTGCCTGACTATTCGCCCGTAGCCAGTTTTGCCCGCCCCATTGTCGCCATACACAATAGTCAACCCGTCCGCCGCGAGCTTCAAACTTTGCTGCGCCGCAAGACGGTTGATGTGCTGAACATTTTCGATTCCGAGAAGGCGCACCTCGGGCACCGCATCCGGCGGAGTGCCTTTCGCGGCAGTTTGAGGCGACTTCTTTGGCTTCGCAGGTTGGGTTGAAGCGTCCGCAATGCACGATACGGCCAATTCACCGACGAGTGTATCATCAATGCCCTGCCCGGAACGAAGTGCCGCGTAGCCGCGTTGTTGCCACTCAGGCTGAGCAGCAAAGAAGGTTTCTATTTCATCGAGAATCGGCATGGCGTTGCGGCTTCAATGTTTCGCGGATTTTTTTCTTTGCTGTGCGTTTCATAGTTTGCGTTGGGAGAGATTCAACAGTTCGAGCCTGCGTTCAAAGTGCGACTTCACGCCTTCTTCCCCGCCCGCTCCAGCCGCTTCCGCGTCGGCGTTTTTGTTTTTCGCGAGGAACCAGAGGCAGAGGGGAATCTGCGTGCGGGAGAAGATCTGGCCGGGGAGGGCGCGGCGGATGGTGGCGTTGTCGGAATGTTCGTGCATGAAGTTAATGCGGGTGCCGGGCGAGCCAGGCGCGGCCTTGGGCCGTGAGGCGGTATTTTTGGAGGCGGCTGTTGGGTTTGCCGGGGAGGGTGCGCTCGATGAGGCCGGCGGCCAGCGCCGCCATGATGTAGGCGATGCGCATGTGATCGTCGTCCTGCAGGCCCAGTTTTTCTTGAAGCTCGCGGCGAGAGTGTTCGCCGGTGAAGGCGGAGAGCAGTCGCTCGACTTCCGGGGTGACTTCCGGGGTGACTTCCGGGGTGACTTCACCTCTGACTGGGTCGGGGGCTTTCACCGCCTTGAGGTAATCCGGCGTGTAGCGGAACTCGAGGGCGAGGCCGGTGCCGTCAAACGTGAGGGCGGGCCGGGGCGTGCCCGCGTCCTTGCAGGCGGCGAAGATGCGCTGAATGCCACGGCCCCAGGTTTCGATCTCTCCAGAGCGGAAGAAGACGTTGGCGATGGCGGGATTGAAGGGGGTGGAGGCGTGCTCGCGGAGGAAATTTTTCACCGTCCAGCCGTCCGGGAGCACGGCGGGGTTCCAGATTTTCAGGCGGTCTTCATGGACGCGAATCTGCACAGGGGCACCGACGGCGTAGTCGCGATGGACAAGGGCATTGAGGATGGCTTCGCGCAAGGCGGCATCGGGCACGGGGTAGCGCTCGATGCGCTGGATGCCCTGATAGGTGATGGCGGCTTTGAGGTATTTGGTGCGGATGAGGTCGATGGTCTTGGCGACCTGGGTAAAGAGGTCGCCTTGGATCATGTCGTGGTAGGCGAGATCGGATTCGGAACGAAAGAAGCCGACTTTGACAAAGGCGCCGGTAACGAATTTCTCGGGGTCTTCATGGAAGAGCAGCACGGCGGCGCGCTTGAGATAGGTGCCCTCGGTGAGCTGGAGTTTTTCAATCAGAACGGCTTTGGACGAGCGGAGGTCGGCCGGATCAAGGCGACCGCTGTGGCGGGCGAGATCCCGAAACTGGCGGATGGCGGCAGTGGAGAGGTGCGTAACTTTGACACCGGGCATGGGCACGCCATCCCAGGTGCGGCCCTGCCTGCGGAGGAGGAAACGGTCCAGCGCGGCTCCTTTCATCTCCTGCAAGGTGCTGCCACAGCGCTGGAAGTAATGGCCCCGGTAGCTAATGGGATTGGGATAAGCATCCACGACAATCTCCAGCCAGGGCAGGCCGTTCTCTGCATGGGCATTGACCGCGACGAGGATGCCGAGGACATCGCGGACTTTGTTCGGAATGTCCTCCAGCAGTTTCGCGGCATCCGGCAAGCCGACGACCACGCCCTTGTCATTGCGCCCGATGTGAAGGATGCCACCCTCCGCATTCGCGAAGCCGCAGACCCAGCGCAGGAACTCATCTCGCCAGGTTTCTTTCCATTCGAGTTGCTGATTTTCTTTCATGCCTTGGCGATGCCCGCGTTGGTTTAGTGCGTCAGCATGGGAGCGAGAATGGCGGTGGGGAAGGCGGCTGCAAAGGCGGGAATTCCGTCCGGCGGGTCGTGCGGAACGCGAGAGCAGGGACGACATTGGCCACCCATATTTTTGCCACTACTTGAGACGCACGAGTTCCGGCGTTTCCGTCGAGGCCTCGATGGCGGCGATGGTGTCGCGGACGCTCTTGGCCTTCACGAGCATCAAGCTTTTTGGGAAGTCCTTTTCGTCCTTTGCAAAGTAGTCGGCGAGTTTTGTCAGCTCGGGAATGACCGGCTTCGCGTGAGCGCCGTAGGTGAGCAGGATTTTCATCAACTCCGGTGTCCGCTTCTGGCTGTCCCACGGATTCTGCTCGCGGGTGTATTTCACACACGCGCTGATGCCTTCCTCGATCCGATGTTTGGCGAGAAGCCGCAATCCCTCCACGCGGATGCCGTCGGCAAACATTTCCCCGCTCGGGGCGGGCGTGACGATGGCTTCGAGGATGGCGGGCAGGAGGGGTTTGAGTTCGTCGTAGCTGAGCCGCTGGTAAATGCCGCCGACCTCGCCGCGCGCGCGGCCGTCCTGGTTGCGAAGGCCGGCGGCGACGGCTTTGCGGAGGAGGTCGCGGTCCACGCCGTCGAGCGATTTTTTGAGCAGCGTGCCGAAGAGCGCGGAGCAAAGGAATCGCTGTTCCATCCCACGCGGGTCTTGCGCGGAGGGTTCGCGGGCGAGGCGCTCCAGCAATTCCGGCACGGCGACCATCGCGGGCGTGCCGATGGCGGCAAGCGCCTCCGCGGCCTGGACGCGCAACCAGAGGTCTTCGTGGCGGAATGTATTTCGCAGCGCGGGCACGGCGGCGGCGGCACCTTTGAGCGAGCCGAGCGCTTGGCAGGCTCCGTAGCGGTCTTCGAGGCGGGGCGAATCCAGCATTTTGAGCAGCACTGGAATGGGCGCGCTTTTGCGACGGGCGAGGGCCATCGCGGCCCGCTCACGCACGGTGGGCGACCAACTGCCGAGGCGGGCGAGCAACTCTTCCTCCCCCAGCGCATCGTAGGCGCTCTTGCGGTCTTTGTTGTTCCAGCCTCGTCCATCGTTGATGAGCGATTGCGTGGCGGTGGCGTCGAGTTGCGGGATGCCGCTGGGGCGTTTGCCGGTGAGGTGAATTTTCTTCAGCGGCATGGCGTAGGCGAGCAGGTAGGCACCGGTGCAGTCCCAGCCGGCGTAGCTGTCTTCGCGCGCTTCCGGCGGGCCTTGGTGGAGGAAGCTGCCGTCCCAACGGCGCGCGAGGTCGAAGTACCAGCCGCCAAATTCCTGCATCCACGCGCCTGTGGCCTCGGGGCCGGACTGCGCGATGCCCGGCATGGCCCAGAGCATGTTGAAAAAATTCCCGGTATGCCCGGTGTCGCGCTCCGGGCCGTGGGAGGCGACGCTCATGCGCGAGAAAAATTCCGCGCCATTCTTTTCACCGAGCAGGTTGAACAGGACGGCGGTCATGCCGCACTTGCCATTGTCTTCATGCGTCTCCGTCCACGGGGCGTGGTCGCCATACGGGATCGCTCCTTTTCCAATGTAGAAGCGCAGCAGGCGGGCGCTGCGCTCGATGGCGCGGTCCACCGCCGCGTCCTTCACGCCGGCGGTGCGGGCCAGCACCAGCGCGGTCGTGAGCGGCACGCCGGGGGAGTTCATCATGCCGTAGCCACTGAGTCGTCCGTCAGGTATCGCGAAACGGTGTCCCCACGAGCCGACGGCGCTCTGGCCGTGAGCGGAGGCCAGCGCGAGCCGCTGCAAGCCGGGCATGACGCTCGCATCGCCCGTCGCGATGACATACTCGGAAAGCAGCATCATCACGTAGCCGTAATACCAGGTCTGAAAACTCGCTGCGGAGAAGTCCGCCGCCCATTGGGCTTCCTTCTTCACCAGCGGGAGATAGGCGGGGTCGCCGCTGGCCAGCAGGGCGAGGGCGTTGAGCGAGCGAGTGATGGGGTTTTGTTTTTTGGCGTAAGCCGGTTCCGCGATTTGGGCGGCGAGCAACTTGCACCCTTGCTCCAGAATGCGCTTCGACTTCGGGCATTCAAAAGGCGCAGTGACGCTGTAGCTGCCGAGCACTGGGAGTTTGACGACGACCTCCTCCGCCTTGCCCGCGCGCCAACGTGTGAGCGCCAACTTTCCGCCGCCCGCGTCCGCTTCGGCAGCAGTGAGCGCCTGGCCCAACTCCGTGCGCGGGTCATGGGAAAACGGCTTGCCGCCCGCGCCGAGGATCACGTCACCGACCCCGAGGAGGCCATCAGCGGGCGAACCCTTTTCCACTTGGGTGATGGCGACCTGCCGCGCATCGCTCGTCACCATCTTGTCGCAAAACATCCAGCCGCGCGCGCCGATGGCACCGAGGTTCCAGTCGTGCTTCGCTCCTGCGGGGATGGTGTCGCCTTGGGTGAAATCAGGAATCGTCATCGGCTGGCCCTTGGCAGCGGCCAAAGCCGGAAACGGCGCTGCGAAGAAGGCGACGAGCGCGAGGGAAAGGAGTGTGGTTTTCATTAGTGGGATTGGGATTGCACCGCAGAGCCGGGATGAGCGCAGAGATTTCATGGGTGATGGATGACTTGTTCTTGGACAGCGGAACATGGCAATTGGTGTAAAGACTTTCGTTCCCGCAAAATTCTCTGCGCTCATCCCGCCTCTGTGGTGCAAAATCACTTTGTCTTTTTGAGTTCCGCCATCGCTTCGGCCAGCCCCTTGCCGACGCCGCCGAGGATTTTCGCCGAGCCGAGATAGTGAAACTCGAGGTTGGAGATGCCTTTCTCCAGCACCTGCCGCTCGCGCTCCGTCAGCCCTTCCGCGCGCAGTTTCTCCAGCGCCGCCTTTTCCTCGGCGGGTTTCAGTTTGCCTTCGGTCGCGAGCTTCTTCGCGCGCTGTTTGATTTCGCCTTCCTTCGCCCGAGCCGCCTTCAGCTCGCGGTCCCAATACTTCTCCGCCAGCACCGTCGCGACGTTGCCTTTGAACTCCGGCAACTGCGCCGGGGCCGCCATCGCGTCGCGGAAGTTTTGGTGCGTCGCCTTGTAGCGCTGCTCGTCGGGGCCGTAGTCCGCCACCGGCCCGCCCACGCCGAGCACGCCGATGACGAACGGCAGCTTCGGCACGCCGAGGTCGCGCCGCACATCGCGGATGAAATGCGCCAGCGCCATGCTGTAGGCTTCGTAGCCGCCGGGCTTGTCGCGCGTCGGGTAAGTGCTGCCGTCCACGAGGTCGTTCCAGCCTTGGAACCACGCGAAGCCCGCCAACTCGTAGCCCTGCGCCGCGTCGTAATCCGGCACCACGCGCTTGAGGTCGGCGAGCACCAATTTCACATGCTCAATCATTCGGCGGTAATAAACGCCGGTCGCCTTCGCTTTCTCCGCTTTCATCGCCGCCACGTCCTTGTTTTGTTTCTGAAATGCCGCGAGCTGCGTTTCGTTGAACACATACGGCCCCGCGCTCGGAGAGCGGAAATCCGTGTTCAGACTCTTCCCGCCCCAGGAAGTCTTGATGATCAGGATTGGCGCGTCCGTGGACTTCTCCATGTAGATGCCGAAGGTAAACTCCGGGCCGATCTTTTCGGTCGAGGCACCGAAGCCCGCCGTCAGCTTCCCCGTCTGTTCCGTCGTCTCGTCTTTCCCGCAGCCGATGGACGAAATCCACACCTGCTCGCAGACCTTCGGCTTCCCATCCGCGCCGAGCATTTCCATGAGCATCGGCTTCGTCGCCGGGTCCATGCCGATGTGCTCGAACGTGCTGACCTTGGCGTGTCCCTGCATGTTCGACTGCCCGGCGAGGATGAAGACCTTGAGCGGCTTGGCTGGCACCGCCGCATTCAAGGAAATCAGCGTGGAGAAAAGGGTGGTGGTGAGCAGCAGAAATTGTCGGGCTGAGTGGAGAGTGTTCATGGATTTGTATTTCATGGGATAAGACTAATCGTTCGCCAGTAGTGCCATCGCGGCGTTGTGTCCGGCGATGCCGCTGACGCCGCCGCCGCGACGGGCTCCCGCGCCGGCGAGATAGATATGCGGGTCATCGGTTTCAGCACCCCAGAGTTGTTGGTCATCTCCCCTCGCGTCGTCAAGGAAGGGGAAATCCAGATCGCGGTGGAAGATGTTTCCGCGTGGCAGAGAAATATCCTTCTCCAAGTCCAGAGGTGATTTCACTTCAATCGCCAGCGAGCCATCGCTGCATGGCGCGAGGACGGATTCGATGGGATCGAGCAGATATTGATTCAGGCTGGCGATGGCGTGCTCCCTGGCCAGTGCTTTGGCGCGCTCCGGATCGGCATCGAAGAGTTTCGCGGGCGTGTGCAGGCCGAAAAGGGTGAGCGTTTGAAAACCTTTCGCGTTCAACTCTGCGGAGAGGATCGTGGGGTCGGTCAGGGTATGGCAATACAGCTCCAGCGGCAGTGGCTGCGGCCTCTCCCCGCCGCGGGCGCGGGTGTAGGCGGTTTCCAGTTGGGAGAAGCTTTCATTCACATGAAACGTCCCGGCGAAGGCGAGTCGTGGATCCACGCCAGACTTGAGGCGCGGCAGGCGCGACAGGAGCATGTTGATTTTTAACTGTGATCCCTCGAGCGACTCGGGAACAGCGCGCCCGCGCAAGCGAGCCAGATGTTGCGGCGCGGCGGCAAAGAGCAGATCTCTGGCGCGATAGGTGTGGCCGGATTCCGTTTCGATGCGGACGCCCGCTGGACCGCTCTCCAGCGCGGCGACCTTGGATTGGAGTTTGATCTCCACACCGTGAAGCGTGGCGATGCGATACAGCTCCTTGACCAAGGCACCCATCCCGCCCTGCGGCACACGCCACTGTCCGGTGCCGTTGCCAATCAAGTGGTAGAGGAAACAACGGTTGGCCTGCATGTCATCTGCCGAAACAAATGTTCCGATCAGCGCGTCGGTCAGAACCACTCCTTTCACCAGGTCGTCACTGAATCGATTGCGAATCACTTCGCCAATCGGTACCTCCATCAGGTTGCGCCACACTTCGGGCAGACCCATTTCGGATTTGATTTCCGCAGCGCTCTTGAGCGGCTGGAGCATGCTCGGGGCAAGGCGCTTGGCCAGCACGGCAATCTCCCCGTAAAACTCGCGCCAGGCACGGCCTTCCTTGTCCGATCCGGTGAGCCGCCGGAAGCTGCTCTCGGTCGCTTCATCCCACTCGGCCGCGACCAGCAACCCATCATCCCGGCCATCGCGGTGATAAGGCGTATAGGAGGCGACGGAGCGTTCGAGGGTTTTGAAGTTGACGCCCAAGTCCGCCACGATCTGATCGGGCAGCAGCGAAACCAAATAGGAATACCTCGACAGCCGCGCCTCGTATTCGGGAAAGGGTTTCACGCTGGTGGTGGCACCACCGAGTTCGGCCTGCGCTTCCAGGAGCAGGACAGTTTTCCCCGCTTTCGCGAGATACGTCGCCGCCACCAGGCCGTTGTGTCCTCCACCGACGACAATGACATCGTAAACTTTATGGGCGTGGTTCATGACATCACGGCTTCCCATCCGCGCCCAGCATTTCCGCCAGCATCGGCTTCGTCGACGGGTCCATGCCGATATGCTCGAAGGTGCTGACCTTGGCATGCCCCTGCATGTTCGACAGTCCGGCGAGGATGAAGACCTTGAGCGGTTTGGCGTGAAGCTGGGCCGCGAGGACGAGGCCCAGGCTGAAGATGATGGAACGCGCGAAGCACCGGGCCGAGGCGGACAACCGCTTTGTGGCCACGGGCCGACGGGTGGTTTTCATCCGTTGAATCTAGCGTGTCGTCTCCTCCGCCGTCTTGGATTAAAATCCCGCTCCGAAGTGAAAACACGCACAACGAAGCGCCCCATTGCGTCGGAACCAAAAGCCCCGGCCCCGGTGGACGTTTCGTTGCTGGAGAAACTTTTCGACCAGGCACCGGATGTTGCCTTCTTCATCAAGGGACATCGCTGTCCGGGACTTCTCACTTGCTATGTGAGCCGCGCGGTTCTACACAGCGGCAGTTCTTTGAAACACGCGGCCATCG
Organism: Pedosphaera sp.; assembly: GCA_031414955.1. Lineage (GTDB taxonomy): Bacteria > Verrucomicrobiota > Verrucomicrobiia > Limisphaerales > SIBH01 > JANNGC01. Next base: position 20,687 of record JANOQV010000039.1, on the reverse strand, counting down.
GCCGCTGTTAGTTTAGCCATCAAATGTCAGGGAACCCCGTGAGAATCGGGGACGGTTGCGCCACTGTAACGGGTTACAAACTCCCAAGGCCACCAGCCACACGCTGGGAAGGAGGGAGCGAGGTTCGAAGCCCAAAGTCAGGATACCGGTTTGATTGCGCTCGTCATGGCTCCGCTTTTGCGGAGCCAACTTCTCCGTCAAAGAGAAGGATGAGGCCAGCCCGCGAACTGTCTTCGCGGGGTTCGTTGAATTTCTAGCCTTCATTCTCCGTTTGTCGGGGTCTGAAGGCTTTTTCGTTTTCAGATTCCGTCCTGGTCTCTCAATCGCCAACCCGTCCCGCCGTTCTGCGGCAGGACATGATGAAAGACCATTAGACCATGCGGAAAAATTGTTTGCCGGCGCTGGCTCTGGCCAGCGTAATCCTCGTTCCCAATCTGTCGCTCGCTCAATTCGCTGACCCCGTCGGGGACAGTGGGTCCGGCGTGCTGACGGTCACTCAAAATTTTTCCAGCCACCCGCTGGCTCAAGGTTGGAAGCTCTTCGGCGACGCGGGCTTGTTACGCTGGAACTCCACGAATCAGAATCTCGAAGTCACCTGGGATTCCTCGCGCAGCAACAGCTATCTGCATTTGCCGCTGGGCACGATCATGGCCCGGAACGACGACTTCCGCGCCGAGCTGGACCTTCGGCTCCACGACATCGTTGGCGGAATCAATCCGGGCAAGCCCGGCCCGATGCAACTGGCCTTCGGTTTCCAAAATCGCGACGACGCCCAATCAACCACATTCAATCGCGGCACGGGCCGGAACTCGCCGAACCTGGTCGAGTTCAATTTCTTCCCGGATACCGGTTTCGGCCCGACCGTCTGGCCCGCCGTTTATTCCACCAACTCCGGAATGAACTACAACGGCAGCGGCGACTTCAGCCTGTTTGACCTGCCCACGGGGGTCACGATGCGCATTGTCCTGGCCTACACGTCGAGTAATCAAACGGTCCTGACTTCCATCAAGACCAACGGCGTGCTCGTCGGCCCGGTGACTTCCGCGCGCCTCGCGACGAACAGCTCCGGCTTCGGCAGGCCGTTCACTCAGTTCAAGGTGGATACCTTCGCCATCAGCAGCTACAGCGACCTCGGCCTGGCACCGGGTCCGTATGCCGGTTCCATCCTGGCGCACGGCGTGATTGACAACCTCACCGTCACCTTCCCGCCGCCGCCCATCCAGCACGAGCAATTCGCCGCAGTGGGCGATCACTGGCAGCAGACATTCCTCAGCCGCACGAATTGGAACTACGTCCTGCAAGCCACGACAAATTTTCACTCATGGAGTGAAGCCAGTAGCACGCGCGCGGGCACGGGCGGCCAGGTAGTGTTGCAAGACACCAACGCTGCCGCTTTCAACGCGCGCTTCTACCGCATCAACGCTTCACGCGCCGACTGACATGGCCCGCGAACGCATCGTTCTGGGGTGGAGCGGCGGCAAGGACTCGTCGCTGACGCTCCGTAAAATTCTCGCCGAGGGCCGGCACGAGGTGACGGCGCTGCTGACCACTTGCACCGAGGGATTTCGCCGCGTGAGCATGCACGGCGTGCGCTGTTCGTTGCTGAACCGTCAGGCCGAGGCGCTCGGGATTCCCTGTCGGAAAGTGTTCATCCCGCAGCAGTGCGCCAACGAAGATTACGAACGGCTCATGCGCGCGGCCTGCCTCGAATTCAAGGCGGCGGGCATCACCAAAGTGGCCTTCGGCGATTTGTTCCTTGCGGACATCCGCGCCTATCGCGACCGGATGCTCGCCGAGGTCGGCATGACCGCGCTCTACCCCTTGTGGGGACTCGACACGACCCAACTGGCCCGCGAATTCATCCGCGCCGGTTTCCGCGCCACGCTCGTGTGCGTGCATGGGCGGAAGCTCGCCGCCTCGTTCGCCGGTCGCACCTACGACGAGGGCCTGCTGGCCAGCCTGCCCGCGCACGTTGACCCGTGCGGCGAGAACGGCGAGTTCCACACCTTCGTCCACGCCGGGCCGATTTTTCGGCAGCCCGTGGCCTGCTGCGTGGGCGAGATCGTGTCACGCGGCCCCTTTCATTTCGCAGATTTGCTGCCCACAACCAGCGGCGGCGGAAAACCAAAACTGACCAGACCACAACGAAAGAAAACACCATGAACAAACAGCGTTACCTCGTCCTTGTCGGAATGATTCTCGCCGCCGCTGTCGCGCGGCTGCTGCCCCATCCGTGGAACTTCACCCCCATCGGCGCGATGGCCCTGTTTGGCGGGGCGCAGTTCGCCAGTAAACGCGCGGCCTTCGTGCTGCCGTTGGCGGCGCTGTTCCTTGGTGACCTCGTGCTCGGACTCCACCGGCTCATGCCGTTTGTCTATGGCTGCTTCGCGCTGACCGTGTGCCTCGGCTTCTGGCTGCGTCGCCGGCCCGGCGCGGGCCGCGTTGCGCTCGCGTCGCTGATCAGCTCCGTCGTGTTCTTTCTCGTGACGAACTTCAGCGTGTGGGCCTGCCTCGATACCTACCCCATGAATGCCGCCGGCCTGCTGGAATGTTATGTCGCCGGCCTGCCCTACTTTCGCAACGGCCTGCTCGGCGACCTGTTCTACGCCAGCGGGTTGTTCGGCGGGCTGGCGCTGGCCCAACGCCGGTTCATGTCGTTGCGCGAGCCGCGCCTTGTTCCCGTCACCGCCTGAACGCCATGAGTTCCACTCCCGCGACTGGCGAATTGCGCCTCGTCTCTCTATTGCCTTCGGCGACGGAGATGGCCTGCGCGCTGGGCCTCGGAGATCAATTGCTGGGCCTCACGCACTGCTGCGATTTCCCGCCGGAAATTCGCGGCAAGCCGCTCGTCGTTCACGGCAACATTCCCGTGAGCGACCTCAGCCTCAGCGAGATTGACCGCGCCGTGAGCGAATCGCTGAGACGCGGCGAAAGCCTCTACCATGTGGATGAACAACTCCTGCGCGAACTCGCGCCCACTCATATTCTCACCCAGGATCTCTGTCAGGTCTGCGCCCCGGCGGGCAACGAAGTCAGCCGTGCTCTGAAAGCCCTGCCGCACCAGCCGCAAGTGCTTTGGATGTCGCCGCACTCCATCGCGGAGATCGAGGGCGACCTCCGCGCACTCGGCCGGGCGACCGGGCGCGCGACCGAAGCCGAATGCCTCATCGCCGCCGGGCAAGACCGGCTGCGAAATGTTGCGGAGCGAGTGGCGCAAACAACACGCCGTCCGCGAGTGTTCTGCGCCGAATGGATGGACCCGCTTTTCTGCGCCGGACATTGGGTGCCGGAGATGGTCGAGATCGCTGGCGGCACGGACCGGCTCGGCCGCAAGTGGGCCGACTCCGTGCGCGTGAGTTGGGAGTCGGTGCGCGAGGCGGAACCGGAGATTCTCATCCTCATGCCCTGCGGATTTGCGACCCGTGAGGCCCAAGCTCAAGCGGGCTGGCTCATGAACCAACCGGGTTGGACGGAACTTCCCGCCGTGCAGCAGAACCAAGTCTTCGCCGTGGACGGCGGCTACTTCAATCGCCCCGGCCCACGCGTCGTGGACGGCACGGCACTCCTCGCGCACTTGCTGCATCCCGAACTCTTCGCGTGGCGCGGCCCGGCGGAGGCGTATGTCCAAATCGATTGCTCCACCGCGACCGGCACGACCGACCCGAAGTTGCGCCATCGGCAAAATGAACCCGCCTGAAGCCATCTCCTGCCCGCTCTGCGGCCAAGCGAACGACTGCCAGCTCTGCACGCCCGACCCCTACAAAGGCCCGTGCTGGTGTGCCCGGGTGGAAATCCCGGAGGCGTTGCTCGTTCAAGTGCCGACGGAATTGCGAAACAGAACCTGCATCTGCCGCGACTGCGTGATGCGATTCCACCGCGCCAAAGCGAACAGCACCGCCGCGCAGAGAATTCTTCCCGGCGATTTCTATTTCGACGCCGGCCTGGTGGTCTTCACCGCCAGCTATCACCGGCGGCGTGGCTACTGTTGCGAGAACAACTGTCGTCATTGCCCCTATCCCAAGCCTTCGCTCGCGAGCCACGCATGAAACGCCGGGCCTTCACCTTGATCGAACTGCTCGTCGTCATCGCCATCCTCTCCGTGCTCGCGGCGTTGCTCCTGCCCGCCCTCGGTCGTGCGAAGACCGCCGCGCAGCGTGCCCAATGCACGAACAACCTTCGCCAACTCGGTCTCGCCGCGCAGATGTATTGGGACGACCATGAGGACCAATGCTTCCGCTGGCTCAACGGCTACGACGCCAGCGGAAAAACCTATTGGTTTGGCTGGCTGGAAAACGGTGCCGAGGGAGAACGCGCCTTCGACGCCACCCAAGGCGCGCTCTACCCTTACCTTCAGGGACGCGGCGTGGAAATTTGCCCGTCGCTGAATTACTCGCAGGCGCAATTCAAACTCAAAGTGCGCGGGGCTGCCTACGGCTACGGCTACAACCTGCACCTCTCCGTGCCGCTCAATCGTCCTCCCATCCGCATTTCCAGCGTGACGCATCCCTCCGAGACGGTGCTCTTCGCGGATGCCGCACAGGTGAACACCTTCCAACCGCCCGCGTCGCCCTCGAACCCGATGCTCGAGGAATTTTACTACATCAGCACAAACACCACCGAAGCCACCGCTCACTTCCGGCACGGGCGAAAAGCCAACGTGATCTTTTGCGACGGCCATGTGTCCGCTGAATCACCCGCGCCTGACTCGCTTGATTCACGCCTGCCGGGCCAATTCGTCGGCCGCCTCCGCCCGGAAATTCTGCGTGTGCCGTAGTGCTGCCCGCACCGGATCTTCGGCGGGTAGATTTAACTCCATCTTGCAAGATGGAAAATGCTCCACCGCTCTCTCCGCACTGTTTTGCATTGCGTCAGGGACAGTGGCCAAAGAAGGCATCAATTTGCGCCTTCACCGCGGCACCCATCTTGATGAGCGGCGGTCAGGAGCGTTTAAAACCAACGCCCGGAATTTTCTTTGTCGCGCCGGGGCCGAGTTCGCTGCCGCTGGTCCCGCAGGCGCGGGACTGGTGGCGTGGTGGTTTGTTTGCTGGCAACGATCTGAGTTGAGGCATCACGGATTTTCAATGACGAAGGCGGGCCGGGAGAGCACGCCCTTCGAGAGTGCGCCGTAGTGATCGGAGCGCCAGAAGTTCTGGAGGTCGGCGGCGGTGATGAGCTGGAGGCCGGGGGTGGCGACGGCGGGATTGCAGAGGATGTAGAGGTTCTCCGCCGCGAGGTAGCCGCAGACGCTGAGCGTGTGGCCGGCGCTGCCACCGGGGTATTGCGGGCCGATGTATTTGAAATCCACGACGACGGGCCGGCCGGCATCGAGTTCGCTTTTCAGAAAGGCGGTGGCTTGGTCGAAGCCCGCGTCGTCCGGCGTGAAGGTGATGAGCTTCCACTGCAGGCCGATTTTTTTCGCGGCATCGAGCAGGTGGCCCCAGTCGGTGCCGGTGCCGAGGGGAGACGGGCAGAGTTTTTTGAAATCCCAGCCGCCGATCTTGCCGCCCTGAAAGCGGGCGAAGGTGGCGCAGGCGGTGGAGCCGCAGTTGTTGTAGCCCTGATGGATGTGCGGCATCTGCACGAAGGCGAACTTGCCCGGCTCGCTCTTGCGCTGGCGATACTCGATGAGCTTCAAAAGGTCGGCGCCCTGCTGCGCGGAGGCGTTGCCGGACGGTTGCGCCGGATGCCCGGTTAGCCCGGTGGGTTGGAGTTTCGCGGCCTTCGTCCAGTTCGCTTTCGCCGCGTCGAGTTCGCCGGCTTGGAACTGCATTTCGCCCAGCACGACGAGGCCCGAGGGATCGTTCAACTCCGCCGCGCGCTCCGCCAGTCGTCGCGCTTCCACGGCGTCTGGCGCGACGCCTTCGCCGGAAAGCAACGCCATCGCCGCCGTCGAAGCCGCGCGCCCGTGGCCTTTCGCCGCCGCCTTTTTCCACCAGTCGAGCGCCTTGGGGATGTCCTGCTCCGTGCCTTGCGCGCCGAAGTAGCATTGGCCGAGATTGAACGCCGCCTGCGCCGATTTCTCCGCCGCCGCTTTGAAATAGCCGAAGGCAATTTCGGGACTTCGCTTCACCACGGCACCACGGAGATAGGCGTGACCGACGAAATCCAGCGCCTCCGCGTTGCCCTTCTCCGCCGCGCGATGCGCCCACTGCATGGCCGCAGCCTCATCCTTCGCGATGCCCTTCCCGTCGCGGTAGCGAATGGCCAGGTCCAACTGGGCTTTGACATCGCCGCCTTCGGCGCGGGTGGTGAGGGCTGGCAAATCGTCCGCCGCCTCCGCGCACCGCATGACAGCGGCGATGGCGACGATCAAAATTGTTTTGCGCGGAATCATGGGCTGAGTTTGAAGGACGAAAAGTCCCGCGTCACGCCGGGTGTTGATCGATCTTGGACGGCTCTGCCATCGCCGGCCCTGCTTTCAACTGCCTGACCACGGCTCACGGCGACTGGATGCGGTAGAAGTGTTGCCCGGTGATGGCGTTGGTGTCGGTGAACGCGACCGGGGCGCTTCCGAAAACACCGGTGACCACGAAGCAAGTGGTCGGTTTTGTTGTCTTCATGGTCTTGCACGGGCCGGTTCACGGCCCGGACTGCACGCGGACGAACAGTTTTGGCTGGGCGAGCAGCGCGGCGCTCAACTGCACCCTAACCGTCTGCACGTTGTTCACGGTCGAGGTGATCGTCTGCGTCGCGCCGGTGTCGCGCGTCCAGGCGGTGAGGTTGGTCGAGGTCCACACGGTGAAGCTCAGGCCGGTGAGCGTCGTGGTGCGCCGGGTGTAGGTGAACTGGCCGGTCGTCTTGAGCGACGCGATGGCGGTGTAGGGACTGGAGGAAGCGGCGTTCGTCGGGTTGAGTCCCCAGATGCGCTCCAGATCGTTGCTCACGCCGTCGCCGTCGAAATCAGCGTCGGGGTCGCTCAGGTTCACGCCGGGGAATCCGGCATCCCACGCGGCGTAGTCGGTGGGCCGGCCGCTCGGGTAATAGAGATTGAGAATCTCCTGCGTGCGCGCCTTGACCTGCGTGGACGCGGCTTCGTCAAAGATTTCCGTCGGGAAACGCACCTGCGTATCGGTGCCGTTTTGCAGGTTTGTGCTCCACTGCCGCGCGTGCTCCCGCTCGACGCCGTAACCCGCCATCGTGGGCGCGGTGCCATACCAGTTGCTGCACCAGCTCCGGTAGGTGGCGTTGTTCGTAGGCACGAGGCCCTGGTACTGGACGATGCGGTCGTAGAATTCCACCGGCGCCTTGAGGCGCGCGGCGGCGATGGAGTTGCTCAACGTGGCCGGGCTGGTCGGATGAATGCCCCAGAAGTGCAGCATCGGCCGCACGTCGCGGCCCACGGACTGGGCGAGCTGAAGAATCATGCTGTCCGTGCTGGTGGAATAGCTCTGCCCCAGATCGTCCTTCGCGTTGTAGTAGTACCAGAAGTTGCTCAACCCGCCCCAGCCGTAGAGGCGCGCGATGTCCGCAAACTTGGCGTGGCCCTGCGGCTGATACGCCTTCTCCCAGTCGGCCATCGGCACCTCGCGTGGCGAAAAGTTGAAGCTCGTCATCCACAGCACCGCCGTGTTCGGCAGCGTGCAGAACGAGCCGTTGCCATTCGATTCACGCAGCGCCTGGTCAAACGTCTTGCCAAACTTCTGCGTCATCACCGCGATGTGCAGCAGGTTCACCGTGGACTCCTGCTCGTCGGCGAACTTCGGGAAGAAGTAGCCGTGGCCGTGCTCGTGGAACTCGTAGTCCGGCGCGCTCGCCGGGCCGCGCACGAGGTAGCTCGTCGAGTTGCCGTTGTAGGTCGTGTCGGGATTGTAGCTGCTGTTGACCGCCGGATAGCCCGGCGCATAGACCGAGGCGCGCAGCAGCACGTCCACTTGATCGTAGATGGATTCTTTGCCCCGGATGCGCGGGAAGCCCATCAGATCGTTGCAGGCGTCAATCGCGGCATCCCAGTTCGTCATCGCCGTGAGCGGATCGGCCAGCGCGTAAATCCAACTGCGCGGCACCTGCACCATGTATTTCTCCGTTTGAAAATCCGCCCACGGCCCCGGCTGCGTGCGCTCGGTGTTGACCCATTCCGACAGCGTGGTCTGGTGAAAACTCTTCGCCGAGAAATACGGCGAACGCGCCGCGCCGGTGACTGTCACGTTCACCACGCCCGCGTTCCGGCCCTTGGGCACCTCGATGTAGATGCCGCCGCCGAGCGGACTGGCGACCTTAGTGTTCGTGGAATTGATGTCGTAAAGCAGCGTGCAACGGTCGAGCCGCCGCACCGAGGGCCGACCCGACATGTCCCACGAATGCGCGCCCACGCGAATCTGATAACCCTGCCCCACGAGCGCGGGCGGCACCGTGACGGTGGCGATGGTGCCGGGCGCGAGATACGTGCCGGTGGGCTTGCGCGCCGGCTCGGTCCAGCCCTGCGTGCTGCGGCCGAAGCTGTCGGGGAAACTCGCGTTGATGGCCACGGTGCGGGTCTGGTTCGTGGGCGGCGTGGCGCAATTGCCGGGGAAATTCGCCGAGCTGCCGAACTTGAATCCGCGCAACAGCGCCTCGTGCTGCGCGAGCGTCGGCGCGTTGTAGATGTTGTCCAGGATCGCCTGCATCGCACGGTAGATCGTCCACGTCATGTCGTCCGCCTCGTTCGCGCGCGTCAGATCGCCCGTGGCGATCCAGAGCGGGCCGACCTCGGCGTCGTAGGTCGAGATCAGGCTGAACAGCGCGGCGATGTTCGTCGCGCTGGCGGCGTAGCGCGGCGACTCGTTGTCGATGGTGCGGCTGTGCGCGGCGATCTGGTTCGTGGTCAGGTTCGTGGTGCCGACGAGATGGCTCTTGAGCGCGGCGATGGCGGCGAGCAACGGATCGTCGATCGAAGTGGTGAAGTTCCACGTCGTGTTGTTCGTGATGCCGACGAAGGCCACCCCGCCCGTGCCGAGCACCGCGCCCGGCGCGATGCGAATGGCGTAGCTCCGGCCCCAGTCAATCAAGCCCGGCGTGGCGACCTTGAGCAGGTTCGCCGAAAGCGTGATGCGCGGGTCCGCCACGGCGAGATTGGTTTCCGTGCCGGCGGTCACGTTGCGGATGATGACGTGGCCCGCGCCCGGACTGAGCGTTTGATTGAACGCGCCGATCAATTCCGCGCGCACGAGCGCGTTCGTGGAGTTGTCCGGCGGATTGCCCGCGATGAACGCGAGCGGCGTGCCCGTCGGCGCGTCAATGTTCAGATGGAAATGCCGGTCCGAAGTCGCGCTCAAGGTCAGGCTGTTGTTGCCCACGCCCGGTGATGCCCCGCCCGACGTGTAGAACTGTCCGCCGAGATAATTGTCCGCCGTGACCGAGAGATACGGAATGCCCGTCTGCCACGTCGAGGTGCTGCTGGTCATGCCGACGTCCACGCCGTAGGTCGTGTCGCCGTCGAGCAGCACCGGCGCGGTGAACGTCCAAGTCAGGTATTGCTCGCTCCCCCACTGGATGCTTTGCGTGAACGTCTCGGTGTGAACCTGCGCGAAGCTCGTGCCGGTGACTTTGCCGAGGCGAACGACGTAAGTCTTCGTCGGGTCGCCCTCGTTGCCCGGCGTCGTCCGGTAAGTGACGGCGCGCAGCCACGTCGGCGCGCTGCCGGTGTGGAAGGTCTGCCCGTGCGCGCTGCCCGCCACAGTACCGCTCTCGGCCCAAAACTTGTCGCTGTCATTGCGCGTCGTCAGGTTGGCGATGTCGTGGCCGTTCACCGCCGGCGCGCTCGAACTGACGGACACGGTGCCGGCCGAGGCCGTGGCAAGTGCCAGGCCGAGGAAGACGCACAGGGCGAGCGTGAGGGGAATTCCAGCCCGCTCGAAAATCTTTTTGCTCAATGCAATCATGGCTTTGATCATGTATCAGGCTGAGGGTAAGTTCCCTCGACCCTCGCGCAACGACTTGCGGCGTTGCCACCTGGCCGGAATTGGGCCAGCTTTCACTCGTGCCGTATCCGTCCTTTCTGTCCGTCACCGACCAGGTCGCGGAGCACCTGCGCGCGGAAATCCTGCGCGGGCGCTGGAGTGGCACGCTGCCAGGCAAGCACGAACTGGCCACCGAACTCGGCCTCAACAACAAGACCATCGAAGCCGCGCTGTGGCAGTTGGAGAAGGACGGCCTGCTCATCCCGCAGGGCGCCGGGCGGCGGCGCCGCATCAATCCGAAAGGCGGCAAATCCTCCCGCGCCCTCCGTGTCGCCATCCTCGCGCTCGATCTCGAAGCCGACCGAAAACTCGATTACATGGTGAACCTGCACCATTCGCTCGTCGAGGCCGGCCACACCGTCTGCTACGCCCAACGCTCGCTCACGGAACTCCGTTTCGACCTCGGCAAACTCACGCGGCTGGTTGGGGAAACCAAGGCCGACGCCTGGGTGGTGCTGGCTGGCTCGCGTGAAGTGCTGGAATGGTTCGCCCGTCGGCCCGAGCCGGCCTTCGCCCTCTTTGGCCAGCGCCAGGGCTTGCGCATCGCCGGCTTTGGTCCGAACAAAGTGCCCGCTTTCACCGCCGCGACCCGCGCCCTCCTGGAACTCGGCCACCGCCGCATCGCGCTCCTGTGCCGCCGGCTGCGCCGTCTCCCCACGCCCGGCCTGAACGAGCGCGCCTTTCTGGGTGAACTGAAAGCGGCCGGAATCAAGACCGGCGAATACAACCTGCCCGACTGGGAGGAATACGACGCCGGGTTTCAAAAGTGCCTCGAAGCGATCTTCCGCGTCACGCCGCCCACCGCGCTCATCGTCGATGAAATGCCGTGGTTCGTCGCCACGCTGCAATTCCTCGCCGCTCGCGGTCTCCGCGTGCCCGGCGATGTTTCGCTCATCTGCACCGACGACGACGTGGCCTTCGCCGGCTGTGTGCCGCCCATCGCCTGCATGTCCTGGGACACCCGCCCGCTTGTGCGCCGCGTGTTGAACTGGGCCTCCAACGTCAGCCGCGGCAAAACCGACCTGCGTCAGACCATGACCCCCTCAACCTTCCTCCCCGGCGGCTCCATCGCGCCTGCGCCGCGCCCGCCGGGTCGGTGACCATGACGGTCACGACGCCCATCTGGAGCAGCCCATGCCGGCAGGAGCACCCCCCGCGATCAACGTCGCCGCCAGCGCGAGCGTTTGCCTAAGGCATTCCAGTTGACCGCCACTTCCAATCGCACGCACCCAGGCAGGCAGTTGACACGGCGCGGCGTTTCCTTAGCCTCGCCGGACAAACAAATCCAAATTTATGAGACTCGGCATCAACACGTTCCTGTTCACCTCGCCCTTCACCACGGAAAGCGTGAAACATTTCCCAACCTTCAAGAAGTGGGGCTTCGCCACGGTGGAAATTCCTATTGAAGACCCCTCGCACATTGATCCGGCGAAAGTGCGGGCCGCAGCCGACAAGGCGGGCCTGGCCATCGGCAGCGTCTGCGCCTGCATGGGGCCGGGTCGCGACTTCCGCGGGACACCAGCCGAGCAAAAGACGGGCGTCGATTACGTGAAGGCCATCATCGATCAGGCCGTGGTGCTGGGCTGCCCTTCGATCATCGGACCGCTTTACTCCGTGGTTGGCCGCATCGGCGCGCACACCGAGGCTGAGAAGAAGCAGCATTTCCTGGACGTGGTGAAGAACCTCAAAGTGCTCGCGGCTTACGCCCAGAAGCGCGGTGTGACGCTCTGTGTCGAGCCGCTGAACCGTTTTGAGACCGATTTCCTCAACACCGTGGAGCAGGGGCTCAAGCTGCTCAAAGCCGTCCACAGCCCGGCCGTGAAGCTGCACCTCGATACTTTCCACATGAACATCGAGCAGAAGAATCAGGCCGCCGCGATCAAGAAGGCCGGCAAGCTCCTCGCCCACTTCCACGCCTGCGGTTGCGACCGTGGCACGCCGGGCAACGATCACATCGACTGGCCCGGCATTGCCAAGGCGCTCAAGTCCATCGGCTACAAGGGCGACGTCGTGATCGAATCCTTTACCACCGACGTGAAGGTCATCGCCCGCGCTGCCGCCATCTGGCGTCGCATGGAGCCGACGCGCAACGAGATCGCGACCAAAGGAGCGAAGTTCCTCAAGAAGACGCTGCCGGTTTGAGCCGCAGCCCTCGGGGTTCGTGGCCACGAACGCCAGGGACCAATCGTTTTGGATTTATCCGCTGCGGTTAAGCCCGCCTGCGATCACGACGATATAAGCACTGTGAAACCAAGCTCGAGCGTGGTTTATCATGGTGGAAAAAATCTATCAAACGTGTGTCGTAGGGCTGTTCATCCTCTCTGCCTATGGGTGGGGAAGGCTGACTCGGCCCATTCTGGACCGCCGTGTTCTGCTCTTCCACTCGCTGACAGCGATCATTGGTCTCGCCTGGCTCGGATTGATCGGCGGTGTCCTTAACCTGACGCATCTGGCGCGGCCACCTGTTCTAATCTTCCTGATGGTGGTGGGCCTCGGCGTCGCTTTGCGCGAAATACTCCGGCACAAGCCCTGGCGACACCGAACATTTCCCTTGGAGTCGATTCCGCTCTGGCTCGCACCGGCCATGGCTCTTGGGGCCGCACTGCTGCTGATGCCGGCTGGCACGTTCAACATCAACGATGACTTCCACACCTACGTCACGCGCGCCACGCGCATGGCACAGACCGGCAGTCTGACCGGGAACGCCTTCGATTCGCTAGGCGTGGACAGTCTGGGCAGCCCGTCGTTCTTCCACGGTTTCTTCCTGGCCATCGGCGAGGTGGGAATGCTCAACGGCTTCGACGCGGTCGCCTGTTTTGCGCTGTGCCTGTTCTTCGTCGCGGAACTGTCCCTGCGTTGGCGAATGCCCTGGTGGCTGGGCGTCAGCGCTCTCGCCGCGCTCTGCTGGATCAATCCACAATACGTCAACATCTCGCCGCTCTACGCGGGCGCGGCGGGCATCATGGCGCTCATCGTTTGCGGAATGTTCCTGCGGCAAGCTCTGGCGCAGCCCGGTGCCCGGCTGCCGGGGCGCTTGCTCGTGACGATTGGACTGCTGGCCGCGTGGCTCATCTCGATGAAGGTCACGCTGGCTTTCTTCACCGCCTTTTTTCTCACCGCGCTTTTCGGCCTCGCCTTGTTGCAGGCCGGCAACCGCTTGAAGACGTTCCGGGCCGGGGCCGCGACCGCGGGGTTGGTGGCCATCGCCGTGTTGCCTTGGTGCCTCGTGGCGCTGTCGCCCTTGTGGCACGCGCGCAACACGGCCAAGGATTTTACGGCTCCGACCGCATTGATGGAGAAGTATCCGTCGCTCGCCGCTCACGAATCCGTCCACTGGCTGGAGCCTGTCCCGCTGTTCTACGGAAGCATGCCGGTCTTCTACTTCATGGCCTCGTTCGTGGTGTTCAGCGCCACCTTGGCGGCCCTCTGGTATGGCTGGTCACGGGGCTTTCAGCGCAAGCTTTCTGGCCTGCCCGCTCTGGCGGCCGGCGGATTCGCGGTGCTCGCGACCATGCTGCTGCATAGCCACCTCTTTCCCATCAGCATGGCGGTCCGGTATTCGTGCCCCATTGTCATCGGCGGTCTGTTCGTGATCGCCTTGGGCCTGGTCCGGGCGCGGACGACACCAGGAGCCGGCTCCCGGGCCTGGTTGGGCGGCGGCTTTGCCACCGGTTGTGCGCTGGTGGTTTTTCTTTTCCACGATTCATTTCAAAAGCGACTGACCACGGCGCTGAACGAGGGAACATTAATTGCATTCGATTTCAACCGGGCCACGACCGATTACAGCCGGCAAATGCTCACCAGCGAGGCCGCTTGGTATCATCGGCGGTTGCAGACGAACATTCCCAGCGGGGCCACCGCGCTCGTCTGGACAGCCGCGCCTTTTCAATTCGACTTCCAACGCAACCGGCTTCTCACGCTCTCGGTGCCCGGGGTCAGTGGTCCGGCGCTGCGTTTTCCCGCCGGCGTGCCCGTTGGCAGCCTGGAGAACTATTTCCGAAGCAACGGAATCCAGTTTGTGATTCTCGAGACCAACGGCTTCGGCACAGTGCGGCTGAACACGTTGGCCCGGATGCAGCAAAGTCCCTGGACCGTTTACCAGAAGCTCGGCGACTACGGCACCTACCTCCGGCTCAGCCTGGATGAAATGGCCGCGCGGGGCACGGTGCGCTACTCCGACGGACACATTGTGGTCTTCGAACTCAACCGCAGTGCGCCGCCCACGCCCCAGCGTAACTCGGTCGCGCTGCGCGAGCCCACGCCCTTATGACATCCTTCGTTCAAATTCCCCACGAGTACCTGGCGGCCATTGCCGACAACAGTGATCGCATTCCGCGCCTCTATTACGCCGGCAATCCCCTGTTGCGCCGGTTCTTCTGGCAACGCCTGCACAGTTTGAACCGGTTGGCCCGCCGCGTCACGAAGGCCGACGGAAACTGCCTGGATTTTGGCGGCGGTTCGGGAGTGTTTCTTCCCACGCTGGCCGGTTATTTCAAGCATGTGACGCTGCTCGATCTCGAAGCCCGGCAGGCCCGGCAGGTGGCGGAGCACTACAACTTGCAGAACATCACAGTCGTTGAAGACGACGCGGCGAAGGTGGATTTTGCCGACCGGCCTTTTGACACCGCCATCGCCGCCGACGTGCTGGAGCATTTTAGCGATCTGGAATTGCCCGTCTCGCGGCTGCACCGCTGGCTCAAGCCCGGCGGCATCCTGCTGACCTCGCTGCCCACCGAGAACTGGGTTTACGTGCTCCTGCGAAAAATCTTCGGCATCGAGAAACCCTGGGACCATTACCACACCGGCTACGAAGTCGAAGCCCGGCTGGCGGCCAGCGGCTTCGTTCGGGTCAAGACCACCTGCGTGCCGCTGCGCCTTCCGCTGGCCCCGCTGTTCCTCATTTCCGCCTGGCGTCGTGAATAACTCTCTCCCAGTGGAAACCGCCGCCGCCGCCACGCCGCGCCTCGCCGTGGTCATTCCCTGTTACCGCGTCATCTCCCACATTCTCGAAGTCCTGGACGCCATCGGGCCGGAGGTCGGAAAGATTTACTGCGTGGACGACGCCTGTCCCGATGGCAGCGGACAATTCATCGCTGAACATTGCGAAGATGCCCGCGTGCGCGTCTTGCACCATGAAGGCAATCGCGGCGTGGGCGGGGCCTGCATCACCGGCTTCCGCCAGGCGCTGAACGACGGTGCCGACATCGTGGTGAAGCTCGATGGCGACGGACAAATGGACCCGGCCATCCTGCCGCGCATCATCGGGCCGATTCTCGCGGGCCGCGCCGACTACAGCAAAGGCAACCGCTTCATCAATCTGGAGTCCATCCACTCCATGCCGGCGTTACGCCTCGTGGGAAACGCCGGCCTTTCGTTCATCACGAAACTTTCCTCCGGTTACTGGGGCATCTTCGATCCGACGAACGGCTACGTCGCCATTCACGCCGCCGTGCTGCGCGAATTGCCGCTGCACAAACTGCACCCGCGCTACTTCTTCGAGTCCGATCTGCTGTTCCGGCTCAACACGCTTGGCGCGGTCGTGGAGGACGTGCCCATGTCGGCCCGATATGCGGACGAGCGCAGCCATCTTCGCGTCGGCCGGGTCCTCGCGCCGTTTCTCCTGCTGCACTTTCGTAACGCCGTCAAGCGCGTGGCCTACAACCACTACTTGCGCAACTTCAGCGTGGCCTCCGTGGAACTGCTGGCCGGGTTCGCCGCCCTTCTCTTCGGTCTTCTTTTCGGCGGGCTGCGCTGGTGGGGTTCGATGGAATCGGGTGTTCCCGTCACGGCCGGCACCGTCATGCTCGCCGCGCTGCCGGTGCTCGTCGGCGTGCAGTTGCTCTTGTCCTTTTTGAACTTCGACGTGCGCAACGTCCCGCACATCCCGCTCCATCAACGCCTGCTCCCGCGCCGCGCGCCCGGCGTGGCCCAGGAGCCGACCCGCGAGGAACTCGCCGCCCCAGGCGCGGAGTTCCTGAAGCAGACCTGGCGGGCCTGAGAGCCGGTCTGAAAATTCGGAGGCGGAGTGCGCCCGCCTCGGGTGCCGCAACGTGATGACTTGGAGCGCGTCGGAAAAACCCATGCCCGCTGGTGTTTGCACGTTGCTGCGCCCGAGGACGGGCGCACTCCGGGGCGGGCCGCTTGCGCTGCACCAGTGACTTTTCAGACCGGCTCTAAGTTGGATCTGGATCAGAGTTTCCCCGGCGACACCCCGGCCGCGATGATGCTGCACGCTTGAATCGCGTTCAGGCCCAGTCGTTCGCACTCGGTCAGCACTTCGGCCGATTCGGTGCCGGGATTCAGGAACAGTTCATCACAGCCCCGCGCGGCGAGGTCGGGCAGGAGGTTCACCAACCGCGGCGGCGGAACATAGACGGAAATCATCTGCGGACGCACCGGCACATCCTGGATTCTGGCGTAAGCCTTGAGTCCCTCGATCTCCGGCTCGTTGGGGTTCACGGGATAAACGGTGTAACCCTGCTGCGCGAAAGCTCGCACCGCTTTGTTGCCCCATTTCTCTCGGTTGTTTGAGGCTCCGATGATCGCGACGGTTTTCATTCAATGGTTAGAAATTAAGCCCACGGCTGTTGTCCTTGGGAAGCTCACTTGGCCAGCTCGGGAGGATGCGGTCACCGGCATGATCAAACTTTCCCATCCGCCCGGGCTTGAAGCTGGAGCCGACCGCCCGGAGCGAACCCGTCGCTCGCGCGGGCCGCGCCGGGCCTAAACCAGTTCGGGCACCTCGACGGCTTTGCCCCCGCGCACCAGCGGAGTCCCGTCCGCCGCCTCGGGATACTCGAAGACCTTGCCCTCGAAGTTGCGGATAACCACGCGGTCGTTGTTGTGGCTGAGCACGTAGGCGGGGTTGATCGGCACCTTGCCGCCGCCGCCCGGGGCGTCGATCACGTATTGCGGCACGGCGTAGCCGGTGGTGTGGCCGCGGATCTGTTCCATGATTTCCAGTCCGCGCCGCACGCTGGTGCGCAAGTGGGCCGAGCCGGCAATCAAGTCGCACTGGTAAAGGTAGTAGGGCCGCACCCGGCACATGAGGAGCTTTTGGAAGAGCGCCTTCAGTATGACTGGATCGTCGTTCACATGCTTGAGCAACACGGACTGGTTGCCCAGCGGGATGCCCGCGTCCGCCAGGCGGCCCACCGCCGCGCGCACTTCCGTGGTCAGTTCGCGCGGGTGGTTGGTGTGAATGCTGACGAAGAGCGGATGATACTTCCGCAGCATGGCGCATAGTTCCGGCGTGATGCGTTGGGGCAGAAAGGTCGGGATGCGCGAGCCGATGCGCAGGAACTCCAGATGCGGAATGGCGCGAAGCCGCTGGAGCAGTGACTCCAGCTTGTCATCACTCAAGAGCAGCGGGTCGCCGCCACTCAGGAGCACGTCGCGAATCTCGGGGTGCCGCGCGATATAATCGATCTGCCGGTCATACTCGGGATGGAAGTCGTAGCCCGTGGCATTGCTGACCAGCCGCGAGCGCGTGCAGTAGCGGCAATAGCTGGCGCACCGGTCAGTGACGAGGAAGAGCACCCGATCGGGATAACGATGCACCAGTCCGGGCACGGGCGAGTGTGAATCTTCACCGACCGGATCGAGCATTTCCCAGGGGGCCGTGGTCGCCTCCTCCAGACGCGGAATGACCTGTCGCCGGATCGGGCAGTGTTCATCGGAAGCATCGATGAGGTTGAAGAAATACGGCGTGATGGCCAGCGCCAGCTTGGTGTTGGCCAGCTTGGTGCCCGCTTCCTCCTCCGGGGTCAAGGTGGGGAGCAGGGGGCGCAACTGTTCCAGCGTGGTGATGCGGTGCTTGAGTTGCCAGCGGTGGTCGTTCCAATCGGCCTCGGACACGTCGCTCCAGAAGCCGCGCCCGGCCGAGTGGAACTGCTTGAGCGTCGTCATTTGGGAATCAGGGTCGTCTCCATTGTCCGCCGCTGAGTTTGTCCTCGCCATTGCGGCCGCACTATAAATTTGGTCATCGGAGTGTCAAGGGCACCACCGCGCCCGGCTCATCCGGCCCGCTGGGCGGGGCCGAAGTCACCGATTTGGCGGTCAACTTCGCGCGCTGCGCATCCAGCGCGTTGAACTGGGCGATGGCCTCCTGCAACGCGCCCCGGGCCGTGAGGCCGAACCACGCCTTGGACCGTCCTTGCAAATATTTTTCGAGGACCGCGCGATAGGATTCGGAGATGGCCCCCAACTCCCCCGGCAGGCGCAGGCGCAGCAGGCTCAATTGCACCAACTTGTTGCGCAGCAACGGCACCTGCTGCTGGAAATCCCAATCGTGGATGACCGTTTGCAGCGCCACGGGTGTGACGTGGGGCAGTTCGTTCGCATCCAGGCGCACCTCCATCGGCGTGTAGAGTATCTCCTCCAGCCGTTGCTGTGCCTCCGGCCCGGACCACACGTATTTGGTGTCATGCGTTTTCAATTGGGCCAGTTGCAGCGCCCACCACTTCTCCACGTCGAGCAGACGGGGAAAGTGCGCCCCGAATCCGCGCAAGAACGCGCTCTGCCAGTTCAAGTGTTCGGGCAGAAAGGCCAGGGTCGCGGAAATCAAATCCGGGCCGCCCGCCAGTTTCAACAGCTCGCGCACGAACAAATGCGCCGAGTGATGATAGGCCTCCGCCGCCCGACGATCGTCCCAGTCGAACTCCGGCCAGTTGAGCTGATCGACCGAAAGCGCGACGGATTCGTGAAGTTTCGCCCGCAACGGGGCCACGGGATCGTTGCGTGGATTATGGCGGACGTTGGTGGCGTTGGGCTGCAAGGGCAGTCCGGCGAGCGGGCCGGCCATCAAATGCGCGGCCAGCCCCTCGGCCAGCCACGGTGGCAACTCCACCGAGTGTTGCGCCGCCGCCCGGTCGGCGAATTCCAGCAGCAAGGCTTCCACAATCGATTCAATCAGGCGGGCGCGGCTGATCTGGTCCGGGACCTCCAGTCGGTAACGCCAGCCCGTGGTGGTGCGGAAGGCCGAAAGCTCCGGCCGCTCGTTGTCAAAACGCAGCGGATGGACATTCACGAAAATCCCGCCGCGCCACGGATCGATCCAGCCCAACTCCTTCGCCACGGCTTCCTTGATCCGTTCGCAAGCCACCACCAGCACGGCGGGGTTGATGTAAATTTGATCGTCCTTCGCGCTGGTCGCGAAGGCCGACCGCTGAGGCTTGCCCCGGACGGTGAACTGCTGGCTCGCGCTGGTCAGAATCATCGGGTCGGCGGCCAGCCCGCACAGGGTGAAGAGCACCAATAATGCGGCCGCCGCGCTGCCACGGAGCAGCGCGCGGGGATCAAACGCGCACGCATGGATGTTCATCGAAACCGCTCGCCGCGCCGGAACCGGGCGCTGATCTCCGCTGGGGAAACCCTGCGAGCATGGAACCTTTACCCAACGGGGCAGGGGGTGGAAAGGGGTTAATTGCCGAGGCTGCGGGAGAGGAGTGTCTTCTGGCTCCGTGGCGTGGGGACGGCGCGTCCCCAAAGCTTCGTCCCTCCGTCGCTTCCGTGAGGACACGCGCGGTTCCCAGGCCGTGACCCTCAGCGTCTCTCGCACCGGTTCAACTCGCTGCCGATGCTGGCGGCCTGAGTTTCGCCCACGCCACCAGACCGGTCACGACCGCGATCAGCGCGCAGGTCAGATACGGAATCGCCGCGTGCGCCGCGAAGAGCGAGCCCGCGAACATCGGCCCGAAGATGCGCGCGAGGCTGCCGGCGCTCTGGGCGATGCCGAGGGTCGCACCCTGTTGGTCCGCCGGCGTGAGCACCGAGAGCAGGCCGAAGAGCGGCGGACGCGTCAATCCCGTGCCGATGGAGAGCACCGCCAGCGTCAGCAGCAACATCCACCACGGCCCGCCCTGATTGCTGAAGAGCAGCGACCACGACAGCTTGCCCTCCCCGTGAATGAACGGCATGGGCGCGAGACTGATTCCGGTCAGGATCAGGCTGATGGCGATCAGCTTCCGCTCGCCGAGTTTTTTCACCAGCTTGCCGATGGGGCCGCCTTGCACGAAGGCGCCGATGATGCCGCAGTACATGAACAACATTCCTGCCACCGAAATGGCGTCGGTCGTCTTGAAGCCGAGCTTGAAGTTGTTCGCGATGACCAGCCCGAGCGTGATCTCGAAGCAGGTGAAGCAGAAGGTGGCGAGGAAGAAGATGATCACGAGCAGCCCGACCGTGGGCTGACGCAGCGTGTGCTTCCACTGTTCGAGGCGCGGCCGGCGCGCGGCGTCGGTGTGGGCGTCGGGCTTCCAGCTTTCCGTGAGGATGAAGACGGCGAGGATGAAATTCACTGCGCACAAGGCGCTGGCCACGATGCCTGGCCCGGCGTCGCCGAGATGCTTGAAGGCAATGCCGCCAATGGGCGGGCCAAAGATGAATCCCAGCCCGAAGGCCATGCCGATCAATCCCATGCGCTTGGTGCGCTGCTCGGGCGGCGTGATGTCCGCGATGTAAGCCTGCGCCACGGTGATGTTCGCGCCGCAGATGCCGGCGAACACGCGGGCGGCCAGGATCATGCCGAGCGCCGCGCGTCCCTCCATGCCGGAAGCCAGGGCGAACATCGCGTAGGAAATGGCGCTGCCCGCCAGGCTGATCAGCAGGACGGGCCGGCGGCCGGTGTTGCTGGTCAGCACGGCGGGCTCGGTGGTGTCGTATGCCTTGTTTGCCTATGCCACGCGCTTCAGCGGGGCCACGGCGCTTTGGCTGATCATCGGCTCGCGCACGCTGGCGGGCATCTGCGGGGCG
>JANOQV010000038.1:0-4975 GCA_031414955.1 Pedosphaera sp. | reverse complement strand
GGGCGAACGCATGCAACCGATCATTGCGCGTGTTGTGGCCGTCGAGTCCCTCCTGCACGGACTTGTTCATCGCCGTTTCAAAATCGTCGAGCTTCGGCGTGGGCAGAATGCGTTGCGCGAAATCGGAAGCGAGCCGCGGCGCGATCACAGCGTTGGTCACCCAGCAGACCAGCAGCATGGCCAGCGCGGCGCGCGCAGTGGACGCGACCGCCGACACCGCGAGGCAGCCGGCGAGAATGGCCGCGAGATAAAGGGCGTAAGCTCCGCCCAGCCACGCGAGGCGAACCCAGCCGCCGCCCACATCGCCGCCGGGAAGTTTCGACAGCGCCACGGCACCGAACAATGCGACGGGCAGCAGCAACGCCGCGAGCGCCGCACCAAGGCCAAGGGCTTTTCCGAGCACGAGGTCGCGCGGACGCACGCCGAGGCTCAACACCTGCCGCAGCGTGCCGCGCTCGCGCTCGCCCGCCAGCGCGCCGAAAGTGAGCAACACGATGAGCAGAGGCACGAGCAGTTGCAGTCCGGTGGCGGCGGTCAGTTCGCCGAAGCGGCGCATCGCGGTGGCGTCTTGCGCGGGGAGGAACGCGGCCTGGTTTTGTCGGTGCGCTTCGAGGAAGACGGTGGTGCCGACGAAGGGTTCCAGGCCACGATCAAACACGGCCAGCGGCGCGAGCGGCTTGAAGACGTACACGCCGTAATGGCCGGCGGAGTGGGAATTTTTCTCGCCCTGGTTGAGCCAGTTCTCGCGCTCCAACGCGGCGGCGGCGGCGCGCTCGGCGCGGGCGCGCGTGACTTGCTGCCACGCGAGCAGCAGCGCGACGCCGAGCAACGCCAGAGTGACGACGGCGGCGATGCGGAAGCGTCCGTCGCGCCAGGCATCGAGGAATTCCTTGCGGGCGATGGCGGCAATCATGCGCGGAGATGTTTGAGGTAGAGCTTCTCCAAATCAACGTGCTTGATGTCGTTGGTGGCGTATTCGCCGGCCAGCGCGCCGAAAGTGAGCAGGATGATGAGCAGCGGCGCGAGCAGTTGCAGTCCGGTGGCGGCGGTCAGTTCGCCGAAACGCCGCATGGCGGTGGCGTCCTGCGCGGGGAGGAACGCGGCCTGGTTCTGCCGGTGCGCTTCGAGGAAGACGGTGGTGCCGACGAAGGGTTCGAGGCCGCGATCGAACACGGCCAGCGGCGCGAGCGGCTTGAAGACATACACGCCGTAATGTCCGGCCGAGTGGGAATTTTTCTCGCCCTGGTTGAGCCAGTTCTCGCGTTCCAGCGCGGCGGCGGCGGCGTGCTCGGCGCGAGTGCGCTGCACTTGTTGCCACGCGAGCAGCAGCGCCACGCCGAGCAACACGACGACCACGGCAGCGGCGATGCGGAAGCGTCCGTCGCGCCAGGCGTCGAGGAATTCCTTGCGGGCGATGGCGGGAATCATGTGCGGAGATGCTGCAGGTAGAGCTTTTCCAAATCCAGGTGCTTGATGTCGTTGGCGGCGTATTCGCCGGCCAGTTTTCCATCGAGCAGGATGCCGATGCGGGTGGCGTCCTCGCGGGCGCGGAACAAGTCGTGCGTGGCCATGAGGATGGCGACGCCCTGCCCGGCGAGCTTGCGCAGCAGCAGCGAGAACTCGTGCGACGCGGCGGGGTCGAGGCCGGAAGTGGGTTCGTCGAGCAGCAGCGCCTTGGCCTCGGTGGCGAGCGCGAGGGCGATGCCGACTTTCTGGCGCATGCCTTTCGAGTAGGTGCCGACGCGGCGGTCCGCCGCTTCAGCGGGCAGGCCGGCGCGTTTGAGCAACGCGAGCAATTCCTCGCGGGTGTGCCGCCGTCCGCCGAGAGTGCTAAAGTAGTCGAGATTCTCCACCCCGGTGAAGCGCGGGTAGAGCATGACCTGCTCAGGGATGTAAGCGATGTGCCGGCGCGCCGCGATGGGATCGGCGGCAACGCTGGCACCATTGACGCGCGCCTCGCCCGCGTCGGGCGTGAGGAAGCCGAGGAGGAGATTGATGGTGGTGGTCTTGCCCGCGCCGTTGGGGCCGAGCAGGGCGAAGACTTCGCCCGGCATGATGGCCAGGCTCAGTTCATGGATGGCGACGTGGCCGTTGAAGCGTTTGGTGAGTTTGACAGTTTCGAGCATACTTTGTGAGGGGTGCATCAGATCAGCCGTTGCTCACCTTGCGAATCGAGTTCACGCCGCCGAATGGATTGGGCGCGGTCTCTGTAGCCTGCGGATCGGGTGTCCATTGGCCGTCCACCACCAGGCAATACTCGTAGTCGCCGGGCGGCAGCACCAAGTCCTTCGCCCAGCGGCCTTGACCGAGAGCGATCATGGGCGTGGCGTTTGGTTGCCAGCCGTTGAATGAGCCGGCGATGGCAACCGACTCGGCGGTGGAGGAAGCGAACTCAAAATGAATCCGCTTCGACGCGTGCTGGCCGCCATTGGCTGTGTTTCTCCTGTTCACTTTCGTTTCCCTTTTCATGCTTTGACCTTTCTCGATCTTTCGTCTGGATGGGTACGATGTCTGGCCGGCTTTTTGGCTTTCGCTTCCACTTCAATTGAAATTCCAGCTCCTCGCCGACCGTATTGCGTTCGTGCTCGATGCTGAAGATGGCGAGGGCCGGAACGGTCACGCGCTCGCCCGCGACCTGGATGGAAAACGGCTGGCCCGCTTCCAGTGCGTCGGCCAAACGGCGCAGCCGGGCGACGAACCCGACCGCCGAATGAACCTTCTCCGCGTCTCGCTTGGTCTTGGTCTTCATGCGCGTTGATTCGCAACGGCGCCGGACCAGCGGTTGGCCGTCTGGGGATGCTGGCGGTGGCTCTTGAGCCGGAGTTGTTGCCGGGTTTTGCGCCGCTCGATTTGCTGGCGCAGGCTATTGGTAACTTTGAGCCAGACGGCTTCCAACGTGTGGTCGCGGGCGGCGGCACGAATGTCCGGGCCGGGCACGGCCAGATGGACATGCGCGCGGAAGGCAGGCGCGTGCTCGCGCTGCTGTTCCAGCACCACTTCGGCGGCGCTGACAGGGATGAGTCGGTGCAGCCGTTCGAGTTGTTGCTCCAGCCAGGCGCGCAAGCTGGCGTTGGCGTTGAGGCCGCGAATGCGGAATTGGATTTTCATAAGCGTGAGGTCGGTGTTCTCAATTTGCGATGGGGAGAAGTTAGTTACGCTGCCTCCCCGTGAGCAGCGGCAGCAGATGCCACAGGAAATAAATCAGTGACGAGATGAACGCGGCCACGTAAGTCCAGCCGGCGGCGGTCAACACCTGGCTGACGGCGGCCCGTTCCGAGCCGGCTTGAATGAAACCCATCTGGTTGAGGACGAGCTTGGCGCGGCGCGAAGCGTCAAACTCCACCGGCAGGGTGACGAGATTGAACAGCATCATGATGCCCCACGCCACGGCCATGATGAGCAGCCCGGTCTTGGGCGCGATCAGTTTTGTGGCCATGCCCAAGAGCGGAATCCACATCACCAGTTGGCTGGCGAAGCTGGTGATGCCCACCGCCGCCATGCGCAATTGCAGCGGCGCGTAAGCCTGCTGGTGTTGAATGGCATGCCCGCACTCGTGTGCCGCCACGCCCAGCGCCGCCGCCGAAGTGCCGTGGTAATTGGCCGAAGAGAGCACCAGCCGCTTGCGCTTCGGGTCGTAATGGTCGCCCAGCAATTCCTCGTGCTCGACGATTTCCACGTTCGTGATGCCAGCCTGACGCATTATCGCGTGGGCTGCTTCCACGCCGGTGAAACCGGATTGCACCGGCGTGCGGCTGTGCCGGGCGTAGGCACTCTTGACGTGCCATTGAGCTAGGAGGCCGATGGCCAGCGTGACGAGAAACAGGACGATGAAACTCATGTTTCAGGGGGGGCGGGGAGTTTCCGAGCTTTCCACAAACACGGCAGCATCAGCGCGGAAGCCGCCAGCATCGCTGTAATCAAAACCGCCGCGACCAGTTTCTCCGACTTGCCATCCATCACCGCCAGCCAGCCCATGCTCGCACGCCAGGTGAAGATCAGCGCCAGAAAGCCAGTGGTGATGATGGCCGCCCACAGACTCCATCGGACACCGCGCGCACCGAGCACGCCCCACAAAATCGACAGCGCGCCAAAGGTGCCGCCGGACATCAGCGCCGTCTTCGCTTTTTCCGGATTCGACAAGTAGCCGGCCAACCCGATGACAATGAGGAAGCCGCCATACAGAATCAGATAACCCGCCGTCTTCGTGTTCATGCTCCGTGACCTTTCTTTCCGTTCATTCGCGCGCTCCGGCTGCTGTCACTTTGGTAGGCGGCGTGGGGCCGGACGCTGGCTTGTCGCCTGCGGGACGCGGCCCCGCCAGATAATGGAGCAACGGCGAGTCCGCAGAGAGCAGCAGCGTGCTGCGTTTGCCGAGGAACAACTCGTAACTCTGAAGGCTGCGCACGAAGCGGTAGAACTCGGGGTCTTTGCCGTAAGCCTCCGCGTAGATGCGCGTCGCGGTCGCGTCGCCTTCGCCGCGCAACTTCTGGGCGTCCTGTTCTGCCGTGGCCAGGACGATGGTTTTTTCCTTGTCGGTCTGGCTGCGCAGTTTGTTGGCTTCCTCATCGCCTTCGCTGCGGTAGCGCTTGGCCTCGCGTTCACGCTCGGCTTGCATGCGCTGAAAGACGCTTTGCTGAACTTCCTTCGGCAAATCAGCACGCTTGATGCGCACGTCCACCACTTCGATGCCGAATTCGCCGGCCTTCGTCCGCACGCTCTTGGCTACGTTTTCCATGATGGCCTCGCGCTTGGAGCCGATGACGGTGGCGAACGTGTGACTGGCCACTTCGCTGCGCAGTTCGGAAAACACGAGGTCATCCAGCCGCGCGCGGGCGCCGGATTCATCGCGCACGGTCTTGAAGAATTTGAGCGGGTCAGCAATGCGCCAGCGCGTGATGGGGTCGGCCACGAGCCGCTTCTTGTCTTGGCTCAGGTATTCGGCCTCCGGGGCGTCGCTGACCAGGATGCGCCGGTC
>JANOQV010000037.1:0-18805 GCA_031414955.1 Pedosphaera sp. | reverse complement strand
TCCCTGCCGCCGTGGGGAGTTCTGCCTCTGATCCCGGCGGCAGGGATGCCGCCGCTCCCAACATCTTCGCAATGCCGAAGTCGGCGACCTTCACGCGCCCGTCTTTGTCGAGCAGCAGGTTCTCCGGCTTGATGTCGCGGTGGACGATGCCGCGTTCGTGCGCGTACTGGAGCGCGTCGCACAGCGGCGGCACGATGGCCAGCGCTTCCTCCGGAGAAAGTTTCCGCGAGCGCAAAAGCTGGCGCAGGTTCACGCCGTCCACGAATTCCATGAGCAGGTAGTAAAACCCGCCCGCCTCGCCGAAGTCGTGGATGGTCACGATGCTCGGATGGTTCAGCTTCGCCAGCGCCTGCGCTTCCTGCGTGAACCGTTCGGCAAACTTCGCATCCTGCACGCGCTCCGGTGCCAGCAGCTTGAGCGCGACCATCCGGTTCAACGACTTCTGCCGCGCGCGATAGACCACGCCCATGCCGCCGCGCCCGAGGCACTCGATGATTTCAAGCTGCGGAAAATGCACGGCCAGTTGCTCCGGCGTGAGCGGTGGTTGTGCCGCCAGTTTCTCCGCGCCGGTGAGGACCGTCTCCGTGGCGAAGTTCAGCACGCCCAGACAACGCGGACACAACCCTTCCGGCGCATTGGCGAAGAGCACGGTTCCGCAGCGCGGACAGTTGGCGGGCGTAGCGCTCATGAAATCGCGGGCACGGGCTGCATCATGTACCCGACCCGATGAATCGTCACCAGCAGCGCTGGCCGGCGCGAATCGTCGCCGAGCTTTTTACGCAGCATGCTGATGTGCATGTCCACGGTGCGCGTGACCGTGCGCAGCGGGTCGAGCCGCCAGACCCCGGCGAGAAGTTCATTCCGCGTGACTGGACGGCCCGCGCGGCCGAGCAGCCACGAGAGCAGGTCGGCTTCAAGACGCGAGAGCTTGTGGCGCAATCCGTTTCCGTGGCGAATCTCCCGCCGGTCCAAACTGATCACGACCTGCGGTTCCCGTTCGTTGGCTGAAGAAAGAGTGCTCATTACCTTCTCCTTAAGCATCCGGCGGAGTTTGTTACACGAAATCGCAGCTTTCATGTCTCCCCCAGCACGCGGGCCACATAGCGCAACTCGTCCTCCACTGCGGCCGCATCCTCCACCGTGTCGGCAATGGTCGCGCGGAACACCTCGCGGAAACGCTTGCGCAGGCGATGCACGGCCACGCGCGCGGCGCCCTCGCTGGTCTTCAGCGAATTGGCAAGGTCGCCGTAAGGGATCGCGCCGCGATCCGCGGTCAAGGCACTCTTGAGAATCTCGAACTCCGCCTCCTTCCTCGCCGCCGCATACTCCGCGCGCAAACGCGTCAGGGCCTGCTGGAGCAGGGTCATGGCCCATTGGCGCTCGTAGATGCGATCCGGCGACAGCGTGTCCGCGCCTTCCTGCTGGTATCGCTGCTCGGCGGTGGTGGCATCGAAGGAGATGAGCGGCACACCCCCGCCGCGCTTCTGGGCGCGCAGGCGGTCCCATTCGTTGGCCAGGAAACGCTTGAGCGCCACGGCGAGAAACGTGCGCAGTCGGCCCTTCTCCCTGGCCGCCGCGCGCAGATAGTCCTTTTGCAGCAGTCGCGCAAAAAACTCCTGGGTCAAATCCTGCGCGTCATGTGGTGAATGGCCTTGTCGCCGGACCAAGGCGTAGAGCGGATACCAGTAGGCGCCGCAAAGTGTTTCGAGCGCCGCCGCCGAGGCGGGCGCGGCGCGATCCTGCGCCGCCAGCACCACCGACCAGCGCGTGGTCACGAACAGCGGCGACGGCGGGCATTCCTCAGGTGATTCGGGCGCTGGCATCAAGGGAGATTAAGCAAATCTTCCCGGTTGTTACAAAGCCGGAGCGGCCGGAGCTCCCGCGCGGGGCGCGATTCGACACCAGCACCGGAGCGCGGACTTTCCAGTCCGCAGCAAGGCAGTCAATGACTTGACTGCTTCCGCTCTCGCCGGCGCTTTTCGACCTACCACATCGCTGCGGGCTGGAAAGCCCGCGCTCCGAGTGGTGCGGGTGTCGAGTTGCGCCCTCCTGCGCGAGCCTGTTTGCGCCGCCTTACAACTTCACAATGTTCGCCACCGTCTGCACGTCCTTGTCGCCACGCCCGGAGAGATTCACGATCACGAGGCTGTCCTTCGACATCTTCGGCGCGCGTTCCATGCAGGCGGCGACCGCGTGCGAGGACTCCAGCGCGGGGATGATGCCCTCGAGCCGGGCCAATTTTCCAAAAGCATTGAGCGCCTGCTCATCGGTGGCATACGAATACTCGACGCGCTTCTCGTCATGCAGCCAGGCATGTTCGGGGCCGACGGCGGCGTAGTCGAGTCCGGCCGAGACGGAGTGGGTGAGTTGAATCTGGCCGTTGTCATCCTGGAGAATGTAGCTGCGTGTGCCTTGCAAGACACCGAGGGAGCCACCGTGAAATCGCGCCGCGTGTTGCTCCGGCTTGATCCCGAGACCACCGGCTTCGACGCCGAGCATCTTCACGCTGGCGTCATTGAGGAACGGATAAAACAACCCGATGGCGTTCGATCCGCCGCCGACGCAGGCGATGAGCAGATCGGGCAGACGCTCTTCTTTCTCCAGAATCTGCCGCCGCGCTTCGTCGCCGATCACACGCTGAAAGTTCCGCACCATGACCGGATACGGATGGGCACCGTAAGCCGTGCCGAGGATGTAGTGCGTGCTGCGGACATTGGTCACCCAGTCGCGCATCGCTTCGTTGACCGCCTCCTTCAAGGTCTTCTGTCCCGCGTGGACCGGCACGACCTCCGCGCCGAGCATTTTCATGCGGAAGACGTTCAACGCCTGCCGCTCACAATCCACCGCCCCCATGTAGATGACGCACTTCAGCCCGAACATCGCGCTCACCGTGGCCGTGGCCACGCCGTGCTGGCCCGCGCCCGTCTCGGCGATGATGCGCGTCTTGCCCATGCGTTTCGCGAGCAGGATCTGCCCCATCGCGTTGTTGATCTTGTGCGCGCCGGTGTGGAGCAGGTCTTCGCGCTTGAGATAAATTTTCGGCCCGCCCAGTTCGCGCGTCAGGCGTTCTGCGAAATAGAGCGGAGTGGGGCGGCCACAGAACTCACGCAGGTAGTAGTTCAACTCGCGCTGAAACTCCGGGTCTTGCTGCGCGCGAAAGTATTCGTCTTCGAGCTGCTGCAACGGATGCATCAACGTCTCGGGCACGTAACGTCCGCCATACGGGCCGAAGTGGCCGGCGGCGTCAGGAAGTTGTTCAGTCGCGACTGCGCTCATGGGTGAATCTTCATTCTCCAATCATCAATCTTCAATCCTCAATCCGCGGCCTCGCTGGTCCCCGAACGGGCGCTTGTATCTCTCCCGGCCCACCCTAAGCTCACCGCCGTTCAAATCCCTGTGCCATGCCGTTAGACACGCAGCGTCCGCCGGAACCTGATGATCAGCAGCGTTGGTTCACGACCACGCACTGGAGCGTGGTGCTTTCCGCCCGCGAAAGCTCACCCCAGGCCACCGCGGCGCTCGAAGCCCTCTGCCGCACTTATTGGCCGCCGCTCTACACCTACCTCCGTCGCCGGGGTTACGGCCAGCACGATGCCCAGGATTTGACCCAGGCCTTCATCACCCATCTTCTCGCGCAAGATTTTCTCGGCTACGTCCGCCGCGACCAGGGCAAATTCCGGTCCTTCCTGCTCGCCTCGCTCAATAACTTCCTGGTCAACGAACACGAGCGAGCCAGCGCGCAGAAGCGTGGCGGCGGCGTGGCGTTCGTTCCCCTGGATGCGAATGACACCGAGGAATGGCTGGGCGCGGAGCCGGCCGCGACGGAAACAGCCGAGGATATTTTCGACCGTCGCTGGGCGCTCACGTTGCTGGAGCGCGCCTTTGCGCGGGTGCGCGGCGAATTCGAGACCGCCGGCAAGCTCGCGCAGTTCGAGGGGCTGAAAACATTTCTCGAAGGCGACGTGAGCCACGGCGACTACAAGGAGGCGGCGCGCGAACTGAACACGAGCGCGGGCGCGGTGGCCGTGGCCGTCCATCGTCTCCGGCAGCGATACCGGGAAGCCTTGCGCCGCGAAATCGCCGAGACCGTCGGGACGCCGGAGCAGGTGGACGACGAACTGCGGGACTTGCAGGCCATCCTGAGCCGCTGAAGTCGTGTAAGAGTTCGCCCGCAATCCTGTTCTATCAAGTGGGGACAACCAATGTGATCGGATCAAACTGCACGAAGTGCGGCGCGCGCCTGGCCGGCGCGGGCCTGGGTGGACTTTGCCCCAGGTGCGTGGCCGGCGCAGCCTTTGCGCCCGCCGTCAGCCCGGGGCCGCCTTCCTCCGATCAAGGGATCGATCCTCGCCGGGTGCGCTACTTTGGCGATTATGAGCTGATCGAGGAGATTGCCCGCGGCGGCATGGGCGTGGTGTATGCGGCGCGCCAGGTGAGCCTCAATCGCATCGTCGCGCTGAAAATGATTCTCAACGGCGCGCTCGCGAGCGAAGACGACGTGAAGCGCTTCCGCACCGAGGCGGAAGCGGCCGCCAATCTCCGGCACCCGAACATTGTCGCCATTTACGAAATCGGCGAGCACCAGGGCCGGCACTACTTCTCGATGGAATACATCGAGGGGAAAAACCTGGCCGAGGTGGTCCGCGATCAACCCTTGCCCCCGCGCCGGGCCGCCGAATACACGCGGACCATCGCCGCCGCCATCCAATACGCGCACGAGCAAGGCACCCTGCACCGCGATCTCAAGCCATCGAACGTGCTCATCGACGAACGTGATCAGCCGCACGTCACGGACTTTGGCCTGGCCAAGCGCCTCGGGGGCGGCTCGGAACTGACCGTGTCCGGGCAGGTGCTCGGCACGCCGAGCTTCATGTCGCCGGAACAAGCGACCGGTCGCCGCGAGGCCATCGGCGCGGCGAGCGATGTCTATTCGCTGGGTGCGATTCTTTATCAACTGCTCACCGGCCGCCCCCCGTTTGCCGCCGGGACGCTGGAGGAAACGCTGCGCCAGGTGAGGGAACTGGAACCCGCGCCCCCGCGCCTGCTCAATGCCGGCACACCGCGCGATCTGGAAATCATTTGCCTCAAGTGTCTCGCGAAAGAGCCGCCTCGTCGCTACGCCACGGCGCGCGAACTCGCCGAGGATCTCGGGCGCTTCCTGCGCGGCAAACCAATCCACGCCCGCCCCGTCGGCGCGGCGGAAAAAGCGTGGCGCTGGAGCCGGCGCCATCCGGCGGTGGCGGGCCTGACCATCACGGTTGGCCTGCTGCTGCTGGCGGTCGCATTCACGTCCACGCGGGCTGCGCTGCGCATCGCTTCCGCGCGCCAGGCCGAACAAGGTCAGCGCCAACTCGCCGAGGAACGACTGGACCTGATCGAACTCCAGCGCATCGAGGAATGGTTTGCCACCGATCTATCCGCCCGCGCGCTGGCGGGACTTGGCCAGGTGTTGCGCTCGCATCCGACCAATCGCCTGGCCGCCGAGCGATTGATGTTCGCCCTGGCGCAGCGCGACCTGCCCGTGCCGCTCGGAGCAGCACTGTGGCTCGACGACACGGTGCGGGCCGCGTCCTTCAGCGCCGACGGGCGGCGCGTGGTGACCCTCTCCTCGAACCTCGCGCGCGTCTGGGATGCGGAAACCGGAGGGCCGTTGACGCCAACATTGAGTCATCCCGACAAGCTGCGCAGCGCCATGTTCAGCGCGGATGGCGAGCGCCTGATGATTCTCGCCACCAATTCAGTTCATGTCTGGGCCGTCAGCGACGGTCGTCTACTGCTCGTGGTGCAACCGGGCGGTCCCGTTCGCGGGGCCCGCTTCAGCCGCGATGGACGGCGCATCGTAATCGTGGATGCCGCGCCCATGGAGGGCGGAGTGCGGGTGTGGAACGTGGACGACGGCCAGCCCATCACGGAACGGCTCACGGATCACGCCCTGGTGCTCGATTCCGATTTCAGCCCGGATGGACAGCGGCTGGTGACAGCGTCCTACGGTTATTCGGCGTGGGTCTGGGATTTGCGCACCGGATTGCCGCAGACCAAGGGCATCACGCACCTGTCATTCAATCGTGCCGCGCAATTCAGCCCGGATGGAGAAGCCTTGGTCACGGCGTGCGATGATGGAACCGCCCGCGTTTGGGACGCCCGTTCGGGCGCGCCACTGACCCAGCCCATGCAGCACCTGGCTCCGGTCCGGTCCGCCACTTTCAGCCCGGACGGGCAGCACCTCGCCAGCCTGGAGGACGGGGTGAACGTGTGGCTGTGGAATGTTTGGAACGAGTTGCCGCTCGCCGGAGTGCTGCGACACAGCGCGCGCGTGCGCTCGATGGAATTCAGCCCGGAAGGTTTGCGCGTCCTCACCGTGGCCGATGATGACACGGTGCGAGTGTGGTCTTCGCGGAGTGGCGAACTGATCGGGACCGTGCAGCGGTTTGAAAGCCGCGTGCTGGCCGCGCAGTTTTTCCAAGGAGCGGTGCGCGTGCTCGTCGCCTCCCAACCCAACGAGGCGCGAGTGCTGGAGGTGCATCCGGGCCGGCCGCCCGGCGAGCCGCTGCGCTTGATCGTGTCTGCGCACACGGCGCACCTCAGCGCGGATGGCCGCGCCTTGATCACTGTGGGCACAAATGGCGTGGCCCAGCAGTGGGACATCAGTTCGGGCCAACGCCTGTCCGAAGCGGCGGCCCCCAATGCTTCCGCCACTTCATCCGAGCTTCTGCCCTTCTCGCTGGTGCTGGACGGCAAGTCCGTCCGCGTGATCGACACGAGGACGGGCCACGCGTTAAGCGGGGCCTTGGTTCACGAGACGGCGGTGGCCCACGCCGAGTTCAGCCCGGATGCCACGCGCCTGCTAACCGTCTGTCGGCTGAACAATCGCCACACCGCGGTTCGCATTTGGGAATTGCCGCAGGTGCCCTGGCCCGCACCGCCAGGGTTGGCGGCCCTGGCGGAAAACCTGGCCGGCCACCGGCTGAACGCCAAGGGCGAGCTCAGACCCGTGCCCGCCGGCGAGTGGGCTGGGTTACAGATTCAACCGGCGCCAGCGTGGGGCACGAAGAGCGGCGCGCAATTGATCCGCTCACTGCTTTCCGGACGCGGCCAGTCGGCAACACGGGCGGCATGGCCCCGGAGCGTGGAGGACGATGTGCGGGTGCGGGTGAGAGAAAATCACCTCGCCGGACTGGAGGAAGCGGTGCGCTGGTCTCCCACCAACGCGCCGGCGCTCGCCGCCTTGGCGCGGCGCTTGTTGGCCGAGCCGGCCAAATTAAATCCGCGCCACTGGAACGAAGCGGATTGGTTCAGCCGTCTGGCTGTGGCCTCTGATTCGCGGTCGCCGGAGATCCAGCAAGTGCGCGAAGAAGTGGCCGATTGTCCGGCGGACATGCCCACGCGCAGCAACGGCGGCTCGAGCGAGACCATTGACGGCCAACTCTACGTCACCACGCCTCTGGATGGTTACAGCGGCGGAGCCAGGAAACTTCTGCATGGATACGACCCGGCGCGAAACGTCTGGCGTGCCCTGGCTCCCTCGCCATCGGTTCATACCCGGGCCGCTTCCGGAGTAATCGCGGGCCGGCTCCATGTCGCCGGAGGAGGGGACGGCACCGACCTGGCCAGCCGCCGGCTCGACGTCTATGACCCCGCTCTCGATCTTTGGACCACGAAAGCGCCGCTGCCCACGGGGCGCAGCGCCATGGGCAGTGCCGTCCTGAACAACCGGCTGTATGTGCTGGGTGGAGAGCTGGGCACCAGCACCAACACGCTGGCAGTGGTGGAATCATACGATCCGGCGACCGATTCGTGGCAGACCGAGGCCCCGCTGCCCACGCCCCGGTCCGGCTTGGGCGCGGCGGTGGTGGACGGCACGCTCTACGCCGTGGGCGGCCATCAAGGGTACAATTACCTGACCACTGTGGAAGCGTTCACTCCCGGCGCGGGGTGGACGACCCGGGCGCCGCTGCCTCAACCCCGCGCGAACTTCTTCATCGCCGCCTTAAACGGACGTCTCTACGTCGCGAGCGGGCAATTCTCGTCGGAACCAGAAACCACCCTCTTCGCCTACCATCCCGGGTCGAATACCTGGACTGTGCTCGCGCCCATCCCGGCCGGCCGCTATCAGGGCAGTGGTGCGCAATTCGTAAACGGCAAGCTGCACGTCGTGGGCGGCTGGACCGTGAAGCCGCCCCTGCCGCACGGCGACTTGATGATCTACGATCCGGTCGCGGACCACTGGAGCGCGCCGCCCAGGGTGTTGCTGCAGCGATGAGGGAAAACAATCTTCGTAAGAGTTCACTCCGCTTCCTGTTGTAAGCGTTGGAAAGAAGAGGCTGCGCCGCGAATGCGGAAGGCAGCCGCAAAAGCAAAAGCATTTAACAAAACGTGTTCCGTCCGTTTGCAGGAGACAAAATCATGAAAAATAACAGCTCACTATTCGGTTTCGTAAAACGACGCCTCATTCCTTCGCTGGTGCTCGTCGGCGCTTTGATCGGTACTGCCACGGCGCAGGCCCAAACCCTTGCCCTCGCCGCGACAAATCACTTCGGCGGCGCGGGCGACCAGCGCGCCACGGCGGTCGGCGTCTCCAGCGGCGCGCTGTATTTCTCGGGGGTTAGTTCGGCGAATAGCGGCGACGGCCTTGTGGGCCGCTATGCGTTGCCGACCGTGAACAACGCCGCGCCGGTCTGGAGCGCAATCTGGCCGGCGCTGGCCGGCGGCGACGACTTCAACGGCGTGGCCGCTTCGGCAGATGCAATCTATGTCGCGGGCGGCAGTTTCGGGCGCACCAGCGACACCGTCGGCGGCAAGGAGAATAAAGGCATCACCGTCCGATTCCCGCTCACCGGCGCGACAGGCGGAGGCTTCGGCGGCTCGGTCTGGGATCGGCAGACTCCAGCGGCCCCGGGCGCATTTGGTTACGGAGGAGGCGAAGGCTTATGGGCTTCGCTCGTCACCAGCGAAGGCGGCACCAACTTTGTCTATGTGACTGGCAGCGGCCAGGTGAACGGCGCCAACGGCGGACGGCTCTTCGTCTCCAAACTCAACACGAATGGAACCGTGGTGTGGACCCGGGACGATTCCGCGAGCATGGTCGGCAACGCTTACAGCGTCGGTCGCGGACTCGCGCTGCTCAATGGCAACATCTACGTCTCGGGGGTCAACTCAGACAGCGGCGTCAAGGCTTACCTGCGGAAGTATGACTCCAATGGCAACCTCCTCTGGTCGCGCACGACGACGAGCGGCTCGTACATCGGCGTCACCACGCTGGACGGATCGATCTTCGCCGTCGGCCAGGTCGGCGCGGGCGCGGCGGCCAATTTCCTCGTCGATAAATGGGACGAGGCCGGCAACTTATCGTGGTCGCAGCAATACGACCGGAACAGCGCGGAAGATTTCCTGAACGGCGTGGCCGGACTCGGCGCGCGGATTTACGCCGTCGGCGCGACGCGCGGCACGACCGCCGGTGGCGCTGATGCCGCCGTGCTCGAAGTGGATTCAGCTACCGGCGCGCTGCTTTCAACCACGCTTTACGGCGGCGCGCAGGATGACATCGCCAACGGCATCACCACCGATGGCACGGACCTCTACGTCGTGGGCGAGACGCGCAGCTTTGTCGTCGGTGGAAACACGGCGGGGCAGAATGACGCCTTCGTGCTGCGCTACACCGTGGCTCCCGCTTTGGTTTCGCTCACGGTGACGCCGACGAATCGCGTCATCGGCGTGACCAGCAATCTTCAGTTCACCGCCACGGGAACCTTCAGCGATGGCTCGTCGCGCGCGCTCGTCGGCGGCGGAAACGTCTGGACGAGTGGCACAGCGATTCCGGCCCCGAGCTACGGATTGGGCGGAGCGTTCGTCGGTGGGAAATTTTTTGCCATCTCCGGTTTTGCCACGGCACGATTGGGCATTTACGACGTGACCAACAACACCTGGTCTGACGGAGCGCCCCTGCCGCCTGACACCGGGTTCAACTTGCGCCAGTACGCGGGCGTCGCGGTTCTCAACGGGAAGATTTACCTGGTCGGCGGCGACACGGGCGGCAGCGGCGACCGCGCCACGCTGTTGCGTTACGATCCGGCCTTGAACACCTGGACCACGCTCGCGCCCATGCCCTTGGGGGCGCGTTACGCCCTCGGAGCGGCGGCGCTGAACGGGAAAATCTATGCCGTCGGCGGCACCACCGTCGCAGGTGCCACCGCCCTCAACCGGGTCGAGGAGTATGACCCGTCCGGCAACACCTGGACGACCAAGGCTTCGATGCCGACGGCCCATCTGGGTGCATTGGTGGGAGCCATCGGCGGGAAATTGTATGTGGCCGGCGGCTCGGATACTTCCGGGCCGACCACTGCGACTCATGCTTACGATCCGATTGTGAATACCTGGGCCACGAATGCCCCGATGCCCTTCACAAATGGCAACGGCGAGGGCGTGGTCCTGAATGGAAAATTGTTTTCCATCGGGGCCGGACCGAGTCCGGAGCAAAGAGTCTTCGCCTATGACCCGGCGTTGAACGCCTGGCATACCAACTTTGCGCCGCTGCCGACCGGCCGCCGTCAGATGGCCGTGGCGGCGGATGAAGGCAGCGGTAAAATCTTTGCCGCCAGCGGATACAACAACACCTACTCCTCGGCGCTCGAAATTTTCACAGCGCCCAATGAAGTCATCTGGAGCAGTGGCAGCCCGGCGGTCGCCAGCCTCAACGCGAACGGTCTGGCCACGGGCTTGAGCGTCGGCAGCAGCACGATCACGGCGACGGCGGGGAACCTGGCCGCGAGCACCCCGCTGACGGTCGTCGCTCCACCCGCCATCACGAATCAGCCCGTGAATGTGACGGCGGCGGCGAACGGCATGGTGACCTTGAGTGTCGGCGCGACCGGCGGCGGCCTGTCCTACCAGTGGCGCTTGAACGGCACGAACCTCGTCGGCGTGACCGGCGCGACGCTGACCTTGAGCAGTCTGAACGCGAGCCAGGCCGGGGTTTATTCCGTGGTCGTGAGCAACGCGGCGGGGACGGTCATCAGTGCCAACGCCACGCTGAGTCTCCTGAGTCTGAACATGTATGCGGGCCTGACCATCGTCGGCGCGGTCGGCGGCAATTACCAGATCGACTACCGCAACGACCTCAACAACACGAACTGGTTGAACCTCACGAACGTGGTGCTGCCCAGCAGCCCGTATCTCTTCATCGATCCGGCTTCCCCGCAGCATCCGACCCGGTTCTATCGCGCGGTGCTCGTGCCGTGAGAAACAAATGTCCGCTCGTGTGAGTGGATGGCGGGCTTTGGTGCCAATCTGTGTGTGCGCCAAAGCCCGCCGATTTTTTGTACCGGACCTCTGAGGTGGAACTGGTCGCGCCGCGACCAGAGGCCTGGCCTGGCTCAAACACTCTTCGCCGCCGCGATGAAGTCCCGAATCTTCCTGTGATCCTTTTTCCCCGGCGCTGACTCCACACCACTGGAAACATCCACGCCGTAAGGGCGCACCTGGCGCACGGCCTCGGCCACCGTTTCAGGCTTCAGTCCGCCGGCGACGATGACCTTGCGGTTGAGGCGGGTGGCTTCCCGCGCCACGTCCCAATCGAACACGACTCCGGTTCCGCCCTGAGCGCCGTCCACATGGCTGTCGAGCAGCCACGCGCAGTCGCGGAACGGCGCGCACGCGTCGAGCGAGGTGCGGTCTTTGATGCGGAAGGCTTTCAGGAAAGGGAGACCGAACTGCGCGCAGAACTCCGGCGCTTCCTCTCCGTGAAATTGCAGCGTGTCGATGCCGCTCGTCGCCATGGCCTCGCGCACAAACTCCGCCGTCGGATTCACGAACACGCCGACCTTCGCGATGGAAGGCGGGAGAGCGCGGATGATCTCCCCCGCTGCGGCCGGCTCAATCGCGCGCTTGCTCGGTGCGTAGAACATGAAGCCCAGCGCATCGGCTCCTGCATCGGAAGCGGCGTGGGCGTCGGCCGCGCGGGTGATTCCGCAAATTTTGATCCAGATGGACATGGCGCAAGGAAGTTAAGCAACGAAGGCGTCAAGGCACCAATTTTCTCCGGCAGTCAGTATTTGAGTCGGCGGCGAAGTTCGCGTTTGGCCGTCTCCCATTCGACGAATTTTGCCTTGCCTGAAGCCACTCGTGCCCGGCGCCGGGCAAGGACTTCCTTGTGCCAGGCTGGCGATGGAAATTTCTCTGGCGTCCGGCTTAAGTCTTCCCACAGTGATTCCATGACGGCGAGTTTCTCGCGCAGGGTCATTTCTTTGAGCGGCAGCGTGGCGTTCATGCAGGTGAGAGGCTAAGGCGCGCTTTCCCAGAATCAAGGATTACGCCACCTTCCGGATCAGCAGTTGGCCCGGCACTTCCCCGATCACTTTCTCCAGCGCCCGTCCATAGTCCACGTAGCTCTTGAACTGTTCCTCCGCCGGGGCTTGCACCGCCGCATCGTGGAAAACCACGGCCACATGCGGCTCGATGGAGAACGCGCCGTCGTAGCCACTCGCCAGCAAGTCCCTAATCGTCTCGCGCACGTAACCGTCACCTTCGCCGGGGAAGGTATAGTCGGCATCGTTCTTGGCCGCGTTCCAGCGCGCGTCCTTGATGTGGACGTGAACGGTGTGCGGCTTGAGGTGCTGATAAAATTCAAACGCATCCTGCTTGGGCCACGGTCGGCCTTTGGAGCGGTCGGCGTTGAAGACGGGATTGGCGGTGTCGAAAACCCACTTGAGTCCCGGTGCCTGGTCGAGCAGTTCGAGCGCGTGCTTCCAACTCATGCCGCCGTAGTTCATGCAGTTCTCATGGACAGGCTGGAGTCCGGCATCGAGGAACATGTTCGTCACCTCGCGCACGCGGTGGAAGACGTCCCGGGGAATGGTGGCTTCGTCGTCGCCGGGCTTGAAGCTCATCACGCGCACGAACTTCGTGCCGAGCCTCAGCATCCGTGGAATGCAACGCTTCACCTCGCCGAGCGTCACGTCGAAGGGTGTGACCACGGTCTTCTGCCAGTTCATGATCGTGGAGCCGAAGCAGCACACGCTGAGGCCGGCGGCTTCGAGTTTGGCCCGCGCGATGTCGAATGCCGCGTCGGGGATCTCATGGAAATTTCCCTTGGGAAAGCCTGGCACTTCCACGCCACGCATTTCGATAGTCTTCCAGCCCAGCGTCTGATGCGCCTTGATCTGTCCGTCGATGCCGCTCGCCGCCTCGTCGCCAATGCCTGTGATGAACATGGCGGCAGTAAAGCATGCCGCTTTCGGCCTGGCCGCAAATTTCTACGATGAACAGGCCAGACCGTGGAGAGCAGGAGAACAAAAAATCATATCCCACTCAGCAACCACGACCGGGACGTCCTCAACTCCAGCCCGAACCGCCTGGTTCAGCCCGGCTGGCCTGGCCCCTTCCGCTGCAAGGCTGCGGTTCCCTGGCCCGCGGGCGCGCTGCCTTTGGGATCCGCCGGGCGGGGCGGGCGGGCGGGACCTGCGGTTTGGAAAGCCACCCGGTAGGAAAGATCAAAACAGCCGGCCTTCAGGAACGGCTCCACCGGCGCGCGCACGAAAATGGGTTGGCGGGTGAAGGGATCGCTCCAGGCCAGCCCTACTGAACGCAGAGCCATTTGCACCCCAGCCCGCCCATACATTTCGTCGCCCACGATCGGGCAGCCGGATTCGGCGAGGTGGACGCGAATCTGGTGAGTGCGTCCGGTGAAGGGCCGCGCCTCGATCAGATGCCGCCCGCCCACGCTGGCCACGACGCGAAATGCCGTCTCGGCCGGTTTGCCATTTGGATCGACGAGGATCCGTCCGATGCGCTTGGGGTCCTGCGAAAGACTCAACCGACAGGTCCATTGCGACTGGGCGGGCAACTGATCCGTGACCGCGAGATAAATCTTTTCGATCTGCCGCGTCTCGAACAAATCGCCGTAGGTGTTCAACGCGCCCTGGCTCTTGGCGAAGAGCAGAATGCCCGAGGTCTCCGCATCCAGCCGGTGAATGTATTTGAAGAACTTGATGTTCCGCGAGCGCGCCCAGTGGTGCCCCACCTCGATGGATGAGATGAGCGCGGCCTGGAGATTCCAGTCCGTCTTCTGCCACGACACCGGCACCAGCATCCAGCCGGCCGGCTTGTCGATGGCGATGATGGAACGGTCTTCGTAAAGGATCGGGATGCGATGGTCCCGCGTCAGTTCGATGTAATTGGGTTTGGCCACAAAAATTTAGGTCACGGAGGAGACGCGCGACTCCTGGCGGGTGCCGGCAATTTCCAGCTTTACCTTGTCGCCTTGCTTGCGCCCCACGAGTTGCTGTCCCAGCGGAGATTGCGGCGTGATGACCAGCACCTCGCGCCCTTCGTGGGTGACTTCCGTGCCGCCCGCGCGCGGGCCGATGAAGTAGAGGGATCGGTCCTTCTTGCCGGCCAGTTCCACCAGCGCACCGACCGCGATTTCATCGATGGGTCCAAAATCGCGCAGGGACAGCGCCTCAAAATCCTGGATGGCCGCCACGGACTCGGCGGCCTGTTTGGACTGGCCGCGCGCGAGGTAAGCCGCCTCCAATCCGCGGGTGTCGTATTTGTTCTCGGCCCGGCTCGATTCGTGAGTGGCTTCGGCGTGCGAAGTCCGCGCGGCCTTGAGCAGCAGATCGAGTTCGTCCCCAAGCTGGGCGACGATTTTCTGGAGGAGGGCGCGTTTGTTCACGGGCGGTTCAAGAACAGAGGGGACTCACACGTCGCAAATCTTCACCGCCTCGGCCAGCGAGGTCGCCTTGTCGCGCAGCGGAATGAATTCCTGCCCGACGAAGCCTTTGTACCCGGTGGCCAGAATGGCTCTCATGATCGGCGCGTATTGCAACTCCTGCGTGTCGTCGATCTCATTCCGGCCCGGCACCCCGGCGGTGTGATAGTGGCCGATCCACTTCTGATGCTGCTTCAGGCGCGCCATGACGTCGCCGTGCATGATCTGAACATGATAAATGTCGAAGAGCACCTTCACGCGCTCCGAGGCCACCTGCTGGCAGATGTCCACCGAGAGATCGATGTCGTCGCAGAAATAATCCGGGTGCCCCTTCATGCTCACATCGACCCGTGAGTTGAGCATCTCCAGGCAGACGGTGACTTTCTTCTCCTCCGCGAAGGCGGCGATTTTTTTCAAACCCGCGACCATGTTCTTCACGCCCTCCTCCGTGGGAAGTTTCCGGCGGAAGCCCGAGAAAGTGATAATGCCCGGCACGCCGGCGTTCGAGGCCAGGGTGATGTTCTTGCGCAAGGTGTCGAGGCACTGGTCGTGTTCTTCGGGGTGCGCGAAGCCTTTGGCAAAGCCATGACTGCTGGCGATGGCGCAGGTCATCCCCTTCTCTTTCATCAACGGCCAGAGGTCTGGGCTGATGAGTTCCACCGCAGCGAGCTTGAGTTTCGCGGCCAGTTCCACCACCTCGCGCGGCGGCATGGGATTGAAGCACCACGGCACGACGGACTGTTGGATGCGCCCGCGCTGCACCGTGTAAAGGGCATCGGCGGCCCGGACCACCGGTGCGACACCGGCCACGGCACTGGTCAGCGCGGCGGCCTTGAGGAAGGCACGACGGTTCAAAGATTTGGCTCGCATGACGGGAGTGTGGCGCGCACGCGGATGAGAGGCAATGCTGTTGCTCGGCCCGGCGGCTCCGGCCCCGGCCGCAGAGGGGGCGACCTTCAGATAGGCATTAAATTCTGCTGACTCAGTGTCAGGGCGACAGTCCCCGCGGGCGAGAAACCACTCATTCAGGCTCTTCGTTCCTCGCCTGTGGTTTTCCGGTTCCAGTCATGGCAGAAATATTTGGGGGCAGAAAAATTGAGCGGCTTCATTTTTCTGCCAGGAAATCTTTCTGCCACAACTCGGAAGACAATCGTGCCTACGGACGCAAATCCACGCAGACCAGCGAGGTTTTGTCGCGGGCGAAGAAGCGACCCTCAGCCAGGGCGGGATGCGCGCGAATGTCACTGCCGAGGATTTGCGCGCGCGCCTGGGGCGCGAAGTTCTCCGGCGAGGCTGGCGCGGAGATCAATTCGCCGCGCTCCGTCAGGATCAACAGCCGGTCGCCGGCCAGAATGATCGAGCCGGCCCCGAACCGGTCCTGGCTCCAGCGCACTTGGCCGGTCTTCCACTCAATACAGCGCAGGTGGCAGCGTTGTTCCTGCCGCCCCTCGAAACCGTAGAGGAAACCGCCGTGCTGCACCGGCGTCGGGTAATGGCTGGAGAGGAGGTCGTCGCCGCTCCAGATCACCTCGGGCTTCGCTTCCCCGCCGCGCAGCAACGCGGCACCAGCACCATAACTCGCGGAGATGAACACCTCATCCCCAAGCACGAGCGGCGTGGCGGCGGTGACCGACGCCTGAATGTTCGGCTTCCACGGGAATTGCCAAAAGATCCGCCCGTCGCCCGGATCGAGCATGGCCAGTTGACTGCGCGAGAAGACGAACAGCCGCCGCCCCCCGGCCAAGGTCGCGGTGACGGGCGAGGCGTGGCTCGCTTCATCGCTCGTGGCCTTCCAAAGCACCTCCCCCGTGGTCTGGTTAAAGGCCACGATGCCCGCGCCGGCTCCGCCGATGTTCAGGATGACCGCCTTTCCCTCGACGAGTGGCGAGCAGGCGAGGCCGAAGTAGGTTTTTTCGTTGGGGAACTTTTTCCGCGTCTCGACGCGCCACAGGCTTGCGCCGGTCGCCAGGTTCCACGCGCTCAAGACACCGTCCGCGCCGAAGGTGAAGATGCGTTCACCAGCCACCGCCGGCGTGGCGCGCGGACCGGCGTCGAAACCAAAATCATCGCGATAGGTCGCGGGATAATCCGCGCGCCAAATCCGTTCACCACTCGCCGCGTGCAGGCAGTCGAGCATTTCTTTGTCGTCGGTGCGGTGGAAGACAAACACGCGATTGGAGACGACCACCGGCCCGCTCCAGCCTGCGCCGACTTTGGTCTTCCACAGAATCTTCGGCCCCTCTTTGGGCCACGCGACGCTGAGGTTGGTCTCGATGGAAGAACCATTTCTCGACGGCCCGAGGAACTGCGGCCAGTCCGCCGCCGCGCACCACGAACATGTCAGCGAGAGAAGAATCGAGGCGCGTAAATTCATCGGCGCAGGAGAAGAAACAAACTGCACACCAGCAGCACCACGGCGACGGCCCACCAGAAGAGTTTCAGCTTGGGGCGCTTGGGCGGGCCGAACTCGCGCGCGGCGAACTCCTCGTAGTTGAATTCATCATCCGGCAGGTCGAGGGACTGTGACTGGGCGTGATCGGACCAGCCAGTCTTCTCATCGGAGCCGCACTCCGGGCAGGCCTTGGCGCGACGGGGCACATCGGCGCCGCAATTGGGACAAGTCTCGGGAACAGCCATGCGCTCAGTGAAGCTTCGAGTGGAGCAGATCGCCGGCAATGCCCTTGGCCTCCAAGGTCGAGCCTTCGAGCGTGGTCGGATCGATGCTCCACGCGGCGGCCAGGCGCACCACCTTGTCCGTGTTGGCCGCGAGCAGTTCGCTCCGGGCCAGTCCCAGCGTCTCGGAGCTTTGCGTGTAGCTGAGGCAGCGCAGCTTCAAGTCTTGCTCAGCCTTCGTCATCGGCCCCTGGTTCCACAACGTCTCTCCGGCCCAGGCGTAAGCGCGCAGAACCTGGCCATGATCCAATTGCGCCCAGGCATGGTGCGACACGGCCCGGTGACGCGCGAAGAAATGCACCTCGCCCAGGCGGTGGCTCAACCCGGTGAGGAATTTGAAACACTCGTCGATGTCATCCGCCGGATCGGGCAGGTCGCAACCCATGACCACGATCCAGCCGTGGACCGGCGGCGAGATGAACAGCCGCGGCTCGAACGGCGCAGCGATGGCGTCGCCCCACGAGCAGGCCCGCGCGTGCTGCACGCCCAACGCCACCTCGACTTCGTGCGGATGCCGTCCCCGGATCGCCAGCCAGCGGCCCGGCGCCTCGAAGACGGACGCGGACAGATGCGTGTCGGCGAAGGGATCTTGCTCCGGGGCGCGCTGGCCCAGTTCCCGCCTCACCACCCAACGCAGGATGCCGATGGTGCAGATGACCGCCGCCACCAAGGCGATGAGAAACGCGGCCACCAGTTCATCGGGTCGGGCAAGGCTGGCCTCTGCCAGCAAGGCAGGCACGGACTGGATGAATGAGCCGGGAACCATGTAGAAGAATCCTACTCCGATGCATTTGATCTTCAATCGGGAAAGCGGCGCGGGGCTGAAATTTTACCCAGCCTGGACACCCCACTGCGAGTGGCCGTGAATCCGCGCTGGGTGCGCGCCGGGGTTTCCATACGCCGCCGATTCTGCTTTCCTCTGCGCGTGCAGCATGACCAGCAACCAACCGCTCCGCCCCCGAATCCCACGGGCCATTCGTCCCTGCCGGCCCGCCTCGGCTTGAACCACGGCCGTTACCACGGCGAGTTGATCAAGATTGGCTCCGTCCTGCACGCCATCCGCGACCTCGCCCAGGCCCGCGGCTGGCAGATCGATCTCCTGCCCGTCCGGCCCGGAGTGGAACTGCTCGCCCTGCGCCGCGCGGTGCCGCGACCGGCCCGGCGCATTTACCTCTCCGCCGGCATTCACGGCGACGAACCCGCTTCCAGCGAAGCCCTCATCGCATGGGCCGAGCGTCACGCTTCGCGGCTCGCGCGGCTGCCGCTGCTGCTTTTTCCCGCGCTGAATCCGTGGGGTCTTCTCCAAAATGCGCGCACCGACGCGGACGGACTCGACCTCAACCGCCTCTTTCACCGCGACGATCACGCGGTCATTTCCGCCGTGAAGCGCGTCGTCGCTCCGCATCGGTTCGCGCTCGCGCTCATGCT
>JANOQV010000036.1:0-59469 GCA_031414955.1 Pedosphaera sp. | reverse complement strand
GTCTGAAAATTCGGAGGCGGAGTGCGCCCGTCCTCGGGCGCAGCCACGTGATGACGTGGAGCGCGTGGGGAAAACCCATACCCGCTGAGGTTCGCACGTTGCTGCGCCCGGGGACGGGCGCACTCCGGGGCTGGCACCTTTCGCTGCCCCAGTGACTTTTCAGACAGGCTCTGACCACGAGTGGGCCTGGGAACCGAACGGGCCGGAGCCGGTGGTCAGGACTCCTGGCGCGCGCAGGATTGCGTCCGC
This sequence comes from Pedosphaera sp., assembly GCA_031414955.1. Lineage (GTDB taxonomy): Bacteria > Verrucomicrobiota > Verrucomicrobiia > Limisphaerales > SIBH01 > JANNGC01. The sequence continues at coordinate 59,220 of JANOQV010000036.1, read as the reverse complement.
CTTATGGTTGCACCAGCCGGTAAAAGCGCCGGGGCTGGTCGAGCGAAGCAGGGTCGGAAAAGGAGCCTTGCTCGGTCAGGTTGGTGAAAGTGAGCAGGTTGGTCCAGTTCACCAGGTTGGGAGAGGCCTGGATTTGGTACGCTTGCTTGACCACGCCCTTGAAGGGCAGGCGGAAGCCGAAGCCGGGCACGAAGACCGGCGGCTCGACTTCGGTGATGAAGCGGTCGGACTGGAGCACGCCGCCGCGATTACCGATGACCACCAGCTTGCCCCCGAGCAGCGCGACCTGGTGCTGGTTCTCGAAGGTGCGCGAGGCGCGGCGGGTCCAGGTGTTCAAATCAGGCGAGGTGAAAATGCCGCCGTAATTCCCCACCACGATCCACAGGCCGTGCGCCCAGGTGGCGGCGCGCATGTTGGCGTAGTAAGGGACGTAGCTGTTATTGAAGAAGACCCCGTTGGTCGTCCAGAAAAGATAGCCGTCGTTGCCAGTGAACAGGAACCGGTCGCGCTCGAAGGTCACGCCGCGCAGGTTTTTGCCGGGATAGAAACTCACATGCGACCAGAACGTACCGTCGGTGGATTTGAAGACGGAGCCGTTCCGGTTGTAGTTTCCGTCGCCGGCCACGAGGAACATCCCGTGGCCGTAGGCCACGTCGTTGAGGTCGTAGCCTGGGCTGGTAAAGGTGGTGCTCCAGTTCACGCCATCGGTCGAGCGCACGATGGTGCCCTGAGTGCCGACCACCATCCACTGGCCCTCGGCATAGGTGGCGTCCTTGAGGGAGTTGGTGGTGCCGGTCGCGCGGCTGGTCCAGTCCACGCCGTTTGGGGAAGTGAGCACGACGCCCGGTTCACCCACCGCGATCCAGAGTCCGCCGCCCCAGGTGACACCGTGCAGGTCGTTCGTCACTCCGGAGTCCGGGGTGGTGTAATGCGTGCCGTCGGTGCTGCTAAGGATGCTGCCGCCTTTGCCCACGATGAGGAGCGTGCCGTTCGCGACGTGCATGCCGTCCAGGTCGCGCGTCACGCCCAGGCTTTGGGTCGTCCAGTCCAGGCCGTTGTTCGAGGTGATGATGGTGCCGTTTTCTCCCACGGCCACGAAGCGTCCGCCCGAGTAGTCCACGGTCTCCAAACGATCTGGCGTGCCGGATGAAATGGCCGACCAGACGTAGCCATCGGTGGAGGTGAGCATGGTGCCGCGTGCCCCGGCAGCAACAAAGCGCCCCGCGCCGTGGGCCACACCGAGCAATCTGCGCGCGGTCAAGGCGGGGAGAGACTGCCAGGAGCTTCCGTCCGAAGAAGTGAGCATGGTGCCGTCATCGCCCACGGCCACGTATTGCCCGTCCGCATAGGTCAGGCTTTCAATCTGTCGGGTCACGGTCTGGGCCAAAGACCAACTGGTACCATCGGTGGAGGTGAGAATTGACGAACTGCCTGCGGCGACGAACCGGCCGTGGCCGTACGTCACGGCCATCTGCGCGTAGTAGCCGTTGAGCGACACGCGGGTCCAGTTCACCCCGTCACTGGAATACATGGCGAGCGTACTCAGGCCCGGCGCGACCCCGACGGCCACGAAGAGGCCGGCGTCCTCGGAGTGGGTCACGGCGTAGAGGAAGGTTCCGGCGGCGGTGAATCGATAAGACCAATTTGTGCCGTCGGCGGAAGAGAGAATGGTGCCGCCGTCGCCCACGGCGACGAAGACGCCGTTGCCGTAGGCCACGCCGTGCAGGGGCACGTCGGCGCGGCGATTCTGCAAGGCCCAGTTCGCGCCGTTGGGCGAGGTGAGAATGGTGCCGCGTTCCCCCACGGCCACGAATTGCCCCGCGCCATGCGCCACGGCCAGGAGTGGTTGGGATTGCGGGAGCGGATTGCGCTGGGTCCAGCGGTCAAGCGGCCCGGCGAGGGTGATGGTCAGGGTGGCCACGGTGCTGGTGGCCATGCCGAGGGAGTTGCTGGCGATGATGCGGTAACTGCCCGCGTCCGCCAAAGTGGTGTCGAACAGATTGAAGCCGCCCGTACAACAGCCTTCAAAATTGTAGGGCACGGGGACGTTCGCGCCCTCATGTTCCAGGTAATGCTGGGGCAGCGGGCCACCCCGGGCCTGCGCGGTGAAACGGGCCGTGGCTCCTTCGGCCACCGACAAGTCGTAAGGAACCATTTGGAAGACCGGAGCCTGATAACCCACGGTCAGCGTCACGACACTGCTCGTGGTGGCCCCGCCAAGATTGATGGCGGTGAAGGAATACTGGCCCGCTTGATTGGTGGTGAGGCCGAGCAGATTCAAGGTGGAGTTGGTCTGGCCGGGCAGGTTCGCGCCGTTGAAGCGCCACTGGATCACGGCGGGACTGCCGGCGTAGGCGGCGGAGAGGCCGATGTCTTCCCCGAGCAGGGCCTCGGCCTGGCCGATGAAGAACTGCGGGCTGGCCGAGGTGGGCGGCGCGAAATAAACCTCCACCACCACGGGCGGGCTGGTGTAGCTGCCGGAAGTGGCGGTCGTGGCCACCACAGTGTACGTGCCGGCGGAACTGGTCTGCACCGGGTAAAGGTAGAAGACGTAGCTCCCGAATCCCGGCAGGTCCACGCCGTTGAGGCGCCACTGGAGCGAGACCAAACCGGGGAGTTGTGTTTCCGCGTAAAGATAATGATAGCTGCCGACCAGCAGCGGGGAGAGGCCGGTCGAGAGGTAAGCCAGCAAGGGTTGCGGCGGGAGGACGGTGAGCACCGCCACCGCGCTGGTCACGACCCCGAGGCTGTTGCTGGCCACGATGGTGTAGGGGCCACTCTGGTTGGTCTGCAAGTTGGAGAGGTAGAGACAGGAGGCAGTCTGCCCCGGCAGGTTGGTGCCGTGGAACTGCCATTGCACCGCCGGGTAGGGCGCTCCAGACAGATAAGAACAAAGGGTCACGCCGTTGCCGACGGTCGTGGGCACGCGTCCGTAGCTCAGGAAGATCGACGCCGTGGGCGCGGCGTAGTTCACCGCCAGCACGACGGGTGCGCTGGTCCCGGTGCCGACGCTGTTGCCGGCGATGAGTCGGTAGCTGCCGGCCTCGTTCGAGGTCACGTTGAACAAATTGAGGCAGCCGTTGGTTGCTCCCGGCAGGTTGGTGCCGTGGAACTGCCATTGGAAAGTAGAGGCCGGCGGCGCGCCCACCATCGAACTGCAAAGGGAGGGCGACGAACCAGCGGGGGCAGGGTTCGAGACGTAGGATACGTAAATGCTGCCGGTGGGGGCGAAGTAATTGACCGCCAGGGCGATGGGCGCGCTGGTAAATGCGCCTATGGTGTTGCTCGCCACCAACCGGTACAGCCCGGCCTCGTTCGATGTCACGCCGTAGAGCCAGAGACAAGAACTGGTCTCGCCCGGCAGATTCACGCCGTCGCGCTGCCACTGGAGCGCCGCCGCAGGCGCGGCAACAATCGAGGAGCAGTAACCCACGGTCGAACCCGCCGGGGCGGGCGAGGTGCCCGTGGCCAGATAAATACTGCCGGTGGGCGCCTGGTAGCGCACGGTCAAGGCAATGGGCGCGCTGGTGAAGCCGCCCAGGATATTGTTCGCGACCACCCGGTAGAGGCCGTTCTGGTTCGACGTCACGTTGAACATCTGGAGGTAATAGTAGTTCTCTCCCACCAGGTTGGTGCCGTTCAACTGCCACTGATAGACCGGGGCGGGCGCGGCCGAAATTGAGGAATAGATCAGCACATAGGAATCGACCAGGGGATTGGTTCCACCGTTGGAAACATAGATGTACCCGCTGGGTGCCGAATACTGTACGGCCAGGGCAATGGGCGCGCTGGTGAACGCGCCGGCCGCGTTGCTCGCGACCAGCCGGTAGAGGCCGCTCTGGTTCGATTGCAAATTTGAGAGATACAGGCACGAGCCGGTCTGGCCCGGCAGGTTCGTGCTGTTGAACTGCCACTGGAGCGCCGGGAACGGCCCGCCAGAAATGGATGCGCACAGCGTCACCGTCGATTCGGCGGGCGGCGTGGCGGATCCGCCCGCCAGATAAATGAACCCGGAGGGCGCAATCTGAATCACGACCAGGGCGATGGGCGCGCTGGTGAAGACGCCGGCCAGGTTGCTCGCGACCAGCGTGTAGTTGCCACTCTGATTCGTCCGCACCTCGTAGAGGTAGAGGCTGGGGCTGACCTGCCCCGGCAGATTGGTTCCGTTGTGCCGCCATTGCCAGGTGGGCGTGAGCAGGCCGGTGATCTGGGCGCAGAAACCCACTGTCGATCCGGCCTCCGCCGGCGACTGCCCGGTGCAGATGTAGATGCTGCCCGTGGGGGCCACGCCGTTGCTGACCGAGAGGTTGGCCACGAGGCTCGTCACCGTGGTCAGTCCATCCGTCACCACCGCGCGATACGGGCCGGCCTGCGACGTCAAAACGCCGGGCATTTGCAACTGCGGGCTGGTCGCGCCCGGCAGATTGGTGCCGAACCGTTGCCATTGATAAGAGGGCGATCCTCCGCCGCAAACCTGCACCGCGAAACTGGCCGTGCCGCCGGCAATCACCGATTGGCTGTTCGGTTGGAGCACGAAGGTTAAGGCGTTGCCGTTGGAATAGGTCAGGTGCAACTGAACCGAGCGGTTCGAGGGACTGCCGGCCCCGGAACTGCCGAAGAGATACTCGTTGTTGTTCAGGCCATCCAGCGAGGTCAGTTGCCCGCCCACGGAGATGGTTCCGCCTGCCGCCGCCGTGAGGTTCGAGATAAACGCGGCGTTCAACGGAATCGTGATGTAATTGTTGGCGGCACCGCTCAAGACGATCTGGCTGCCATACACCGGGCCATCGCCCAGATCGTCGAAGATGCTGGTCAACCCGCTGCCGCCAGCCATCAGACCGCCCGCAGGAGTCGTCACCTCGCGCAGCTCATAGGTCTCGCTTCCGGTCGGAGTGTTGATGCCGAAGGTGTTGACCCGCAGCTCGGCCGAAGTCACTGGTTGCGAGAGCAGTGGAATGTTGAAGACGAACCAGTTGCGCAAGGGAGCCGCCGCCACGCCGTCGCCGCAAAAATAGTTGTCGTTGCCGGCGTCGTGGTGGCCGTTCGAGTCATACCAGCCCTGATCCTGAGCCGGGAGGACGACCGGGTTGCAGATGGCCGCGCGGGCCATGAGACTGGCGCAAAGCCACAGGGCACACCACGAGAGCAGGGCAGGGGAGTTTGGTTTCATGAGTTTGGGTCGCGAGGACGATGCTGCATCAGCGGCGGATTGTCCAGTCGGGCGATGAGTCTGGGTGGGATTGATCGTGGCGGGCCCGGAGTGCGCCCGTCCTCGGGCGCAGCAATGTGGAGCATGGCGAGGTGCTGGGTTTTTCCCCAAGGCGTCGTGCGCGCGGACGTGGCTGCCCCCGGGCCAGCGGGAGGCTTCCTGACGGGCGGCGCGCCACGAGCGGTGCAGCGTTGTGGCCAAACCCAAGAGCCGGCTTTCGCGCGGTTCGGCCAACCGCGCTGGGATGTCGGGGGGCGTTGGTCGGAGGCTCCAGTTCAGGCTCACAAGCTTCCAGGCCCTCATCTTGCACCGCACGACCGTTCAAAAGCGGATGTGAGCATCATGTCTGAAAGCCACTGATCTGCCAGCCTCGGAAGGGCGGACCGCGACTGAGCCGCGCCGACTTCGCGTTCCTCGATCGTGGCCGCGTGAAAGGAGGGCTTGCCCCCGGTTGCGCCTCATGGGATTTCTTCCCCATGCGCATCCTGAACCTGCTCCCACTCGTGCTTTGTTCCGTGGCTGGGGCGTCCGATTGGCCTCAATTTCGTGGGCCGAACGGCAATGGCCACGCTGATTCCCGCCCGGTGCCGGTGACGTGGAGCGAGACGAACAACGTGAAGTGGAAGACGCCGATTCACGGACGCGGCTGGTCCTCGCCCGTGATCTGGGGGAAACAGATCTGGCTGACCACAGCCACGTCCGAAGCTAAACAGCTTTTTGCCGTGTGTGTCGATGCGGACACGGGGAAAGTCCTGCGCGACATCAAGCTCTTCGAGGTCGAACGGCCGCAGTTTCATCATGCCTTCAACTCGCCGGCCTCGCCCACGCCGGTCATGGAAGCGGGGCGCATTTACGTCACGTTCGGCTCACCCGGCACGGCCTGCCTGGACACGGAGACCGGCCAGGTGCTTTGGGAACGGCGCGATATCGCGTGCAATCATTATCGCGGCGCGGGCTCGTCGCCGATTCTCCACGGCGACTTGCTGATCATGAATTTCGACGGGAGCGATGCGCAGTTCATCATCGCGCTCGACAAGAAGACCGGCAAAACGGTCTGGAGGAAGGATCGCTCGATTGACTTCAAGGATCTCGGCCCGGACGGCAAACCGAAGGCCGAGGGCGATTTCCGCAAGGCTTTCGCCACGCCGCACGTCGCGGTGATGGATGGCAAGCCGCTGCTCATCAGCCAGGGCGCGAACGCGGCCTACGGCTACGACCCGCTCACGGGCGAGGAATTCTGGCGCGTCGAGGAGCGGAGCAGCCATTCCGGCGGCACCCGCCCGGTCATCGGACATGGGCTGATCTTTTTCCCCACGGGCTGGTCGCAAGGTCAGGTACTGGCCGTGAAGCCCGGCGGTCGCGGCGATGTGACCGCGTCGCACAGCGCGTGGCGTGTGACCAAGGCCGCGCCGAAGAAGCCCTCGCTTCTGCTTGCGGGCGAATTGCTCTACCTGGTCAACGACGGCGGTGTGGCCACTTGCCTGGAGGCGAAGTCAGGTGCGGTCGTCTGGTCCGAACGCGTCGGCGGCAACTATTCGGCCTCGCCCATTCTGGCCGGTGGCAACATTTACTTCTTCAACGAGGAAGGGAAAGGAACCGTCATCGCCCCCGGTCGTGAGTTCAAGAAGCTGGCTGAGAACACGCTGGCCAGCGGCTTCATGTCCTCCCCCGCCGTCACCGACAACGCGCTGATTCTCCGCACGAAGACGGATTTGTATCGGATTGAGTGAAGCGGCTCCGTGCGGAATGAACTGAGCGGAAACTTTGGCGTTTGTGGCGCTGCGACCCGATGCGGCGACCTCCCGAACTCAGAGCGCACTTTTGATTGCCCCGGGGTTTACCAAACAGCGATCGCCATTCCTTTCCTTTCCGTTATCGCTCCTGCTCTGAAAACTTTCCCCGAATTTTGAGCAATTTCCCAGTTTGCCCCGTCTGAACCCACGGCTCGCCGATTCGGTTCCTCAAGTTGGTAGTAGCCAGTGTGAACAACTTCCTACCATATGTGGTAGGATTCGGCTTTACACGCTGGTAAAGAACACTATTTGTAGGCACCGGAATGTATCTCAAGAATCTAACGATGTTCGGCTTCAAGTCGTTTGCCGATAAGACGTCCCTCAATTTCCAACCCGGCGTCGCCGCCATCGTCGGCCCCAATGGGTGTGGCAAGTCCAATGTCTCCGACGCTATCCGTTGGGTACTGGGTGAACAATCGGCCAAGGCGCTGCGTGGCGGCGAGATGGCCGACGTGATTTTCAATGGCACCGATGGCCGCAAGCCGCTCGGCATGGCTGAGGTCTCCCTGACCATCGGCGGCGTGGACGAGGAACACCTGCGCGCCGCCGGCGTCGAGATGTCCTATAACGAGGTCACCGTCACGCGCCGGGTCTTCCGCGATGGCGGGAGCGAGTACTTCATCAACAAGGCGCCGTGCCGCCTCAAGGACATCCAGCAGTTCTTCATGGGCACGGGCATGGGCAAGACGAGCTACTCGATCATGGCCCAGGGCAACATCACGCAGATTCTCTCCAGCAAGCCGGACGACCGGCGGCTGGTTTTCGAGGAAGCGGCGGGCATCACCAAGTTCAAGTCCCAGAAGCGCGAGGCGCTGCGCAAACTGGAATACACCGAGCAGAATCTCCTGCGCATCCAGGATTTGATCCGCGAGGTGAAGCGGCAGATCGGTTCGCTCCAACGCCAGGCCGGCAAGGCACGCCGCTACAAGCAAATCGCCGATGAGTTGCGCCATCTCGAAACCCAGCTCGCGCGTCATCAGTTCGACGTGTTGCAAGCGGAGATCGCCGAACGCACCAGCACGGCCGAGCGCTTGCGCATGGACATGGAGATCTGCTCCGCGAGCGTGTTGCAGGCGGAGGATGAAATCCTCCAGCTCCGCAGCCGCCTCTCGGAACTTGAGGAGCAAATCGCGGTTTCGCAGCAGAAGGGCATGGAACTCAAGGGCCAGTGTGATCGACACGAGAGCCGCATTCATTTCAACGAGGAACGCCTGCGCGAACTCGAACAGCAGAACGCCCGCGCGCTCAGCGACATCTCCGAAGCCGAGGAGCGCACCCGCGCCGCCACGGAAGAACTCGCCGTCGTCACCGAGAAGCTCACCGGGGTGAACGCCGCGCTCGAAGAGCATCGTCGCGCGCTCCAGCAGAAGCGCGACGCCTTGCAGGGCGTGGAGCAGGAACTGATCGCCAAGCAGGACGCCATGCGCCGCGCGCAGTCCGATTCCTTCGCCGCCGCGCAGCAGCTCACGCGCGTGCGCAATGAAATCAACGCGCTCGACTTGCAAAAGCAGGGCAACGTCATCCGGCTGGAAAAGCTTTCGGCCGAGAAGATTCAGCTCGAGGAAGAACGCACGCGGCTCGAAGCGCGCTTGCAGGAGTTCGCGGCCAACGTCGAGACGGAGAAGCTCAACGTCGCCACCAGCCGCGGCACAGTCGAAGAGCGCCAGGCGCGACTGAAGGAGATTCAGTCGGAGTTGAATCGCATTGGACAGGAGTTGGATGTCGTCGTGCGGCAGCAGGCGGAGAAGAAGTCGCGTCTGAACGTGCTCGAACAGTTGCAGGAATCGCACGAAGGTTTCGGCGCCGGCGCGCTGGCGGCGCTCAAGCAATCCAAGTCCGTGCTTGGCTCGCTCACGGACAAGATTCGTGTGCCGGATGAATTTGTGACCGCAGTCGAATCCGCGCTCGGGCATCACTTGCAGTTGGTGCTCACCGAGCAGCCGGAGTCCGCGCAGGAAATTCTCGCCGGTCTCGCCGCAAACAAGCAGGGCCGGGCCAGCATCGCCTCGCTCGGCTTGCAGCCCGCCCCCGGTGGTGCTGGCGCTGAGTTGCCGCAAGATCTCGACGGCACGCTTGCGCTCACGGTCATCGAGGCCGATGACTCCATTCGTCCGCTCATCAACGCGTTGCTGGGCCAACTCATCATCGTTCCCGATCTCGCGGCGGCGACCAGTGCGTGGCGCGCGACCAATGGTGCGTTTGATTACGTCACGCGCAGCGGCGAAATGCTCAGCCGCCACGGCATCTATACCGGCGGTTCGACCAACGGCAACAATGGCAAGGCGCCGTCGTCCATCCTCGGGCGCAAGAATCAAATCAAGGAACTCCAGTCGCAGCTCGCGACGTTGCAGGATCAGGTCAGTGAAATCAGCCGGGGCAAGGGCGCGTTGCAAGGCGAACAGACCGCGTTGCTGGCCAGTTTGCAGGAAGCCCAGACCGAACTGCGCGCCCAGGAAGTCGCTATCGCCACGCATGAAGGCGAGTTTAAGGCGCTGCAAAACTCCCTGCGCGTCCTGCACCAGAAGATCGACACCGTCGTTTACGAAATTCAGAGCCTCGCCTCGCAGGAGAAGGAAGGAAACGACAAGCGCGCCGCCCTCGCCGCGCAAGTCACCGAGAGCGAGTTGCGCGAGAAGGCTGCCCAGGACCTCGTGACCGAACTCGGCGCCGGCCTCGACACCCTCCGCGAGCATCGCGACACCGCCACGGCGGCGCTCACCGAATCCAAAGTCGCCCTCGCCACGGATGAGCAGCTTGCCGCCTCGTTCACCAGCCAACGCGGTCCGCTGCAACAGCGCATCACCGAACTCACCGCGCTTGCTCTCCAGCGTCGCGGCGAGATCAGTTCCTGCCTCAAGCGCAAGGAGCAGGCCGAGTCCGAGAACGAAGACTCCCGCCGCCAGACCGAACGCCTCTCGCACGAGCGCGACATCGTCAATGCCCAGACCGCCGAACTCGTCGAGGAAAAGAGCGGTGTCGATGCCGATGTCGCCACGCGTGAGGAAAATCTTCGCGGCCAGCGCGGGCGCCTCACTTCGCTCCAGCAGCAGCGCGGCACCGTGGATGTCGAACTCGCCCAGCGCCACATGAGCGTGCAGAATTTGCGCGAGCGCATTCAGCAGAAGTATCAGGTCAACCTCGACGACATCCGCAGCGAGTGCATCACCATCACCTACGCCGACGAAGGCCAGGCCAAGGTGCAGACGCTTTCACCCGAGGAGATGGCTGCCAGCGGCGCGGGCACTGATTGGGACGTCATCACCACGCAGGTCGGCGAGATGCAGAAACGCATCGACGAAATGGGCCCGGTCAATCTCGTGGCCATCGAGGAATACGAGGAGACCGAGCAGCGCCACACCTTCCTCAGCACGCAGTACGACGATCTGGTCCGGGCCAAGGCCGAGCTGGCCGAGGTCATCAATCGCATCAACACCCAGACCAAGGAGATGTTCATGCAGACTTTCCTGCAAATCCGGGACAACTTCCGCAACATGTTCATCGAGGTCTTCGGGGGCGGCAAAGCCGATCTCATCCTCACCGACGAGAACGACGTGCTCGAATCCGGCATCGACATCGTGGCCCGCCCGCCCGGCAAGCAGCTCCAGAGCATCTCGCTCCTCTCCGGCGGCGAGCAGACCATGACCGCCGTCGCCCTGCTCTTCTCCATCTATCAGGTGAAGCCCAGCCCCTTCTGCGTGCTGGACGAGCTGGACGCGCCGCTCGACGAGTCGAACATCAACCGCTTCATCCGCGTGCTCCAGCGCTTCATCGAGCACTCGCAATTCATCATCATCACCCACAACAAGCGCACCATCGGCATGGCCGACGTGCTCTACGGCGTGACCATGCAGGAGCACGGCATCAGCAAGATCGTGAGCGTGAAATTCCACAAGGTCACCGAGCTTCCAGCCGTGACCAGCACCACCACGACCCACGAGAAAGACCTCGTGCCGCCGCCGCCCGGCCCGACCGTGGACGAAATGGAGGACGCCCCGCACACTCGCGCGGAAACCCTCGAGGTGACGCCTCAGTAATTTCCTGTCCGGTTCTGTTTGGGGTTTGGGGACACGCCCGCGCGGTTTGAGGAAGCCGCGCGGGTGATGTTTTTCAATCCCGAACTCTGAAGTCGAACCTCAGAGCCGGTCTGAAAATTCGGCCCCGGAGTGCGCCCGTCCTCGGGCGCAGCAACGTGATGACGTCGAGCGCGTTGGGGAAATCCACACCGGCCGCCTTGGCCACGTTGCTGCGCCCGAGGACGGGCGCACTCCGGGGCCAGTGGCCTGCGCCGCCCAAACGACTTTTCAGACAGGCTCTCAGCCCGGCCAGAGGTCTGGCCCCGGAGCGCGGGTTGAAAACCCGCGCGCCGATTCGCCCCGGATCAAAAATCCGTGTTCGCGTCCTTGAGGTTTACTTCCTTGATCCAGGCGTTCCGGTAACGCACGTCGTGGCCCTCGGCTTGCAGCTTCAAGCCCTGCGGCGTATCGGTCACGCCCCGCCCGTTGTCATTCCCGCCATCGACGCCCGAGTTCGCCCCGCCCCAGACCTGGCTGATGGGGAAATTGGTGTGAACCTTGATCCCGTTGAAATACATGGTGACCAGCGCCTTCTCCACGCGCTTGCCTTCCTGAAAACGCGCCGCGCGGAAGTGGATGTCGTAGGAGTTCCATTTGCCCAGCCCGTTGAAGGCATGATAAGGCGACTCGCTTTCATTGATGGCCGCGCCCATGCCGTGCTTGGTGCGGTCGCCCTCCTGAATCTGAATCTCGTAGCGGTTCTGGAGATACACGCCGCTGTTGCCGCGCGGATTCATGACCAGGAACTCGATGTGCAGACGGAAATCGCGGTAGGCCTTCTTGGTCACGATGTCGGCCGCGCCGTACTTGCCGCCATCCGCCGCGCGATCATCCGTCATCCACGCCGTGCCGCCGTCCACCGGGTCTTCCACGACCTTCCACTTGATGGGCAGTGCCGAGGCAAAGCGCGGCCCCGCCCAGTAAGTCCACTTCCCGTCCAGCGTTTCGCGCGTGCCGTCGATGATGACCTCCGCGCCGGGCAGGGGTTTGGCCCCGAGGCCGATGGTCGGCCGCGGCGGCACCGTGGAACAACTCGTGAGCAAGGCCAGCGCGGCGGTGTACACGAAAAATGGGCGGTGAATTTTCATGGCGTTGATTTGAAATCAACCCGCCCCCGCCGGGCAACAGAATATCCGGGCGAAGATGCCGCCACGGTTGCGCGGGGCCGTGCCAGCTTGCGGAGTCGGGATGACCAGTCTCCATCGAGTCGCCCCTTTGATTTCGTGGTGGGGACGAGCTGTGCCCGGCCCGACCGGCGCCGATGACGGTGCCACCATCAACCTGCGGTCCAGTTTGCGGCCCCGGCCCGCCGACCGAGGCGCGGAGGGCGAGAGTGGCACCGCCAAGTTACGGCCCATAAAAATCGGACGTTCTCACCTCCTCTTCGCCAACCTCTTCGCCAGGGTGGGATTGAAAGTGGCGGGCAAAGGTGGGTTTTGTCGCGCTGCGACAAAACAAGCCCGCGTTCAGCGGGCGGCCAAACCGGATGGTCGCGCCAGGTCGTTGCGCCGCTCTGCGCGGCGCGACCGGTCGCAGCGCGACCGGTTCTACCTCGTCGGTTGACCGCCACTTCCAATTCCACCCTTCGCCAGCCTTGACCTTTTCCTGCGGGCGGTGACACTGCGCGGCTCTAATTTGGAGAAGAACTGAATCATGGAACATATTCGCAACATCGCCATCATCGCGCACGTCGATCATGGCAAGACCACGCTCGTCGATTGTCTGCTCAAGCAGTCCGGAACCTTCCGCGCCAACCAGCACGAATCCTCCGAGGAACGCCTCATGGACTCGATGGATCTGGAGAAGGAAAAGGGCATCACCATCCGGGCCAAGAACGCCGCCTTCAAATACAAGAATTACCACATCAACATCGTCGATACCCCCGGACACGCGGACTTCGGCGGCGAGGTCGAGCGCATCATGAACATGATCGACGGCGTGCTGCTCGTCGTGGATTCGGCGGAAGGCCCGCAGGCCCAGACGCGCTTCGTGCTGCGCAAGGCGCTCGAAGCCGGGGCCAAGCCCATCGTGGTGATCAACAAGATCGACCGCGAGAACGCCAACCCCAAGAAGGTGCTGGACGAAGTGTTCGAGCTGTTCCAATCGCTCGGGGCCACGGATGAGCAACTGGATTTCCCGTTCATCTACTGCTCGGCCAAGAACGGCTACGCCAAGCTCGAACTCGAGCACGCCAGCGGGACCATGGAGCCGCTCTTCGACGCCATCGTGAAGCACATCCCGCCCCCGCGGGCCAAGGCCGGCCTGGGATTCCAGGTGCTGGTGGCGAACCTCGATTACAGCGATTACCTCGGGCGTATCGCCTTCGGGAAGATTTACGAGGGCAAGGTGAAGCTGGGCGATCCCGCCATCTGCCGCCACGGTCAGGGCCGGGTCACCAAGGGCAAGGTCACCGCCATCTTCCACTTCGAGGGCATGAAGCGCATCGAGATTCAGGAAGCGCATGCCGGCGACATCGTGGGGTTGACGGGTTTCGAGGATGTGTTCATCGGCGAGACCATTTGCGACTCGGAAGAACGCGGCGCGCTGCCCTACATCCCGATTGATCCGCCGACCATCCAGATGCAGTTCGCCGTGAACGACGGCCCGCTCGCAGGCATGGACGGCAAGCTCGTCACGGCCCGCCACATCTGGGACCGGCTGACCAAGGAGATCCGCACCAACGTCGCCCTGCGCATCGCGCAGACCAGCGACCCGAAGATCTTCGCCGTCAGCGGCCGGGGTGAAATGCAAATCGCCATCCTCGTCGAGCAGATGCGCCGCGAAGGCCACGAGGTGCTCGTCTCCCGCCCGGAAGTGCTCTGGAAAAAAGGGCCGGATGGCAATCCGCTCGAACCGATCGAGAAGCTCTTCGTCGAAGTGCCCAGCGAAAACCTCGGCGCGATCATGGAGAATCTTTCCAACCGCAAGGCGCAGATCACGAACATGAACCACGTCGGCAACGTCGTCTCCGTCGAGGCGTTGGCGCCGATGCGCGGGTTGATTGGTTTCGAGACCGACCTGGTGAACTCCACCAAGGGCATGGGCGTGATGAGCCATCTCTTCCACGAGTACGGCGAGGACCGCGGCGAAATCGCCGCGCGCAAGAACGGCTCGCTTGTCTCGATGGATACCGGCGAAGCCACCACCTACGCGCTGAACATGGTGCAGGAACGCGGTCGCCTGATGATCGAGCCGGGCGACGCCGTTTACATCGGCATGATCGTGGGCGAGAACGCCCGCGAAAACGACATCCCTGTGAACCCGGTGAAGGAGAAGCGCCTGACCAACATGCGTTCCCAGGGCGACGGCAAAGGCGCGCAACTCAACGCCCCGCTCAAGCTCAGCCTGGAGCGCGCGCTGGAATACATCGACGTGGACGAATACGTGGAAGCCACGCCCAAGAACCTGCGCCTGCGCAAGAAGATCCTCGACGACAACCAGCGCAAGCGCTCCGAGAAGTCGCGCGTGCTGAAGTTCATCGAAGAGTAAGGGCAGGGAAGACAATCTCCCGGCACATGCCGCAGCCTTCGGGCTGCGGCATTTTTGCGTGCGTCAGGTTGGGGGAATCCCTCGGACGGCGCGACAGCTTCCCCATTCCTCATCGCCCGTCGAGCGTGCGGAGGTAGGCGTACAGGTCGGCGAGATCGCGGGCGTTCAACCCCTTGAGCAATCCGCTGGGCATCACGGACATCGCGCCCGGTTCCTGCGCGCTCACGTCGCGGCTGTCGAGACGCACGCTCAGGCCCGCGCCGGTTTGCACCAGCCAGCCATCGGCCGACTCGAAGGCCACGAGGCCGGTGTGGCTCTCGCCGTTGCGCAGGCGGAAGGTCGTGGTGCGATAGGGCGGGGCGATGTCGCGGCTGGGGAACACGATGGCGTTCATCAAATCCTCGCGCGAGAAGCGTTGCGCCGCGCCGGCGAGATCCGGCCCGATGGCTCCGGCCTCGCTGTGGCAGGTGGCGCAGGCGCGTTGGAAAAAAATCTGCGCCCCGCGCCCGGCGTCGCCGCGTTCCCAAGCCACGTTGCGCAGGATGGCCGTCCAGGCGGACGGATCGTCGTTGTCCTCGGCATTCATGGCGCGGCCCAGGCCCGGATATTTGGCGAGGAGGTAATCGAAGAGGGGTTGATAAGCCCGGCGAATCGCCGCGGCTTCGGGTTCGGGCGGTTCCGTGACCTTGATGGGCTGCTTGAGGCTGTTGGTGATGAGGGTGACGACTTGCCCGCGCAGCGCCGACTCCGGCGGTTCGCCCGTCAGGCGGTGCAAGAGCTTCAACGGGGCGACGAGATTCGTGCCCGACGGATCAGGTGGCAGTTTCAGCAACGCGCCGAGGCTGGCCCGCACCACGGAGGGTTGCGCGGAGCCGAGCGCGGACAGGAATTTCTCGCGCTCCACGGCGAGCGGCTTCACCGCGATCATCGGGATCAATGCATCGCGCACCAGCCCGTTGCTCCAATGGCGGCGGAACAGCGGCACGATGTCCTCCGGGGGCAGCAATGAAAGCAGCGCGATCAACTCCGGCGTCCACGGAAAACCGGGACTGGCCTTGGCCGCGGCGAAGAAAGCGCGGGCGGCGGCGAGCTTGTGATCGCCTTCCAAGGCTCCCGCCAGCGAGACACGCGCGGGCGTGGCGAATTGCGGGTGGCCCAGCAGCGCGTCGGCGATGGCCGGCTCGTGGCGCACGAGTTGTTGGACCAGCTCCGTGAGGCGGGCGTTCCAACTTTGCTTCCCGCGCGCTTCCTGCCCGGCCAGCTTGCGGTCGAGCGCGAGGATGGCGGCGGCGAGGCGCGGGGCCAGTTCCGGCACGCTGGCGCGCACCTGCACCAGGCAGGCGAGGTAATGGAAGTCGGAAGTGGCGGTGCTGTTGGGCGTGATCAGGTTCGCGAGCAGAACGGGCGTGCGCTTGTCGTCGTCCTCCAGCATGGCCAGCAGGCGCGCGGCCTCGGTGTCGAGCGCGGCGTCGCCGGAAGGGAGCAGGGCGCGCGTCATCCGCCGCAGTGACGGCACGTCGAATTCCTTCGCCGGCACGATCGGCAGTTCATAGCCGGTGTTGACTTCGATCGAGGGACCGTTCAGGTGCCAGTCGCCCAGGGCCAGGATGAGCAGCCGGACAATGTCGTGGCGCACCGATGGGTCGCGGGTTTGCGCGAGCAGGTTGGTCAGGGAATCGACGATTTCCGGATGCACCAACCGGTCGGGCGTGCGCCAGACCAGGGCCAGGGCCGCGCCGATCACCGCCGGCGAGTGGCGCGGGATGATGGTGGTGAGCTGCATCCACGAATCCTTGTCCATTTCGCTGGCCACGCGCGCGGCGGCCAGTCGGACAAACTGATCCAGATGAGATAATCCAGGTTGAACCACGCGCACGAGGTCGGCTGCGCTCAAGAGTTGAATTTGATCCGCGATGGCGTCGAGCGCGTGGCGGCGCACGGCGGCGTCGTGGTCGAGGGCGAGTCCCGTGAGCAGTTGCGCCGCGTTCTCGCCCGGCTGCCGGCCCAACGACCAGGCCAGCCGCGCGCGCACGGCGGCGTGAGCGGATCGGGCGGCGAGGGCGGCCCGCGCGGGCGGCACGCCCTCGAACATTTCCGTGAGCACTTCGATGGCGCGCACGCGGTGGGCCGGGGCGGCATTCTCGTCCGAGACCAGCGCGGCGAATGGTTGCGCGCCGGCGCGGGTCGCCGCCGGCATCCAGAGCGCGCGCGACCAGGCGTCGAGCGGTTGCGCCGCGAGTAGCACCTGGTTGAGATCCTGGCTGGGCAGGAACGAGAGCGCGGCCAGTCCGGCCGGGAGGGCTTGGGCGGGCGGGCGGCCACCGGCGAATTCGACGCGATAGATCGCGCCGCGTGTCTTGCGCCCGCCGATGGAAATAAACATCGAGCCATCCGGAGCGACGGCGAGATCGGTGGGCGTGAAACCGTGCGCGCCGATCGGTTCGATGAACACCTCTGGCTGCGCGCGGGTGTAACTCGCGCCGTTCACTTCGAGCGGCAGATAGTAAACCAGGCCGAACGTCCAGTCGGCGAAGAAGAGACCGTCCTGGTAGCGCGCCGGGAACTGCCCATGCCGGTAACAGGTCACGCCGGTCGGTGAGCCGCGTCCCACCTGGGACAGTATGGGCACCGTGTCGGCATAATCATCCGGGCGCGGCCAGCTTCGTTGGTAGCCTTTGAGCCGCCAGCCGTGATGCTGGCCGTAGCCAGCCTGATAGATGCGCGTCGGCGTGTACCAGGGCAGAAAGGCATCGCGCTCCACGTCGCTGTCATAGGTGAAGATGTCCCCCTCGCTGTTGAAATCGAAGTCGTAGGGATTGCGGAAACCGTGCGCGATGATCTCGGACTGCGAGCCGTCAGGCGTGATCCGGAGCAATGCGCCCGCCTCTGGCTGCCGGATGGGCGACGAGTCGAGAGTGGCGTGTTTCTCGGCGGTGAAGCCGGCGTCATTGCCACCGATCACGTAAAGCCAGCCATCCGGCCCCTTGCGAATCGCGTGCCCGCCGTGCTCGCCGAAGCCGAGCGGGATGAGTTGCTCGGGCGGGCCGTCGGCCACGCCGTCGCCGTCCGCGTCATCGAAGCGCGAGAGCCAGCCATCCGCGGCGACGAAGAGCGACGTGCCGTCGAAGCACAGGCCCATGACGCCGCGTTCCACCCTGGCAAATTCAATCGAGTCATCCGCCTCCCCATCGCCGTCCTCATCGACCAGCGTGCGGATGGATTTGCCATTGCCCACCACCACGCGCCCGAGCGAGTCGATGGTCATGCACCAGGTGTCGGGCGCGAGATCGTTGTCGGCGAAGAGGGTGAGCGTGAAGCCGCGCTGCACGCGCAAGCCGAGGTCGGCGGCCGGCACCAGGTCCGCCGCCGAGAGCCGGACGGCGAGGACGGCACAAGTCAACCCGATGATTCGCAATGCCTTCATGTGACGCGGGGACATTGCACCTTGAACGGTTTTCTTGCAGGCGAAAAGTTTTCCACCGCCCCACCAAACCGCTCTCCCGGCCGTTCGGGGCGGGGCCGGCGCGGAGCAGGGAACACGGAATCATGATTACTGTTTCACCGGTTCCTGTTTTAGTCTCCGCAGATGAAAGCGGCCTACATTCAACAGCCGGGACCACCGGAATCGATCTTGTTCGGAGAGCTGCCCACGCCCAAGCCCGGGCCGGGCCAGGTGCTGGTGCGCGTGGCCGCGGTGGCGGTGAACCCCATCGACACGTACGTGCGCGCCGGGATGGTGAAGATGAACAACCCGTGGCCGTTCGTGGTGGGCTGCGATCTGGCGGGCACGGTGGAGGAGGTCGGTGAGGGCGTGCAGCAGCTCAAGCGCGGCGACCGGGTGTGGGGCAGCAACCAGGGCTTGCTCGGGCGGCAGGGGACGTTCGCCGAGTTCGCGGCGGTGGACGAGCAGTGGCTTTATCCGACGCCGGCCAGTGTGTCCGATGAAGACGCGGCGGCGCTGGCGTTGGTCGGCATCACCGCGCGGCTCGGGTTGGGCCGGGTGCAATTGAAGGCGGGCGAAACCTTGTTCGTGAACGGCGGCACGGGCGGGGTCGGCTCGGCGGTGGTGCAGATGGCGAAGGCGATGGGAGCGCGCGTTTTCACCACGGCGGGCAGCGACGAGAAGGTCGCCGCCTGCCACCAACTCGGCGCGGACGCGGCGGTGAATTACAAGACGCAGGATGTGGACGCGGCCCTGCGTGAGTTTGCCCCGCAGGGCTTGAACGTGTGGTGGGAAACGCTGCGTGAGCCGAACTTTGAGCGCGCGGTGCCGTTGCTCGCGCTGCGCGGGCGCATGATCGTGATGGCCGGACGCGAGGCGAAGCCGTCGTTTCCGGTGGGGCCGTTCTACGTGAAGGACTGCGCGCTGCACGGCTTCGCCATGTTCAACGCGCCCGCCGAGGAGCAGCGGGCCTGCGCCGGGGACATCAATCGCTGGCTGGCCGAGGGCAAGTTGCGGGCGCGCATCGACCGCGTGCTTTCCCTCGCGCAGGCCGCCGAGGCGCATCGACTTCAGGAGGAGAACACCTTGGGCCGGCAAGGCACGCTGGCGGGGAAGATTGTGTTGAAGCCGTGAGCGAGACGGTCCTGCGACCGCAAGGTTTTGGAGCGCGCCAATCCTCGGGCGCTTTCGAGCGTGCGGCACCGGTCCAAAGGTGGCCGCGGGTGGCCGCAGTCCACGACGCAGGCGCGAGGCCCCGGCTTCCCGTCAGTTCATTCGGCTCATGAAAATTTCCTTCATCATCCCCGCCTTCAACGAGGAGAAGCTGATCGAGGTCACGCTGCGGAGCATCACGGCCGCGGCCGGGGCGTTTCACGCGCGCGGCTGGGCGACCGAACTGATCGTCTGCGACAACAATTCCACCGACCACACGGCGGACGTGGCGCGCGTGGCGGGAGCGAAAGTCGTCTTCGAGCCGGTGAACCAGATTGCCCGCGCGCGGAACACGGGCGCATCCGTGGCCACGGGGGACTGGCTGGTGTTCGTCGATGCCGACTCGCAGCCGTCGCGCGAACTGCTGGACGAGGTGGCGCAAGCCATCACCACCGGCCGGTTCATCGGCGGCGGGGTGACGGTCAAGCTGGACGAGTTTTTCTTCGGCCTGGCGCTGGTCACGGTGCTCTGGAATTTCACCAGCCGGTTGCGCCGCTGGTGCGCCGGGTCTTTTATTTTCTGTGAGGCGCGGGCCTTCCGAGCCATCGGCGGTTTCAGCGCCGAGTTTTTCGCCGCGGAAGAACTCGATTTCAGCAAACGGCTTCAGGCCTTTGGCCGGACGCGCCGTCAGCGCATGGTGATCCTGCACCGGCATCCGCTCCTGACCTCCGCGCGCAAGGTGCGGCTCTACCGGCACCGCGATTATCTGCGGCTGCTCTGGCGTTTCGTGCGCACGCGCGGCGCGGCCGTGAAACAGCGCGAGGCCTGTCACATCTGGTACGACGGGCGGCGGTGATTCGCCGAAACCCCCGCCCCCTCGGCGGCGTCCTCACCGTGGAACCAAACGATGGCAACGATTCAGCAGCCTGGGACGGGCTGGTCCCGGACAAGAAAGGGCCACGGGCGGAGCTTGCCAAAATGCGTGGCGCGACAAGACACTGAGGCCGACACATGACTTTTTCTCTGCTGCCCCGCCTCTCGGCCCTGGCCGCTGTGGTTCTGATCTGCGGCTGCACGAAGAGCGAGACCAAACCGACGGCCACCTCGCGCCAGCCCGTGGTCCATGAGTATCACGGCCTCAAGGTCACCAACGACTACGAGTGGCTGGAGAACGCGGCCAATCCCGCCGTGCGGCGTTGGGCCGAAGCGCAGAACACGCAGGCCCGCTCCCACCTCGACCCCATTCCCGAGCGCGCGCTGGTGAAGTCGGATTTGGAGCGGCTCTTCGAGAACGCGTCGCCGAATTATTCCACGCTCTCGTGGCGGGCCGGGCGTTTGTTCCTGCTCAAGTTCCAGCCGCCCGCGCAGCAGCCGGTGCTCATCACGCTGGAGTCGGCCGGCGACTTGAAGAGCGAGAAGGTGATTCTCGATCCCAACACGCTGGACGCCCAAGGCTCGAAGACGATCGACTGGTTCGTGCCCTCGCCGGACGGGAAGCGCGTCGCGGTGTCGATGTCGGAGGGCGGGAGCGAGGATGGCACGCTGCATTTCTTCGAGACCGACACGGGCCGGGCGCTGCCCGACCTGCTGCTGCGGGTGCAGTATCCGACCGGCGGGGGCAGCGCGGCGTGGAACGCGGATGGCTCGGGGATTTTCTACACGCGCTATCCGGCCCCGGGCGAGCGCCCCGACGCGGACCTGCATTTCCACCAGCAGATTTATTTTCACCAGCTCGGCACGCCGGCGGCGCAGGACAGGCTGGAGTTCGGGAAGGACTGGCCACGCATCGCGGAGATCGATCTGGAGTCGAGCGTGGATGGGAAGCATCTGCTGGCGTCGGTGCAGAACGGCGATGGCGGGGAGTTCGCGCATTACCTGCGCACGCCACGGGGTGAGTGGCAGCAGATCACGCGCTTCGAGGATGGCGTGAAGCAGGCGGAGTTCGGGCGTGACCCGCTTTCCATCGAACTGGGGCGCAACGATTCCATCTACCTGCTCTCGACCAAGGATGCGCCCATGGGAAACATCCTGCGCGTGAAACTGGCCCGTCCCGATCTGGCCGCCGCCAGCGTGGTGATCAAGGAAGGCACGAACAGCCTCCATCACTTCAAGCCGACGGCCAGCGGTGTAGCGCTCGCGTATGTGAAGGGCGGACCGATGGAGTTCGTTTACAAGGACTTCTTCAACCGCGACCTGAGCGGCCCGAGCAGCCGTTCGACGAACCCCGATTTCAAGGTGCCGCACAGTGTCGATCAGATGCTGGTGACGCGCGGGGATGAGATTCTTTTCCGCTCCGAGAGCTACACCGAGCCGTTCACCTGGTGGAAGTACGACACGAACAAGGATCGCGACAAGCCCGAGGCCACGGCCTTGCGCGGCAAGTCGCCGGTGCCCTTCGCCGACGTCGAAGCGGTGCGGGTGAAGGTCGCATCCAAGGACAAGACCTCGGTGCCGATGACCATCCTGCGCCGCAAAGGCACGCGGGTGAATGGCACCAGCCCGGCCATCCTCACCGGCTACGGCGGTTACGGCATCAGCCGGACGCCGCGCTTTGATTTCACCTCGCGGGTGTGGTTTGACCAGGGCGGCATCCTGGCCATCGCGAACCTGCGCGGCGGCAGCGAATTTGGCGAGCCCTGGCGTGGGGCTGGCAATCTCACCCACAAGCAGAACGTGTTTGATGACTTCGCGGCCTGCGCGGAATTCCTGGTGCGCTCGAACCACACCACTCCGGCCCGGCTCGCCCTCGAAGGCCGCAGCAACGGCGGATTGCTCATGGGCGCGACCCTCACGCAGCGCCCCGAACTGGCGGCGGCGGTGGTTTCGCACGTCGGCGTGTACGACCTGCTGCGTGCGGAACTCGACCCGAACGGCGCTTTCAACACCACGGAGTACGGCTCGGTAAAGGACGCGGCGCAGTTCCAGGCGCTGCGGGCCTATTCGCCGTACCACAACGTCCGCGACCAGGAGAACTATCCCGCGGTGCTGATGCTCACGGGCGCGAACGACGGCCGGGTGAATCCGGCGCACTCGCGCAAGATGGCGGCGCGTCTGCAAGCCGCCACCGGATCGAAGCACCCGGTATTGCTCGGCACCAGTTCGACCAGCGGTCACGGCCTGGGCACGGCGTTGAACGAACGCGTCGAGCAACTGGCGGACGTGTATGCGTTTCTGCTCACGCAGTTGGGGGTGAATTACTCGCAGGTGGAGCGCGGCCCGTGGAGCGGCGGCGTCACCCCCACCTCGGCGATGGTCAAAGGCAAGGTCGCGCGCGCGGGTCTGAGCGTGCAACTGGCCGTGAGCCGTAGCGAGGACATGAAAGGGGCGGCTCTGACCAAGGCCGTGATCTCGGACACGAATGAGAACAACGTGGTCGCGTTCAAAACCGAGGGGTTGAAGCCGGACACGCAGTATTACTATGCGCTGGTGGTGAACAAGCACGTCGATCTCAAGACGCGTGGCGCCTTCAAGACCTTCCCGGCGGCGGGCCCGGCCTCGTTCCAGATCGCCTTCGCCTCCTGCGGGCGCACCGGATCGACGCGCGATGTCTTCGACCGCATCCGCGAGCATCGTCCGCTGTTCTACATGAACATGGGCGACTTCCATTACCTCGACATCAAGACCAACAACCGCACCCTCTTCCGGGGCGGCTACGATCAGGTGCTGGCCTCGCCGCAGCAGGGCGACCTCTACCGCGCGCTGCCGTTCATTTACATGTGGGATGACCACGACTACGGCGGCAACGACGCGACCAAGAAATCGCCGACCCACATCGCCGCCCGCCGCACGTATGAGGAGTATGTGCCGCACTATCCCTTCGGCGACGCCGATGAGGACGAGTCGATTTACCAGACCTTCACCGTGGGGCGGGTGAAGTTCATCCTCACCGATCTGCGCTCGGGCCGCGACGAACCCAAGAAGAAGGATGACGCCCAAAAATCCATGATGGGCGTGAAGCAGAAGCAGTGGTTCAAGGACGAACTGCTCGCCGCGAACGGGAAGTATCCGCTCATCTGCTGGGTCAGCTCGGTGCCGTGGATCGGCGAACGCGGCAAAAGCCCCTACCGCTCGGTCCGCACCAACGAGTGGGGCTACCTGCACCACACCAACCTGGTGCGCCGGACCAACACCGTCGGAACCGTGGCCGAGGAGGAAGCGGCGGCTAAATCCAATGCCGTCGCCAACGCCGCCGCCGCCGCAGTCGAGGGCGACGAAGGCGACGAGACGGCGAAGCCGACCGAGGTGGCCCGCGCGACCAACACCACCAGCACCGTCACCAACACCGCGAATGCCGGCGGGGGGCGTGGCCGGGGTCGCGGTCGGGGTCCCGGCGGCGCGTCCGGGACGAACAATCCGAATGGCGGCGGGGGCGACGAAGATCACTGGAGTGCCTACACCACGGAGCGCCGCGAGATTGCGGACTTCATCAAGGCCAACCAAATCTCCGGCGTCTGCATCTTGCACGGCGATTCGCACATGCTGGCGGCGGACAATGGCGCCAACTCGGATTATGCCACCGGCGGCGGGGCGCCGATCCCGGTGATGTGCGGCGGGCCGCTCGATCAGAATCCTTCCCTCAAGGGCGGCCCGTACAGCCAGGGCGTCTATCGCGTGCGCGACAAGGAGGGCGAAAGCGGCTTCGGACTCCTGACCGTCACCGACCAGGGCGGCGCGATCGAAGTGGTGTACAGCGGACGCAATAACAAGGACGAGGAAAAGGTCTCGCTCAAGTTCACCGTGCCGGCCGTGCCGGAAAAAGTGGCCCGGCGCAAACTTTGATTCAGAAACCGAGCTTATGAATTTCAAGACTTTATTGGCCGGCTGGTTGCTGGTGGCCGTCCCGGCCCTGAATTTGGTCGCCGCCGAAGCCGCCAAACCCAAGTCGCCACTCGAAGGCACCTGGAAATGGACCTATCGCACGTCCGATGGCGCGGAAGTGCCCGCGCGCGTGAAGTTCAAGCTGAAGGACGGCGCGCTTACTGCCACCTCGTCCTTTCGCCCTGGCTCCGACGCCCCGGCGGTGAAGCTCAAGTTTCAGAACCACCAGATCAGTTTCGACATCGTGCGCGAACGGGAGGGGGCGAAGATCGTGACTCATTACGTCGGCGAGCTCCAGGGCGACGTCATCATCGGCCAGATCACCTCCAAGTTGGACGGCGTGGAACAGACCGTCGGCTGGGAGGCGAAACGCCCCAGCGGCCCCGAGGGCGATTGGAAGTGGAGCGCGCCCGGCTTCGGCCCCGGCCGAACCATGGAGTGGGCCATGAGCTTGAAGCTGGAGGGCGGGAACGTCACTGGCACCATGAAACCGGGTCCGGCCGGAGGCGGTCGCGGCGGCGGCCCGGGCCGGGGTGGCCCCGGTGGCGGTGCTCCGGGCGGAGCACCCGGCGGGACGGTGGAACTCCATCGAGGTTCATTCACTGACGGACGGCTGTATTTCGAGACGGAGCGGGTTTCCCAGAGCGAGGGCGGCGGGGTGCGCACCAACCGCTTTCGTGGTTCGCTCTCGGGCGATAAAATCGTCGGCCAGTCTGAGGTGAACTCCGGTGGGAAATACACCACCAACAAGTGGGAGCCAGTCCGCGCGGAGTAAGGCAGGTTCGGGACTGTCGCCGCTGAGGGGAGGCAGAATTCTCAACCCGAATTCCGAAGTCGAACCTCAGCCCGGCAGTGGCCTGGACCCGGCGCGCGGGTTTTCAACCCTGTAGCGCGTGGCCGGGGCAGAAGTTGCAGAAACCATCTCGATCTCCGGCTGGAGCAGCGTGCGGCGGGTTGAAAACCCGCGCCCCGAAGAGGGTTGTGGCCCGCCCGCGGCCGGCCCGCCTTTCCGGCCTCGGAGTTCAGGTTCAAATCAACCACCGCTGCCAGTGTCAATTCCATGGCTCACCATCTTCATCGCCTCGCGCGGTGTTGTCTTATGGAGAATAAAGAAAGCGATGGTTCCCCAACCTCGCCCTGCGGTGGGCTGTTCGGCGGGTTTTGCTGGGTCGGTCGGAAGAATACTGCGGCTCGGGGAGAGTTTATAGTTGCGGTTTTTCTCCGGCTCCGATAATCATTTGGCGTTCCAGACTCAAACGAACAGAAAACCTTTGTCTCAAATTTGAACGAAGAAAACAAAAAAACCGCTCCTCGTATGAAAAGAATACTCAATCGTCTCGCGATCCCGACTCGCGTATCTCTCGCCCTCGGCATCCTCATGGGTGTCACCGCCAGCGTGCAGGCCGTGATTCCTGTCACCCTCTCCGGCGCTCCCGCCGATCCATTTACCACCGCGCCTGCGGCCACGGAATGGTCCACCTTCGATACTTTGGTCGGTGCTGCCGGCACTTACGTCACCCCTGCGGCTCTCGATGCTGCTGCCGTGCTCCTCGACTCGACCACCTTTACCACGGCTCTTGGGACGACTGCGGCCAACGGCACTGCCCGTCTGGCCCGCCACAACACCGTCGGAACATTCCTCGTCACGCAGCCCACCGGCGTCCCTTACGCGGTGCTCATGGCTCGGTTGCGGAACACCTCCGGCGGCGGGGTGAGTTCCATCACCGTCAGTTATAATTACACCATTCCCGTGGCTCCTGTGACGGACGAAATCCCGGGCCAACGGGTTTTCTACAGCCAGACGGGTTTGCCGAGCAGTTGGACTCCGATTCCTAATTTCTCTGGCATCATCGCGGCGGGATCGCTCAGTGCCACCCTGGCTTTGGGTTCCTGGCCGGATAATGGCGACCTCTTCATTATGTTCTTGGATGACAACAACCTGACCGGGGCCGATGGTGCTTTTGCCATCGACAACTTCGCGGTCAGCGGCGTGGTGCCGCTCAACCTCACTGCGATCACCATCACCAATTCGCCCGCCAACCTTACCGTCGGAGAGCGATCTCCTGCCTCTTTCACCGTGGTGGCCGGCGGTTCCCCGAGGGACTATTACTGGTTTAGCAACACCATCCCGGTTCCCGGCAATAACTCCCAGACCTTCACCATTCCTTCGGCGGCTTCCCCGGGTAACGACGCCGCTCAAATCTATGTGGTGGTGAGCAATTCACTCGGTGGCGTGACCAGTTCAACTGCTACTCTGACGGTGACTCCTGACAGCGCCGCTCCTGCCATTGTCCGTGTGTTGGGCAACCCTGACCAGACCACGGTCACCATCACGTTCTCCGAAGCCATTCTGGCCACGGGTGTTGATCCCGCGAACTTCACCCTGTTCCCCACCGGCAGTGATCCGGATTTCGACTACCTCCTCACCACCGGAGCGGTGCTTTCAAACCCCTCGAACGTGGTCATTACCACCGACCCGCGCATCGTCGGCACGAACTACTCCATCCGCATCCAGGAAATCCGCGATAACTCTTCGGCCCAGAACGTGATTGACCCAAATCCGACGGATCTCCCGCTCATCACCCAGAACCTGCTTTTGGTGGATTTCGACGTGAACAACATCTGGAAGTTTGGCACCCTGAGCAACGGCGTGGCCGGCCCGACCTACAACCCAGACACCGAATTCTCCATCCCTGTGGGCTGGCAAACGGTGGCCTATGACGATTCACTCTGGCCGGAAGGTCCGGCGGGCCTGGGCTTGGATGCTTCGGTTAACGGTGTGCCAGTTCGCACTCCCACCGGTTATTCCGCCCGCAGCGAGCCGACCTTCTTCCGCCGCCACTTCACCCTCCCGTCGGGCACCAACGGGCTGGTGCTTAACATGCGTCATGTCTTCGAGGATGGCGCCATCATCTTCCTCAACGGTGTGGAAACCATGCGCATCAATGTCGGTGCCGCTACGGTGCTGAACAATGTGGCTCGCGCCACTGGCGCTGCGGTTGACCCGACGCCGATCTCCGCGCCGGTCACACTGCCGTTGAGCAATGTGTTCGGCGGCGATAACGTCATCGCCGTGATGGTGCTCCAATCCGGTGGCACCAGCTCGGACATTGAGATGGCGATCGAGTTGACCGCTTCGATTCCTGAGTACCCGACCGGCCCCGTGATTATCACCACGCAGCCGGCTGCATTGACCACGGTCAACGAAGGTCAGGGATTTACGCTCAGCGTGACCGCCTCCGGTGCCGTGCCGATCACCTACCAGTGGCGCAAGGGCGGCATTGACATCCCGGGCGCGAATGGTCCCAGCTATGGCATTCTGGCCACTGTGCCGAGCGATGACGGCACCTTCAGCGTGGCGGTCTCGAACGCACTTGGAGGCCTCATCAGTGCGAATGCAGTGGTTGATGTCATCGACGACGTAACCGGTCCGGCCTTCCTCTCGGCTGTAGCCGACATCACGCTCACCAACATCCTCCTGACCTTCGGAGAATTGTTGAACCAGAGCAGTGCTGAAACGCCCGGCAACTACAGCGTCCACCTGACCGCCGGCGGTGGCAATCTGACCATCGAATCCGCCACCCTCGTGGGCGGCACCACCGTCAGGCTCGTGACCAGCCCTCGGACCCAGAGCCAGAACTACACGATCGACTTGAGCGGAGTCATCGACACGGCCGTGAATGAAAACCCCGCGACCCCGAGCAGCCGCTCCGTGGTTTGTGAGATCAGCGTGTTCGGCTTCGCGCAGGTTTGGCGTTACGAAGAGACCGGGGCAAACTTGGGCACAGCTTGGAGGGGCGTGAGCTTCAATGACAGCGCGTGGCCTTCTGGTGCGGGCTTCTTGGGTTTCGAGGATTCAGTGAATGTTCTGACTTTGTTCACCAACCTCGCGGGCGGTAACGGCACCAACACCGTCCTCTCTCTCACCAACAACACTGGGGGCGGAATCGGCGGGACGAACGTGACCATCTACTTCCGCACCACGGTCAGCCTGCCCTTCGATCCGACCTTGCCGGGCAACACCCTGTTCGCCCGCTCTTACATCGACGATGGTGCCGCCATCTACGTAAACGGTGCCGAGCAGATGCGCTTCAACCTGACGAACACGGCGAACTACACGAACTTCGCCATCGCCGGCTCTACCGAAGCGACTTTGGTGACCTCAAACCTGGCTGGTTTCGTCCAGGCCAACAACATCATCGCTGCGGAAGTGCATCAGAGCGCGCTGAACAGCTCGGATATTGACTGGGGCATGGAACTGCGTGGGCTTGTCACCACGTTCGCCGCCGTCGGACCGACAGTGCATGTCGCTTACAACCTCGACGGATCGGTGACCGTCTCTTGGACGGGTAGCGGCACGCTGCAATGCGCCACGGCGATCGAAGGTGGCGGCTTGACCGTCTGGGCTCCCGTGTTGGGCAATCCGAACCCCTATACCTTCACGCCTCTGCCGGGTACGCCGGTTAAGTTCTTCAGCCTTGCTCCCTAAGGCTGGACTTCTGAATTGAATCACGAAGAAGCCGGACGCAAGTCCGGCTTCTTTTTTTTCGGAATCTCATTTTCTAACCGGTCGAAGAAGCCAAAATTAAGACGAGGAATCCACTCGGCGCGGCATCGCGGCCGGAAACCTCGACCACGATTGAAAGATTCCCTGTTCTGCCTCGTCCAGTAGGCATGGTTGTTCGACTTTCCTGAAGGGATGCCGGATGGCCATCGGGACATTGTGAAATGTTTCACAAATCTCTTGATCGGCTAAACTTGAATGCTAGTTTTCGAACCTATTTATGAAAATAACTCTTTCTGTTTTGACCTTGGCGGCACTGGCCGGCACCGTTTCGGCGGCTGAAATCTCCGGTAAAGTGAAGCTCACCGGCACTCCTCTCCCGGAGAAAGTAATCCCCCTTGATGCCGCCTGTGGTAAGGCCTCCCCGAACGGTCTCACCACGCGCCATTACGTCGTCAGCGCCGACAAAGGGCTGGCCAACGTGTTTGTCTATTTGAAGGAAGGAGCCAAGCCCACCCCGGCCACGGGTGCGGCACCTTTACTCGACCAGGTGAACTGTGAGTACACTCCTTATGTGCTCGGTGTGCAGTCTGGACAGTCGTTCAACGTCAAAAACTCCGACCCCGTCCTCCACAATGTTCACGCCATGCCCAAGCCGGGTTCAGCGAATAAGGAGAAAAACGTCGGCCAACCGCTCAAGGGCATGACTACGGCTTTCACCTTCGCCGCCCCTGAGGTGCTGCTGAAGTTCAAGTGCGACGTGCATCCGTGGATGTTCGCCTATGTGGGCGTGGTGGATCATCCGTACTTCGCGGTCACGGACAAGGAGGGCAACTTCAAGATTTCCGGCGTGCCGGCGGGCGATTACACGGTGGAGGCCTTCCATCTCAAGGCGGGCGCTTCGACGGCCAAAGTCAAAGTGGGCGCGGACGAAAAGAAGTCGCAGGATTTCACCCTCGAGGTCAAAGCCACTCCGGCTCCGTAAGTTGAGCCGATGATTTGATGGATGCCGCTGCGGCCTGGGTCGCAGCGGCATCGCTCGTTAAGAAATGAATCGTCCGACCGAAATGATCTGGCTGCACGGCTTCGCCTGTGCCCTTGCGGTCGCGACTTTATTTTTGCTGGCGCTGGGCGGCATCGTGACGACCAAGGGAGTCGGCATGGCGGTGCCGGACTGGCCGACCACCTACGGCGAGCACATGTTTCTTTTCCCCTACTCGAAATGGGTGGCGGGGGTTTTTGACGAGCACTCGCACCGTTACTGCGCATCCATTGTGGGAATCTTGGCGGCGGTCTTCGCGATTTGGGTCTGGGTGCGCGGTTCGATCGGAAAAGCAAGATGGTTTGGCATCGTTCCCATGGTGGTTGTTCTCGGTCTGGTTGGGGTCCGCACGCCTCTCATGTTCGTGGTTGTGGCTGGGCTTTGCGTTGGCGTGATTATCTATGCCAGCGCGCGTGCCTTTCGTGAAGCGCAGCCCTTGCGCTGGTTGGGAGTGATCGCACTGGCGGCGGTGATCATCCAAGGTGTGCTCGGTGGGTTGCGCGTGCTGCTCGATGCGCATGGCTGGGGCACCGAGTTTGGAATTCTTCACGCCACGCTGGCCCAGTTGTTTTTCCTCTTCGTCTGCTCGCTGGCGCTGATCACTTCCAAGTGGTGGGGGCAGGGGAGGATTGAAACATGGAAGGGCCAGGCCGTTATCAGCCTGCGTCGCTGGCTGGTTGCCACCAGTCTCGTGATCCTGTTGCAACTGCTTCTCGGCGCGACCATGCGGCACCAGCACGCCGGACTCGCGGTTCCAGATTTCCCGTTGGCCTACGGGAAGGTCTGGCCCGCCACGGATGCTGCCTCGGTTGCTGCTTACAATGCCCAGCGCCTTGAAGCGGCGGGTGAGAACGCCATCACCGCGCCGCACATTGTCCTTCACATGCTGCATCGCATCACCGGATGCGCGGTGTTGCTGGCCATCATCGGCTGCGCGGTGCTGGTTTGGCGGCGCACCGCCAGGGGTTCGGCGCTGCGCAAACTGGCCGCACTGTGGGTGGCCACCGTGCTGGTCCAGGTCGCGCTCGGCATCCTCACCATCCTTTCGCAGCGCAAGGTGGACGTCACCACCGCCCACGTCGCGGTGGGCGCGATCACGCTGCTGCTCGGGTGGCTGCTGGTCATGGTGACCTCACGTTCCCCGGCTCGGGCGGCGGTGAATCAGTCCGCCACGGCCAAGATCATTCCCTATCCCGGACGGCTCACGCACGCATGAAGGCCAACGCTGCAACCCTCACTGCCGATACTGTGGCCGGGCCGCGCAGCGCCTTCGCCATCTGGTCGGACCTGGTCAAGATGCGGCTCACCGTGCTGGTGCTCCTCACCACGCTCGCGGGTTTTTACGCCGGCGTGGAGGGAAGCACTGACTGGGTGTTGCTGCTCAACGCGCTGCTCGGCACCGCGCTGGTGGCCTGCGGTGCCTCCGCGTTGAATCAGTGGTGGGAGCGTGAGCACGACGCCAAGATGGCGCGCACCGAGACGCGACCCTTGCCCGCCGGGGAACTCACGCCTGCGACCGTGCTCCTCGTCGGTGGTCTGCTCTCGGTCGCCGGGATGATTCACCTCGCGCTGTTCGTCAACAAACTCACCAGCCTGCTCGGGGCTCTTTCGCTCCTCAGTTACGTGCTCGTCTATACGCCGCTCAAGCGCGTCACGACCTTGAACACCGCCATCGGGGCCATCCCCGGGGCGCTGCCGCCGCTCATGGGCTGGACCGCCGTACGCGACCATGTTTCCCTCGAAGGCTGGGCGTTGTTCGCCATTCTTTTCTTCTGGCAACTGCCCCATTTCCTGGCCATCGCCTGGATGTACCGCGAGGAATACGCCCAGGCCGGCTACGTGATGCTGCCGTCCCGCGATCCGCAGGGCTTGCGCACCGGGCGGCAGGCTGTGAGCCACACCCTGGGGCTGATCGCGGTGAGCCTCTGCCCGGCCTTGCCGTTGTCGGGGCCGGGTTCGCTCCCGGTGGCGGGCAGCATCTATTTCTTCGGGGCGCTGCTGCTTGGGCTGGGTTTTCTCTGGTGCGCGATTCAGTTTTCGCGCGACCTGACCCGGCCGCGTGCCCGGATCCTTTTCTTCGCCTCAATCTTGTACCTGCCGCTGCTGCTCGGGCTGATGGCGCTGGACAAGGTTCGGCATTGAAGCATGAAAACTGAATCTGCCGTTGACAGGAATTTTGGCGGGAAGGTACGTTCCGCGCTTCCGAAATTTTCGACGGTGGAAAACTAGAGAAACCCAATGGCTGCGACACATTCGACAACACATACGGCGCACGAAGAGCACGCTCATCATCCTGAGCCGGGCTTCCTGCGGAAATATATTTTCTCCACCGACCACAAGGTCATTGGTATTCAGTACGGCATCACCGCACTGTGCTTCCTGATGTTCGGCTTCCTGCTCATGGCCGCCATGCGCTGGCAGATCGCCTATCCGAACGAGCCGATCCCGGTTGTGGGCGGGTTGTTGCAGAGGGCTCTCGGCGAAGAGGCTGTCGGGAGCAAGACCGTCGAACAAATTGCGGCTGACGGCACCAAGACCGAAGTCAAGATTCCCGGCGTGATGTCGCCCGATCTTTACAACGCCTTTGGGGCCATGCACGGCACCATCATGGTATTCCTGGCCATCGTGCCGCTGGCTTTCGGCGCGTTTGGCAACTTGATCGTGCCGCTCCAAATCGGCGCGCCTGACATGGTGTTCCCTCGCATTAACATGGTCAGCTACCAATGTTTCTTCGCTGGTGGCGTGGTCATGCTCGCAAGTTTCTTCATCCCAGGCGGTGCGGCCAAGTCCGGTTGGACCTCGTATTCGCCGCTGGCCACCCTGGCTGATCCGCACGTCATCAACGGCCAGACCCTGTGGCTGATCGGCATGGTGCTGCTCATTACTTCTTCGCTGCTCGGCGCGGTGAATTTCATCGCCACCATCATTCAACTTCGGGCCAAGGGCATGAGTTGGATGCGCCTGCCGTTCTTCGTCTGGGCACAGTTCGTGACCGGCTTTCTCCTGCTGCTCGCCTTCCCGCCATTGGAAGCTGCCGGCGTGCTGCAACTCTTCGACAATCTTTTCCACACCAGCTTTTTTCTTCCGACCGGCCTGAGCATTTCCGGCCAGCCCCTGGATGTCAGTGGTGGCGGCAGCCCGCTGCTCTGGCAGCATCTCTTCTGGTTCCTCGGCCATCCCGAGGTGTACGTGCTCATCCTTCCTGCGATGGGTATCGTGGCCGAAATCATTGCCTGCAACACCCGCAAGCCGCTCTGGGGCTACAAGGCGCTGGTCAACTCTGTGCTCGCCATCGGCTTCATCTCCTTCATCGTCTGGGCGCACCACATGTATCTCACCGGCATGGGCACCAAGATCAGCACCTTTTTCCAGACCACCACGATGATCATCTCGATTCCGTCGGTGATCATTTTGACTGCGTTGTTCATGTCGCTGTGGGGCGGTTCTATTCGTTTCAACACCCCGATGCTCTTCGCCCTGGCCTTCCTGCCCATGTTCGGCATTGGTGGTTTGACGGGGCTCCCGCTGGGCTTCAACGCCAGCGACATCCTGCTGCACGACACGTATTACGTGATCGCACATTTCCATTATGTGGTCGCGCCGGGGACGATCTTCGGCCTGATGGCGGGCATCTACTACTGGTATCCGAAAATAACCGGGCGGTACATGAGCGAGTTCTGGGGCAAGATTCATTTCGGCGCTTCCTTCCTTTTCATGAACCTCATCTTCGGCCCGATGTTCATCCAAGGGCTGGCCGGCATGTTGCGCCGCATGTCGGACGGCGGCGCGACTTACTCGCTGGATCAGTCTCCGGGCGTGGATGGCGCGCTCAGCGCCTCCATCATCGGCATGAACAAGGGCATCTCCCATGCGGCCTGGATGTTGGGGTTGGCCCAGATTCCCTTCATCATCAATTTCTTCTGGAGCATCAAGAACGGTAAGAAAGTCGAGTCCGACAATCCCTGGCACGCCACCACTCTGGAATGGCAGACGCCCACGCCGCCGCCGCATGGCAACTTCGCCAAGGAACCCGAGGTGCATCGCGGCCCTTACGAATACAGCGTGCCCGGCGCCAAGAGTGATTACACGCCCCAGAACCAACCCAACTAAGCTACTGAGTCATGGAAATCCCGTACACAATAACGCCGCGCCGAGACACCGGCCTCTACAACGCCAAGGTTGGCATCTGGCTCTTCCTCGCCTCCGAAGTCATGCTCTTCGGCGCGCTCTTCTCCTCCTATGTGCTGCTCCGCGTGGGGGCCGACTTCTGGCCGCACGGCCTGCTCAACATCCCCATCGGCACCTTCAACACCTGGGTGCTCATCACCTCGTCGGTGACGGTCGTGCTGGCCTGGGCCAATCTGAAGATGGGGAATTTCAAGAAGGGCCGCATGTATCTCGGCCTGACCATTCTCTGCGCGCTGGCTTTCGTCGGCATCAAGACCAAGGAATACAACGACAAGTTTACCCACTACGCCATCCGCTTCAAAGATGAGGCGGGCACGACGGCCTTCCTGAAGGAAGCCTTCGGCAATGATGACGCAGCGACCAAGGCTGGCATCGTGGCCAACACCTACGGACTCGACGAAGCCAAGCGCCCGTTCGACGTGCGGGATCTCCAGATCACCGGCCACATTGAGGGCAATCCGCGCTTCTGGAGCCTGGCCAAACTGAACGCGAAGAAGACCGAGACGGTTCAATTCATTGTCGATCCGCCGATGCACCCCAAGCACGCCAAGGACGGCAAGGAGGCCAAGGCTGAATCGCACGGCGAGCACAAGGCGCACACCGTCAAGGTCAGCGACCTGAATTATCTCTCGGCCTACGTGCCCAAGCACAACACCTACTTCGCCATCTACTTCGCGCTCACCGGTCTCCATGCTGCGCACGTCATCGGCGGGGCCATCGTGATGGGCTACCTGTTCTTCTTCGGCGGCGCCATGTGGAAGACGCAGCCGGAGCGCCTGACCAACCGGCTCGAAGTGGCCGGCCTGTTCTGGCACTTCGTCGATCTGGTCTGGATTTTCCTGTTCCCGGTTCTCTATCTCCTCTAACCGAAACTTTATGAGCGACCATTCATCACCTGAACAATTCAAGAAGGACATCCGCGTTTACATGACCATTTTCGGCGCGCTGCTGGTTGGCACGGCGCTCACGGTCGGATTGTATTATGTCCATATCCCGAGCGTGTTTTGGACCATCACCATCGCGTTAGTTGTCGCGAGCGTGAAGTCCTTCCTCGTCGCGGGCTACTTCATGCACTTGATTTCGGAGAAGAAGGTCATCTACGCCACTCTGGCGACCACGGCCTTCTTCTTCGTCGCGCTCATGGGCCTCACGCTCTGGTCCATGAATGACTTCCCCGCCATGACGACCGTCAACGGCAAGTAACCATGTCGCTCAAGGCCCTCCATATCGTGTTCATCATCTCCTCCATCGTGCTCGCTTTTGGGTGCGGAGCGTGGGCGCTGCACGCCTTTTCGAAAGAGGGTGCCCAGGGCAATTTGTGGTTCGGCCTCGCCTCCATCCTTTCGGGAGTGGGCTTGATTTTTTACTGCCGCTCCGTGCTCCGCAAATTAAAGAGCATCAGCTACCTGTGAAAATGCTGACCAAATCCATCGGGCTGCTGGTTCTCTCGCTGCTTTTTGCGCCGCGCGCGGCCCAGGCGTGCGCCGTCTGCTTCGGCAACAGCGATTCCAAGCTCACCCAAGGGGCGATGGCCGGGGTGTTGGTCCTGCTCTTGGTGGTGCTCGCCGTCATCGGCGGGTTTGTCGCACTCTTCATCTTTCTCGCGCGCCGGGCCGCCGCTGTCGCCGCGCTCGACCAACACTCTACTGAATCCAAGGCTTAACTCATGACGAAGAACTTTTTTGGCACTCCGCTCATCGCGTCCGAGCATGGCGCAGGCATCGACGAACTGAACTGGTACATCCACATCCTGATGGCCGCGCTGTTCATCGGTTGGTCGCTCTATTTCATCTACGTGCTCTTCCGCTTCCGCGCCACGCGCCAGGCCAAGGCCGACCATGTGGGCGTGCAGAGCCACTTCTCGACCTACGTCGAGGTCGGCGTGGCCGTGGTGGAGGTTGGACTGCTTCTCGGTTTTGCTGTGCCGCTCTGGGCCAGCAGCGTGGAAAAGTTTCCCGCCGAGAAGGAATCCCTGGTCATCCGCGTCACCGGCCGCCAGTTCAACTGGGTGTCGCGCTACGCCGGCCAGGACGGCATCTTCGGCAAACAGGACATCCGCCTGGTCAGTTCCAAGAATGACCTTGGGGTCGATGACAAGGATCCGAACGCGAAGGACGACGTGCTCGTTCTGACCGGTTCCGAGATGGTGGTGCCCCTGGGCACCAACGTCATCGTCCACATCAGCAGCATGGATGTGATTCACAGCTTCAAAATCATCCCGATGCGCGTGAACCAGGATGCGATTCCCGGCATGAGCATCCCGGTCCATTTCAAGCCGACGCGAGTGGGCACCTATCCGATCAACTGCGCGCAGCTTTGCGGGGTGGGCCATGCCAGCATGAAGGGCACGCTGAAAGTTTTGTCGCCGGACGACTACCAGGCCTGGTTCGCCAAGCAACCCGGTTTCGGGTCCGGCGCGCAGGGCTTCGAATAGCCTGACCGAACGCCGCTGGGCCGGGTTAAAGGCAGCGATCCCCGCTGCGGAACCATGACCGACCAACCCGTCAAACTATCCAGCCACCGCCTCGAATGGCTGGTCTGGTCCTCGTTGGTCCTCACCGTCGTCGCCATCGCGGTGGCGTTTGTCCGCGACCGCTTGCGGGATCGCGTGCTGGAGGAACGGCTCCAACTCGTGATCCAGGTTCCAGCCTTCACCCTCACCAACCAGTTCGACCAGGCGGTCTCGCTCACCAACCTGCTCGGTCAGGTCTGGGTCGCCGACGTCATCTTCACCACCTGCCCGATAAGTTGCGAACAGATGACGCGACGCATGCATGCGCTGGCGCGACAGATTTCCGATCGGGCACCGGTGAAGTTCGTCTCCATCACGGCCTACCCGCAGAACGACACACCCGCCGTGCTGAAAAAGTACGCCGATCAGCGCGGCTTGGATCAGGCTCGCTGGCATTTCCTCACCGGCCTCAAGAGCAATGTTTATGAACTCAGCGTTCACGGGATGAAGTTCGCCGTGCTCGACAACACCAACCGCGTCATTCCCGATGACCTCTTCATCCACAGCTCGCACTTCGCCCTGGTGGACAAGCGCGGAAACATCCGAGGCATCTTTGAAGGCACCGAGGAGGAAGACCGGCGGCAATTGCTGCTCGCGGTTAAAAAACTTCTGCGCGAGAAATGAGAAGCGGTGAAATGAAACTCCAAGCACCAAGCACCAAGCTCCAGATAAGCTCCAAGCTCCAAGCTCCAAACGGCCCGGCGCAGATTTTGGATTATGATGTTTGGAGCTTCCCTGGAGCTTGGTGCTTGGTGCTTGGATCTTTTCTCCCATGACTACCCAGGACCTGCCCGCCGTCAACGCCAGCCTGAATGCCCTGGCCACCGTGTTCCTCAGCCTCGGCTACATCTTTATCAAGCAGAAGAAGAAGGACGCCCACCGCAAGTGCATGATGGCCGCGTTCGCCACGTCCTCGATCTTTCTCGTCTGCTACGTGCTGCACAAGATTCTGGTGCGTGGCGTCCACACTCCGTTCGGTGGCGAGGGCTTCATCCGCACGGCCTATTACGTCATGCTCATCTCGCACATCTTGCTCGCCATGCTCATCGTGCCGCTCGTCCTCGTGACCATGAATCGCGCGCTCCAGCAGCGTTTCGAGCTGCACAAGAAGATCGCTCGCTGGACCTGGCCGATCTGGATGTACGTGTCCGTCACCGGCGTGCTGGTTTACCTGATGCTCTACCAGTGGTTCCCGGCGAAGTGAAAACGCCGCGGCCGCGCTTCGCTCCCTTGCATTGACATTCCTGTCGGGCCGGAGATTTTAGCCGCTCGTTTCAAATGGCATTGTTTCAAAAAAATACCGGCAACATGGAGCACGCGCAGCCCGTGCGCTTCTCTTCCTCCGTTTCCTTCAATGGCGCGCTCCCCATCAAACTCATCTCCACGGATTTCGACGGCACGCTTCACGCCGAGCACGAAGACCCGCCGGTGCCGCATGACTTGCAGGATTTGATCGCCTCGCTCCAGGCGCGTGGGGCCAAGTGGGTCATCAACACGGGCCGCGATCTGGGCAGTCTGATGGAAGCGCTGGGACGCGCTCGCCTGCGCATCAAGCCCGACTTCGTGGTCGTGGTGGAGCGTGAGATTTATTGCCATGTCGAGGCGCGCTTCACCGACCTGGTGGACTGGAACAACCAGTGCCGCGCCACGCACACCGAGTTGTTCGCCCGCGTGGCCCGCGACGTCCCGCGCCTGGCCGAGTGGGTAAACCAGCGCCAGCGCGCCACGGTTTACGCCGACTCCTATTCGCCCTTCTGCATCATCGCCGACTCGAACGAGGAGATGGACATCATTCAGGTCATGATGGAGTCCTACTGCGGCGAGGTGACGGGCCTGACTGTGGTGCGCAACGATGTTTACTCGCGCTTCAGTCATGTGGACTTCAACAAGGGCACGGCCTTGGCGCGCTTGGGGAATCTCCTGAACGTCACGCCTGAGGAAACTTTTGCTGCGGGTGACCACTACAATGACATTCCGATGCTCTCCGGTACCTACGCCCACTGCATCGTCTGTCCCGACAACGCCATCCCGGCGATCAAGGAACTCGTCCGCAAGCACCATGGTTACGTGAGCCACCAACCCTGGGGCCACGGCGTGGCGCGTGGACTTGAGCATTACCTGGCGAAGCGATGAGGCGTCTGGCGTCGGCTCGAGAAAACTGTTTTGGACAAAACCGATCCGCTGCGTAATCTCGCGCCGACAAATATATGAGTTCAAAAGTGCCGGATGATCTGAAGTACGCGAAATCGCACGAATGGGCGCGGGCGAATGGCAACCTGGTCACGGTGGGCATCACCGACCATGCCCAGCATGAGTTGACGGACATCGTATTTGTTGAACTCCCCCAAGTCGGGCGCCAGTTGAAGGCGGGCGAACCTTGCGCCGTGGTGGAGTCGGTTAAGACGGCGAGCGATATCTACGCGCCGATCTCTGGTGAGGTCATGGCGGTAAATCAGAAGGTCGTGGACAACCCTTCGCTGGTGAACGACCAACCCTATGGCGACGGTTGGTTCTTTCAGATCAAAGTGAGCGGCGACACCGAACTGGCTTCATTGCTGATCCCGGCGGACTATTTGAAGCAGATCGGCGGCTAACCCAATCCGGGGCGGCAGGTCGCAAGCGGGGCGCAGCCCGTTTGCGCGCCAGTCTCACCTGTCCCAGCGGCGACTGCACGCTGATGAAATGCCAATCCCGTTCGTTGAACGAGGATGATTCATGTCTGGTTGGCATAATCTTCACCTCGGGTTTCATCGGTTGCCTTTCCTGAGCCACCCATCAGTTGGCCGGCTGAGACCGCGGCCAATTTCAGTCCGGTGATGTCGGTCCAGCGACCATGGATTTGATCCGGTTGGCCCGAGGCGCTCAACTTCAATTGCATTTCATCACGCAGCCAAATATGCCGCCCGTCGGCGTGACGAAACCGGTATTCCAGCGTCTTCTGGCCGCGGTCAAAGAGGCCCGGCAGATCATCGAAGACGCGCCCGGCATCGGCCGGGTGAATGCGCACGGCCCAGAAGCCCGGGTCGGCTAGAAACTCCTCGGGTGCGTACCCGAGTTGCTGGCGGACATTTTCCGTGACCGCGATCATGCCGCAGTCGGAGTTGACCTTGCAGGAATAGCCGATCGCCGGCTGAGACTGCAGGGCGCTGAAGAGCAGCGATTCCTGGGGAGCGGAGGCGTTTCCCACCGCGTGGTTGTGGTTTTTACTTCGGAGCATGGCTAATTGATTACGGCGGGCCGGTTTATCCTGCCGAAGTGGACAAGCAGGAAGCGGACTGGATCGAAGTTGACCGTCCGGTTCTGAAAACTATCTGCGCCGGATTCAAGGGCCCGGCGGTGGTAGGGCGGAGAGGGTGAATTCATCGCTTCGACGTTAATCAGCCTCCGACTATCTGGATTTTTACTCGGCCGTGCTTCGAGGCCTTTGGCGTGTGAACGACTTTTTTCGAGCAGCCTTGGGGCAGGATTGAATTGTCCGATGGACGCGGTGGCCTCCCTTCGCTGGTTGGCGAATTCGGTGATTTCCGGGCCGGTAATATCTGACCTCAACTCCAACAAATACTCGCGCCACGCGGCGGGGGCGTCCGCGATGAAAACCCTGAGTGTTCCGGGTGCGCTCATCGTTGCGACGAGGATAGTTTTGGCCCGTGGACTGACAAGCCGGTGTGAGATGAAACGTCGGTCAGGCAACATCCTACGGGCTGCAATTCTCGTCGCGCCTGGTGAATTGGAAGCGTCCGTAGCCCGTGCTCAACCGTTCCAATCGTCGGGTTGCGCGCCGCCACGCTGCTCCCGACCGTTTCTGCATTCGCTGATGAGATGGAAAAGAAAACAGGCGGACTGTGGCCAGTCCGCCTGTCGCGATCATTCTGTTGGAGAAGAGGCTACTCCTTGGGCTCGACGACTTCCGCCGCGTCGAACGCGTGCTGCAGGGCCACGAGGTCTTCACCGGGCTTGAGCGAGTCGAGGATCTTCTGCTCTTCGCGGAGTTGCTCGTCGCTGTAGCTGGCGGCCTTGATGGACAGGCCGATGCGGCGTTCGCCCTTGTCGATCTTGATCACGCGCGCGGCCACGTCCTGACCCGGCTTGAGCACGTTCTTGATCTTGTCCACGCGCTCCTCGCTGACTTGCGAGATATGCACGAGACCGTCGATGTCGTGGGCCAGGCCGACGAAGGCGCCAAAGCTCGCGAGCTTGGTCACCTGGCCGTTCACGAGGTCACCAACCTTGTAGAACTTGTCGATGTTGGACCACGGATCCTCACTGAGCTGCTTCACGCCGAGCGCGATGCGTTGGTTGGCCTTGTCTACTTCGAGCACGACGGCTTCGACTTCGTCGCCCTTCTTCAGCACTTCGCTGGGGTGATTGATTTTGCGCGTCCAGGAAACATCCGAGACGTGAATCATGCCGTCGATGCCTTCCTCGAGTTCGAGGAACGCGCCGTAGCTGGTCAGGTTGCGGATCTTGCCCTTCACGCGGGTGTCCTTCGGATACTTCTCGGCCGCCTTGTCCCAAGGATTGGTTTCAAGCTGGCGCACGCCGAGCGAGATTTTCTGCTCTTCGCGGTTGATGCCGAGCACCACAGCCTCGATGTCCTGACCGGCCTTGAGGACGTCGGAAGGCTTGGCGATGCGCTTGGTCCAGGAAAGCTCGGTGACATGCACGAGGCCTTCGACCCCAGGTTCGAGTTCCACAAACGCGCCGTAGGGGACGAGGTTGACCACCTTGCCCTTGACCTTCTGGCCGACGGTGAACTTGCTTTCGATCTGTTCCCAGGGGTTGGTGAGCTTCTGCTTGAGGCCGAGGCTGACGCGTTCTTTCTCGCGGTTCACGTCGAGTACGACCACGTCGATTTCCTGGCCGACCTTGAGGATTTCGCTCGGATGACCGACGCGGCCCCAGCTCATGTCCGTGATGTGGAGCAGGCCGTCCAGACCGTTGAGGTCGATGAACGCGCCGAAGTCCGTGATGTTCTTGACCACACCTTTGCGAATGTCGCCGGGAGTCATGTCCGTGAGCAACGCGGCGCGGCGCTGGGTGCGTTCGGCCTCGATCAGCTCGCGGCGGGAAAGCACTACGTTCTGGCGGTCGGGATTGATCTTTACGACCTTGAACTCATAGGTGTTGCCGATGAAGGGCTGCAAATTTTTCGGGGGAATGATGTCGATCTGCGACGAGGGCAGGAACGCCTCCACGCCGATGTTGACGATAAGGCCACCCTTGACTGCGGCCTTCACTTTGCCGGTCACGGTCGTGCCTTCGCCGGCGATGAGGAGGATGCGATCCCAGTTCTTCTTGAACTCGGCCTTCTCCTTGGAGAGGACGACCATGCCGTCCTTGTCCTCGAGCTTCTCGATGAGCACTTCGACTTCATCGCCGACCTTCACGGTCTTGATGTCGTCGAATTCGCTGCCGTTGACGGAGCCTTCGGACTTGTAGCCGATGTCCACCAAGACTTCCTTGGCCCGGACTTCGATGATTTTACCGGTGACGATCTGACCGGTGGAGAATCCAACGGTGCTGCCCTTCAGGGCTTCTTCCATGGTGAGCATAATGACTGACTATGACTGCGGGAGACTGGCAGGCGAATGGCTTGCGTGGTCTCCATTGCCGAAACCAAAACGTATCCGTGGCAACGGAGGGTTGATGGTTCGGTTACTGGTTAACTTTTGTTTCTCAGCCTCAATGAACAGCGGCACACGCCGCGCTCAGGCAGGGGCGAAGATAGGGAGCAACGCCTGCCGTGCAAGGGTTAATTTCCGCTGGCTTTGTGTTTTCATGCGGGTGTTCGGGACGTTCATTCTCTTGAGCCTCCGCGCGGGCGGGCGCAAAATGCGGCCATGCAACTGGACGACGTGCAGTGCGCCTCGCGGGACCAGTTCTCCCGCCAGAGCGAACACTATGGCAAGGGGCACATTCTTGAAAACGTGGAGGA
This sequence comes from Pedosphaera sp., assembly GCA_031414955.1. Taxonomy (GTDB): domain Bacteria; phylum Verrucomicrobiota; class Verrucomicrobiia; order Limisphaerales; family SIBH01; genus JANNGC01. Next base: position 17,063 of record JANOQV010000036.1, on the reverse strand, counting down.
TGTCCGCGCCGCTCTGGCCCATCTCGAACTCCCCGCCTGCGCCCGTGTTCTTGATGTTGCCACGGGCGGTGGGCACACCGGGTTGCTGCTGGCCAGCCTGGGCTGCGACGTGACGTTGAGCGATATCACCCAAGCCATGCTGGATCGCGCGGCGGCCCTGGCGGTGGAACGCGGCCTCCTCGTGCAAACGCGTCTGCATTCCGCCGAGCAGTTTCCCGATGCGAACGAATCCTTTGAGATCGTGACCTGCCGCGTGGCGGCGCATCATTTCAGTTCCCCGGAGTCGTTCGTGCGCGAAACGGCCCGCGTGCTCCGGCCTGGAGGCTCGTTTCTCCTCATCGACGGCACCGTGGAAGATGACCAACCCGAGGCGGAGCAGTGGTCCCACTCCGTCGAGAAGCTGCGCGACCCGAGCCATCATCGCTTCATCACTCCACGCACTTGGCGTGAGTTTTGCGAGGCCAGCGGGTTGCAAGTGGTTTACTGCGGATTGACGCCTTTCCAACAGCCAGACTTGAACTGGTATTTCGACACCGCCGCCACCACACCGGAAAACCGCGCTCAAGTTCTGGAACTGGTTCGTCAGGCGCCGGAGTCCGCGCGTAAACTTTTTCGGCTGGGCGAGGAAGACGGTAAAATCGTGTGGTGGTGGCAGCGCCTCACGCTCGTGGCGCGGAAGGAGTGAGGTGGCAAGAGGGCATCGAATCCAGGCTGTCTCTGAAGGCCAAGGGAAGCGGCTTTCTTCCCCTTTTCACGGGGCAGAATCCGCGCAGTCCGTGTCTTCCAGTTGCTTCGTTCCGATAAAGGTCAGCGCGGCGAATCGGGTATGATTAAAAGTGGGTGGACAGGTGGTGCCTGTCGCGCTGCGATACGCCACCCGCGTACAGCGGGCGAGAGTATGGCGCGTAACGCCGTTGCTGGATTCCGCGCCTGAACGCCGCAGGCCTGTCGCAGCGCGACAGGCACCACCCATAAGCTCCGGCCATCCCTTCGCTGGAAACACGGTGGGGAGTTTTGGTGGCACGATCAGGGTATAATCCGGTGATGCCTCGCTCGCCCAATGCGCCTTCGCTGCGAATCACGTTGCCCGGCAGCCCGGAGATTGATGCAGATGATCCCATCACCGCAACCACTGCCGATCAGCGTGGTGTCGCGCGCGCAAGGGCCAGCCTCGGACGTCGGTTCGTTCGAGAAGCAGTGAAGTAGCGGGGAGGGCCGGATCAATCCCCTCTCTTTTGTGGAGAGGAAGAGAGGGCTGGGGAGAGATTCCACGAACGCACGTTCGCGATTTGGTCCTCTGAACCGAATTGGAGCCCCGAGCAGTGCTCGGCCCGGCGTGACCAGCCCGCGGTTCGAGCCGAGCAATGCTCGGCACTCAGGTACATGGTAGGAGCCTTTCTCGCAGCTCTCGGCGTGAAGGCCACGCAAAACTTGACCCCGGAAGCGCATATCTCGACCACGAATTTGCATAACGGGAAGCCGGTTCCGCACACCCGGAAGTCAAATCTGTCCACCCAACCTCATCTTTTGGATACCCGTGTTCCCGATGCGGACAATTGCCTCGAAAACAGACACCCGGAACGCTCAGTCCTCAAAATTCCAATCGCTGGAATGGGTTCTTGAGTCGCCAAGAACTCAATCTCCCAAAGGACTCAACATGCCACGATCCTTGCTCGTTGAATATTCCGGAGCCACCTACTACTTGATGAGTTGCGGCGACCATCGTGAAGCCATCTTCCGCGATGTCGCTGACCGGCGCGAGTTTGTCCGCACTCTCGGCGGAGCTTGCGTCATGACCGGCTGGCGATGGGCAGTGCCAGCTAAATCTCGCACCTGACCGCGAAGGCAGGAAAAGGCGCGAAGGGAAAGAATTGTCGATTGGGGCCCCTTTACTTTACGTTTACGCAACGCGTGACCAGTCGATTCAATCTCTGGAAGAAAACATGGCCCCTGGTGGTCGCCCCAATCCTCTTTCTCATTCTTCACGCCGCTTTTTCGCAGGCCCGGGGGCCTTTTTTCCTAGGTTTCAATTACGACCCGGATTACGCGTACCTTTTCAACGGGTTGAATCTGACAAGTGGAATTCCTCCGGACCACATTGATCACCCCGGAACTTCGCTGCAATTGTTCGCTGCCGCAGGAATAAAACTGGCCAACTTCACCGCGACGAAAGTCGGCACTAACGAAACCGTGCTGGCCCACTCGGAAATGTATCTGGGCAGGCTGAACCTAACGTTGATGATCGGCTACGCAATTTCCATGGTGCTCTTTGCCGCCTGGGTGTGGCGAAAGACCGGCAGCATGACCGTTGCCTTGCTCTGGCAGGCCGCGCCGTTTCTGCTGGATGAAAGCTTTCTTGAAGTGACGCGTTTCCGGCCCGAGTCGATGATCCTAATCATCGCCGGTGCGATGGCCGCAGTCCTTTATGTCCGGGCCTTTCAGGATGAGCCTGATGGCATGGGAGTGATCTGCTTGCTGGCGTTCCTTGCGGTCACGGGTGTGGTCACGAAGATCAATTTCCTGCCCTTTGTGCTGGTGCCGCTCTTTTGTTTGCGAACGTGGAAGGCACGCGCGATCTATCTCGTCTTGCTCTGCTGCTTCGGTAGCCTGTGGATGCTGCCCCTAAAACCACATTACCAAAGGTTCGCAACGTGGGTGCTCAACCTCGTGACGCGTGAGGGCCGCTATGGCGATGGCGCGCCCGGTCTGATTGGCCAGCACTATTCGATGTTCCTGGCGCAGCTTGTCCCGGCGAGACCCGCGCTCTTTCTTGCTATCGCGTTGGGATTCACAGCGCTGATTCAGAGTTGGCGACGCCCTAAAAGGACTGCGCGTGAAACACGGCTTGCCTGGCTGCTGGCCGGTCTAGTCCTGGCTCAGATTGTGGAATGCCTCATGGTTGGCAAGTTCGGTCACGCACGCTATTTGTTGCCGGCCATGGCCTTCCTCGGATTGAACGCGGCGGTGTTGGCGGCGCTGGCTCGCTGCTGGCAGGACGGCCCGCCCCGGTTGCCGTGGATTTTGCCCGTGGGTGCCTGCCTAAGCATTCTTGTTGCTGGCTGGTCCGGCTTTAAGCTCCATCACTTGCACACCCAGATGGCCAGGGATCGTGATGCCCATGCCGAAATTGCTCGGGCGCTCGACAAGGACTTCAGTGACAAAACAGTGGTTTACTACTATGGCTGCTCGTCGCTGTATCACGCACTCTGGTTTGGCAACGCTTATAGTGGCCGGCGCCACGGGAAGATCATCATCGACCAGCTTTTCCCAAGACATGGCCCAGCGTACGTCGCGGAGGAATGGCCGAACCAAACGATTTGGTATTCCGTCGCCGGGCCGGATGACAAAATTGAAGAGCGGCTCCAGCGGGGCGAAACCCTGTTTCTGGCGGGACAGAAATGGCCGGAAGGCCGCGAGCGCGAGTTGTTCATCTTCCTGCCAAAGAACGCCGCCCTTGTCATTGATAGGATACTGGAAAAGGGCGATGGAGCGGTTTATCGGGTCAAGCTTTCACCTCCGGATCCGCGTTGAACAACCCGCGCCACCATTCTCGACCGTGGCTTGGAGCAAGGTGGGCGGGCGCGCGGCGCTCGCAGCCGCCCTTTTCGCCGGCCGCCACCACCGGCGCGGCGCGGCTTTGACGTCCAGCCTTCCAGTGCGGAATCTCTCCTCCCGAATATGCTCACCGTATGCTCACCGAAGCCGGCGACTCCAAGGAGATCGAAGCCCCCCCCAGTTCAAATTGCTAGCGAAGGACGCGCTCGGCGAGAAATGCCAGGCCTCAATGGCTGTCTCGGAAAAGCCGCTCTTCATCCGCTCGGACAAGAACTTGTTCTTCCTCCGTGCCTCTGCGCGTTAAGTCGGAGTCTGGCGGATGGCGCGACCCACGAGAATAAAAGAACTAGGGAAAACCGGCCTAATGATCGCCAACGAATTCCACCAAGGCTCAATCCATGGCCGCTCCCCGAGCGTCCAGCGCGGGCTATGCTGCGCCGTTCACCCTGCTTCCCATTCCATTCGACGCTTGACACCATGGCGGGCGGAATCGCTTGTTACGAAGGTGAACGCAAAGAAGAAGCTTCAACCACCCGATCACAAACTGCACCAGGCTTTCAAGACCATCATCATCTTGCTGACGGCGCTCATCATGGAAACAGTCGTCCTAGCACGTTTTTGGTACACAACTCGCCACCCTGCCGGCACGGTGGGCCCGCCGGTCGCCACTGAAAACGCGGTCGCGCGGGCTTATCCGCGCGTGGATTTCACCAAGTTTTATTCTGGTCTGTCTGCAGGCGAGATCGACGAATTGCAGCGGGCCTGCCTCAGCGTTCGCAACATCTACTCACCCTTCATGGGGTTTCGTCCCCAGGCGGTGACGAACCGCTACGTGACGGTCTATGGGCCCGGCTTTCGCAGAGGCCGCGAGCCGCAGCCGTGGCCCCCGTTGAAGTCGGACTTCGTGGTCTTTGTCTTTGGCGGCTCGACGACCTGGGGGTTTGGCGTGCGGGACTCTGAGACTCCGGTGGCGGCGCTTGAACAGGAACTGGCTTCGCGCCTGCCGGGGCGCAAGGTACAATGTTACAACTTTGCCGCTTGTTACTATTTTTCTACGCAGGAAAGACTGTTGTTCGAAACGCTGCTCCAGAGCGGAGTCGTACCTGATCTGGCCATTTTCATCGATGGGCTGAATGATTTCCATTACGGCTCGGGTCAGCCCGAATTCACCGACCAACTTAGCAAATGTCTCGCACCCGACTTGCAGTCCCGGACGGTGAACATGCTTTCGACCGACGCGGAGCGCGGCGTGGTGGTCGATGACATTGTCCGCCGCTACGCTGGCAACGTGCGGATGGCGAAAGCCGTGGCCGATGCGTACGGAGTCAAAACGATTTTCATCGGCCAGCCAGTCCCATTCTTCGACTACCCGGTGCCGCCGGAGAAGTCACCCTTCCAGGAGCGGATGGCGGACCATTGGTTGTGCGGCTGGGGATACCGGCGCTTTGAAGCCGCCGCACAGAAGGGTGAGTTCGGCAGCAACTTTGTCTGGTGCGGCGACGCTTTTCTCAACACGACTGCGCCTATGTACGTGGACAGCACTCATTATAGTCAAACCGGGGCGGTGTTATTGGCGCGGACCATTGCCACGCGTATCAGTGGACGGCAGTTCCTACCGGTGGTCGGCGCGCGTTGAATGGTCAAAAGGGCGTGGCGCGCGCGTTGCGGGCCAGACAAGACAGGCAGCGCGCCCCGGAAGAAAATCCTCGGCTGCGGATAATTGGCTCGATACCGGACCCGAGAAAGTGTCATTAGAAGCCATGTCCGAACGCCGGGATTTTTATGAGCAGCATGCAGTTAAACGCCCTGCGGAAGCAGGGCGCCGCTATCATCAGCTGCTTCGGAACTACTATTCGTTTTTAGTCCCGCCCGGCCAGCGAATTCTCGAACTGGGCTGCGGCCTGGGCGACCTGATCGCCAGCCTGAAAGCCGCGCGTGCCGTGGGCGTGGAATTTAGTCCCACCAGCGCCGCGTTCGCCCGCCAGCGGCACCCCGAAATCGAGGTGCATGTCGAGGACGCGGCGGAATTCAGCACCGGCGAGAAGTTCGACTACATCCTCATGTCTGACCTGGTGAATGACGCGCCAGACGTTCAAAAACTTTTCGAGCGGGCCCGCCGCCACGCGGCGGCGGACACGCGGCTAGTTTTGAACTACTTCAACCAACTCTGGCGGCCCGTGCTCTCCGTCGCCGAGAAGTTCGGCCTCAAGGCACCTAACCCGGCGCAGAACTGGCTCTCGCTGGACGACGTAACCAATCTGCTCCAACTCGCTGGATGGGAAGTGGTGAAGAGCGACGTGCGGTTGTTGTGGCCGGTGAAAACGCCGATCATTGAACGCCTGCTGAACCGCTGGGTCGCGCCGTTGCTCAAGCATTTCTGCCTGACTATTTTTGTCGTGGCGCGGCCAAAACCGCAATTGGATCCCGACCGCCACTTCCGTTGCTCGGTCGTCATTCCGGCTCGCAACGAGGCCGGCAACATCGAAGACACCGTAAAGCGCGTACCGGAAATGGGGCGAGGCACGGAGATCATCTTCATCGAGGGCGGCTCGAAGGACAACACCTGGGACGAAATCCAACGCGTGGCGAAGGCTTATCCGAATCGCGACATCAAGATGATGAAGCAGCGGTCCAATGGCAAAGGCGGTGCGGTGCGTGAAGCCTTTGCGCAAGCCACGGGCGACATCCTCTTCATCCTTGATGCGGACCTGACGATGCCGCCGGAGGAATTGCCGAAGTTCTACGAAGCCGCGCGCAGCGGAACGGCGGATTTTGTCAACGGCGTGCGCCTCGTCTATCCAATGGAGCAGCAGGCCATGCAGTTCCTTAACATGATCGCCAACAAGTGCTTCGGGCTTACTTTCTCCTGGTTGCTCGGCCAGTCGATCAAGGACACGCTCTGCGGCACGAAGGTTCTGTTCCGCTCGCAATACGAACTCATCGCGAAGAACCGCGCCTACTTCGGCGACTTTGATCCATTCGGCGATTTCGACTTACTCTTCGGTGCGGCGAAGCTGAACGCGCGCATCATTGACCTGCCCATCCGCTACAAGGCGCGAACCTACGGCGAGACCAATATCTCGCGCTGGAAACACGGTTGGGTGCTGTTGCGCATGACGTGGTTTGCCGCGAGACGGCTGAAGTTTTTGGCGTGAGGATGCCTAGCAGGCTGCTGAGAAACTCGTAGATTTTTTGAGCAGATCGGGTCGGGAACGGCTCGAATCGAGATGCGTGGAGACGCTCAAGCCAAACCGGACTTCTTAACTGTCATCAACCTCACTGCCTGTGTGACAGCGGACCATCCGCTGCGCGCGATCAAGAGCCGGCTGGACGCGGTGCTGCACAAGCTCTCGCCGCGCTTCGATGGTCTCTGCGAAGAACTGGACCGGCCCAGCATCCCGCCCGAGCAACTGCTCAAGGCCCGCGCGCTGACCGTCCTTTACCCAGAGCACGACCGATCCGCAGAGCTTGCTCTATCGCAAGTTTCCGGGCCAAGCCGCCCGGCTCTGTTTTGGTGGACACATCCTGATGGAGAACCGGCACGGCCTACACGCCGAGTTCACGTTCCTCGAGCCTATTGGCGAACCTCAGCCGGTGGTGAAGCTACGCCAGTTGCAGGAGCGCACGCAACAGCACTAGGGCGTAGCCCCGGCCATGTTGGGCGCGGACAAGGGCTATCACCAGAAAGACTTCGTCCGCGAGTGTCGCGGGCGCGTGGACTGGCTCCGCATGTGGCGTGCAAGGCGAGAGTGGAGGTGAGCAGACTGGATGGCCGCACCACACGACATTCCGGCTATCAGGTGAGCCAGCGACTGCGCAAGCAGGTCGAAGAAATCTTTGGCTGGATGACGACGGCGGGCTGCTTGAGTTGGAGCCGCTACCGGGGCCGGGAACGAACCCAGGCCTGGGATCACTTCGTGGCCGGCACTTACAATCTGCTCCGCCTGGAACTTGGCCGTGCCAGTAGTAGGAACCCGCCGCGAGCCAAACCACCCGCGAATACGCCACGAGCGCGGGAGCAAACGCGAAAAGATCACGCGTCAAACGGCCAAACCCAGTCAGGAGAAGGTGGTGACCGCAAAGTGAAGTCATTTGTTTAATAGCCTGTTATGGTCTCATGTGGAAATCCAACATGCCGAGTCGCTTAACACAAATCAGTGATTGGGAAAATCTGGGCCGGAAGGCGAGGTTCCGTTGTGCAGATATGGCCGCCCTTTGTTCGGTCTCCCAACGTCAACTGGAGCGATACTTCATTTCGATTCTAAAGGATAAGCCTAAGCATTGGCTGCAATCGCTCCGGATGAGAGCTGCGTTGGGCTTAATGCGAAGCGGATATTCGACCAAGGCTGCGGCGATGGAAATGCATTTCAGCGGTCCTTCTCAATTCATTCGCGCGTTCAAGAAGTTCTACAAGAAAACACCGCAAGAGTTCGCGCCGATGGCCGCATGTCGGATTTAGTCAACGATGTCGGGTTTCGCATATCCATGCGCCTTGATCGTGCGATCCAGTCCTACCCACTCTGCATGCGTGACTCCTGAACTGGGAATTAACCCGCCTTCGCGAACTCAATTGCAGGACAGCCGGCGAATGTATCACGGCTGGATTTGGGGGAAACAAACAACAATGAAAATAATGAAATTATGTGTCACGTCGCTCCTTCTGATTATTGGCACCAGTCGTCCAGCAATCGGTGCGGTCGTCACTGTCGTCGGTGACGAAGCCAAGATTGGTCTTGGCCACACGCTTACGACTGGCATTTACTCTTCGATTACAGGAGGGAAGACCAACGCGATCACAGGCGATCTGAGTTTTATAGGTGGGGGCCAGAGTAATCGAATTTCGGGTGTTCTTTCGGTCATCGGCGGAGGCACGAACAACTACAACGGTGGCAGGGAAGCGGTGATCGCAGGTGGTCGGGACAATTATATTGCAATAGCCAAACACACTACCATCTCGGGCGGACATAACAACGCCATCCACACCAGCTTTGGCGAACATGCGGTCATTGGCGGAGGTGAACAGAACACGAACAACGGAATGTGGAGTGCAATCGGCGGCGGTTTCGTAAACTACATCTCGTCCAATGCGGAGTCCTCTACAATCGGCGGGGGTTTTTCCAATTTCGTGTATAGTAAGTGGGGGACAATCGGGGGTGGCTTGACTAATTTTTTGAATGACGAAACCGGTGTGATAGCTGGAGGGTGGGGCAATAAGGATGTGGGTTATTATTCGGCGATCGGTGGCGGCGCCTACAACAAGATCCTTACCAATGGCACTGATGATAGCGGCCAGGGGGCGTTCATCGGCGGCGGCTCTTGGAATACGAATAGCGCTCCTTGGGGATTCATTGGAGGAGGCTCCGCAAACGAAATTCACAATGGCTACGTGCATGTCCTCAGTGGCGGGGCGTTCAATCGGATTTACGCGGACCGCAGTTCCGTTATCAGTGGCGGGGAAGTGAACCTTATTACTAACGCTCCATACGCAACTATCAGCGGCGGTTTCAATAACATTGTTTCCGCTGAGTCTGGAACAGTGCTTGGCGGAACGGCAGCGCATGCTCGAAATTTCGGCCAAATCGCACATGCCGGCGGAGCATTTAGCACTATTGGGGATGCCCAAGCATCGCAATATATTCTGCGCCAAACAACCACCAGCGGCACGTTGATCGAAATGTTCTTGGACGCCGGTTTCGCACGCATGGACATCCCAAGCGGAAGCACTTGGACGTTTGAAGTTCAAGTCGTGGGGCGGAACACCTTAGGCGATTCTGCGGGATACGTTTTCAGCGGTGTGATCGAAAACATCGGTGGCGCTACCGCTCTTGTGGCCGCAGTCAATAAGACTATTCTTGCCGAAGATGTTCCAGCGTGGGATGCAAGCGTCGTTGCAGATAATGCAAATGACGCGCTTATCATCAAAGTGGCCGGCGACACGTCAACTGTGCGTTGGGTCGCAACGGTTCGCACCACCGAGGTGCAGAACTAGTTCACAAAAGGGGTCACAAAGCCCTCACGATCGGCAATTGACGCTACGCTTGCTTATGGAACGGCGGCCATCGAGGCGTGGAGGAGTTTGTTTTCGTCAAAATCTCCGGCGATGCCTATCCAATCACCTGACAGTCGCCCGCCATTTGTCCTGCGCAGGCAGAGACTGCATCCCGCACATTATTCCTGATGTTGCGGCACTTATTCGCTCCCGGCCCTGACTGGCATATCCGTCGCTAAAAGCCGTCCATGAGTATCAAGCCTCAATGCCGTCACGGGCTAGGCCTGGGGGAGGTGATAGGCCATGGCTAATAATCCAAAAGCAACTGGTGTCGCTTCAACGCGCACACCGCCGGCTGGGAGGGATATGCAGCGGGCGCGACGTTTGCCGGTCTGACCTTGGTGCAGTTCAAGGCGAAGTTGAAACCTGCCCTGGGCGCGCACGCCAGCAGCACGGATCTGGAGCGGCAGATCGAAGGCTTCCGCGTGGACCGCCGCAATGCGGGCGTGGTGAGCGAGGAAATCGCCGCCATCGTGGTGAACTCAGTGCAGGGTGATCCGAACTTCGGCGAGAACAGCGCGCTGTATGCGTCCTTCGGCTACATCCGCAAAGACGACCGCCAGAGCGGCCTGACCCGCCTCACCAACGTGGTGTCCGTCCCCGCGCCACACAAAGCCTCCGCCTAAGCGGCGAGCAGCAGGCATCAGAGGCCGGACCAAAGGCACTGGTCCGGCCTTCTTATTTGGGGTAGGGGGATCAGCCTTAAGTGGACCCACATCCAAACTAAGCTTGCCTCGTTCGCCCTTCTATCCAAGCATCCCGCGCACAAAGCCATGAAATTGATTGCCCGACTCACACTCGTTGCCGCGTTTATACTCGCCCCCCCATTCACCGCCTTCAGCCCCGCCGCGTCGCTGGATATTCCGGCCACGGATGACGGACTGCCCGGCGCGGGGCCGATTCGCCGTGCGGACTGGTTCACCAAGCTCTGGACGCAGAAGCGCCAAGGCTGGGCGCAACGCGTCGAGAAGGATCAAGGTGCGCTTGTTTTCCTGGGTGACTCCATCACCCAAGGTTGGGGCGACAACATCGGGGGCGCGTTTCCCGGAGTGAAGGCGGCCAACCGCGGCATCAGCGGCGACACCACGCGCGGGGTGCTGATTCGATTGAAAGAGGATGTGCTCGACTTGAAGCCTGCTGGCGTGGTGCTGCTGATCGGGACGAATGATTTGGAGGAGAAGGCCGAGCCGGAAATCATCGCTGGAAATTTGAAACTGATTCTCGCCGCGCTGAAACAGCACAACGCCAAGATGCCGATCATCCTCTGCCAGGTGTTTCCCAGTTCCGCCTCGAAGAGCCGCCCGGCCGACAAGATCAAGAAGGTCAACCAGCTCTATGCCGCCGCCGTGAAGGGCGACGCGCAGGTGACGCTGATGGAAACCCACGTGCTCTTCGCCGATGCGCAGGGCGACGCGAAGAAGGACGAGTTTCCCGACCTGCTGCATCCGAACCAGGCCGGCTACACCAAGTGGGCCGGAGCGATTCGCCCGGTGCTGGCGACGCTGGGTTTCGTGGAGACGGAGCCGGACAACTTCGCCCCCGAGCCGGGCTTCGTGAGTCTGTTCAACGGCCAGGATCTGACCGGCTGGGGCTACAAGACGAACAACTTCGACGGGTTGACCGCGAGCAGTGAAGGCCGCTACGTCGCGAAAAACGGTCGGCTCGTCGTGACCACGCCGCCGGAGTATCGGAAGGTGACGCAACTCTGGACCACGAAGTCATTTCCCAAGGATTTCGTGCTCAAGCTGGAGTTCCGCGCCACGCCTTACGCTGACAGCGGCGTGTTCATTCGTCAGCCTCAACTCCAGTGCCGCGACTATCTGCTGGCCGGGCCTTACACCAACCTCACGAAATACAAAGCGGGCGAGTGGAACGAGATGATCGTGGCCGTGACCAATAACGTGGGCTACTGCACCTGCAACGGCGAGGTGCTCAACGCCGCGATGAAAGTTCCGCCCACCGGGCCCATCGGACTGGAAGGGGATCGTGGCCAGATCGAATACCGCCGGATTCGTTTGCAGGAACTGCCCTAAGCGCGGGAGCGTTCCGGCGCGCGGCGCCGCTTACTTTTGCCACGCGGCGGGCCCGGGGAAGGACACCGAGACCTTGGTGTCCGCGCCGGGCACGCTGGTGATGGAGAATTGCCCGCCGTTCAACTCCGTCAACCGTTTGGCGATGACCAAACCGAGACCGGCGCCCTGTTGCTCGTATTTCTCCCGCTCAAACTGGACGTGCGGGCCGATCTGGGCAATTTGTTCGGCGCTCAGGCCGCGTCCGGTGTTGATGACGTGCAGGGAAAATGTGTGCTCCATGACGCCGGCGAAAATACGCACGCGGCTGCCCGGCTCGGAGAACTTGAAGGCATTGTCCACCAACTCCTCGACGATCTTTTGAAAGTTATCCGCAATGACCGCGAGCGTGCCGGGCCGCAACTCGAGCCGCAAATCCGCGGTCCGCTTCCATCGCTCGGCGACGACGCGGGCCGCCTCGGTGACCAGGGGCGCAGCGGCGGTGGCGCTTTTCGAGGCGCGGCCCTGGACGGATTTGGCGTCCTTGGACATCAATTCGATCTGGGCATAGCCCAGAAAGTTTTCGATCAGCCGGTGCAACCGCCCGGCTGAATCGTGGATGAGTTGCGCCGACTCGAGGATTTCCTTCGGTGGCATGGAGGCGTGATCGGTGATGAGGATGGAGGCCAGCCCCATGATGCCGTTGAGCGGCGTGCGCAACTCGTGGGGCAGGGCGAGGGTCATCTTGCCGCGCAGTTCGTCGAGTTTCTTTTCCGACTCGCGCTCGATCTCGGCTTTCTTCTCCAGGCGCGCATTCACCGCCGCGAGCAGTTCGGACGTGGTGAAGGGCTTGGTCAAGTAATCGTCCGCGCCCAGTTCCATGCCGCGGCGGACGTCGGGCCGCTCGACCGCACCGGAAAGAAAGATGAAGGGGATGGTGGCGGTGCTTTCATTCTCGCGCAGCCCGGTGAGGGTGCCGAAGCCGTCCAGTTTGGGCATGTGGACGTCGCAGATGATCAGATCAGGCAGATGTTGCCTGGCCATTTCGATGCCGCTCTCACCGTCTTCGGCCATCACGACGTCGAAACCGAACATCTGGAGAGTCTCTTCGATGATCATCCGGATCTCGGCCGTGTCATCAATGACTAGGACTTTCTTCATCTGTGGGCGCGATTCTAAGCAGGCCCGGGCGCAGGTGACAAATGAGAACGTCGTGAAGGATCAATCTGGCCTCCGTTGGGAGTGGCGCGCGGCGGTGGAGCCAGGCTCATCTCGGTAGCACCCGCAGGCCGAACGGCTCGGCGGCGGGCGCGAAGGAGAGCCTCCCACCATCCGAAGTCACGCCCGCGAAGGGATCGTTCGTGATCAGCAGATTGCCATCGAGATCCAGCCAGTCGGTCAGCGCCGCGAGGTGCGCGCCGGCGCTGGTCAGGATGCTGGATTCAATCATGCAGCCCAGCATCGTCTTCAGCCCGGCGCGGCGGGCGGCGGAGAGCGCCTCGAAGCCGCGCGTCACGCCGCCTGTCTTGCACAGCTTCACGTTCACGCCGTGGAAGCAGTCGGCGCAGCGCCCCAGGTCGGCCGCGCTCAGATAGGATTCATCCGCCACGATCGGCAGCGGCGAGCGTTCTTTGAGCCAGATGAAATCGGCGACGGGCTGGCTGGCCGGCATGGGTTGCTCGACGAACTCAATGTTCGGATCGCGGGCCAGCCACTCCAGTCGGCGCAGCGCCTCTTCCTTGGTCGTCCAAGCCTCATTGGCATCGGCGCGCAGCAACTTCTGGGGCGCGATTTCCCGCACGGCCGCGAGGTTTTGCTCGTCGTTCGGACCGCCGACCTTGATCTTGAGGATCGAGTAAGCCTCCGCTTCGGCCACCTTGCGGCGGATCATCTCGGGCGTGTCGAGCCCGATGGTGAACGAAGTCACATGCTGGCCTTCGGCAAAAGGCAGTCCGAGAAAATCATGCAGGGTGCGCCGGGCCTTCTTGGCCGCGCCATCCAGCAGCGCCAGGTTGAGCGCGCCCTTCGGAGAATGGTTTTTCGGCGCGAGCGCTTCGAGATAGGTCATGCTGCCCGGAAGGTCCGCGAAGGAAAGCCGCGCCGCCTCCACGCGCGCGAAAAAATCCAAGCAGGTCTGGACCGTTTCCAGATAGCGATTGGAAGGCGCGGACTCACCGCGCCCGACCACGCCGTCCGCGTCGCGTAATTCCACGAACACCGCCGGGTAGATGCTCTTGCCGCCACTGGCCAGGCTGCTCGCCACCGTCCAGCGATGGGTCAGGCGCAGATCGAATGGTTGATAAGTGAACTCCATGCAGCTCCCCGTTATTTCGTCGTCCCCGGCAAGGCCACCTGGGCCGCGCCGCGCAGGTAGGCCAGCAGATCGCGGGCGTCGTCCTCGTTGATGGCTTGCAACAAACCCTCCGGCATCATGGAAAGCTCCGACTGCACGAGCGACTTCACCTCGTGGCGCGGAATGATGAGCGTCTCGTTGGCCGTGATGATGGTCAAAGCGTTGGCATCCTGCTTGGTGACAATGCCGGTGATGGAACGCTCGTCCTTCGTTTCCAAGTTCGAGGTGCGGTAGTCGTTGGGAATGACGGCGTTTGGGTCGATGACGTTTTGCAGGATGTAATCCACGTCGGCGCGATTTGAGCCGGTGATGTCGGGGCCGACCTTGCCGCCTTCGCCGAAGAGCGTGTGGCATTGCTGGCAGGTCCGCGCGAAGACGGCCCGGCCGCGGCGGGCCTCACCGTAGCCTTTGTCCGCGAGCAGCTTCTTGAACCGCGCGATGTCTTTGAGCTGATCGCCCTCACTCTCCCTCGCCACGCCCCACGTTTTGGCCACCTGCTCGTTGATTTGCGGGTCCTTGAAATTGCGAAGCTGGCGAATGATCTCGGCGGACAAATCGCCGGCCGGAATCTTTTTTTCCGCGATGGCTTGGAGCAGCGCCTGGGCGGAAGGGGCGCGGGCGGCCAGGGTGTTGAGCGCGTCCCGTTTCTCGGTCGCGAGCAGCGGGGCATAGATTTCCAAGATGGCGGCGGGGGTCTGTGCGTCATCGTAAGCCGCCAGTCCGCGCAACGCGGCCCCGCGCAGGGCGGGATCTTTGAGCAGCGATTGCAGGGTTGAGGGCAGGGAAGGATCCTTGGCCGCCAGCAGGGCAACCAGGGCGTTGCTGCGGGCGGGAAGTCCGGCACTGGGGTCCAACAAAGTCGCGCGCAACGCTTGCAGGGCCGAGGCACTGCCGAAAGTGAGGGAAAGTGACTGGACCAACTCCCGCACCGGTGTGCTCCCGGTCTGGTTGAGTTTTGTGGCCACCTTCTCCCAGCCGGCCGGCATTTTCACCCCGCGCCGGCCTTTCAGTCCGTCGCTCATGCCCTTGAGCACATCGAGTTGGAACTGGGCGTCGTCGCCGGTGCCGAGCAATTCCACCAGCGCGGCCAGTCCTTCGTCGGCGTCTTCTGCTGCCCGCAGGGCGAACCCGCCGGCCAAGCCTGCGACGAGCAAAAGCGCGCCCAAAATTCTGCTGAGTTTTCGTATGCTCATGGTTGATGCGGCTTTGAGATACGCTGCCGCATCGCCGGGCACAAGCACCGGGTGGGGGAAGCGGCCAGCCGGCCGGAATCGTCATCCGGCGGCCTGGGAAATGCCGGTGAAGAGGCCGTTCGTCAACAACGTCAGAAAAGCCGATTGCGAAACATTATGAACAGTCCGTCGATTGATTTGAGCCGCCGTCGTTTTCTCCGTGGCCTCGGGGTCTCGCTGGCCCTGCCCGCTTTGGATTCCATTCTGCCTGGGCCAGCCTGGGCGGCTGGGGCCGCCCCCGCGACGACAGCCAGCGGCGCGCCCTTGCGCATGGCGTTCCTTTACGTTCCCAACGGCGTCAACAAATCGCTGTGGAAGCCCGTTGGGACGGGGACAGATTACCAGCTCAACAAGTCGATGGAGGCGCTGGCCCCTCATCGCAGCGAACTCCAATTCATCACCCGGCTGGGGCAGCAGAATGGCACGGCCGGTTCCGACGGGGCAGGGGATCATGCCCGCGCATGCGCCAGCATCCTGACCGGCGCGCGTCCGAAGAAGACCGCGGGCGCGGACATTCGGGTGGGAGTCTCAGTGGATCAGGTGGCGGCGCGGCACCTCGGCGACCAGACGCGTTTCGCCTCACTGGAGCTTTCCTGTGACGGCGTGCGCAAATCTGGCTCGTGCGATTCAGGCTACTCCTGCGCCTATCAGTTCAACCTCTCGTGGCGTTCCGAGACCACGCCGGTCGCGCCGGAATCCAATCCGCGCCTCGTCTTCGAACGCCTGTTCGGCTCGGGCCAGCCGGGCGAGCGGCAAAAGATTTTTGATCAGCGCATGGCCCAGCAGAAATCCATTTTGGATTTCGTCTCGGACGACGCCAAGAACCTGCAACGCCAGCTCGGCCGCAACGATCAGCAGAAGCTCGATGAGTATCTGACCGGCGTGCGTGAGATCGAGAGCCGCATCCAGCGCGCGGAGCGCTTCCGCGAATTGCCCGACCCCGGAGTCGGGGCTCCAGCGGCGGGCGTGCCGGCGAAGTACGAGGATCACATCCGCCTGATGGGCGACATGCTGGTGCTGGCCTTTCAGACCGATTCCACCCGCGTGGCGACCTTCCTTCTGGCCCACGACGGCAGCAACCGGAGTTTCAAGGACGAGGGAGTTTCCGATGGCCATCACAATCTTTCCCATCATCAGAGCGATCCGGAAAAATTGGAAAAGATCGCGAAGATTGATCAGTTCTACGTGCGGCAACTGGCCTGGTTCCTCAAGCGGATGCGCGAGACCAAGGATCGCGACGGTCGGACGCTGCTGGACAACTCGATGATCGTTTATTGCAGCGGACTGGGCGATGGCAATGCCCATAGCCACAGCGATCTGCCGGTGATTCTCGCCGGGCGCGGAGGCGGTGCCTTCCATCCCGGGCAGCATTTGGACCCAGTCAGCGGCACGCCCATGAACAATCTCTACGTGACCATGCTCAACACCATGGGCGTGAAAGTGGATTCCTTTGGGGACTCCACCGGGATGTTGAAGAACGTCTGAGGAAGCGATTCCTTCGCGCCGAAACCGGAGTGAGGACTCAACGACGGTCCTGGCGCTTCGGCGCGGCCTCGGACTTTTTCTCCGCCAAGATCCAGGCCACGATCACCGGGCCGAAGCAGATGACCACACCCACCGGCATCGCCAGCACGCCCCACCAATTCATGTCGAAATCCATAAGGGGTGTAAATCTGCGCATCCGCAGGGTGAAGTAAAGCAGGGATTCCGGTGGCCACCGACGTCGGGCGCATCTTGACAGTACCGTTAGGCTGCGGGCGTGAACGGTTCCTCTCTGAGTCAGTCCAACCCATCACCAGGAGCGAACATGAAAGACTCGGAAGCCGGACCGTGTCCTTTGTTGCGGGAGAGCGAAGCGGAAGTGG
>JANOQV010000035.1:0-1888 GCA_031414955.1 Pedosphaera sp. | reverse complement strand
GCGTCCGCTCGAACACCAACCCGCCGCCCGTGACCATTGAATCCAGCACCGTGGATGACGTGCTGCGAAAGTTGGAACTCATCGAGGGGACGAACACGTTGGTCTTGCAGCCGAATGACGAACGGCTGGAACTGCGCTACGCCAGCCTGAATCTCGGTGCGGCGGAACGGGCGCGGTTTCGTTATCAGCTCGTGGGCTTCGACAAGGACTGGTCGTTCGATGACTGGCGCGACCGCAAGGCCACGTATCGCAAACTGCATCCCGGCCATTACACCTTCCGCGTGGTGGCGGCGAACGAGGACGGCGTGTGGAACAACGTGGGCGCGGCGCTGCCGGTGTGGGTGCGCCCGCCGTTCTGGAGCACCTGGTGGTTCCTCACGCTTTCCGCGCTGGCCTTGCTGGGGTTGATTGCTGCCGTCGTGCATTATTTCTCCACGCAGAAACTTCAGCGACAGCTTGCGGTCTTGCGCGAGAAGGAGGTTCTTGAAAAGGAGCGCGCGCGCATCGCCCGCGACATTCACGATCAAGTGGGCGCGAGCCTCACGCAGGTCGCGCTGCTCGGCGAACTGGTCGAGACGGACAAAGATTTGCCGCACGAGATTGAGGAGCACGCGCGGCAGATTTCCCAGACCGCCCGCGAGACCACGCGCGCCCTCGACGAGATCGTGTGGACCGTGAACCCGGCCAACGACACGCTCGAAGGGCTGGTCAATTACCTCTGCAAGCACGCGCAGGATTTTCTCGCCGTGGCCGGGCTGCGCTACCGGCTCGAGGTTCCCGACCATCTGCCCGCCGTGGTCATCACGCCGGAGGTGCGGCACAATGTATTTCTCGCCTCGAAGGAAGCGGTGACCAACGTGGTGCGGCACGCCAAAGCCACGTCGGTGTGGGTGCGGCTGCGGCTCGAAGCCGATTCCTTCATCGTGGAAATCGAGGACAACGGGCGCGGCCTCGCCGACCCGGACGCGCCGAGCGTGCGCAACGGTTTGAAGAACATGCGCAAGCGCATGGAGGATGTGGGCGGAAAATTTGAGATCGGACGCGGCGCGGAGAATGGCGCGCGGGTGCGGTTGACCGTGCCGCTGCCGAAGTCCACGATGCCGTAGAAGAAATGACGCGGGGAAATGACGAATGACGAATGACGAATGGCTGATTTTTACGGTGATCGGTAGGGCGTCGCTGTCCTCAGCGCGCCGGAGTGAGGCGTCCTTTTGTTCGGGCGCGTCTTGCCGATACCAGCCCGGCGCGCTGAGGAAAGCGACGCCCTACCAGTCGCACCGTTCATCACACGTCCAGTTTGTTCTGCGCTTCATCCACCATTCGTCATTCGTCATTTAATTTTTATGCCCATCACCGTTTCCATCGTTGAGGATCAGGAGCCGCTGCGGAACACGCTCTCTCGCGTGCTTAACCGCGCGGAAGGCTTCAAGTGCATCAGCACCTACGGCAGCGCGGAGGCCGCGCTCGAAGGCTTGCCGAAGGACGCGCCGGAAGTCGTTTTGCAAGACATCAACCTGCCCGGCATGAACGGCGTCGAGTGCGCGCGCAAGCTCAAGGAGATCGCGCCGAAGATTCAGGTCATCATGCTCACCGTGTACGAGGACACGGAAAATATTTTCAACGCGCTGGCGGCGGGCGCGTCCGGCTACCTGCTCAAGCGCACCTCGAGCGCGGAACTGCTGGAGTCCATTCGTGAAGTCCATCGCGGCGGCTCGCCCATGACCGCGCACATCGCGCGCAAGGTGGTGCAATCCTTTCAGCGCGAGAAGTCCGCCGCCGCCGCCGCCACGGAGGATTTATCGCCGCGTGAACGCGAAGTGCTCGACTGCTTGAGCCAGGGTTTTCTCTACAAGGAAATCGCCGAGAAGCTGGGCATCAGCTACGAGAC
>JANOQV010000034.1:0-6759 GCA_031414955.1 Pedosphaera sp. | reverse complement strand
ACCTCGGCTCGACGTTGAGCGGGTCCGCCACGCTGGCCGTGTTGATCGATCCTGTCATCGTGCAACAGCCGCTCACTCAGCCCGTGCTCGCGGGCGGCAGCGTCACGCTGAGCGTGAGCGTGACGAATGGGGCGACGCTGCCGATCAACTACCGGTGGCGACGCGGCGGCTTCACCTTCACGAACTTCTACCTGAACTCGCGCGTGAGCTTTCTCACCTTGAGCAATGTGCAGGCGCCAAACACCAACTGGAGCGTCTTCGTGACCAACGTGGCCAAGCCCGCCGGCGTGCTCAGCGCGACCGCGCAACTCGTCATTCTCACCGACACCAACGCCAACGGTCTGCCCGACTCCTGGGAAGCCGCCTACGGATTCGGACCCGGCAATCCCGCGCTGCCCGGCGCTGATCCGGACGGCGACGGTCTGACCAACCGGGAAGAATACCTCGCCGGCACGAATCCGACCAACGCGGCGAGCTGCCTGCGGGTGGAGTTGTCCTCGGTGGGCGGCGGCGCGACTGTGCGTTTCTCCGCCGTGTCCAACCGCACCTACTCGGTTCATTACACCGACGCCCTCGACGGCGGGCCGTGGACCAAACTCGCCGACGTGATCGCGCGCAGCACCAACCACGTCGAGACCCTCCCCGATCCCAACGGGACGACGAACCGTTTCTACCGCGCCGTCCTTCCCGCGCAGCCTTGAAGCTGAAGAAGCTGACGAAGCCAAAGCCGCCGGACAGACCCATCACAACCACGAAGACGTCCACCTGCCGGACGATTTTCAGCAAGAGCAGTCCGAGCAACACCCCGGCGAGCAACGTCATGGCCAAAGCCATCAGGTGCTGCGACATGACTGCGCCACGACGATGAGATTACCCTCGGCATTTGCGGCGTGCTGAGGACAGCGCGCCCCACCAAGAGCCGCGAAACTCAGGCAACACGCCCCGGCAAGGCGGAGGGAAGTTTTGCGACATTCGGTGAACGCACGGCCGCTGAACGCTTGGTTGCAGTGGATCTCAGCCTGGCTTGGCCGAGTCGAAAATTTTTTTCGAGAAGCTGGGTTCTGAAAGCCTTTGACACTCTCAGTCACGCTCATACAAGTTCACGGCCATGAAACCACTGCCCTCAAGCTCTTCTTCCCATTGGCCGAGTGTGCCCAGGCGGGTTTCCAACAGGTCTCAGAAACGACGGCACGATTGGAATGTAGGCACATGACCGTGATGGCCCGGCGGCACCATACCAACCACTGACCACTGGCGAATTTATGTTCAAAAGCAAGATCACGCGGCTGACCGAAACGCTCGAGTACATCGAGACTGTGGACGCCGAACTTGCGCAGGGGCTGTATCAGTTGCTCCAGTCCAGCGCGGAGAGCGAAAAGGTGATGAAGCAGGTGGGCGGTGCCATCTCGCTGTCCGGGCAGACCCCACGGGGCGGCGACACCGATGGTAACAACAGCGAGACGCAACGTGATGCACTCCGCGGCCTGCTGCTGTGCCAGCGTGTTTACCTCACCGACCTATGGTCGCCCCGCATGGGCCGCGAGGTTCCCGGGGAGTGGCCGCAAGACGCCTTTACTCACTGGCGTTTCCGTTCCGAGGCGCAGATCCGCGAGGGTCTCCTCATGTATGCCGGCCCGCGCAACGTGGTCGATGGCGCTCTGGCCGATGCCGCCGCGGTGCGCAGTGCCGCACCTGACACATATCTGACCGCCCGGCGGAACAGCGCGGCCCCGCCCGTGGGCAACAGTTGTTTCGACCAAGTGGCCCATTGGTTGTTGGCGGCGGGTTGTGTCTCGCTCCGCTGGTTGACTCGCTATGGTCCGAACGGTTTCGACTACTCGGGCTTCGGAACCGGCACCGAACTCATCCGCGCCACCGACGCCATGCCCAAAGGACTCATCCGGGTGCCGCGCGGCCGCTTCATCCGCCTTTACACCGACCGCCGGCCGGGCGGGCACTTCATGGTCAGCGACGGCGATGGCTGGGGCTGGGGCTACAACAACTCGGCCATGGAAGGCGGCGATGGCGAAGGCCTGGTAACCAATGGTCACGCCCGCTGCCTGATCCACCGGCAGTTTGGGGAATATCGCGAGGACTCGGACAAGGTCAGCCCCACCAATTTCGGCGGCAAACTCGTCGTGTTCGACCCGGCGGAAATTCCCAACGCTGACTAGGCCGGAGGAACTGGCTCCCCCTCGTCGAAGTGGAAGCGGGCCAGCGTGGTGCTCCGGTTTCCTGCGCGGTAAAAACCAACTGCCCGGACAGAGGTTGGCCGTGCGAGTTCGATTTGCTTAAAAAGCTTTTTCCCTGAAAGCGGTCCGGTCTGTTGTCGGGTGTAAGAGCCGGTCTGAAAAGTCACTCGTGCAGCGAAAGCTGCCAGCCCCGGAGTGCGCCCGTCCTCGGGCGCAGCAACGTGCGAACATCCGCGGGTATGGGATTTCTCGACGCGCTCCCAGTCATCACGTTGCTGCGCCCGAGGCCGGGCGCATTCCGCCTCCGAATTTTCAGACCGGCTCAAAGGGCGGTGCCCAAGGCGGGGTTCCTTCCGGTCGCTTCGGCGGCTTGGTTCGGACGCAAGCTCCCCTTCGAGAAGTGGTCCGTTCAGCCGCCGATCTGGTTCCAACGCGCCTTCCCTGACGGAAGAACGCCGAAGCCTCAGCGCAGGAGCGGAAACGGATTGAACGTGGGCGTGGAGGGAAGAGTTGGGGTGGTGGGCGCGGGCGTCGTCGGCGCGGAGGGGAGCGAGGTGGGAGCACTGCCGGGAGCGCTGGGGGACTGAGCGCCGGGTTTGGAGAGGCCGGGCAGGCGAAGTTTGTCCTTGAGCACTTTGTCTTTCAGTTGGTCCACCGCTGCATCGGCCAGCGCCTTCTTGTGCAAGAGCGGTTTGGGTTCACCGACGGTGCCGCCCACGCGCAAAAAGTCCGGCAAGTTCACGTAGGTCGCACCGGGCGGCGTGTTCTGCGGGACCAGGGAAATCCGTTGCGCGATGGAACGCTGCACCGCGAGATGGATGGGCCATTCCTCCAAGGCTGAATCCATGAGCACTTCCGCCAGGCGCACCTCGCCAGCGGTGGTCGCGGTGAAGGTGTCGCTGGCGAGCAGCAGTTGCGGCACGGTGATCCGGCCCGCGCCGATCTGCCCACGGGCAGCCAGGCTGTTGAGCGGCGAGTTCAATAACTCCGGCGCGTTGAGCAGCAGCGCGATGGGTTGGAGGAAGGTCTGGGCGCGCGGGCCGGTGAGTTGCAGGTTGCCGTTGGTGAATTGCAGGGCGAACTGCCCGCCCAGGTTTTTTTGCAGACTGGGATCGGTGATGCCCGCACCTTTGATTTGCACGTCGGCGAGGAGGTCGCCCCGGAACTGGTCGCGCGACTCGGGCGCGAAGGTGTTGACCAGGGGCTCGACTGGAATTTTTTCCGTGGCCAGGGCCAGGGTGTACTCGTAACCGGGCACGCCGAGGTTCAAGTCGGCTTGGGCGCGAACGGCCGCGCCATTCAACACCAGGTCGAAGGGCTTTACGACCACGCGGGATCTCTCCACCTTGATTTGGGTGCGCCAGTCGCGCACCGCCACTTCGCGGAGGAAAAGGCGGCTCACGTTCAACCCCACCATCAGTTGTTCCACCGGCAAATGGACGGCCGGCGGTTCCACGGGTTTCGGTGCTGGCGGCGCGTTCGTGATCGTGGTGACGTGGTTGCTGGCGGGGTGGCCCGCGAACAGATCGTAATACGGAGTGAGGTCGAACGACTCGGAGGCGAGCAGCCACTGACCGTTCAAGGCGTTGGATTTCGCGAAATCAACCCGGCCGGTGAGCGTGAGCAGATTGTTGGCCCGGGCCGTGGGCGAAAGTTGCAACTCCAGTTTGCGCAAGCTCGCCACCTGCTGCGCGAGGCTGCCATCGATCTGGATCGAGGCCGCGAGAGGCTGGCCCGGGAGCGCGCCTTGCGGATCGATCACGAGGAGGTTTTTGAAGGCCAACCGGCCGCGCAGACTCGACTCGCCGGCCGCGTCGAAGGCGGCGTTCAAGTCGGCTGTGACGGCGACGGATTGCAAGGTCTTGTCGCCCAGCGCGGCCGCGGCCAAAGGACGGAGGGCGTGCTCGTTCAGTTCGGCCAGGTTCAGGCTGATCCGTCCGGCCCGCTTCGCTAAATTGTATTCGCCGCTGGTGGTGAAGGCGCAGCCCGGCGCGTCGCTGACGCGCAGCCTGGCCGTCAGTTCGCGCACCGTGGCCAGGTTGGTCAGCAGGCCGGCGTCGAGTTTCAGGTCCACCGCGAGCGGCACTTTCGGCCACTGGCCGGTCGGATCATCAATCAGCACGTTGGTGATTTGCAGCGTGCCGTTCACGGATGACTCGGCGGCGGGCGAATACTTCAGCGCCAGATGGGTGCCGAGGGAGAGGCTCTTGAGGGTTTTGCCCTGGAGCGAAGGTTGCGCGAGCGCTCCCAGCACGGCTTGATTGAGGTCCTCCAACTCCAGGGTCAGATCAGCCGCTTGCTTCGATACTTCGTAAGTGCCGTGGACGTCGAACCGGCCGCCGGGTGTTTCAGCGCGGGCCAATTCTCCCGCCAGCTTTCGGATCTGGAGCAGGCCGCCCTGAAAACCTGTGTCCCAATTCAGATTCAAATTGAACTGGTCCAGGGCGAGGTCGCCCGCCACCGCGCCGAGATTCTTGAGTTGGAGTTCGCCGGTGAGGGTTTGGGCGAAGGCGGGTTGGAGGCCTGGCTTCGCGCGCTGGTCTGGAACAGGTTTTTGCAGGGCGTGGGCCTTCAAAATAAGATGGCCAGTGTGGATGCGGGCCAAGGAGGGCGGGGCGAGCGCGAAGAGTTGCGGAAGGGCCAGTTCAAGCTGGACCTGAAGGTCCGCGTTTTCCGTGCGTGTGTCGTAATCACCGGACAGGAGCAGCGTGACGCAAGGTTGCTGCTGATGTTGCAACATGCCGTGGAAGGAAATGAGATGCAGCCTGGCGAAATCATCCACCTGCGCCTGGGTGCGCAAGGTGAGGTCCGCGCCCGCCACCCGGTTGGTGCCGAGCGGGATGGAAAGCCCCTTGAGGTCGGTGGCCAGATCGAGGTCCAGGCGGCGTCCGGCCTTTTGCACGGCCAGGTCGAGGTTCAGACTGAGCAGCCCGGCGTAATCTCCGATCAGTGATTTCCAATCCGCCAAATTCAGATTCGTCACCGCCAGCCGGAAGGCGGATTCCGTGACGGCGTTGCTGGTCGCGCCCAGCGCAATGGTGGTTGGTTTGGTGAGTGTGCCGCGCAAGAACGGCGCGGCATTTTGGGCCGCGCCCAGCATGAACTTCTTCAACTGCAACGTATGCTCCGTCCGGTTCAGGCTGGCGAGGTACTCGAGTTGCAAATCGAGCAGCGGCGAAACATCCGCGGCGCGCGTGGCGCTCAAACGATTCACATTCAACCCGCCCGAGACCGAGATCGACTGGCCGGCCTCGCTCCACACAACTTCATTCGTTGAACTGATCCCAGTGTCGCCAAAGTCAATTCCCAGCTTCGCCCCGACGAGGTTCAAGGCGTTGCGGTCGAGGCCGCCGATCTCGATTTTGATCCGGCCTTCCTGCCGGGCCAGTTCGAGGGGGCCGCGCGCGTTGATTTTCACCAGCGTCTGTCGGCGCTGTTTCACCACGAGTGAGAACTGCTCGAGATCCGTGGGGGTCAGATCGCAATGCACGCTCAGGCCCAGGCCGGCGTATTCGCCCAGCGCCGCCGGAATCCGGCTCACGTCCAGCGTGATCTCGCCGGAGAGGCTTTTGGGTTTGAGGTCCGAAGTGAGCGCGACTTTGCCGGTGGTGCTGAGTTCCGCCTGGAGGAGATTCGTCCCCGGCGAGCTTTCGCCCCGAGCCAGTTGATCGGCGCGGATTTCCGTGGTCAGAGTCACACTGCCACTCCGATCGTTGCCGATATTAGAAACGGTGAGGTTCAGCGCACCCAACTCGGCCAGGTCCCGCCCGCCGTCCGCGCGCAGTTTGATCCGGCGCACCGTGGCGTTGCGAATTTCCAACTGGCCGAGGAAAAGCTGGAGCGGGGTGTTCTCTTTCGATCCCGATTCAGGAGGTTTTTCAGACGGAGGACGGTCGAGCAATGGATCGAGATTGCTCGTGCCGTCAGCGTTCTCGACCAGTTGGATGATCGGATCGCGCAGCACAATACTGCTGACATTGATGTTGCCGCCGATGATGTCGAACAGGCTGTAGCGGGCCTCCACTTCAGCAATGGTGACGAGCGGTTCGGCCCCGGCGCGCGGCTGCACTTTCAGCCCGCGCAGCACCACGGAACTGAAGGGGCTGACGCTGGCGTCATCAACCGTGACGGTGGCGTGGACCGCCTCGCTCACACGCGGCAGCACGATCCGCTTCAGGCACCACGCGCTGGTCGCCACGAAGTAACCGATGAACAGCAGCACCAGAAGTGAACCGGAGATCCAGAGCAGCCACCGCAACCAGCGGGGCTTGCGCTTCACTCTCACTGGGGCGTCCCATTCGGAGCTCATCGTTTGCAGGTTTTACGCCCGGTTCCACCGGCGTGGAACGGGCTTGGACTATTTAGCAAACCGGACGCACGACGGGAAGCGCTGTTCACGAAAGAAAACTTCCGGATTCTCACGACTTGGGCTTCACCCGGTTTGATGGACACCTTGGAGGCGGGGCGCTAATTCCAAAGCGCCCATGAAAAAAAGCAACAAGACCGAGAAGACCGAAGCCGGCACGACCCCGCCGGCCCCGCAGACCAAACGCTACGACGAGGTCTT
>JANOQV010000033.1:0-30655 GCA_031414955.1 Pedosphaera sp. | reverse complement strand
GCCACGTGATGACGTGGAGCGCGTCGGGAAAACCCAGACCCGCTGAGGTTCGCACCTTGCTGCGCCCGAGGACGGGCGCACTCCGGGGCGGGCACCTTTCGCTGCCCCAGTGACTTTTCAGACCGGCTCATATAATGACCGTGATCGTGGTTCGTGCATGACCATGTGATAACGGCGCTTCTCCGGCGCGGCCACCACGGGCTGGTACCCTCCCTCGATCAGCCGGTAAAACGGATAGAGCGTGTCTACCGTCTCCGACGCGTCGCCAATAATCATCAGAACTTGCTGCATGGGTTGAAGTGAGTTTTGCGACAATTACTCATGCTGGAAAGTGGAATTTATGCCGGCCGCCGGCGGGGTGTATCGGCAGATCACAGCGGTGGGGGTGGAAACGGTCCATGCCCACCCCGGCCGGATCGCCCCTGCTCCGGGCAACTTGAATTGCCCGCAAAACGGCCGACATATAGGAAGGCACACCAAGGAAGCAAAACCGTATGAAGGTCATTCAACCGAATTGTCGGGTGCAGTTCACCGCCGCCGATCTTGAATTCATCGCCGCCAATCTGCGCCGCAAGACCGGCGACCTGGAATGCGTCACGCGGCTCCTCGACGACTCCGACAGCCGGGACTCGATCCTGGATGATGAAGGTTTGCTTCACGCCCTGTTGGAGAATCGCGGTTGTCTCACCATCTCGTCGCATCTGTATTTCTATGTTCTGGTGCGCAACGTCCTGCGCCGCGCCGGCATTGATGACCGGGTCGTGGCGGATTACGTGGCGGAGATTCTCTCCGAATATTCCAACATCGAGCGCACCCACTGCCGCGTGCCCGGCGAGGCCGCGCCGTTGAACTATTTCTTCGAGATGCTGATCGCCTTGCAGCGCGCCGATGACCGCAACAGTTTCGAACTGCGCGCCCACATCGGGAACCACGCCTTGTTCATCACCGGGGTTTTCCCCGACCGCATCCGCGGGCGGGCGGAGCAGCGGGGCTTTCCGAACCTGAGCTACTATGAAGGCCTGGGGCAGGCGAGCTTTCGTGCGGCCAGCGATCACCGGCTGGCCCAGCGTTACGATCTGGCCGGCGTGTTCGACACGCTGGGCGAGCGCTTTGGCACGGCGCGGAAGGCGCTCAATGATTTGTCCGAGCGGTTGCTCTCGTGGGATGACGACCGGCTGGCGCGGCCGCTGCTCTCCTCGGCGAAACTGCTTCCTTGATCTACGTCGCAGGTTCGCGGAAGCGCGCCGCTCTTTCACCGAGGGCCGATTAGTTTTGAATTGGGCGACCCGCAGATTTGATGCGCGCACGGAAGGCACCGAGGTCGAAGCGCCGGCGCGTGACCAGGCAAATTACGAGCGGACTCAGGAGACCGAGAGCCGGTGGGTCGTCCGCAGAGCAAAGTCATTTTCCTCGCGCCGACACGCCGACATGCGCGCGTTGCACTTGGAGGACAACGGGTCTATGGTCGCGGCCCTGAACATTCTCGCGGCACAAACAGTTTTGATCGCCCTGGCTGGCTTCACCCTGCTCGGGTGCCGGAAACCTGGGGGAGGCGATGGCGAGGTCTATGTCCCGCGACCGAAGGGCACGATCACCTTCAACCAGGAAATCGCGCCGATTGTTTTCCAGAACTGCTCACCCTGTCATCGGGCCGGCGAGTCGGCACCATTCAACTTGCTGACGTACGAGGATGTGCGGAAGCGCGCCAAGTTTATCGTGGAGGTGACCCAGCGCCGCGTCATGCCGCCGTGGTTGCCGGACCCGGCCGTGGTTCACTTCGTGGGTGAGCGGCGGCTCAACGCGGAGCAACTCGGCTTGATTGAACAATGGGCGGCGGAAGGCGCAGTTGAAGGAAGGGTCGCAGATCTGCCGCCCCTGCCGGAGTGGAAATCCCGCTGGCATCTGGGCGAACCGGATCTGGTGTTGCAGCCCGGCACACCTTTCAAACTGGGCGCAGAGGGCGGCGATGTTTACCGGAACCTGCTCGTGCCCATTCCGGTGAAAGCCCGACGCTACGTGCGCGGGCTGGAATTCCGGCCGAACAGTCGCGCCGTGCATCACGCGTTCCTGCGCTTTGATAAAACAGGCGAAGTGCTGGCACTGGATGGCCAAGACGGCCAGCCGGGCTTCTACGGTTTACACACGCCCAAATCGGCGGAAAGTCCGGTCACGTTCGCGAGCTGGCAGCCGGGCAAGACGCCGCGCTTTTACCCCAGCGATCTGGCGTGGCCCGTGGAATCGAACACGGTGCTGGTGTTGCAACTCCATTTGCAGTCCATCGGCAAGGAGGAGTTGGTCGCGCCCGAGGTGGCGGTTTATTTCACCGACGAACCAGGCACGGCCATCGCGTTCAAACTGCCGCTCAATTCCTACTCCCTCGACATCCCGGCCGGGGTCTCGAATCACACGGCCACGGATTCGTTCGTGCTGCCCATCGACGTGGAAATTCGCGGCGTGCTGCCGCACGCACACTACCTCTGCCGCCAGATGAAGGGCTACGCGGAGTTGCCGGACGGACGGAGGCAGTGGCTGATGGCCATCAAGGAGTGGGACTTCAACTGGCAGGGTGATTATCAATTCGCGCAGCCGTTGCAACTGCCCAAGGGCACCAAGCTGGTCATGGAATACACCTACGACAACTCGACGAACAATGTGCGCAATCCGAATCACCCACCGCAGCCGGTGCGCTACGGCATGAACTCGACGGATGAGATGGGCGAGTTATGGCTGCTCTCGGTGATGAAGAGCCGGGCGGACTTGGCCACCCTGGAACGCGCGCTCCAGCCGCGCTTCCTGAGCGACAGCATCCTGAATGCGGAGATGATGCTGCGGCGCAATCCGCAGGATGCGAAAGCGTTGGTGGACTTGGGTTCGGCCTACGCGATGTCCGGCCGAGGCCCCCAGGCGTTGGAACACCTGCGCCAGGCCGTGGCGATCAGCCCCGACCTGGATGAAGGGCACTATTTCATCGGCCTAAGCCTGCGCGCCATGAAACAACTCGCGGAGGCGCGACTGGCCTTCGAGACGACTTTGAAAATCAATCCCCGCCATGCACGCGCACGGGGCAACCTGGGCCTGGTGCTGGCCGAGCAAGGTGATCTGCCTGCGGCCGCTGACCAATTCGAGCAGGCGCTTCAGTTGAATCCGAACGATGAAATTGCGCGCGACATGCTCGGGCAAATCCGCCGGGCGATGGGCCGGACACCAAGGTGAACTTCGGAGAATGGATGGGCGAGTTGTTGGAGCCCACCGGCCGAGCGACCACGCCGGGGACGCTTTCGATCAGGCCGGGCTTGGAACAGCGGCGTCGAGCCGAACCTGCCACCGGCGATGGCCCTCCAGCCGTGTGGGTAACGAGCGCGCAAACACGCCCCCATCGGAGCAGCCCAAGGAAATCCTTGAAATCCCATCGAGCCTGACTAATTTGTGCGCCGTTCGTGGACGCTTAGCTCAGTGGTAGAGCATTACCTTCACACGGTAGGGGTCGCAGGTTCGAAACCTGCAGCGTCCACCATCTTCCCTCCGCTGCGCTGGTCCGGACCTCATCCACGACCGGGGCCGGGCGGAAACCGGGTTCGCAATTACGAGCCAGCAGTGTAGTTTGTGTCCGCAAATCCAGACATGCAGAAACAGCGCCTCAAAGTGATCGTCTCGCTCGCCCTCCTGGCGGCGTGTCTGATTTTTCTGGGTGTTCGGTTCCTGCAACTCCCACCCCAGTTCGATCAGCGCGAGCACCTCGGCATCGGCACTGCGCTGGCGGAACAGGCCCTCAAACTGGCGGCCGGCGGCGGGCGTATCGTGCTCCTCGTGCCGGACACGGCCTTGTTCGATTACCCCGGAGCCGAGGCGCAGGTGAAGGCGTTTCACACCACGCTGCGCCAGGCAAAGGTTCAGGTGAGTGCCACTCATTCCGTCCGGCTGGATCCCTTGCGCCCACCGCGCGCGCCGGCCGGGGATTTGGTGGACCTGCTGCACAAGTACAATGCCGAATCCGACGTGGTGGTGTCGCTCCTGGGGCCGGCCGTGGTGCCGCCAGAACTGAAACCGCGCCTGCCCGCCCGGCACGCCCGGGTGGTGGCATTGTGTTCAGGTGAGATGCCGCGCCAGATCAATCTAGTGGAGCTGTTCGACGAGAACCTGCTCCATGTCGCCATCGTAAACCGCGCCAAACCGGATTTCATCCGGCCGAGTTCCGACGAACCGATGGTGTGGTTCGATCACTTCTATCGGATCATCTCCAGCCGAAACGCCGCCGAACTGATCGACCTGGCCAAAGCAGCGGCTCCTTAAAGTATGCGTGTTCAGGCTCAAGATTCCGAGGCCCGGCGACCGGCGCACGCATTTAGCTTTGCCGATCTGCTGGTGGTGCTGGCCGTGGTGGTAGTGCTCATCACCCTCGCGCTGACCGCGTGGACCCACACTCGCAATCGCCATCGCCTGACGCAGTGCCGGGAGCGCCTCCAGCAAGTCAGCCAAGCCATACTCACCTACACGATGGATAACGGCGAGCGATTGCCGGAACCGGAGCCGGGCGTCACCAAGCCCCATTGGTGGTGGTACAAGGAGCAGGTCAAGGTGAACCTCGGCCTGCGCGGACGCTCCTCGGCAGCGGACAAGGTTTTCGCCTGCCCATCCGATCGCGGTTATGACGACGGCAAACCCTTCCGCCTGAGCGAGAAGTCGGACTTCAACAGCTACACCTATAACGGCGTAAACCTGCCGGGACTGCCCAATATTTCCGGACGGAGTTTCGGAACGATCCAGGAACCAGGCCGCACCCTGCTGGTGATGGAATGGACGGCGCACGCGCCTCTCTCATGGCATCGCAGCCGCACCGGAGCGAAGAACCGCCCGTTCTACAACGATGCAGAGAGCGTGGTCGGATTCGTGGATGGCCGGGTGGAACTGATTCCGATTTACTACGACGGCATCAACGCCGCTTACACGCGCGACCCGATTCCGGGGTATGGTTACAAGTACAGTGGGAATTAGGACAAACATCATGACACGGGTCTGGCTCTGCGCAGGCGTCCTCGCCCTCTCGTCGGCGTGGGCCGGGGCGCACATGGTGATCACGCCGTGGACTCCGCTGTTCAAAGGCGTGGAACATGCCCTCGGCACCAATTTTCCCGACGGCACCATCCCGCGTCTGCAAGTCGTGAACTGTGTGCGCATCGACCTGACCGACCCGGACGTGCAGTTGTTCAGCACCCCGCGGATCACGAACTATCTGGCGGAATCGCGCGAGACGGCGTCGTTGAGCGTGAGCAATTTCGTGAAGCAATACGGCGTGCAGGTCGCCGCCGTGGCGAATTTCTACACCAGCGTGCAGGGACCAGACCCAAATGCGGAAGGAATTCCCTGCCAGGTTTACGGTCTCGCCATCAGTGCGGGGCAAACCGTTTCCGTTCCCGACTACGGACCGGACAGCAATAACCGCTACGTGTCCCTGTTGTTCACGACGAACAAGGAGGCCTTCATGGTCCTCTCCAACGCGCCGCCCGGCACCAATACCGCCGGCATCTACACGGCGGTGAGCGGCTACTATCCCGTGCTGACCAATGGCGTCGTTTTGGGCAGCGCGCTCGCGACGCTTTATCCGGATGACACCATTCATAACCTCCATCCCAGAACGATCTACGGCCTGTCGCAGGACCGGCGATACTTGTTCATGATGGTGATCGATGGACGGCAACCCGGCTACAGCGAAAGCGCCAGCGATGCGGAGAGCGGGATGTGGTTGCTGGCTTTGGGCGGCTGGGATGGGGTGAATATGGATGGCGGCGGTTCGGCGGCCATGTACAAGGCGGATTGTGCGGGCGATCCGGTCCCGCTCGGTCGCTCCAGCTACGTTCCAGGATTCGGTTATGAGCGTCGTGTCGGCTCGCATCTTGGAGTGTTCGCGCCGCCCGTCCCATCGTTCATCCATAACGTCGCAACGGCACCCGGCAGCCTGACCGCCACCATCACCTGGAGCACCTGGTCCAACGCCAGCAGCCAGGTGGAATACGGCACGACCACGAACTACGGCACGCTCACCCCGCTCGACACAAACCTGGTGACCGTCCACTCGGTGAACCTCAGCGGACTGTCGCCGCTCACGCGTTACTTCTTCCGCGTGCTCTCCCTCGCCGAGGGCGACCTCCATTCCGCGGCGTGCCACGGGAAACATTTCAGCACCACGAATTTTGCCGGCGGGATGATTTTCCCGCTGACCAACGCCTGGAAGTACACCACGGGCAATCTGGATGGTCTGAACTGGCAGCTTCCGGCTCACAACGACACCGGCTGGTCGAACGGACTGGCGGCCCTGTGGGCGCACGACGGCGGCTCGATCAATTCGTCCACCAGCGGCGTGCCCAACCTCACAACAAGAATGCCGCTCAATCCGGCCACGGCGTATCCATTTCCAACCTATTACTTCCGGACCACGTTCGATTACCCGGCCATGCTCAACGGAGCCTCGCTCATCTTCTCGAACTTTCTCGACGATGGCGCGGTGTTTTACCTCAACGGCGTCGAGGTTTATCGCCTTAACATGGCGGCGGCTCCGGCCGTCATCACCAACGGCAGCTACGCCTTGGGCATCACTTGCCCCGGCGGGCCGAATGCCGGCAACGCCTCCTGCCCCATCGTCTTCACCATCAACGGCGACCTGATGACCAACCTCCTCGCCGGCACCAACCACCTTGCGGTTGAAGCCCACAATGCGGCTCTCATGAGTCGGGATGTCGTCTTTGAATCCGCGCTCTTCTACACCCTGTCGCCCCCGCCCCAACTGCCGCCCTTCTTCACCAACATCGTCGTGCTGCCGGGCGAGACCACTGCCGTCCTCACCTGGACTACGCTTTCCAACTCGACCACCGAAGTGCTCTACGGCCTGACGCCGCTCCTGGGGAATTCCAGCTCGCTGGACGCAAATCCGGTGAGTCAACACGCCGTGGCTCTCACCAATCTCGCCCCCCGGACCCAATACTATTACCGCCTCGTCTCGCTGGCCGGCACGAATGAGTTGGTGTTCGACGGCACCTTCAGCACCGTGCCGTTCCACCAGCCGGTGCTCACCTTTAGCAACACCTGGAAGTTCACAACCAACAACCTCGACGGAGTGAACTGGACCGCTCCCGAATACGACGACACCGAATGGCTGGGCGAGGGGCCGGCCCTGCTCCACGTCGAGGACAACGCGGCGGTCGGGCCACGCACCACGCCATTGCCGGAGGGAAGCAACGGCCTGCCTTACCCCACCTATTACTTCCGCACCGCTTTCTCGGTAACCAATCCAGTGGGCGGACTGGCTCTGCTCGTGACCAATTTCATCGACGACGGAGCGGTGTTTTATCTGAACGGCGTGGAGATCCAGCGCGTGCGGATGCCCACCGGGCCGATCTCCTACGCCACCTACGCCAACGCCTGCCCGTTGAACAATTGCGAGGCGACCAAGGATGTGCCGGATGTGTTCCGCCTCGGGGGGGGCTGGATGACAAATGTGACCACGGTCGGCGACAACTTCCTTGCGGTCGAAGTGCATCAACGCAATGCCACCAGCTCAGACATCGTGTTTGGCTCCATGCTCGGTCTGGTGCGAGCCACGGCGGGCGAGACGGCGCTGAAAGTGACGGCCTCAAATGGCGTCACGTACATTTCCTGGCCGGGCGAATACCTGACCCTGCAATACTGCACCAACCTCACCGAACCCGGCTCGTGGGCGGATCTGCCCGGCCCCGGCCGTTCCAGCCCGCTCGGCCTCACCAACTCCGGCGGCTCGAGTTTCTACCGCTTGCGGGATTAGCGAGCTTTGCGCCAGGAGGCGACAAGCAATGTCTATGACCGGGGGAACCGAAAGGAGGATGAACCGCGAAGCGTCACGGAATACCGCGCGGCAGGGAGAGGATGACGCTGGCATTGGTGTCTCCGACCGCCAGCGAAGCGGCAATGTATTCCTGCAACTGAGCGCTGTTCACATGCTGAACGCTGGCATCGGCCAGGACGATGTAGCCGTGACCACCGTGCATCATTCCACCGTCGAACTTCGCATTGATGGAAGCCTCCTGATATTTGTTCCAGATCAAGTCCCCTCCGCCGCTACTTCCGTAGATGCTCCGGTCCCCGGCGAGAATGCTCTGGGGTTTGCTTTCCGTCGCATCCAATCCGACAAAGGAGCTGACGTGCCACTCCGCATCCAAGGTCCCCCAGGAGGCGTGTTGTTTTTTTTCCTTGTCCGTCGGACAAAACAAAATTTTCGGCGTGACCAGTTCGTTCGAGGCGACGCGATAGTTGTCAGTCCAGTCAATTGAACCCAGGCTTCCGCCGCGGGGCATGGCCACGGCCCAGGGAAACTTTTCCTCGTTGTCTCCGGACCAGACGCGCATTCCCACCCCAATCTGACGATGGTTGCTGATGCACTCAGCGCCTTTGCCCTTCTGCTTGACCCCGGAAAGCGCCGGCAGCAGGAGCGCGGCAAGGATGGCGATGATGGCGATGACGACAAGCAACTCCACGAGGGTAAACCCTCGCGACTTTGCTGTGCGGAAATCTGTCATGGCTGTAGCCATATGAAGCTCTTTTTGACCGTGAGTTGTCAAACCCTATGTCGGTGACGATTTCGTCACGCCTCCCCCTCGATACGGTGGTTGGCCGAGGTTGTTGGGATATGATTTGCCCCGCGCGATGAGTTCCGACACCGGGCCTTCTGATCTTTAACCAGGCGGCCGGCACCCCGCTGCGGTCAATGCACAGGGATAAGTCCAGCGCCTGAGCGCGGGTAAAATTGCCCGGCCGAATTGCTGGTCTGGGCGGAGCGTCTTGTCTAGCCTGAAACCGATGCTTCATGGCGACCATGTTTTCGCGCAGCCTGGATGGGAATCCTTGTTGCGGTTACATGCGTTGTTCAGCACCTCAGCGTTCCACTCCTGCCGCGAAGGCGTGGTGGTGCGCCAAGGAACGGGTTCCGAAGTAATCCGCCTGGAACTGAACGGCAGCGGGCCAACCCGCACGCTCTTCCTCAAAAAGCAGTGGATTGCGACCCGCGCGCAGTTTCGCCACCGCATCTTCTGCGGCACCGTCTTCGGCATCACGCGCGTGCGGCGCGAGTTTGAGAATCTGCAACAATTGCGCGCCTGGGGTTTGAACGCGCCCGCGCCCGTGGCTTACAGCGAGGAACGGCGCTTCGCCTGGCTGACGCGTTCCAGCCTGCTGACCGAGGGCGTGCCGGATCCGGTGGGACTGGATCTGTTCATCCGCGACCATCTGCCCAGCCTTCCGCCGCCAGAGCAGCGCCGCTTGCGGCGGGAACTGATTCACCGACTGGCGGAGGTGACGCGACAGTTACATGCACACCGCTTCTGCCACCGCGATTTCTTCTGGCGCAACATCGTGCTGGCCGAAGGGAAGCTGGATAGTATTTACATGCTCGACGTGCCGCGCGGCTCTCTTTGGAAAGATCCGATGCGGGGCCGGGCCGTGGATTTGGCCGCGCTCGACGCCCCCGCCGTTTCATACTTCCGCCGTACAGATCGGCTGCGTTTCTTTCTCACCTACGTGAACCACAAGCGGCTGACGGAGGAGGACAAAAAGTTGATCCGACTGGCACTCATGCTCGCCGGCCCGGCCCGGAAACGGCAACTGCGCCATGTGCGAAGTTCGGAAGCGGCCAACGTGAAAAGCACCTGAGCACGGCACGGTGGTGCCCCAACTACTTCAAACCCTCCCCCGCCCGCAGCGGAAACCCCGCCAGAAAAGCCTGCACCGGCAGCCGTTTGCCGCCTTCGCGCTGCAATTCTAAAAGACGCAATGAACCTTCACCACACGCCACCACCACACCCTCGTTCTCAGCGGAAACAATCTCCCCCGGCGCGTGACTCACGGATCCAGCAACCTCCGCGCTCCACACTTTGAGCAGGATCGGGCCGGAACTGCGGGATAGGAAAGTGAACGTGCCCGGCCACGGGGTCAGACCGCGCACGCGATTCCACAGCGCGCGCGCCGGGAGCGACCAGTCGAGGCGGCCATCCTCCTTCTGAATCTTGCGGGCGTAGCTTGCTCCTTCGGCCGGCTGCGGTTGGGGCACAATCTTCCCAGCGATGAAACCCGGCAGCGTGCGCAACAACAACGCGCCCCCAATTCGCGCCAGCCGATCGTGCAAGGTCTGAGCGTTGTCCGCGACCGTGATCGGGGTGCGCTCCTCGCTGACCACGGCCCCGGTGTCGAGACCGGCCTCCATCTTCATAATGGTCACGCCCGTTTCGGGATCACCATTGAGAATGGCCCACTGGATGGGCGCCGCGCCGCGATACTTCGGAAGCAACGAGGTATGCAGGTTCAAACAACCCCAACGCGGCACGTCGAGCAAAGCCTGGGGGAGAATCTGTCCGTAGGCGGCCACCACGATCAGATCCGGCCGCAGGGCGCGCACCTGATCAACAAAATGGGGATCCCGCGCGCTCTCCGGCTGGAGCACGGGAAAGCCTCGGTTCAGTGCGAACTCCTTCACCGCCGAGGGCTGGAGTTTCATCTCTCGTCCGCGCGGCTGGTCTGGCTGGGTGACGACAGCCAGGAGGTTCAAATTCTTCCCGGCCAGCAAGGCAGCCAGCACCGTCGCGGCCAGAGGTGGAGTGCCCATGAAGACCACCGAACAGGCGGCGGGCGTGGCGGGTTCCACACTCACTCTCCCAAACCAATCTGAGCGAAGGTCTCGAGAATCTCGCGCAGGACTTTGACCGGCCGCTGGGTGGAGTTGATGTCACGCACCAAGGCCGGCCCATAGAAATCAAGCACCTGCTTGGTCTCGCCCTCATAGGTCGCCAGCCGCTGGCGGATGATGTCGAGGTTCGCATCATCAAGCCGGTTCTCCCGCAGCGCGCGCCGCTGGAGGCGCGAGACCATCTTGTTCAAATCCGTGCAAGTGAGATGCAGTAGCACCTTCACGTCCAAAGTGTCTTTTAGAATCTCGGCCTGACGCGCATTCCGCGGAATGCCATCCAGGATGAGCGTATCGTGCTCCGGGTCAAAAGTGCGGTTCACCGTGCTGGCCTCGATGTTGCGCCGCCAGAGGTCGATGGTCGGCTCATCCGGCACGAGCTGGCCCTGGCTCGAATACTCGATGAACAGCCGGCCCAGGGGATCCGTGATGCGAAGATTCCGAAAAGCATCGCCGCAGGCAAAGTGGAAGAAGCCGGGAATGGTGCCGAGAATTTTCCCCTGCGTGCCCTTGCCTGATCCTGGGGCGCCGAAAAGCAAGACGGTGCGGTATTTCATGCTGGTTGTTTTCGCCGGCGAATCGCAAACCGCGCCGGCTCAGGTGTCCTTGTGCTTGATCGTCACTTCAAAAATTTCGCTGAAAGGCATCATCACATCCTCGGAAACCGAGCCCTTCTTGATCTGGAGGTAAACCTCGTTCGGCTCAACCTTGCTGAAGCGGTGGCCGGTGTATTCTCCCCGCGCCGACTTGATATGGATCACCTTGTCGCGCTCGGCTTCGCCCGGCACCATTTTCATGAAACCAGCGAACTTGGTCTCGAAGAAACGGCGGTTGAAGGTGAACTGGCCGCGCGCATAAACCACCGGCTGCGGCAGCGCGGGCTGCGCGGACTGCTCTTCCACCGGAGCCGCTACTTCCTCCACCACCGGAGCCGCTTCCTCCACCAACGGGGCATCCACAAATGCTTCCTCCACATGCGGGCGACGCGTGGGCATGGCCAGAAAAATCACCGGCCCGAGCACCGGGACAAACGCCGCCACCGCCGCCGTCATCGCGGCGGGCCATTGGCGGAAGATGCCCACTTCCCAACCCGCGTAAATATTGGCCGCATAAATGATCAGCATCAGCACCACCATGACTCCCGAGGAGAACAGTCCCCCGCCCTGCGGACGATCCAGACGCGGCGGCGGCTTGATGTTAATGGCTTTAACCCTGGCGGCGGGACGCTCCGGTGCCGGCGAGTCGAGAAAGATGCGGGCAAACGGCCCGGCGCTCCGATCCCCGGCCAGCCGCTCCAACGTCTTTTGCGAAAGCCGCGCCCAGAGAATATTGGTGTAAACCGGCGTCTCGCCCACCGACTCGAGCGCGACCTGGAGGTGAGTGTCCTTCGGGACCACCAGGCGACCGACCACGCTGCCGCCGTCGGCAAACTCGAAAGTTTGCGAGGCCTGCTGGGCGATCACCGGCCCACAGGCCAGACAAAGAATCCACACTACACTTCTCAAAAACATGGCTGGCAGTGGATAACAAAGCACTTTGGGCAACGGAAGGAAAAATCCCATCCGCGCGATCCCGCAACGGATCAAGGCCTGGTTCTGGTTGGGCCGGAACAAGGACACAAGATCGCTGACGCTTGGCCCGGCACGCTTCACGGCCACGCCTCGCCCCGTCCAAGCTCACCGGCCAGAGCCTCAATAATCCAGTTCTCGCGCCGTGCGCTCAACCGATCCGCTGCGGTGCCGTGCTCCCAGACGGCGTAACGCAATGCGGTCAGCAGATCTTCCCGCAACTCCGGTTGCGCCAGCCAGCCGGCGAGGAAACCGGCCAGCACGTCCCCGCTCCCCCCCTGCGCCAGTCCCGGGTTGCCGGAACTGTTCACAAACATTTCGCCCGACTCCCGCCCGATTAAAGTGTGCTGCCCTTTCAACACCACCCAGCAGGCCCCAAAACGCCGCGACAATTCGCGAACCGCACCTGGCCGATCACATTGAACTTCGGCCGTCGAACACCCCAGCAAACGCGCCGCCTCGCCGGGATGCGGCGTGATCACGCGCTCTCCAACGGTGACCACCTCCGGCTCCAACCAGTCCAATGCGCTCGCATCGACCACCACTGGACCGGGGAACTGGGCCCAGGCGGAAACGAATGCGACCCGCAACGACGAGGGGAGATTCGCCGCCGCCAGCCCCGGCCCAAATAACGCCGCCGTGAATCTGGCCGGCTCCAACTCGCCCGCCCATGAATTCACCATCACCGACTGCAACTGCGCTGCAACCGGCGCGTACGTTTCGCGCTGGGTGAAAAGTGTGATGAGTCCGGGGCGGGCGCGCTGCGCGCCGCGGGCCGCGAGCACCGCCGCGCCGTGATAGCCAGGACTGCCCGCCACAATGGCCAGATGCCCGAATGTTCCCTTGTGTGCGCCCGACCTTCGGGGAGCAGGAAACCCCTCAAAATCCCCCCCCATCGTCCACTGAAGTTCAGACTGCTCCGGGCAGGCCACGAGACCGACGTCCGCTGCAACTGCCAGGCGACCGACAAACTCCGTGGCGGCGGGGGCGAGCAGACCGCGCTTGGGCGCGCCCACCGTCACGGTGACGCTGGCGCGCATGGCCTCGGGCCGAGGCCGACCGCTTTCCGCATCGAGTCCCGAGGGCACATCAATGGCCAGTAACGGTCGCCGAGCTGCGTTGACCAGCCGGATCATCGCTTGCCAGCCGGCATCCAGATCCCGGCTCAGGCCAAGGCCGAACACGCCGTCCACGATCAGCGCCGGCCGGTGGACGAGCGCGCCGGGAAGTGCCGCCAGAGCCGCCACGTCGGCGATGGAAAGCATGGTCACCGAGCGACCGGCGAGAAACTTTAGCATGGAGCGCGCGTCGTCGCCGTTATGACCGCGACCGGCGAGAATCAGGATCGAATCTCCGGGCCGCGTGAGAGCGCAGGCGTACCCCGCCAGGTGTTCACCCACCCGGCCAATGACTGCGGCCTCGGTCTGGCCTGAGGCCCAGGTCGCTCGCTCCCAGGCGCGCATCTGCGCTACGGTCAGAATCGGCAATGGCATGGCGGCATTAGAGCAAATCGAGTCCGATCCTGAAATGTTTTGTCGGCCCGTCGCACCGCCGAACGCGAACGCCTCGGGCGAGCGCACGAATCCTGATCCAGGCGAACAGGCTGTCCGCGCGCCGCTGTTGTTCTGGAAACGCACCTCGAATTTCCAAATGCCAGCGCGCGGACATCGGGTTTTGATGTCCGTGCATGAAAACAAAATCCAACCACCCGCGCCGGCTGTGCCGCACGGATCGAGATTTTGGCAGGTCGGACTGGACGCTGCGGGCACCAGAGATTTTGCTCGTTCCCTTGCGCCGGATCTGGGCGGTCGGCGCGGACCTGCTGGCAGCGCGCACCGGAAAATTTTGCCGCCCTTGAGCGATGAATAAGCACCGTCATCGAAACTCAGGATGGGGCTTCGCCGTTGAACTGGCGGTTGACCTCCTGGGCGAATTGCTTTCCCTCTTGCTGGAGCTTTTCAGCGGGCTTTAACTGGCCCAACAAACGCGAACTCATTTTATGGATCACATCAATGCTGGCGTCATTTGCTTCGGCCTTCTGTTCACCATCGCCAGCGCCGGCCCGACGGTCGTGTTTGGCGGAATCAGATTCGAGCCACTGGAGGAGCGAGTCCCGGCCCGGAACCATGAGAGGCGAGGAACAAGGTGGGAAGGCCAGCGACTCCAACGTGAAAGGCTTGCCCCCCAACCATGAAGCACCAAGCACTCGAACTGATGCCCCGCCACCCGTGGCGGCGGACACCGTGAACCACCTCGCGGAGCACACTCAGGAAGGCGTGAAGACCATTTCCAAAGCCGTCGCGCAGGGGGTCGTCGAAGGCGTTCGCGAGGCGCAAGCCAAGCCCAAGATATGAGTCGGATGGGCAAGCGTGCCGGAGAA
Source organism: Pedosphaera sp. (assembly GCA_031414955.1). Taxonomy (GTDB): domain Bacteria; phylum Verrucomicrobiota; class Verrucomicrobiia; order Limisphaerales; family SIBH01; genus JANNGC01. Next base: position 16,008 of record JANOQV010000033.1, on the reverse strand, counting down.
CCACACTCATTGAACGAAAGGATTAACGTATGTTGGCCATCGGATTAGGCGGTTGGGAAGTGCTGCTCCTGCTCGGAGTGGCTGGCGTGTTCAGCCTGCTGCTGTTCGCCTTCTGGGTCTGGATGCTCATCGACTGCTTGCGCAGCAAGCGCCTCAGCGACAACGAGCGCATCGTGTGGACGCTGGTCATCGTGTTCACCCATGCCCTCGGCGCGCTCATCTACCTGCTGGCGGGGCGGAAGACGACGGCGTGAAGAACTGGATCAATTGAAAAGGAAATCTTGAGGAAGCCATGATGCTTGGATTTGGAGGGAACAGTGGCGATGAGTCCATCATCGCGGTCTTCATGGCCATCGTGGTGGTCGGCGTCGGCGCAATTCTCTTCGTGGTCCTGAAGGGGTTGAGCGAGTGGAGCCGCAACAACGCCCGGCCGGTGTTGCGCGTGCCGGCCAGGATCGTGGCCCGTCGCACCAACCTGTCCGTCAGTTCCTCCACGAGCGGACATCATCATCATCATCATGGCGATCACCATCCTGCGCACGGAAGCGTCTCTACCAGCACCTCCACTCAATATTACGCCACCTTCGAACTGGCGAACGGCGAGCGCGTGGAGTTTCAACTTTCGAATGACGAGGCCGGCCTGCTCCTGGAGGGCGACCACGGAGAACTCGTCCATCAGGGCACGCGCTACCACGGCTTCGCCCGGCGGCTGCCGGATGGCTCCTTCGCGGGGAGCATGCTGGAGGGGGCGGCGCTGGCAAAATCCTCCGCGCCCTTGAGCGGCGCGTTGTGCGTGCGGTGCGAGAAACCGCTGGTGGTGGGCCGCAACCAATGCCCGGCTTGCGACTGGACCCAGCCGGGGTGAGCGAGGGCGCGGCGAAATCAATGGGGCGGGACTTTGGCCTTCAAAGGAGTGAAGTTGCCATGTTCACAACAAGCCACAAAAGTCTCCGTCACCGACTTCAATTCCTCCCAGCGCGCGCGGATGGTCTTGGCTTCCTTGGGGCTGATGTGGTTGTCAGCGGCGGCGCTGGCGATCACGGCCAGCAAGTCGGCGAACTCCTGCACGATCTGGTTGGTGGCCGGGCTGAGAAATTCGGGATGGGCCTGATGAGTCTTGGGATTGCGGATAAAAAATCCGCCGGCCTGCTGGCAAAGCCACTGGAGCATGCGCTCGTCCTCGGTGCAGCGGTAGAGCGCCGACACGCGTTCGAGGGGGTTGCCTGTCGGCGGTCCGTCCGGTTGGGGTGGTTCCGCCCATTTGTAAACGAGCGAGAGCGACAGGTCCAGGGCCGCGGAAATTTCCTTGGGACTGGTTTTGTCAAAAACCTCGCGCAGGATTTCATGCGATTGCATGTCTGGATTTCAGCAGGAAGCAGCGCGGGCACAATGAGAAAATCGAGCATAGGCCCGAGCGCATCGGAACGCCCTCCAGTCTCGGATCAGAAGAGGCGGCCACGGCCACCCTGCAACCGCACTGCGAATTGAAGAGCGGACAGTTCGGGCCACGCGGGAGGGCGGAGGCGTCCCGTGAGTCGGTGCTCCGGCCCACCATACGGTGAAGAACTTCCAGCCAGTAAGACCCGCCGGCAATGCGAACTCAGATTCCGCCCGCGGTTAAAATGCCTTCACCGCGATGTCACGGCGGAAGTGCGCGCCCTCGAAATGAACCCGTTCCACGGCGGCATAGGCGGCGGCTTGCGCGGCTTTCACATCCTGGCCCAGCGCCGTGACGCCCAGCACGCGGCCGCCGTTCGTCACGATTTGTTCCCCTGCCCGGGCGGTGCCGGCGTGGAAGACTTTCGTCTGCGGCAGCGCATTCGCAGCGTCGAGTCCGGTGATGGCTTTGCCCTTGGCATAGCTGCCGGGATATCCGCCGCTGGCCATCACCACACAAACGCTGGCTTGCGGACTCCACTTCATTTCCACGCTCGCCAATGTGCCGTTCACGCTCGCGTCGAGCAGTTCCACGAGATCGCTTTCCAAACGTGTGAGATAGACCTGCGTCTCCGGGTCACCGAAGCGCGCGTTGAACTCCAGCACCTTGGGGCCGGCCTTGGTCAGCATGACACCAGGATAAAGAATCCCGCGAAAATCAATGCCCTCCGCCGCGCAGCCATGCAACCAGGGATCGAGAATCGCGCGGCCCGTGTCGGCGAGTTGCGTGTCAGTCAGGAACGGGGTGGGCGAGTAGGTGCCCATGCCGCCGGTGTTCAGGCCGGCGTCGCCATCCAAGGCCCGCTTGTGGTCCTGCGAGGTGGGAAACAGTTTCGCCGTCTGGCCATCGCAGAGCGCGTGCAGTGACACCTCGATGCCTTCGAGGAATTCCTGGATGACCACGCGGGAGCCGGCCGCACCAAAGGCCTTGCTGACCATGATTTCATCCACGGCCTTCTCCGCCTCGGTCTGGCTGGAGCACATCAGCACGCCCTTACCCAGCGCCAGACCATCGGCCTTGACCACGCACCGACCGCCCAGCGTGGCGGTGAACTTCTTCGCGGCGGCGACATCGGAGAAGGTTCCCGCCGCCGCTGTGGGAATGCCGTATTTCTCCATGAAGTTCTGGGCGAAGACTTTCGAGGATTCGAACTGCGAGGCGCGCTGGTTGCAGCCCCAGATGCGAAGGCCGTGCTGCTGAAACAAATCCACGATGCCCAGCGCGAGCGGATTGTCGGGACCAACCACGGTGAGTTCGGCCTTCTTCTCCTGGGCGAAGGCCAGCAGCTTCGGCAAATCCTCCGCGCCGATGTTCACGCACTCGACCATCGCGCCGTTTTTGACCAGACGTTCGAGTCCGATGCCCGCGTTGCCCGGCGCGCACCACATCTGCGTGACATGCGGCGACTGCGCCAGTTTCCAAACCAGCGCGTGCTCGCGTCCGCCCGAACCAATGACCAGCAATTTCATGAAGGCGCGGATTGAAGCAGGCCGGTGTTTACAGGAAAGTACTTATTGGCCCCGAGCTGAGGAGACGGACAGTTCCAGAGCAGGCTTGATGGGATTCATGAGATTTCGCGGCCGGGACAGGAACCAATAAAGCAGCGCCGTGATCAGTCCGCTCACTGGAAACAGCCACCCCTCCGCCGGGCCTTGCCTGAGCAGATATTCCACAAACGATTCCGCCGGAGGTCCTGAGTTGTCCCCGCTGGCCCCGTAAGAAATCCAGCCCACCGGAAGGTATGTGACTAGACCCAATACCGTTCCCATGAAGCCTACATGCCACGCCTTCAGCACCGCGAACCGTGAAACCAGGAAGAGGCACGGCAGAAACATGAAAAGACTCGCGCCATACGAAAAAGGCAGCGCCAAACTGGCGAAGAAAAGGAACGTGAAAACCGGTTGTCCGCCCGTCCCAACAGCAAACACCAATCCCACCAGCAAAGCCACCGCCGACGGTGCCAGCAGGATCGCTTTCCAGGAGAATCTCATCGATCGTGTTAACGGCAAAAGGCCCGCATCGATGAACCGGTGGCCTGTTTGTACTTCTGCCGACCCGGGTCATGACGCGGGTTCTTCCGGGCTGACTGGTCCGATGGTTCCGGCGTGGAGAGACCGAGGATGCCCGCAGGATTTCTTATCTTCTTCAGTGCCGGGAATGGTGGAGAATTTCTCCGACCCTAACGAAGCCAGCGGTTTTCCGTAGCCATGCACAATATCCCGGGCCATGTCCCGGGCGCTCGTGTAGCGGTTATCGGCGTAGCCGGGTACGTCCTTCCTCGAACTGATGGCCCGGGCGATGACCGGGGCGGCCCATTTCCAATGCGGACGCAACATCGACTCCAGCCCGGCGGCCGATGGCATGTGGCCATGCCTGAAGAAATGGTCAATCAGCAAGCGGGGGCGCTCGTTCAGGTCCAAGTCAGACGCCAGTTGCAGCAGTATGACGCCGACGGCATACAAATCCTGATGCACCCCGGCGGAAGTGAGGATGTTAATATCCGCCCGCTCCGGTGGCGCGTGGAGCCAGGAAATGCTCCGGCTTTCCTCGGAGAGCGGTTCATCGATCTTGCGGGCCAACCCCCAGTCGATCAGGACCGCCTCGGGGGAAGCCGGCCGTAGAAAGACATGTTCGGGCTTGAGATCCTGATGCACCAACCCGAGGCCGTGGACGATGGCCAGCGAGTTAAGGATCAGCAGCACCGGCTCCAGGGCGCTCTCGACATCAGCGGAGGTTTCATGCCGCCGGGACAGCCGGTTGTAATGCCGATCGATAAAATTCCTGAGCGAGCGGCTCTGCTCATACTCGACGACGATGGCGTACCATCCCGTGGCCGGATCATATCCGTGGGCGATCCGCTGGGGAATGAACCCGAGCCCTTTCAACAGCTTCAAGGCCTGGTTCTCGCGCTTCAGAGTTTTACTCTTACGAAGACTGTCCCACTCCAAAGGATCATCGGGGATATCCCCCTCGAACGGCTTCATGATCTTGAGCACGACCTCCGGACATTCCAGGACCCGAAACACGTACATGCCGGTTTCGCGATTAAATTGCAGAAGTGATCCCAGCTTCAGATTCCCAAAACGGTCGCCGTCTTTGGGCGTCCAATCCATCGCCGGCCGCCGGACCGCCGGTTTCGTGATAAGAAAATCCCAAGGGGCCGTGTTGGGTTCGCCTCGCCCATCTTCGACGCGAGGCACAAGAGGGGCCTCGACCATCACGCTCTCCTTAGATCCTTGACCGACCAACGCCAGCCCCTTCCTCCACCAACTGCGCCAGCTCCCTGCTGCTGGCATCACGATGGGCCCATCGGGTGAGTGCTTCAGATAAAATACCGGCCGGGGCAAGGCATCGGAATAGCCGGCACGAGTGAGACTCTTCGTCCGGATGGGAACACGAACCAGGCTGAGGGGAATGACCCTGTCCGTCCAGCGGACCGTCACTCCGGCGGAATAGAAAAGCCCGCCGGTCTTAAGGACCTGGCTGATCTGGTGGACGGCATCCTGACGGAACAACTTGTCGGCCTTCGGATCCACGACGCTAATCTCCACCACCAAGTCGCAGAGGCCGGCCAGTTCTTCGGGCAGATGACAGATATCCGTTACGTAACCCGCCAACTCCGGGAGCCACCGGCCTCCATCCTCCTTCTGAAGCCCGGAACGGATCGCATCAAGGTTCTTCTCGCAAGACTCGATGATGTGCAAACACTTAAGCGCCGGAAAACGGTCCAGGATCCCCAGGACCTCGACGGTGTTCGGCCCCGGATTCAGCAAGACCACCTCCGCACTCGAAAACTTTTGCTCCACCCTAAGTGGACCGGGAAAGGACACCCCTGATTGAAAGATCGCCGTCAGCCCATCCAAATAATAGGCCTTGGGATGTTTAGACCGCATGGTCCCGCGTTCAGGATCAATCCTGGCCAGGTCAGCAGGATCACGACGGAAACGAACCGGCAAGGGCTTCATTGTGTCCACCTCCGCCGGCAACGCATCCATTTTTCCACTGCTAGGCTCTCTATTCATGGCGCAGACAATTGATCGTGACCCAAGGACCCGGACTTTGCTGGCGCTCGCAAAATGACCAACCCGCCCGCTTCGTGGACTCTCGTTTGGAACAGCCGCTAGCACCAGTCCGCCCGAAGGGACCAAGCAAGCACGACAGGACTCGCCAGCTAGTGCGGCGGTTGATCCTCCTGCTCGGACTTCTTCAGATCCGAATCGAGAAATTTGATCACCTTGCGCATCACCAAAGCGACACCGGACAGGACGCCGAAAGCCAGGGCCAGGCCGATGAAGACATCTTTGCGCTTTTCGGGCGGGATGAATTTCATCGGGTAGAAGAACCCGACGGCCCCCACCAGCACCAGGCCCACGGAGAAGACGATGAACTTCTTGCGGCGTTGAGCCGGCGCCTTATCCGTCGCCATGCGCGCGACCAGCTTCCAGTAATACCAGCCAGCGGCAGCGGCGACCACGAAGGCGATGATGGTCGGCGCGTTGAGCCGAAACGAAAAGCCGGAAGGGCCGTGGTCGAGGGCAAAGAGCGACGCGACCATCGCACCGAAGGCGAGCGCACTGCCCGCGCCGGCGATGCGAAAGAAGCCGCTGTTGCCCCCGGGCGGTTGTGCTTCACCACTCACGGGTTCTCCTCTATTCCACACGCGACTGGCCAGAGCCGGGCACGACCTCGCCGATGGTCCAAGCCTTGTGGCCATTGGCCTTGATGAAATTGAGCGCGTCGTTGGCCCGCTCGTTGGCCACCACCACCACCATGCCGATGCCCATGTTGAAGACCTGGTAAAGCTCGTTGTCCGGCACCCCGCTCTTCTCTTCGATGATTTTGAAAATTGGCAGCATGTCCCAGGAGCCTTTGCGCATGACCACGTCGCAGTTTCTCGGCAGCACGCGCGGGATGTTGTCGATGAAGCCGCCGCCGGTGATGTGGGCGAGGGCGCGAACGGCGTTGCCTGAGTTTCGGGCTTCGGGTTTCGGGTTGAAGCGTTTCAAAAGCTTCTGCACGAGCGGGCCGTAGCTGACGTGAACCTTAAGCAACTCGTCGCCAATGGTGTTCTTCAACTCCGGCACGCGCGTCTTCGGCTTCATTTTCAACTGCTCGAAAAAAATCTTCCGCCCGAGCGAATAACCGTTGGTGTGCAGTCCGCTGGACTCGATGCCGATCACGATGTCGCTGCGGCGGATGGTCTTCTGGCCGTTGAGCATCTTCGACTTCTCGACCACGCCCACGATGGTCCCGCTCACGTCGTATTCGCCCTTCTGGTAAAAGCCCGGCATCTGCGCCGTCTCGCCACCGATGAGCGAGCAGTTGTTCTCCGAGCACGCCTTGGCAAAGCCCTTCACGATGTCGGTGAACACTTTTGGCTCCAGCTTTCCGGTGCCGAGGTAATCGAGGAAGAACAGCGGCTCCGCTCCGAGCACCGCGATGTCATTCACGCAATGATTCACCAAGTCCTGCCCGATGGTGTCATGGCGATCCATGGCGAAGGCGATCTTCAGCTTGGTGCCCACGCCATCGACGCTGGAGACGAGCACCGGCTCGCGATAACGCTTCACGTCGAGCGCGAACAGACCGCCAAAGCCGCCGACCTTGCCCAGCACCTCGCGCCGATGCGTCGAGGCGAGCAGTTGCGGCAAGGTGGCCTTGACCTTGTTGCCGAGATCGATGTCTACACCCGCGCGCGCGTAAGCCTTCTGTTTCATCAGGGCCGTGAGTTAAGCGCAGGCCGATTGGAGTTCAAGCTTTAGTGCGGAAGCCCGCAGCCGAACCAGATAATGGCGCTGGTCCAAGCTGGACCGCACGACCAACGCCCTCGGCACACCACCGGCTATTTCTGCGACGCGGCTAATCATCTCGCCGCCGCGAGCGACCCGCTCGGCAACTCTGTCAGCAACATCTTTGACGCCAACGGGAATCTCACCACGATGATCGACAAGGTCGGCCAGCGAAGCGAGGCCGGCATCCGATGCCGTGCTCGCCCAGCGATGCCTCTGCCTGTCTCGCGACTGAGCTTGGTCGCGAAACCTGCGAAGCGAGAAACGGAACGGAGTGGACGCACCGGCTCAGGTCGTCGAGTCAGGCCCTGGGGGCCGTGCGAAAGCACCAGTCCCGCGATGGTGCGCGTAGCGCACGCTCGCGGGTCTGGGCTGGTCACGCGGCACGAACCGCGTTTGACGCGCAGAGGAAATATCACGTCTGCCATACGTCCTCCAAGAACGTGATGGTTTGCGAAATTCCGGCCCCAACTGTCAGGTAAGGGCTGCCGACACGCCTTGAGTTCGTGTAAGCGCTTGCAATTAAGGCTGGCAGATTGGAGCGGGTGAAGGGAATCGAACCCTCTACCTCGGATGGCCGAGGCACCGCTTTCAATCTGCCAGTTTCCCATGAAACTGGCTGATTTCCGCATATTTTTCGTATACTGCCATCGGTCTGCCATCCAGCCAACCCGAAAATTGGCACGGTATTTCCGAAAGTTAGTTGTCAGGTTTTGTCAGGTGAAGATTCAGCGCCCGAATGGCGAGGCTTGACCGAAGGTGTATACCAGGATGATGCCACACACCGCGCACATCGAGACACTGGATGAGGACTTCAAACTAACAGAACTCGTGGACGTGGACTGGACGCCAGACCCAAACGACGCGGATGAAGTCACAGACACAAAAGCGGTTGTTGAACGCTGCTGCTCCTTGTTCGAGCGGCATCTCTTTCTCATGGGCATCCTGACGAGCGCAGGTTTCCGTCCGCGCTCCATCGAGTTACTGGCGACCCACCCGGTCTGGATTGCGAAGGTTACACGAAGCTCCGTGAGACTGGCCGAGGACGTGCGTGCGGATATGCGCGACCTGCGGTCATTGTTTCGCACCCACGGCGTCCGGCTCGACCGGGAAAGCCCATCGGTCGGCATACGCCGCGCCGAGGTCACGCTGTCGTGGTTGTCCAATGAAGGTGTGCCGGGGAAAGTGGTTTGGCATCCAGACGGAACGCGCAGTGAAATCCTCTACGACATTCCTGAACCGTTCGTCATCGAAGACCTGCCCTTTGAAAATGTAGACGAACACGAACTCGCGCTCGCTCGGTAGCCGCACTTGTTCAGCAGCTTTTTTGCTTTGCAACAGTTCGCCAAGCCGCCTCGGCTTTCTCGGCGGCGTCTCTGGCCACGGCCACAGCCTCCCGGCACGCGGCCACGGCCTTGCTAAACTCGAACTCAAGCTCCGGGTGCTCGGACAGCAAGGCTTCAAGGTGCCGCAGCGAGCGGGCGTCTGAGGCATTGGCTTGCGTGGCCCGGATAAATGCCTCGGCGGCTTCGCGGTATCGGCCCAGTCCAGTCAGCGCAAGGCCAAGGTTTTTGTGCCCGTTGGGCGGCTGCTGGCTGATAGTGATGGCGCGGCGGCAGTAGTCCGCGCCTTCCCCATACCGGCACAGTTGATTCAGGGAGTAGCCCAAGTTGTTGTGGATGAAATACCAAGTGAACGGGCTGCACGGCTCCATGCCGAGCGCCTCCCGGTAGAAACGCACGGCCAAATCAAAGTCGCTGGCTTTCTCCGCCGTCTGCCCAAGTGAGAAAATGATTTGCGCCTTGGATTCGAGGTTGGGGACGCGCAGCAACAAGTCGCGGAAGAGCGCAATGGCACGGTCGAGATTGCCTTGCGAACGGTAAAAGATGGCCAGCTTCCACATTGGCTGCGTGGGGTGGGCTTTGGCCTCCTGCAACTCCTTCACCAGCAGGCGCTCCATCTGGTCGTCAGTCAGTTCGACTACTTTCCCGTCCGGCGGGCACGGCACCCGGTAACTAAACTGCAACGGCTCTGAATCGTTCACGCTGCCACGGTATACAACCTCCGTGCCCAAGTCGAATGTCAGGCGCTTCGCTGCGTCGGGCACGGCGGCGTGGGAGCCAAAACCAGCAGGTCGTCGAGTTCATCCTGTGCGATGACATCATGCTCGTAGACGAAAACATCGCGCAGGCTCCGGTTCCGGGCTGGGCCAAATTGATGGAACAGTTTCAATGTCGCGACATCGGCTTCGTGGAGCCGTTGTAAGCAAAGCGCCGCGTCGTTCGCTAGTGTCGCGACACGCTCGAACTGCTGGATGAGGTCATCGTCACGACCATCAAGCATCCGCCGCAGCAGGACGGCAACTTCCACCGCATCCGACCGAAGCATCCGAAGCGTGAACTCTTCCGGGCAGCGTTCAGCGACCAGCGGCAGTGGAAAGTCGTAGACGGAAACAGGCAGTTTCTCCGTGGCCCAGAGCAGGCGCAGCAATGCTGCGAAGCCAGCACGCACACGGCCCAGCGACTTGAACGCGCCGTGCAAAGTCTCACCGGGCATCGGCTCTGGCTGCTTGGTCAGTCGCAAATGAATCTCGTCTACGGATTCACGCACCCCGATGAACGAGTAGTGTTCCGGGCGCGTGTTCATTACGTTGAACTTCGGTTTGTGTAGTCGAAGAAGCTCGTTCTCACGGAGCAGCGCCGAGTTCGGACACGCGCAGATTTCCCAGACCACCGACCGCACAGCATGAATGAGGCGCACCACTTTGCGCGAGGCGCGTTCCGGTTGGACGTGCCGGTAAGAGTTGAGCCGTGCCCGCAAGCTCTTGGCCTTGCCGACATAGAGCAGCCGCTCGAACTCATCCGCCATCAGGTAGACGCCGGGCGCATCGGGCACGCGCCGAAAGAACTCCACGCCGAGCCGCTCGACCAGCGGCTTCGGTGCAGGGAAGAGGCGCAGTTGCACAGAGTCCATGCGGCTGGTTCCTCTCAGACTTTGGCCGACTTGGCACGTCGGGCGGCGGCAACGAAATTGTCTACGGCTGCCGACTGCTTGCCTTTGCGCCACGCGACGCCAAGAACAAACGGCGGCGGTGCGGGCGTGAGTCGGCGCACTTTCAGTCGTGGGCCAGCAAAGCATTTGAAGCCTTCCTGAACCAAGGCGACACCCCGGCCCGCTTCGACAGCGGCGATGAGGCTGGTGGAGCCTTCGTGTTCCTCGGCAATCTGCACCGGCAGTCTCACGGTCGCGAACAGGTCGGCGAGCCACGCATGATATTCGGGATAGTCGGCGAGGCAGTAGGCGACCAACCTTTCCTTGGCGACCTGTTCGACGGTCACCTTCTTCGACCGCGCCAGTGGATGCGACGGGTGTGCGGCGATGCAGACCGCGTAACGGCAAAGTTCCTCGAAGACCAGTCCGGCCAACACCTGCTTGGACAGTTCCACCAGCAACGCGACATGAATCTTCCCGTCGCGTAGCCCGCGCAGCATCTCCTGCGTGGAGAGGTCGTGCAGCACCACGCGCACGCCGGGACTGGCTTCCTGAAAATCGCGCAGCACACGGGGCAGCAGTTCAACGGTCAGGGACGGCGCGTAGGCGACGTGGATTTCACCGCGCTCTCCTGACGCCACGGCCTTCACCGTCTGAACGGCTTCGTTCGTGCGTTGCAGGACGGCGCGGGCTTCGTTGAGGAACACCCGGCCTGCTTCGGTCAGTCGCACGGACTTCGCACCGTGGTCGAACAGCGCCACGCCAAGCTCATCTTCGAGGTCACGAATCTGCCTGCTTAACGGCGGCTGGGAAACGTGCAACCGCGCCGCCGCACGGGTGACGTTCTGCTCTTCGGCGACGGCCACGAAGTAGCGCAAGTGGCGGAGTTCCATTTCCAGCGAGCATACCCGGCGGGAATGATGAGCCAAGCAACAAGGCATTTCCCCGGTGCGCCGCAAAGGGGCAGACTGCGGCCCGTTCCCAATCGAACAACACAACAAACAAACAAAGGAATCACCATGAGTGCGTTCAAATACAACCGTCTCGACAAGAACAACGTGGCCGTGCTGCTCGTTGACCATCAATCCGGCCTGACCAACTGCGTGCGAGACTTCTCGCCGGACGACTTCAAGAACAACGTCCTTGCGCTGGCCGACGCGGCGAAATACTTCAAGCTGCCGACCATCCTCACCACGAGCTTCGAGGATGGCCCCAACGGGCCGCTCGTGCCGGAGTTGAAGGCGCTGTTCCCGGACGCGCCCTACATCGCCCGTCCCGGCAACATCAACGCTTGGGACAACGAGGACTTCGTGAAGGCGGTGAAAGCCACGGGCAAAAAGCAGTTGCTCATCGCGGGCATCGTGACAGAAGTGTGCGTCGCGTTTCCGGCGCTGTCCGCCCGTGAGGAAGGCTACGAAGTATTCGTCGTCACCGACGCCTCCGGCACGTTCAACAAGACGACCCGTGATGCGGCGTGGTCGCGCATGGAACAGGCGGGCTGCCAGTTGATGAGTTAGTTCGGCGTCGCGTGCGAACTGCACCGCGACTGGCGCAACGACATCGAGGGACTGGGCGCACTCTTCTCGAATCACCTGCCCTCCTACCGCTGCCTCATCACGAGCTACATGGCGGGCAAGGCGGCGAAGAAGTAATCACGACGACTGCGGCTGGCGGGGTGTGCGTGTCACGGCGCACTCCGCCAGTTCGCTTTGTGGAGCCAACGGCAAAGGTATGCTCACCGAAGCAACATGGTATTTCCGAGTGCGGCGGTTGCAGAGCTACGGTGCGGGCGTGAACAGAAGACTGAACACAGAAACGAGAAAGACGAGATTATGAAAAAGCTACTTCGCATCCATCAGAGTTCGGGAATGCACTGGGTCGGCAACGGCTTCCCCGTGCGCTCCGTGTTTGACTACAACGGCCTCGGTCGCGAGTTGTCTCCGTTCCTGCTGCTCGACTACGCCGCGCCGTATCAGTTCCCGCCCGGCACCGAGAAGCGCGGCGTCGGCGCTCATCCGCACAAGGGTTTTGAAACCGTGACCGTCGCCTACCAAGGCGAACTGGAACACCGTGACTCAAGCGGCGGCGGTGGAAAAATCGGCGCGGGTGACGTGCAGTGGATGACGGCGGGCAACGGCATCGTCCACGAGGAATTTCACTCGACCGACTTCACGAAGAAGGGCGGCACCCTGCAAATGGTGCAACTCTGGGTGAACCTGCGGGCGAAGGACAAGAGCGCCCAGCCCGGCTACCAGACCTTGCTAAACGCGCAGATTCCAAGCGTGGCGTTGCCGCAAGAGGCAGGCGCAGTGCGCGTCATCGCCGGAGACTACGCTGGGCACAAAGGCCCGGCGAAGACCTTCACATCCATCAATCTGTGGGACGTGAATCTCCGGGCGGGCGGTTCAGCGGAATTGCCGCTACCAGACGGCCACACCACTACGCTGCTCGTGCTGAGTGGCAAAGTCGTCCTGAACGGTGAGCGCGAAAGCGGTGAAGGCGACTTGGCCATCTTCGCCCCCGCTGGCACCGGCATCACCGTGAAGGCGAGCACCGACGCCAAGCTGCTGGTCATGGGCGGTGAACCCATCGCCGAGCCGGTCGTCGGACACGGCCCGTTCGTGATGAACAGCCGCGCCGAAATCCAGCAGGCGTTCGAGGACTACCAACTCGGCAAGATGGGCGAGCTTGCGTAAAAGTTGGACGGCTACGAGTGCTCGCCGGTTGTTCGGCGGGCACTCTACGTCCGGCAGACGTTGCCGCGTTGGGGGCATCGGAAATCAGGTGCATCGCAGATGGCTGCAAAATCCGCGTGCGGTTTTGACCTTCGGCTACAATCTACTCTAGCAAGTCAGATGAACGACTCGGAAATCATTGCCGCCGTGCGGACGGGAGACAGCGACGCCTTCGCGCTGCTGGTGGAACGCTATCAACGCACGTTGTATTACTTCGTCGTCGGCAAGGTCGCAGATGACACGGAGGCCAAGGACATCGTGCAGAAGACGTTTGTCGCGGCTTTTCAGAACCTCGAAGGCTTCCGGTTGGGCGCAAGTGTCTTCCCTTGGCTGAAAGGAATTGCGCTGAACCATTGTCGAAACGAGTGGCGGCGTTATCAGAGTCAGGCGCGGCTCGCTGGCCGACTGCTCGAAGAGAAGCGCGCTGAACTGGAACTCGCCTCCTTCGACCTCCGGCCTGATGACGACGACCGGAGACTCGCGGCCCTGCGGCAATGTTTGGAACAACTCAGTCCGCACGAGCAGGCGGTCGTCGAGTCGCGCTTCGTGCAGGAACTTCCGCTCGCGGCCATTGGCGAGCAACTGGGCCGTGGCGCGGAGGCGGCACGGATGTTCCTGTATCGGATTCGGCAACGGCTGGCTGATTGCGTGAAGAAACGCCTCTCCCTTGAAACGCCATGAGCGCCGCCGAACCATCACGCCTTGACGAACTGGTGTCGCGCTACCTCGACGACGCGCTGGCGGACTTCGATGCCGCCGAGTTGGTCGCGTTGCTGGCGGAGCCGCCGCTGGCCGCGCGCTTTTTAGAAATGACGCGGCTCAATTCCGAAATTGCCGGAGTGCTGGCCGCGCCCGTGCCAGACGAGGCAATGGTGGAACTCGTGCGAACCGACATCGAGAAACACCTGCGCGCCGCGCAGCCTGTGCATGGCCTCCGGTTGAAAATCGTGGAGCGGACTGACCCGACTCGTTCATCACCGCCCATGCTGAACGCCGCGCGTCCGCTGGCCCGCCGGAGAGCGCCCATGCTGCGGGCGTTGGCGTGGGCGGCGGTCTTTCTCGTGTTCGCCAGCTTGGCGGCAGTCTGGTTTGTGAATCGTGGCCCCACTCCCGAAGCCGCATCCGTTGCGTCGGTGCAAGGTGAAGTGCGCTTGGTTGGGAACGCGGGCGAGCGCCAGCTAAAGCCCGGACAATCGTGGTCGCGCGGTGAGACGCTGAAAACCGTTGGAGCGAAGAGCGCCGTCACCGTGACGTTCAGTGATGGCACGCGCCTCGATTTCGGAGGCAATAGCGTGGCCGTGAATCAACCGGACGCGAACGGTCAGCGCGTGGAGTTGGAACACGGCGAGTTGCAAAGCGTCGTGAAGAAGCAACCGCCCCGGCAGTCGTTCGTGTTCATCACCCCGGAGGCTGAGGCCGTCGTGGTCGGCACGACGCTCCAAATCTCCACCGACGCTCACCGCACCCGTCTTATCGTGACCGACGGACAGGTGCTCCTGAAAAGCCGGGCCGACGGCGCGGAAATCATGGTTCACGCTGGCTTCCACGCGCTGGTCGCGCCGCGCCTCAAGCTGGTCGCCAGCCCAAACGACACCGGAGCGCCGCACCGTTGAAATCTGTGATGTCCTCGCCGTCAATCAGCAGCGATTTGAACCTTGTGAAAGCAAGGGCGACTTGTTTCGCCATCACCCTTGCTCTTCTGCCCTTCGTCTCCGCCATGTCCGTGATGGCGCAGAACTTTTCGCCCATCGCTCGCGCAACGCCGGTGACGGAAGAAGTGTTTCTCGGCCAGCCCACCGTGTTTTCCAGCGCGGAGTCGATTGACCCGGATGAAGGGCCGCAGCCGCTCAGTTTCGTTTGGGACTTTGGGGACGGAGCAACTTCGACCAACGCGAATCCACTGCACGCCTACACCAACGCTGGCGCGTATCGCGTGTCACTGACGGTGAGCGATGGAGCAGACGCCGCCATCGACACGGTAGTCGTGCATGTGCTCGCTCCGCCCACGGCCACGCCGCCCGCGAAAAGCAGTCTGCTCGCGCTGAATCCTGCGGGAACGGAATTGTGGGTGGTGAATCCCGACGCGAACTCGGTGTCAGTGATGGGCGTGAACTCGAACGGAATCGTCAAACTCGCGGAAGTTCCCGTGGGACGGCACCCGCGCACGCTGGCGTTCAGCCCGGATGGTGGGCGGGTGTATGTCGCGTGTCAGGGCACGAACGAACTGTGGGTGTTGGATACCGCCGCGCGCAACGTCGTGCGTCGCGTCGCCGTCGGTCACAAGCCATACGGCGTGGCGGTGTCGCCGGGCGACGGGCGGATTCTCGTGTCGAACGAGGGCGACGGCACGGTGACGGTGATTTCACCCGCTCTCGTCGCGAAGAAAATTCTCCGCGTAGCCGAGACGCCCCGCGCCGTGGCCATCTCGGCGGACGGGCGCTTCGCTTACGTGACGCACTTCCTGACGCGCGGCGCAGCGGGCACCGTGACGGAGGTTGATTTGACGACCTTGGCTGTGCCTCGCGCCGTTCCGCTCGTGGTGGACGCGAGTCCCGACACCACTTCATCCGGCGGCGGCTTTCCAAACATGCTGTCGGCAGTCGCGATTGACCCGGCGGGTCGCGCGGCTTGGTTTGGCGGATTAAAGGCCAACACCGGGCGCGGCTTGTTCGTGAATGGCGAGATGCCGCGTCCTGAGAACACGACGCGCGGATTCTTCGGCAAAGTGAACCTCGCGAGCGCGACCGAAGAACTTGACCGGCGCATCGACGCGAATGATTCGGACAGCGTGTCGGCCATCGCCTTCTCGCCGAGCGGGCGCTGGGCTTTCGTCACGCATCAGGGGGCGGGCACGCTATCGGTTTACGACTTGTCGGCGGCCACGCTCATCACTCCGGGCGACGGAAACACGGTGTCGTTCGCCGCGCGCATTTACCTTGGACACGCGCCGCAGGGCATCGTCGTGTCGGCGGATGGGCGGCGCGGTTACGTGGCGAACTATCTTTCGCGCGACGTGCAGGTGCTCGACTTGAGTAATCCGCGAATGCCCGTGGTG
>JANOQV010000032.1:0-57363 GCA_031414955.1 Pedosphaera sp. | reverse complement strand
TTTCCCGGCGATGTTCCGCGTGAAAGTGCTGTTGAGGATCACGAGCCTCCCGGCGGTGCTGCTGATGCCGCCGCCCGTGGACTTGGCCCGGTTGCCCACCACGGTGCAGTTCTTCAGCAGCAAATCTCCGCCGTTGGCAATGCCGCCGCCCGAGCCGTCGGGAGCCCGCCCGTTGGTGATCGTCAGCGAGTCCAAAACCACGGTCGCGTTGCTGGCGACTTTGAACGCGCGCCACTGCCCGTTGCCGTCGAGTCGAATCCCGCCCGGCAGCGCCGAGGCGTCAATGGTGAGGCTCCGGTCCAGTACCAACTGGTCGCTCGTGAGCCGGATGGTCCGGCCGGAAAGATTCGTGGCGAAGGTGATCGTCGCGCCGTCGGTGGATTTCAGGATGCTCTCGCGCAGGGAGCCGGGGCCGCTGTCGGCATCGCTGGTGACGAGCCACGTTTGCGGCCCGGACAAGGCGGCGGTGACCTCCCGCTTCGGCGGGCGCGGCCAGATCGCCACGATGACGCCAGCAAGAATTACGGCGAGCGCGACGAACGCCGCCGCAACGCGGCGCAGCCTGGGCGAAGCGGAGCGCCGAGCATCGCTCGGCCCGGAGGTGGTCAGCCTCGCGCTGCGAGGCGAGTCGATTCCCACACCGCTCGCAGCGCGAGCGGAGCCACCTTCCTCCGGCCCGGCCTGAATCTTCTCCAAGTCCCGACGCAGTTCCGCCGACGACTGGTAGCGCGCGGCTCGATCCGGCTGCATGGCGCGGTCGATGATGGCGTCGAAGCGCGCGTCCACGCCGGCCTTCACGCTCGGCATCTTCCACAAGCCGCGCGGCACTTCGCCGGTGAGCATTTGGTAAAGCGTCACGCCCAGCGCATACACGTCCGCGCGTCCGTCGAGCGGCGTGTGCGGTGTCCAGGCCTCGGGCGCGAGGAAGTCCGGCGTGCCGATGGCGACGTTGGTTTTCGTCAGGCCGAGCAGCGCGGCATCGTCGTGCTTGGCCAGGCCGAAGTCGGCGATCTTCACCGTGCCGTCGCGCGTGATGAGCAGGTTCGCCGGCTTGATGTCGCGGTGGACGACACCGCGTTCGTGCGCGTAGTGGAGCGCGTCGCAGACTTGGGTGAGGAGTTTCGTGGCGAGTTGCGGCGCGAGTTTTCCTTCGCTCGCAATCATCCGCGCCACGTCCGTACCGTCCACGAACTCCATGACGATGTAGAGCAGTCCGCCCGCCTGGCCCGACTCGAACACGCTCACGATGCCGGGATGAGTGAGCTTGGCCATCGTGAGCGCCTCCTGCCGGAAGCGCGCGGCGAAATTCGCGTCGGCATCTTCCATCAGGCTGGCCGGCAGCACCTTGATGGCGACGGTCCGGTGCAACGACCGTTGCGTGGCCTTGAAGACCGCGCCCATGCCGCCGCGCCCGATCAGTTCGAGGAATTCATACGCCGGCAGCAGCGCCTGAAGTTCGGCAAGCGACGGCGGCTGCCACGCGCGCCTGGAGCCGGATGATTTTGGCTCGGACGAACTCATGCCGCAGCCAGCACGGACTTGAGCCACTCCATTTCCCCCGGCACGTCCTCCGGCACGAGGACGGTGCGGGCCACTTCATCGCGCAGCAGTTCGCGGAACTTCGCCCGCGCCCGGAAGACCAGCAGCCGCACCGCCGTCTCGCTGGCTTCGAGCTTCGCCGCGACTTCGCGGTAGGAAGGAGGCGCATCATGACCGAGCAAGAAAGGGAGCAGCGATTCGAAGACGCCTTCCCTTCCCGTCTCAGCGAAGATCTCGCGCAGTTTGTCGCGCACGCCGTCGATGAGCAGATGCGCCCAGGCTTGCGTGAACAGCCATTCGGGATCGCGCCGATCCTGCGGCTCCAGCGCGTAGCGTTCCTCAGCGTGCAACTCCTCGAAGGAGATGACTTGCCGGCCTCCACCTCGCTTCAACGCGCCCTGGCGGCGCTGCTGGTCCGCAAGGTGACAGTCCAGCGAACAGAGCAGAAACGTCCGCAACCGCCCCTTGTCCGACTGTGCGGCATCGAAGGTTTCGTCGGAGAGCAGCTTCACGAAGAAGCCTTGCGTCAGATCCTCCGCGTCATGCTGCGGATAGCCACGCCGGCGGAGAAACGCATAGATGGGATACCAGTAGAGGCGGCACAACTCCTCGAGCGCCGACTGCCGCACGGTGCCGCCCTGTCGCACGCGCGTCACCAGCGTCCAGTGGGTGGTCGGAAAATCCGGCACAGGCGCGGGTGCGCCTGGCGGATGCTCGTTGTCTGCCGCAGGTAGTTTCATCGGAAACGCCCCTTAGCCCTAGCAGGTTCTCTGATGGAACGAAAATCATATCTCGCCGGCCTGCCGCTCAACGCGCCTCCAGCGCCGAGGCTTTGAAGCGCGCGGCGATGTCGGCCGGCGGGAGGGCGCGCGGATACAGCGCCACTTCGTCGAGCTTGCCTTCGAAGTTGAACAGGCCGTCGTTGCGACCACCGATGAAGATCGCGTTTTCGCCCGCCGGAACGGTGTGCTGAAACGTGCCGGAAATTTCCGGCTCGGCGCGGCCATCGAGTTGTACCCGCACCTTGCCGCCCTCGCGCACCAGCACGACGTGATGCCACGCACGCAAGGCTAGCGTATTGCGTCCGACCAACACTTCATCGCGCTCGTTGCCGTTGAAGAGAATCAATTTGCCCGTGAGGTCAGCGCGAAACGTGCCGCCGATGCCGAGGTGCTCGCCACGCGCGGCCTTGTCGCCATCGGGGCCGCGCGAGAAGACATAGCCCGCGACCGCGCGTGCGTCGGCGGGCAGTCCAATCCACAGCCACAGTTCGATGGAGTAATTCTCGCCGAGCGGAACATTCGCACGCACACGGCCACCAGCGAAGTGCGCGGCGCGATTGATGCGCGGCCCGGAAAAAGCATTCGTCGCCGGCGGTTGCGGCGGCTGATGCCCGACTCGCCCATCCGCGCCGGGCAGGTAGAGCGCGATGCCGTCCTCGAATGTCGCATTGTGTTTGCCCGTCGCGTCACGCGCCGTGGGGATGACCATTTCCTCGAAGCGCCAATAGGCTTCGGGCTTCGAGTCGAGCACGGCGCGGGCGTAAGGACCGGGCGCGTCAGCCGGCGCGCGGCGCGGACGGCCCGCGACTTCCTCCAGCAGCGCGAGCGTCGTCTCGACGATGCGCGGCTCGGCGTTGGTCTCCAGTCCGGCGGTGCGCGCGGGCCACGTCGTGTAGCCGCCGAGCTTGTGCTGTTCCGCTGGCGGGATGTAGCCCTCGGCACCGTTGGCGAGTTCAATGTTGAAAGTGGCGGCGAAGGGGCTGCGCTGTTTCAGCTTCAAGCCGGTGATGGCGAACACTTCATTCGGCAGCGCGGCGATGCCGAGTTCGCCGATGCGCAACGCCTGGACTTTCAACTCCGTTCGCGGGCGCTCGTGCAGATGAATTGCTTCGAGCGCGTAAATCTCCGCCTGCGAATGCGGGAGCTTGTCGCCGAGTTTCGCGGCCATCTCGCGCGCCCAGGCAAGGCGCTTCTTGTCGGGCACACGATAGCCGAGTTCGATTTTGCGCTCGGCCATCTTCAACGGTGCGGATTCCTGCCACTTAATCCCACGCACCATGTCCGCGACGCGCTGGGCCACTTCCTTCGCGTAGGCGTCGTAGCCGATCTGGCGGCGGGGCGCGCCGTAATCCATCCACATCAAATCACCGCTCGTTCCCTGCGACATGATGCCAACGAAGGCGTCGTCCGCGCCGAGCATGGTCGCAACGTGGCGGGCGAAGCGTCCGAAGTAATCCGACGAGAGCAGCGCGGATTCGTAATAGTGCATCGAGTAATTCGCGAGGAGCGCGAGCGGTTTCCCATCGGCGCGTTGCACGGCCAGCACGGAGAGTTGCGGATCAACCGGGCCGCTCGGACCGATGGCGTCCTGGCTTTCGTGACCGGGATGCATGTTCGCGCGCACGTTGCGCTGACCGAAGGGGTCGGTGAGCATTTTGTCGGGACGCCGAATCCAGCGACGATTGAAAGTGTGCTCCCAGTCATCCGCCTGCGCCCAGCCGATGCGCGCCGAAGCCAGTCGCTCGACAGCGCCGACGATGGCCGCGGTAACTCGCCCCGGCAGAAACGCCGCATAGCCCGGATCCACGCGACTGCCCAGACAGCTCATCGCCGACGGCGCGGAATGCGTGTGCGTGGCGGAGACCAGCATGCGCTCCGTGGGAATGCCCGTGACCTTGCTGGCGTCAGCCTTCGCGCGATCGATGAGGTCGCGCGGCATCATGCACGTATCCACGACGCACAGCACGAGTCGCGTCGTGCCGTCATCGAGTGCGAGCGCTTTGGCGAAGAGAGGATCAACGACCTTGTCCGCCGACCGCTCGGTGAACATAGCGTTCACGCGCACGGGAAATCCGGTGGGTGAAATTTCCACCGCGTGGGCGCCGGCGCGGAAAGGCGGCGAGGCCGCGTGCGCGCCGTGCAGCAGCCCGAGCAGGACAAGAAACAACCATGATGGAATGGGGCGCATGGGCAGGATTCAACTCCGAGCAGGAACGGAGGGCAAGCCCGGCCAGCCGACCGGCAGGCAGGTGACCGAAGCTGAAAAAAACCTCTATTGGTCGCACTCACTCCCGTGCCCGCCAGGGTGATCGATCGGATTGGGACGACCTTGGCCTCAAGCTTGCCCGAGTCTCCCAAAGCGTTGGGGGCCTGAGGGCGGTCAGCCTTCAGTTGAGGTAAACCAATTCATTCAAATTCAACGCCATGAGACAGAAGTATTTCAAGGCGACCTCGATCGGGATGTGTTCTTCCTTCTGCAACGATTCGATCAAACGCACGCCTCGTTTCACCTCGTCGCTGGACGGCTCGCGCGAGGTGGCAAGATACAACCCGAGGCGGACTTGTAGGCGCACCTCGCCACCAGCCCCCTGGCGCAGGCGCGTGGCGAACAACTCGGCCTGTCGGTTAAGGAACTCGCTGTTGATCATCCCCAGGGCCTGGGTCGGTTGCACGGTCGAGAAACGCACCGGCGTCGAGCGGTCCGGGTCCGCAAGGTCAAGGCTCTCCAGAATCGGCGTGAGCAGCGAGCGCTTCAGGTGGATGTAGATGCTGCGCCGGGCCTGTTCTTCGGGTGGTGACTTGCCCCAGTTCTGGCCGGGCCGCGACTGGCCGGCCAGCACCTCTTTCGGAATCTCCACGTAGATGCTGGGGCCAAACATTTTCAGATTGAGCGTGCCGTTGAGGGCGAGAACCGAGTCGCGGATTTCCTCGGCCGTGAGCCGCCGCAGATCGAAGCGCCAGAACGAATCGTTCGCGGGATCCTTCCTCAGCGCCTCCGCTTGTCCACGCGAGGACATCTGGTAAGCCTGCGAAGTCATGATGAGGCGGTGCATGTGCTTGAGTGTCCACGGGAGGGGATGGGGTCTGGCGCCTGGCGTCTCGGCCCGAGAACCCAGACCCGAAACCCCAGGCTTCATCAGTTCTGCCGCCAGCCAGTCGAGCAGTTCAGGATGCGTCGGCACGTCGCCTTGCAAGCCGAAGTTGTTCGGCGAACGCACCAGGCCTCGCCCGAAGTGGTGTTGCCAAATGCGGTTCACCATCACGCGGGCGGTGAGCGGATTCTCCGGCGAGGCGAGCCAGTTCGCGAGCGCGGTGCGGCGTCCGGACGTCTTGGGGCCAGGCTTCACCTCCGCCAGCGTTGGTTCACCCGCGCCGAGCACTTGCGGAAAACCGGGTTCCACTTTGTCCCCGTGAACTTTCGGATTGCCCCGCATCAAAACGAACGTCGGCGGCGCTTTGGTCCCGCCTTCACTCACCGCCAGCGCCTTCTCGCCCGCCTGGCCCGGCAGGGGAATCTCCACCGTCGCGCCGCTGTTCTGGTACGGGCTGACGTTTCGGAAGAAGGCCAGCAGCCGGTAATAGTCCTGCTGCGAAATCGGATCGATCTTGTGGTGGTGGCAGCGCGCGCAATCGACCGTGAGGCCGAGAAAGACCTGGCCCGTCGTCGCCACGATGTCGTCCAGCCCGTCGTAGAGAGCGAGTTCCTTGTCCGCGGGTTCGTCATCCCAGATGCCCAGCCGGTAGAAGCCGGTCGCGATAATCGCGTCGTCGTCAGACTTCGCGAACTCATCGCCGGCCAATTGCTCGCGCATGAACTGGTCGTAGGGCTTGTCGGCGTTGAAGGACTGGATGACGTAATCGCGATAGCGCCAGGCGTGGGGCTTGGGGTTGTCGCGCTCGTAGCTGTTGCTCTCCGCATAGCGCACGAGGTCGAGCCAGTGGCGTCCCCACTTCTCGCCATAGCGCGGCGAGTCGAGCAGGCGGTCGATGAGGTTCTCCCAGGCTCGCGGTGACTTGTCGGCGAGGAAGGCTTCGACCTCGGCGGGCGAGGGCGGCAATCCCGTGAGGTCGTAAGTGGCGCGGCGAACCAACTCCTGTCGGGTCGCAGTCGGATTCGCGGTGAGGCCCTTCGTCTTCAACTTGGTGAGAATGAAGGCGTCGATTGGATTCACAGGCTGACGTCTTGTGAGCTTCGGAACCTCGGGACGCTTCAACGGCTGAAAGGCCCAGTGCGCCCGGTCCTTGGCCGTGATTTGAAATTCCTTCCGCGCCGGTGCCGTGGCTGCGGCGTCGCTGGCCGGCATCGGCGCGCCGAGTCTGACCCATTCAGCCAGGTCGGCGACTTGTTGCGGAGAGAGCCGCTTCTTCGGCGGCATCTTCAAGTCCTCGTCCTGGTAGCCGACGGCGAGGATGATCCGGCTCTCGTCCGGTTTGCCTGGGGTAAAGATTGCGCCACTCTCGCCGCCGGCGCGAATCGCCCCTGGAGAATCGAGCCGCAGTTTGCCTTTCTGTTTCTTCTCGCCGTGGCAGGAGTAGCAATTTTCGGCGAGCAGCGGGCGCACCTTGCGCTCGAAGTACTCGAGGCCGGCGGCGTTTGGTTCCGCTGCTGTGAGTTGGCTCGCGGCAACCGCCAGGATCAGCCCGGCGCCCGAAGCAATACGGAGCGCGGCAAGCCATGTGCGCGCGAACGGAAAAACCTCCAAGAGTGACCCCGGTGGAAAACGCATGAATGCGCGGACTCGGTGGTCCGCGCTCCGATGGCGGGGAACCGCCAGCACCTCGCGAGCGAGCAGCATCACTTCCTCGCTTCCAGCACCGCCTGCACCGGCATGGAGTCGCCGAAGTTTTTGAAGTCCTTGAAGGTCCACACCACCTTCTTGTCCTTGGTCACCTCGATGAACTGCGGGTTCTCCGGCCGGGCGTGGCAATTACCGAAGCGCGTGTTGCCGTTCGGCAGCCGCTCGACGCGCGTCACCCAGGCGAGCGTGATGCCGGGCAGATCATTCTGTTCCAGCTTCCACACGATTTCTTTTTGCGGCGTCACTTCGAGCACGCAATGCCCGTTGCCGCCGCCGATGAGCGTGTTGCCGTTGTCGAGGCGAACGGCGCTGAAGAGTGAATTGCCGAAGCCCTCGGGGCCGTGCCCGCCCTTGCGCGGCTTGCCGAAGAGCGGCACTTCGTAGTCCCAAACAATTTTGCCGGTCGCGTCGTATTCGCGGACGAATCCGTCGCTCTCGTGCGCGACGAGATAGTTTCCGTTCGCGATCTTGCGGGCGAGCCGTGTGTCGCTGTGCGCGTTCGGCTTGTTCACCTTCAGTTTCACCTCGTGCTGGATCTTCCCGTCCTTGTCCACCTCGAGGATGCGCGCGGGGCCGGACTCCACGATCATGGTCAGCCCGTTTTCGAGCCGCTGAAACGCATGCACCTCCACGCGCTTGCCCTCGTTGCCGTTCATCTTGCCCGCGTCGTATTCCCAAACCGTCTTCTTATCCGGCGTGACCTCGACGATCTTCGTCCAGCCTTGCTGAAGGAGGATGTTGCCGTTCGGCAGAACGGAGGCATCGTGAATCGCGCCGACCTTTATCTCCCATTCCACCGAGCCATCGGGCGCGATGATGGCGAGCCGCCGGGTCGAATCATCCGCACCCAGCACGCGTTGCGGCGGGCCGGTTTGTTCAGCTTGGAGCTGGAGAATTTGAGAGGATGCGCAGAGCACGGTCAGCGCGAAGACGTTCAGGTTCGGGATGTTCATGGCTGCATCTAACGACTTTCCGTCCGGGGGCGAAATTCGATCTTCCTCGTCAGGTTGGACTCGGGAGAAAGGCTTCCTTCCACCAGGCCACGGTGTGCCGCCGCGTCCGACTTTCGGAATGACTTTGAGCGCGCTCGTGCCACATTGCGCCCGTCCGCATGGGACGATTGATGAAAGTTGCACTGTTCAGTCTGCTGATCTTATGGAGTGGGGTTGGACACAGCCTCGCGCTCACGAACAAGGTGCTCATCATCGGCATTGATGGCACCATGCCCAGCGCGGTGGCCGTGGCGAACACGCCGAACCTGAACGCGCTCAAGTCCAACGGCTGCCATTCCGTGCGCGTGGTGACGCACCCGGTCACGCACAGCGCCTCGTGCTGGTCGAGCATGTTCACCGGTGTCTGGGGCGACAAACACGGCGTCAACGACCCTGGCAACAGCTTCAGTGGAAACCAATTCACGACCTACCCCAGCTTCTTCAAGCGGATCGAGGCGGCCAACAGCAATCTCAACACCCTCGCCTTCGCGCGCTGGTCGCCGATGCTCACCGCGGTGCCAGAGGCGGACGTGAAGCTCTCCTTCGGGAGCGATGCCGCCGTCACGGATGAGACTTGCCGGCGATTGACCAATTCCAATCCCGACGTGTTCTGGATGCTCCTGCTGGACGTGGACTCCGCCGGCCACAGCTTCGGCTGGGGACCGACGGTGCCCAACTATGTGCAGGCCATCCAGACGGCGGACGGCCGGGTCGGCCAGATTATCGGCGCGCTGACCAACCGCGTCAGCTACTCGAATGAGAACTGGCTGGTCATCGTGCAGACCGACCACGGCGAGCATGATCATCCCGATGCAGAACGGTCCCGGATCGTGTTCACGATCCTGAGCGGGCCGACCACGGCGCGCGGAGTAATCTGGCCCTCGCCCTCCATCGTGGATGTGTGCGCGGCGGTGCTGACCCACATGAACGTGCCCATCGATCCGGCGTGGAACCTCGATGCGCGCATGGTGGGTGCGCCGCCGCCGCCCACATCCTACGACACCAACCTGATTTTCAATGGTGACGCTGAATCGAACTCTGGCACGAACAACTACACGCCGAACCGGGGCGTCGCCTGGTGGTTCGACATTTCGAGCACAACCCTCGGCGTGTACGGGGCGAACACAAACTTTCCGTCGCTGCTCAGTCCCGGCCCGACCAATCGCGGCGCGAACTTTTTCCTCGGCGGAAGCTCGAACGGCTGGTTGTCACAGCGAATTAATCTCACGGACCTCGCCGCCAACATCGATGATCCCGGCGTGGACTATGCCCTGTCCGGCTGGTTCGGCGGCGCGGGAACGCAAGGGGATTTCTCCGCGCTGGTCGCCCGGTTCCTCAATTCCGCCGGCGCTGTCATCGGATCCAACCTCATCGGCAACGTAATGTCCGCTGACCGTGGCGGCGTGACCGGACTCTGGGAACGCGGCACCAACGGCTCGCTGCCCGCGGGTACGAGATTCGTCGAGCTTGCCCTCACCAACCGCCTCGTCACCGGCTCGAACGACGCGAGCGCCGACAATCTTTCCTTCGTGCTGACGCCGAAGGCCGAGCCGTCGTTCTCTGTCATCACCTACGAAACCACGACCAACGGCTGGCGGGTGCAGTTCACGACGGCGACGAACCGCCTCTATGTGCTGGAGCGATCGGTCTTGTTCGATGGCTGGACAGAGGTCAGCCCATCGCTACCCGGCTCAGGAGGCTTGATGTCGCTGACCGACACCAATCCGCCCGCGGGCCAGGCCTTCTATCGTGTCGGCCGGCGACGGCCGTGAGGGGGGTGAAGACCCCAACCGTTTGGAGGGACGAAGCCAATTCAGCTTTGCGCGACGACCGTGACCTGCGCTAGAATAAGCCATGCACTTTCCCTGGGCCTCTACCCGATGCCATCATCCGCAACGTCTCTCGGCGTCAGCTTGCCTCGCGCTGCTCTTTGTTCTTTCGTTGGCACCGATGCAAGTTCGCGCCGCCGAATCCACGCTCGCTCTCAACCTGCGTTCACGCGTGGCCTCAAAGGCCGATACGAACCGTTTCGACGTGGCGGAGAAGGAGGCCACCTGGGACGCGAAGAAAACCGCGCTGGTCGTCTGCGACATGTGGGACGATCATTGGTGCAAGTCCGCCGCGCGCCGCGTGGGCGAGATGGCCGGGCCGTTGAACGCAGTGGTGAAGCAGGCACGGGCGAAGGGGATGCTCATCATCCACGGGCCGAGCAGCGTGACGGGCTTCTACACCAACACGCCGCAGCGAAAGCTCGCCCAGGCCGCGCCGTTCGTCCGCAGCCGCGTGCCGCTTTCAACCAGCGAGCGCTGGGGCACGATGTGGTGCTGGCCCGATCCCAAGCGCGAACCGGTCATGCCGATCGATGATTCCGACATGGGCTGCTCCTGCGCCGGGACCAAATGCACCATCCGTGAGGCGTGGACGCGGCAGATTTCCAGCATCGAGATGCTGCCGGGCGACGCGCTGACCGACAACGGGCAGGAGACTTGGAACCTGCTTCAACAACGCGGCATCGAGAATGTCATCCTCACCGGCGTGCACCTGAACATGTGCGTGCTGGGCCGGCCCTTCGGCATCCGCCAGATGGTCAACGTGGGTAAGAACGTGGCGCTCATGCGCGACCTGACGGACACGATGTACAATCCCGACAAGGCGCCGAAGGTCGATCATTTCACCGGCACCGATCTCGTCATCGCCCATGTGGAGAAGTATTGGTGCCCGACGTTCACCAGTTCAGACCTCACGGGGAAAGCACCCTTCCGTTTCAAGGAAGACCGGCGCTGACGGTGCCAGAGGCCCGAAAAGTTGCTTGAGTTCGCCCAGCGCTTGCAGGGAAATTCCGCCCCTTGAATCCGATCAAAACTTTTCAGGTGGACGAACTGCCGGTGCGCGTTTACGCGACGCAGGCCGACCTGGCCGCCGATGCGGCCCAGATGGTGCAGATCTTTCTGTCCGAGTGTATCGCGGCGCGGGGCGAAGCTTTCGCCATCATGGCCACGGGCAATTCCCAGATCCGCTTTCTCGACGAGCTGATCAAGCTGGGCGGCGTGGACTGGTCCAAGGTCACGCTCTTCCACATGGACGAGTACCTGGGCATTGACGCCAGCCACCAGGCGAGCTTCCGCCGTTACATGCGCGAGCGCGTGGAGAGCCGGATCAAGCCCAAGGCGTTTCATTACCTCGAAGGCGACGCCGACCAACCGCTCACCGAATGCACGCGCTACGCCGACCTTTTGCAGTCGCAGGAAATCGATCTTTGCTGCCTCGGCATCGGTGAGAACGGCCACATCGCCTTCAACGATCCGCATGTGGCGGAGTTCGATGACCCGTGGTCGGTCAAGCTGGTCAGCCTCGACTTGAAGTGCCGGCAGCAGCAGGTGGACGAAGGCCACTTCCCCAGCGTGGAACAGATGCCGCGCTACGCCTACACCCTCACCATTCCCACTCTCTGCGCGGTGCGGAAAATGGTCTGCATCTCACCCGAGAAGCGCAAGGCGAAGGCCGTGCATGACGCGCTGCGCGAAGCGGTGAGCACCAGTTGCCCGGCGTCCTATCTCCGCACGCAGAAGCAGGCGGTGCTACTGCTCGACACGGAGTCGGCGACGCTGCTCTGAGCGCGGCTTCAGCGTGCGACGGGCTTACTTCCTCGGCGGTGCCCCGACCAGCACCGGGATCGAGTAGAGGCTCTTGCGTGCGGTGATGAACAACGTCTTCCCGTCCGGACCACCGAAGCCGAGGTTTGCCGGCGCTTCGGGCGTGAAAATCTTTCCGATGAGCGAGCCGTCCGGCGCGAAGATATGCACGCCATCCCCTGCGCTGGACCAGACGCGGCCGTCCGCGTCGCAGCGAATCCCGTCCGGGCCGCCCTTGTCGATGGTGCAGAACACGCCGCTGCTGCGCGTACCGCCGCCTTCACCCACGTCGAAGACGCGGATGTGCTTGGGCCGGCCTGAGTCCGCGATGTAGAGCTTCTTCTCGTCCGGCGAGAAGACCAGCCCGTTGGGCATGTCGAAGTCCCGGGCCACGATCGTGGTCTTCTGCGTCTTGGGATCGAAGCGGAAGACGAAGTTGCCCTCCTGCTCTTTGGTTTCGCCCTTGGGCAGACCATACGGCGGATCGGTGAACCACACCGTGCCGTCGGACTTCACCACCACGTCGTTCGGCGAGTTAAACTTCTTGCCCTCGAACACCGTGACGAGCGCCTTCACCGTGCCATCCTTTTCCGTGACGGAAATGCGCCGGCCACTGTGCTCGGCACTCATCAACCGGCTCTGGAGGTCGATGGTGTTGCCATTGATGTTCGCGCTCGGCTTGCGGAAGGTCGTCACGCCCTCCGCCTTGGTCCACTTCTTCAATTCGTTGTTGGGGATGTCGCTGAAAATGAGAAACCCGCCGGGATGCCACGTCGGCCCTTCGGTGAAGCCCATGTCACCGGCGAGTTTCTTCACTACGGCGTCGGCGGCCACACACTTGGCGAACTCGGACGGAACTTTGATGGCGAACGGTTCGGCTCCGGCCGCGAGGAGCATCGTGGCGAGCGTTGCGGGTAAAAGCTGGGCGATGATTTTCATAGGCGTGCGGCGAGGCTAAGCAGTGCGCGCCGGCCAAGTCACGGCCAAAGGCGACCCCCGGAAGCAACGGCTGACAAAGGGCCGGCACCTTGTTTGACTCGCGGGCATGAATCATCATCCGGCGTTGCGAATCATGGTCCTGTTTGCCTGGCTGGCCGCCAGCACCTGGGCCGCGGAACCATTGCCGTCCGCCGGCTCCGCCAAGGCCGCCGTGGAGCGCGGGGGAAAATTCCTCGCCGGGCTCTTCGATGCCGAGTTGAAGCTGCTCCCCGAATATCGCGGCAGCCGCACCTACTGGCTGTTCCACGACAATTATCTCGCGGCCAAAGTCCTCAACTCCACGCGGCCCGATCTGTCGCGCCTCATCCGCGCGTCTCTCGTCCGGCATGGCTTCACCAACTCGGGCAAGATTGAAATCCTGTTTCACGAAGCGCCCCACGCCCTGCCCTTTCGCGCCTACCTGCTGGCCAACGTGGTCACCACCGGCGGCAAAACTGTGCGCACCGAGATCGTCACGGAGAAGGTCACGAAGGACTGGGAGAATTACGCCGACCTGCTGCTGCTCGCGGCTGTGGCGCAGAGCCGCAGTGACAAGACGGCGGCCCGGCGCTCATTCGATCAAGCGACGGCGATGTGGGACGGGAAGGGGTTGGCGGATCAGGTCACGAAGAAGCACCAGCTCTACGCGACCTACAAGCTGGCGCTGTATTTGATCGCCGCGAAGGAATTGCGGCTGTCGCCGGAGAATGCGGCGGAGGTGAGGGCGCGCCTGCTGGCCTTGCAGAACAAAGAGGGTGGGTGGATTACCGACTACGACGCGGCGCTCAAGCCGCTGGGCCTGGCGAACGTCGAGACCAGTTGCCTGGCCATTCTCGCCTTGCGCGAGGGGAAGTGAGTCGGTGCGTCGGTGGACGGTGGGCGGTGGACGGTGTGAATCGGATCGGTGAGACGGTCGGTGTCATGGTAACTATGCTGATTGCTGACACTGCGGGGGGAGCACGGCGAGAAATTCATCAACAGGCACGCGTCCGGCCTCGGCCGCGAGCAGTTCGCTCTGCCGGCGGACGCGCTGGTAATCCTCGCCGTGCTGGCTCCAGAGCAGGATGGCCTCAGCCAGGGCGCGTCCACTGTTCCGCGCCGGGAGCACGAGACCGCAGCCGTGACTGCTGATCCATTGCGCCGCTTCGCTGCCAGCCGGGCCAAGGAAAAGGCAGGGCCGGCCCGCCGCCACGGCTCCGTAAATTTTGCTCGGCACCACCAGACCAAGCAGTTCCTCGTTCATGCAGGCAAGGTGTGCGTCCGCCGAAGCCAGGCTGGAGGCCAGCTCATTCATGGGAGCATGACCACGAAACTCCGTGTGGCGGCAGCCGGCCAGTTGTTCGCGCACCTGGGTGAATTTCGGCCCCGTGCCGGCGAAGACAAAGCGCACCGCCGCACCCTGACCGTCCAGCAACTTCACTGCCTCAATGATCGACTCGAATGGATGGGCCAGGCCGAAGTTGCCGGAGTACATCACAGTGAAGTGAGGTTGAGGGTTGAGGGTTGAGGGTTGAGAGGCGGACAAGCCGACGGCCCAGTTGGGGATGACGGTAATTTTGTGCTCGTCGCGGCCACGGGCCACGAGTCGCGTCTTCATGCAACGCCCCACCGCGATGACGTGATCGTGCCGGCGCAGGGACCAGGTCGAAATGAATCGCAGCACGCCCGCGCCCACGCCGCCTTGGCGCAACACCCCGAGTTCCTCCGCGACCTCGGGATACACATCCTGCGCCCAGTGCACGAGCCGCGCGCCCTTGAACCATTTCAGCCAAGGCCCGAGCACGAGCAGCAATGGCGGATCAGTCAGCGTCACCACCACGTCGTGGCGCGGCAGCCGCAGCGCGCGCCAGAGCAACGCGGGGTAAAGCGACGCGTAGCTCAACGCGCGGCGTAGCAACGAGGCGCGGGTGAAGGGCAGGCCGCGCACGCGCTCGACGCGTAGCTTCGTTTCGGGTTTCGGGTTTCGAGTTTCGGGTCGCCCGTCGTCAGCCGACGGTTCCATTTTCGAGGTTCGACGTTCCCCAGTTCCGCCCGCCGCGAGCACGGTCACAGTCCAGCCCTGGCGCACCAGTTCCTCGCCCAGCTCGGCCAGCAACTGTCCGGTCGCGCCGTCACCGGGCGGGAACACGCGGTTGATGAAGAGGACTTTCAAAATCGAAAATGGCGAAAGCGGAAAGCTGAAATCGGCGCGGCGGTGGACGGTGGGCGGAACAGCGGGACAACGTGACTGCAAGACCACGGGACTTTCTGAAAAGCAGAGATCACGAAAGCAGAAATTGAAAAATCTGGCCGACCTTTCATTTCAGTTTTCTGCCTTCGCCATTTCCGCTTTCTGCTTTTGCAATGAGCGTCGGCAGTTCCGCGCGGAGCAGTTCCTCGGCGTGGACGGCGTCGCGCGCGCCCCAGACTCCGAACTGGAGGACGCGCTGGCCGGGATTGCGCCGGCGTTCCAGCGCCGCCTCGAAGCGCGTGCGCCAGGTGAGCTGTTGCTTGGCCAGACTGGGCCGGGGCGCGCCGTCCTCCCACAGCGAGTAAAAGACAAAGAGCGGCTGGCTCTCGGAACCGGTCGTGAAACAACGGAACGGCATCTGGACCGGCCCGGCCGGAATCGGGCTGATCTCAGTGATGCTGCGCGGATGCCGTCCAGCGGCGGGCAGGCAGGTTTCCGGCGTGTGGCTGCGGGCCAGATGCACGGCGGTCCGCCCCGGATTCCAGCGCAGATAAATCATCTGCCAGCGCGTCCCGTCCGCATTCTGCCAGGCACCTGATTGCGCCTCGTTGAAGCGCAGCAGCTTCACCGCCGTCTTGGGCAGCTCGGCTTGCTTGAAGGATGGATTCGCTCGCGGCATCTCCACCCGCCAGTCCGCCGTGACGGCGCGCGGCGCGCTGGCGTACCAGAGTTGCACCGCCACTTCGCCGGCGAGGAGCAGGAGGGCCAGCACGAGCGACTGTCCAAAGCTGAAATTACGAAAGCTGAAAACAGAAAGCGGAGAGTCACCTGAATGCGACACCTCACCCTCCATCCCTCTCCCCGGTCGAGGCGGAGAGGGAGGATCGTCTTGCGTCTCCACGTTGCTGCGTCTCGGCGTTGAATTCCTTTGCCCCATCCACGCGGCCACCGCCCACACCCCGATGAAGCATCCGACCAGAATGGCGATGCCCGCCGGGTCATGCCATGCGTGAACTGCGTCCGCACCGCGCGCGGCGGCGACCAGCGAAAGGGTGACGGTGCGCGCGAGGTTGAAGAGGCAAGCCAGGGCGAACGCGCTCAGGCAGAGACTCACGCGCCGGGCCGGCTTGAATCGCCGCAGCTCGCCGAAGAAGAGCGCCAGCATGAGCACGGCCTGGAGCGAACGGATGCCGCTGCACGCCTCGTCGATGTCCACCAGCCCGCCGGCCGTCTCGATCACGTTGCCGTGCGGCACCGCGGCCACGCCGCACGCGTGCAGGATTTCCACCGTCACCGTGACGATCGAACGGGTGAGAACCTGAATGACCGACTGCTCGACCGATGTGGGCCACGGCACCGCCACGAGGAAGAACAATATCGGGAAGGCCAGTTGCCGGAGCCGCGCCGCGCCGCCGACGGCATGAATCGCGACCAGCGTGAACGCGATCACCTCCAGCGCCAGCGCCCAGCTCACCAACCGCCAGTCCGGGTTCGCCTCCTCGATCCAGCGGGTGAAGAGGAAGGCGAGGGTCAAAACAATCATCGCCGTGGGTGTCCGACTTCCCTCTCCCCTCAACGGGGAGAGGGATTGAGGGTGAGGGGTGGGAATGTTCCGAGACTCTCTTGCTTGCGAATGCGCCTCTTCCATCCCACCCCTCACCCCGGCCCTCTCCCCGTTGAGGGGAGAGGGAGAAGCAGCCACACCGACTCCGCGCCACTGCCGCCAGAGCAGATACCCGCACAGGAACGGCACGGCCCAGCCGTAGGCGTATTGCTCGTTCACAGTCCACTCGACACGCAGGTGATTGAGCAGGCGCAGCCACAGGTAGGCGAGCACCAGCAAGGCCAGGAGTGCGGAGCGCGGAACGCGGAGTGCGGAGAGGGACATCAGTGCGTCAGTGGTCAGTAATCAGTGCGTCGGTGGGCGGTGTCAAACACCCGGCTCATCAAAATTCAGCGGGCAAGGCCCACGGCCAGACGCCCCAGCGAAGCGCGTAAACGACCGTCTTGAGATACTCGGCGGCGACAAAGGGCAGTTGATTCCGCAAGGCGTGGCGCGGCTCGCTCACCACGCAGCGCGCCCGCAGCTCCGGGGCGAAGCGCCGGAAGGTGGCCAGCGACCGGCGCGAGTGAAACCAGGAAGTCACAAGGATCACGTTAGTCACGCCGCGCCCGCGCAACAGGAGCGAGACGGCTTCGGCGTTCTCCTGCGTGGTGCGCGCGTCGCAGTCGATGAGCAGGGCGTTCGTCGGCACGCCCCGCGCGGCCAGCAGCCGGGCGTTGTCGAGGCAATCTCCCCGACCGGTGATGACGATGAGCTGGCTGAATCCGCGCCGATAAAGGTCCGCCGCCACCGGATCACGTTCGCCTGGAGCACCGCCGAGCAACACGATGGCGTCGCACGAACGCGGCTCATGGCTGACACGCAGGAAAAACTGCGGGAAGGCGAGCAGCACGATGGCGAGAACGCCCATGAGTGCCAGCGTTTGCAAGGCCCGGCGGCGCTTTTTCAAAAGCTGAAATGGCGGAAGCATAAAGCGGAAATCAGTGGGCGGTGCGTCGGTGGGCAGTTCAACTCCCATCTCCCAACTCCCAACCTTGAACTTTGAACCCGGGACGGCGCGCGCGAAGTGACGTCGCCCTACGACTTGAAAAAGCAGAAACTGCGAAAGCGAAAAGCAGAAAGGCCAAAGCCCGGCAACACCTGCCTGGCAGTCGATACTTGAGGTCGGTTCGGGAGTGATTCCCTGATCTTCATCCTTCGCCTCCTCCATCCAGTTGCGAGAGCCGCGCGCTCAGGTTGGTGATGGCCACCGCTTCCGTCCGGTCGTTCATCACGTAAGAATCCTGGCCCGGATGCACCACAAACAGCCGATCAGGTTTCAAATCCTGCAAGGCCGTGTGCATGGACTTGGTCATGGACGGCGCGTCCCCATACTTAAACTCGAAGCCGTATTTCCGACCGCGCCAATGAACCAGCAAGTCCAGTTCCGCGCCCCCGTGCGTGGCCCAGAACCAGGCGTCGCGATCGCCGGTGATGCTCAAGACCTGCTCGAGCGCAAAACCCTCCCACGAGGCTCCCAGTTTTGGATGCGCTTCCAGATCGGCGAAGGCCCCTTGCCGCATCAGGCAATGCAGCAGTCCCGAATCCCGCAGATAAATCTTCGGCGCTTTCACCTGCCGCTTGCCGACGTTCTCATGCCAGGGTGCCAATTGCCGCACCATGAAGGTCGAACTGAGGAGGTCGAGATACTTGCGCATCGTGGGTTCGGAGGCTCCGAGCGATCGCGCCAGCTCCGAGCCTTTCCAAATCTGCGCGTGGTAATGGGTCAGCATCGTCCAGAACCGGCGCAAGGCCGACGACGCCACGGTGATCCCCAATTGCGGCATGTCCCGTTCCAGCAAGGTGCGCACGAATTCCTCCTGCCACTGCCGGCTCGCGGCCTCGGTGTCCGCCAGAAATGCGGGCGGAAATCCGCCCCGCCACCACAACTTCCGCCACTCGCTCTCGCCCACCTCCTGTAGATTGAAGCCCGCCACGTCCACCATCGCCACCCGGCCGGCCAATGATTCCGACACCCCGCGCACTAGCGAGGGAGACGCGCTGCCCGTGAGAAGAAACCGGGCCTTGACCGGCTGGCGATCCGCCAGCACCCGCAGCAAGGCGAACAACTCCGGCTTCCGCTGCACCTCATCCAGCACCACCAACCCTTCCAATCGTTCCAAGGCCACCTTCGGTTCGGCCAGCCGCGCCAGCGCGTCCACATCCTCCAAGTCGAAGAAATGGCTCGGCTGCTCGCCGGCAACCTCCCGCGCCAGCGTCGTCTTGCCCACCTGCCTCGGCCCGAGCACGGAAACCACCGGGAAGCTCTTCAACCGCGCCCGAATCGTTTCCAGATACTGTGTTCGTCTGATCACAATGTTTCCAATGACTTCCTTGAAAATTAAAACGGCCCGCTTAGTTTTTCAACACATTCACCTATCCACCTAGATTTCAATCAGTTCCGCCCCTGAATAGGGACTGTAGGACCGCACAACCACGAGACTTTCTGAAAAGCAGAGCCGGCGGAATCAGAAAGCGGACATGGGATGATGGTAGAACGGTGGGCAGTGGGCGGTGCGTCGGGACGGCCGGGACCAAGGCAAAGCACACGAAGGCAGATAGCGGAAACATTGAACATTGAACTTTGAAACGAGGGACGGCGCGCATTCGATCAGGGCTCGACAACACAGGCCGGCTTACCCGCCGCGCCGCTGATCCACGCATAGACCGACCGGAAGTCAGCGGCGACTTTCGGCCACAGGAATCGTTCCTTGATCAGGGTGCGTCCGCGTTCCCCCATCGCGCGGCGTTCGGCGTCGGGCAGCGCGAACAGTTTTTGCAGACCCGCGGCGATGCTGACGGGATCGGGTTCAATCCGGATGGCCGCACCGCGCTCATAACCAAGGTCGAGGTTGCAGCGCGGAGTGATAAGCGCCGGCTTGGCCTGGGCCCATGCTTCGAGCACGACCATCGGAAGTCCTTCACTGAAAGAAGGCAGCACGAAGGCGTCGCAGTGCGCGAAGGCCGCGATCTTGTCCGCCTCGGAAAGCGCGCCGAGGAAATGAATGCGGTTCGCGTCGGGACGACCGGCGATCAGCGCGCGCAGCTCCGGTTCGTGGCCAATCTGGTCCCAACCTGCGATGACGAGGTGCCAGCCCTGGCCCTGCGGCCGGCCGCCCGAAGTCCAGCCCGTGACGAGTTCCTTCAAGCCCTTCTTGGGATGGAGCCGGCCAAAGGAGAAGAGAATTTTCTCACCCGCCGGAATTTTCCCGATCCATGGCGCTGGCCCCGGTTCACCCGTCGGCAGTTCCACGCCCACCGGAATCACGCAGACGGGATTGCTCAAACCGGCGGCGCGGATGGCCTCCAACTCCGCGGTGCAGAGCGCGTGCAAACAACTGGCCCCGGAAAGATGCGCCTTCTCATAGAAGCCCCAGGCCAATCGCTTCTTCCAGCGCGACTGGCGCAAGGCCCACGGGTCCATCATGCCGTGCGGCGAAACCACATAGGGCCGGCGTTGGGATCGGCAGTAACGCAGCGAGGTGCGCGAGGTGAGGGTCCACAGACCGTGCGCGTGGACGACATCCGGGGCCATGGCGTCGAGTTTGGCCAAAAGGTTGGGCGCATAGCCCAGCGAGCGCGGTCCCATCGGCGGACAAAACTGCGGCACCATCGGGTGCCATGAGGCCCGATCCGGCTCGCTGAATTCGTCCTCCACGCCCGCAGCGGCCATGCTCACGCCGGCTTCCCCAAGCGCCCGCCCCAGCAGGCGCATTGTGTTGTAGATGCCGCCGTATTTGCGGGAGAGAGACCAGGCGGTGAAGAGAACTTTCATGAACGAAGCAAGGCTCCCAGCACGACGCGACCGATCAGGCTCGGGGCCGTCGCCACCGACCGGGCGCGATCGACGGCGCACCTCATCCCGGCGGCGAATGCGCTGGTATTCCAGCGGCTGATGATCCACTCGCTCTCGCGACCCATGGCCTCGCGATCCGGTCGTTGCGTCATGTCACTCATCAGCGCGGCGAGTTGACGCGAGTCGGTTGGATCAAAGGTGAATCCGTTCCGACCCTCCACGACCAGGTCCGGCGCGCACCCGCAGCGGTTGGAAACCAGCACGGGCAGTCC
This sequence comes from Pedosphaera sp., assembly GCA_031414955.1. Taxonomy (GTDB): domain Bacteria; phylum Verrucomicrobiota; class Verrucomicrobiia; order Limisphaerales; family SIBH01; genus JANNGC01. Next base: position 36,800 of record JANOQV010000032.1, on the reverse strand, counting down.
GGCCGCCATCGCTTCGTTCACCACCAGCCCCCACGGCTCGTGCGTGCTGACGTGAACGAAGGCTGAGGCGCGCGCGTACCAGGCCGGCAGTTCGTCGTATTGCTTGAAGCCGGGCAGGTGGACGTGTCCGTGCAGGTTGAGAGTTGAGAGTTGAGAGTTGAGGGCGGAACGGAGAGGGCCATCGCCGAGGATGACCAAAGGCCAGGGAGCGGTGGGCGGTGAGACAGTAGGCCGTACGTCGGTGGACGGTGCGTCGGTAGCCAGAGCCAGATACTCGGCGTAGGCCTGGAGCAGCATGGGCAGGTTCTTCTTCTCGATGAAGCGGGCGCTGGCGAGAAAGAAAAGGCCGGTGGGCGGTGCGTCAGGGGCCGGTGGGCAGTGGGCGGTTCGTCCTCTCGCGAAGTGCGTGTTGTCCACTACGTCGTAGCCGGTGAAAATGCGCTCGGACGGGAAGCCGAGCTGGCGGAGGTAATCGACGTGGGCTCGGCCGCCGACCAGCGCGGCGGAAAACAGCCCAACGATCCGGCCCTTGATCCATTCCTTCACCACGGAACGCGGCGCGTCGTGGGCGGTGCTCTCGGACATGAGCACGGCGGGGAGGCGCGCCGACACGCACCACTGGAGCGCGGCGCGGGCGCCGGGATGAAACCAGCCGGGGATGGCCACGGCCTCGGGTCGCGCAGCATCCAGCGCGGAGCAGACGCGCGCGGACAATTCCGCGCCATCGATCTGATTGGCGCTCTTTTCGGGGAAGAGCGTCACGCGCTGGAAGGAGTCGGGCGCGGAAACTTTCTGCCACGCGTATTCCTCCGTTTCGCCAAAGCACTCCAGCGCCGTCACGGCAAAGTCCCCGGCCAGGGCCTTGAGCCGCGCGACGTGATACGGCCCCAGCCGGTCGAACATCACCACCAGCCGGCGGAGGGCCGGTGAGCCGGTGGACGGTCCATCAGTACGTCGGTCGGACATTTTCTAAACTTCTACGAGGCTGGAGGTTGATGGTCAGCGGGAGCTGTTTCTGTTGCTGCCGCGGTTTCGGTTTCCGGTTCGTCCTCCGGTTCGGGAGCGAACAATTCGCGGCGGTTGAACCACAGCACGGCCAGGCACGGCCAGAAGGCCATGCCGAACCAGGAATAGATGTTGGCCAGGTCGCCGCCCCGGAGCAGCGGCACAATCCACGCGCACAACACGGCCCGCACCAGCACGGCGGCAAAAGGCGTCCAGCGCGGGCTCGCGTTGACCAGTTTTCCCAGGATGGCCCCGTAAACCAGCGCCAGCAGCACAATGCCCATCACCCCTCCTTCCGCGTAGAACGATCCGAAGAGCGTGGGCGAGATGCCCAGCGTGCCGCTCGATTCCGCCGTGGTCAGCCCCAGCTTGTTCATGTAGCCGCCCACCGGCTTTTCCGGCCACCAGGCGCGCGGGATGGGCCGTTGCAGAACTTCCAAATGCTCGCGGCCATGACTGAAGGGCAGCATGTCCGGATAGACCTGTTGCAGAATCGAGAACCCGTCCAGCATGTTGGCGTCCTCCGCGGACAGGAACCGCTCAAAGGTCGTCTGGCGTGAATCGCTCTCGACCAACAGGCCTTCATCCGAGCTGTAGAGTGTGCGCAGCGCACCGGCGGCGGCGAACATCACGAGGGCGGCCAGAATGCCCGCACCCAGCGTCGTCGCCCGACGCAACCCAGCCCGATCCGAACCAAGAATCACCGTGCCCGCGATCATCCAGCCGAGAAACTGAAAGCGCGAACTGGGCGAATAGGTCAGGAAGGCGCAGAACGCGACGATGGCCAGGGCGACGTTCTTTTCCGACCGGGTGGTGAACGCGCCCGCCTTCCACAGGATGAGCATCAGGATGATCACGCTCACCAGCACGAGCGGGAATAGGTAGAGATAGCCGCTGACTTCAAAGGCCAGCGACTTGGTTTCGCCCGCCCGATCCGCGAGCACGCGACAGACCAGCGCCACGGGAACCGCAACGAAGGCAAAGAGCAGCAGCTTCGGTTTCAGCCAGGCCGCCAGGTACGGATTCAAGCGAGGCGCCACCGGGGCCAGCCATTGGCGTTGAAAAAAGAAGTAGGCCAGCAACAGCACGCTCTCTCCCAGCGTGATCAACTCCAGCGCCTCCACCCCGGTGTAATAATTCAAGGAGTTGAACCCGAAGGACTGAATGTTCACGAGACTCGCCCAACCTTGGAGCAGGGAGAACAGCCGGAACGAACTCACGTAGAAGAGGAAGGCGCTGATCATCAACGGCAGCTCGTCGTTGCGGCGCAGGAACCAAACCAGCGCGGCCAGCAGCCAGAAGCCCTGCACGACCATGGCGGGGATATGCGTATCAAACATGGGCCGCCTCCTCCCTCTCTTCCCGACGCAGAAGGGAGGAGAGGGTCGGGGAGAGGAGGAGTTTTTCCTGGCTGGCCCCTCTCTCCGGCTCTCTCCCCACTCGTGCCTCGCGGGGAGAGAGAGAAAACATCCGGCTATTGGGCGGGGATAGGGAGACGAGGCGCCCCTCCGCTTCGAGCGGAAGAGAGGGAGGGAAACTCAAGAATTGAATCACGATGCACTCCTCCCCTGGTGCGCATCGGCCGCGGCCACCAGCCGCTCGCCGTATTGGGCAATCGAGAACCGCTCCACCGTCTTCAGCGCGGCGGCGGCCAGGCGTGCCACCAGCTCGCGATCGTCATCCAGCCGGGCGATGGCCTCGACCAGCGCGTTGGCATCGCGGATCGGAACGATGAAGCCGTCCTGGCCGTGCGTGACCACCGCACCGCAGTTCGGCGTGGTGATCACGGGCAGGCCCTGAGCCATGGCTTCGAGCTGGGTCAGGGCGAACCCGTCCGAGATGGTGGGCAACACGTTTACGTCCGCCTGCGCGACCACATGCGGCACGTCGTTGCGCTGGACACGGCCGAGGAACTTCACGTTGTCCGGCAAATCCGGGATGGCCGGCAGGTTGATTTCGATGGGGCCGGCGATGATGAATTCCACCCGGCGTTTCCGAAGCAACCGCGCCGCCTCGATCAAGTAGGCGATGCCCTTGCGCAGGATCACACTGCCGAGCCAGAGCACCCGCAGCGGACGCCCGGCATAAGTGCGCTCCGGCGCCTTTTGCCCATGCGGCCGTTCGTAAGCCAGCGGGATGACCACCATTTTCTCCGGTGATACGCCCTGCTCGATGAGCGCCTTGCGGGACCACTCCGAGTTCACCACGACCAGCGAACACAGCCGCCACTCCGCCTCCAGCCGCTGGAAATACGATTCCGGAATGTGCCCCGCATCGGTCTGCCATCCGGGCCAGCGCGCCGTCTCCTCCAGAATCAACCGTTGCTCGGTGCGCGCCGGATCGATTTGTTGCACCACCGAAAACACGCCCCGCGGGCGCAGATGCTCCAACGTTTCCAGGCAGCCGGTGTTGAAACCGAAGTAGCGGTGCGTTCCCGGCTCCAGCTTTCGCTTTTGCAACGACTCACGGACGCGCCCTCCAAACCACTCGCCATAGCGCCGGTGGAAATCATAAAGCGACTCCACGTCGTGCCGTTGGCGCTGCTTCTCCCGCCAGCTTTGCCAGAGCGCGCCCGCGTTGAAGGAAACGACCGGGAACTGATCCAGCTCCGGCTCGTAACGGTTGGCCAGGCTGCGGAATTTTTTGAAGGACGGCGCGAGTCCGCGCACCAGCGGCCCCGCCCAGAAATCCGTGAAACAGGTGTCGAGTTGTCCGCGCCGCGCCAGCGCGATGGGCGGCAGGTAATGCTCCCGCGCGCCGATCTGCGTAGTGATCCAAGTCGGAGAAATGGGCCGCTCAGGCTGGAAGCTCATGTCTGGTCAGCAGCAAACTATCGCATCGGCTTGGGAAAGGACCGTTCACGCTCCAAGGTAAAACGATGCACCTCCAAGCTCGGACACCAACACTCCGAAGTCAGAAGCTCCATCTCTGATCATTGCAAACCATCCGGCAAGGAACAACCTCAGGCCTCCAGGCATGGCGGTTGATGATCCGAGCATCAACACTCGAGCTCCCCAATGGCCGCCCCGACCTGCGACCACCGCCGTTTGACCCTTTGGCTCCAAGCTCCAACCTCGAACCTGCATGGATTGACCTCCGAGCTGCAATGTCCGACCTCCGAGGCATATGGTTTTTTCCTTAAAAGCCCTGTTTTAAGCGGGTTGTGAAATTTCTTGTTTTACCCGGAATCAACCGCGCCTCAGCCGCAAAAACCTCCGGAAAGAAGCCGTGTCCACCGCCTCCCGCGAAGGCAGCACATTGGGCAAGCAGCGGGCAAAAAGGCCCAAGGCCACGAAGTAGGAACTCACCCACCGACGGCCGATGGCGAAGCGCAGATGGGACAACAGCCGATACGGCAACATCCAGATGAGATCCGGAAATGGGCATCGGCGCAGCAGCGAGACCATATCGTTGCAGACGTTGTGCTTGTACTGCTCCAGCACGTTGCGGCCGACGTTGGTCCGTTCGTGCCAGACATGCACGCCGGGGAGGAAGGTCACTTTCTTCCCGCCCGCAAACAATCGCAGACAGAGATCGGATTCCTCGCTGCCGCCATAGACCGTGGGGTTGGGCGCGTAGAAATCGATCCGCCGCACATCCGCCAGCCGAAGCAGATGACCGCAGCCGATGAAGATGGCCGTGTCGCGAGGTTGACCGCGCTCCGGCTTCGCTTGATCGCCGGGCAGCAGAATGTCGTACGCCACCACAGAGTAATCCGGGTTCGCTTCCAGAAATTTCACCCCCAGCGCGATCTCATCCCGCCGCAAAAACCACGCATCATCATCCAGGCTGAAGAAGTAGGCCGCGTCCGTCTCGCTCATGAGCTGGTTGCGCGACTCCGGGATGCCCAGCCGTTCTTCCGAGCGAATCCAGCGCACCTGTGGAAACTGCGCGCGAATGGCCGGCGTGCCGTCCGTGGATGCGATGTCGAGCACCACTACTTCCTTCTCCGGGTAATCCTGATCCAACGCGGACTGGATGGCCTTGGGCAGCAGCTCGGCCCGGTTGCGGGTGATGAGGCCGATCAAAACTTTCATGGCTGGTTGGAAATACTTGTTGCGGGGAGCAATCGGGCCGGCACTCCCGCGATGGTCGAACGGGCCGGAAAGGATTTCGTCACGACCGCGCCCGCGCCGACGATGCAATCGTCGCCCAGTTCAACATCTTTGAGAATGATGGCGCGCGCGCCGATCCAGCAGCGGTTCCCGATTTTCACCCGGCCCACTTCCATCTTCAGCGCGCTGGGAGGAACTCCGGGTTTTGTCTCGTGGTTGGAGTCCGTGATGAACACGCCCGGGCCAAACATGTTGTCGTCGCCGATCTCGACCAGGCCGTTCGCATCAATGATGCCGTCGCGATTGAAGTAATTGCCGCTGCCGATGCGAATGCGAACGCCCGCGCCGGGATGCTCGGTGGGCCAGAGCCAGCAGCCGTCGGTGAAGGCGTTGCGGTCGCCCAGCACGATTTGGGAAACACGGCGGCAGCGGACCCGTTCCATCCGGTTGCCGCGTCCGGCCCGCAGACCAAAGGCGCGATAGAGCGCGAGGCGGACCCGGCTCAACAGCCCGCGCGGCGCGCGAAAAAACCACGTTTCAAATCGAGAAAGCATGAGATGTCAGCGGCCTTGAGGGAACAGAACCCGAAGGGGAAAAGCCAAAAGGAATTTCCACCGGGCCAGCGAGAGATGCCACCGGAAGGTGGCGCAGTAGAGATTCCAAGCCTCGCGCCGCTCACCGCGGCACAGACAATCCAAAGCCAGCGGGCGAATCTGCCGGGTGAGAATGCGGCGGCGTTCCCGAGCGCGGCGCGGGCCACCGGGATAACCGCCGGCAGTTTCAGTCCGCACCTGTTGCCAGATGCCGGCCAAAGATTTGGACAAGTTCGAGGTCACGTTGGTGCCGTGCTCGCGATAGCCGAAAGTCACCGGGGCGGTGACTTGAACGAAGCCGGCCGCCTCGCCCAGCTTCAAAGCCAGGTCGGCATCCTCGCCATTGATGTTCTCCTCGGAGAATCCGCCCGCCGCGCGAAAGGCGTCGGCGCGAATGACGAAGGAGGACACGCCCCACCAGCGCCATTCATCACCGGAAGCGAGGTAGTCCGGAAAGTTTTCCCGCTCCACAGTTCCGGTCATGGACATAGGCAACTCGGCTTCATCCTGAAAGCGGAACGGCTGGCCCGCCAGAAACGCGGGAGCCGACGGGGCGCGCAGAATCGCGGCGTACGTTTCGAGGCTCCACGGAAACCACACGTCGTCGCTGTCGAGAAAGGCCAGGTAACAGCCACTGCACTGGCGCACGCCGAGATTGCGTGCTGCTCCCGGCCCGCGATTCTTTTGCGTGAGCACTTTCACTTCCGGGAAACCCCGCAACAACTCCAGCGTGTCATCGGTCGAACCATCATCGACCACGATCACCTCGTAATCCGTGAACGTCTGCCGTCGCACCGACTCCAGCGTGCGGGCCAGCAGCGCGGCGCGGTTGAACGTGGGAATGATGACCGAGAAGAAGGGCATGATCAGAGTCTGACCCAATCGTCCGGGCACAGGTCACGCGCATCCAACGCGGCATCACGAAACCATTGGGCAGGAGCGATGACCAGCTTGTCCGCGCTCCGCGAAAGCCAGGCGGCCCACCACGCGAAGGTGCTGTTCGGAATGACGAAGTGATTCGCGAGCGACATCAGGTGCAGGTAATGACCGAACTTGGGACCGGCATGGGTGTGCTCCACGAACGTTACTCCGTCCCCCAGCCAGGCCAGTTCCCGCCGGCACCAGTCCAAGTCATCGGAGAAGACAAAATAGCGGGCGGGCGAGCCAGAGCGACTCCGGATGAACTCAGTCGCCGCCCGGTAATAGTCCAACCCCACGAATCCCAAGCAAGCCGCAGTGTCAGGAACGGAAACGAAATCGCCGCGCCGGACGTTCAAGCACACGGAGCCGGGCTGACGCAACGCCTCGGCCAGCGCAGTGCTTTGGGGCGGAAGTGATTGGCGGAAAGTGAAGTCACGCCGGAGGACATCTTCAATCGGGTGCAAGTAGCGCCAAGACTGCCACAACCCGGCCAGGTAAGCCGGCGGCTCTGCGCGCTGGAAGAGGTCGGGTTGGAAACGGAAGGACGGCTCAATGCATGCGCTCCGCCGGGACATCGGCCAAAGCAGTCGTCGGAGCAGCCGCACCGGCCGGGGCAGCCCGTGGGCATTGTAACGCCACCGTTCGGCTGGGCTGGCGAAAGCGGGATCGACGGTGAAAAGGTCGAGGTCGAAATGGCGGTTCACGTGATGCTGCCCGGGCGAGTGGTCGTGAAGAATGCTGGCATCCAGTTTCAGTTCGAGCCCGTGATCATGGGCCAGGCGGCGACCGGCCGCATACTGGAACATCTGGTTTCCCAGCCCACCGAGCAGTTGAGTGATGATGAAACCCTTGCCCATCAGTATGTCCGGGAGAAAAGCACATCCGACTGAACCAAAGCCCGGCCGAGGGCGGTGCCGTGGCCGAATGCGCGGACATGCAGTCCCGCTCCGGCCAGCCACGAAACCAGCTCCTCGAAGCGGCACTGGCCCTGGTAGAAATTTTGGAAGCTTGCTTCGAGCAGGACGGCCCTCGTGCGCGCGAGGGATTTTTCCGCGCCGCGCAACACCTCCAACTCGAAACCTTGCACGTCGAGTTTGATCAGGTCCGGCCCGGGCAACCGGTGCCGGGCCACCCAGTCGTCCAGCCGCTCCACTTGGATCGGGACTTCCTCCACCCGTTCGAGGTGCCATTGCTTTTTTCCGGTCTCGGTCAGAGGGAGCAGGCTGGAGGCGTCGGAGAAATCCGTGACCTTCAGATTCGTGCGGGCCGGCTGCGCGCCAAGGCCGATCTCGTGGAGGTGAACACCGTCGAGGGCCTGCGTCGCGCTGCGGAACTTAGCGCCATGCCTGGGCAGCGGCTCGAAGGCATGGATTTGCGCCTGCGGAAAGAGCGCCTTCGCCAGTAAGGTCCACGTGCCGACATTCGCGCCCACGTCGTAGATGACCTGCGGAGGATTCGGACGGAGCAGTTCGAGCAGCTCCAGCGAATCGATGTGGCCGGTGGTCAGTCCGGCCGCAACGGTTCCGCGCAGTCTGGCCAGCCGCCGACGGGCGAGGGAAATCTCCGCCAGCCGTTCACAGAGCAGGCGCGGGTTGTAGAAGAGTTCGAGGCGCATCTAGTTCGGCCTTTCGGTCAGGGCGTGGAGGAATTTTTGCCGGATGGTCGCGTGGGAAAACAGTTGCCGGCCCAATTCGAGTGCTTGGGCCGCCAGTTGAAACCGGAGCGTGGGGTGTTCAGCCATCCGCTGCAACGCGCCCTGCAACACAGACGGTTCTTCGAGCACGACGCATCCCGCCACTCCGGGATTTTCCGTCGCCCAGCGCACAGCGGAGCAGTAGTCGGGGCCGTGGATAAGCAGCGGCAGGCCCGCCGCCGTGTAATCGGTCAGCTTGCTGGGAAAACTCAACTCCATGTTCGGGCGGTCGTGGGCATCGAAGGACATGGGCACGTAGAGAAAGTCCGCCTCGGCCCGGCAGCGCTCGATCAGTTCGCGGAAGGGAACCAAGCCACACACCACGACGTTGGGCAGGTCCAATCCGCGGCTCTTGATTTCCTCGGGGCGCAACGGGCCAAAGAGCAACAGGCGTCCACCGAGCGCGGCCAGACCGTGGGCGAGCTGGCGAACCGCACGCGCGTATCCTTCCGAGTTGATCGAACCGGCATAAGCACCGGTGAGCGTCGGTGGCGCTTCGCGCAAGCGTTTCGGTGGCGCGGCGTGATCGGGACAATCCGCTGCCCGCGAGGGATAAAGCACTTCACCCGGCACTCCGTAACGGGCCTGATACGTGTCGCGCATGTAGGGCGAGACGCAGAGCCGCGATACGGCCTGCCGATAGGCGCGGGCGAATTCACGATCCAGCCAGCCATGCAAATGCGGCGGCAGGTCGCCGCAGCGCGGCAGATCGTCGTGGCAAATGAGGTGCAAGGGCAGTTGGTGCGCGGCGGCGAATCGGGCGGCGGTGCGCCAGGCAAAGCCATGCGTCACGGTCAGCACGGCCTGCGGCTGAAAGCCATCGAGCAAGCCCGGCAAGCGGCGGCAGCGTCCGGCCGCGCGCCAGGTGAGCCAGGCCCGGTAGCCGCGGGCGAAGCGGGTGTAGAGCGGGCGCGGATGGCCGAGCGGCAGTTCGGCATAAGTCACGCCGCGCAGCCGGCGTTCCGGGAGCGAGCGCATCAGGTTCGTCTCCACGATGCGCAGTTTCTCCGGCGGGTAATCCTGGAGCAGCCGGTAGAGCAGCGCCGAGCCGTGATAGGACGATTCCACGGGCACATCACCGACGTAGAGCAGGCGGGGCAGGGACGGGGTGTCAGGCATGATGCAAAAGCTGCAAGACTGAAAAGCTGAAAAGCTGAGGTCAAACGTCCGAGGTCGGACAGTGCGATGGCGCTTTAGAGACCCATGATTTTCAAATCCGGGGCGACATGCTTGAAGTGTCTTACGTTCAGGGTATGAATTTCAGTGCATTGGGTTTCGCGGGCCGCCTGCGCGTGAATCGCGTCAAAGAAGGAACCGCCTCGAATGCCGGCCGCCGGTGCCTCGTGGATCAAGGCCACATAGGGCTGCGCGGCCAGCGCGTGAATCTGAAGCGCTTGAGCCAATTCTTCGACCATCTGCGCGGCGTCCTGGGGCTTGATCTTCAAGCGCACATCGCCGGACAGCGTGGCGTAGGTCTCGACCAGGGCGTGGGCCGAAGTGACGGCTCCAGTCGTTCTGACGAGGGCGTCGGCGTCGGCAAATTTCGGACTTTGGGCCAGACAGGCTTCGACCAGAATCGAGGCGTCAAGAAATCGCTTCATTTGCGAAGTCGTTGTTCACGCATCCGGGAAACGGCCTCCCCGCTGTCCCAACCCGAGGGCAGCGGACCGGTATAGACGGTCCGCCCACGGCGGCGGGCCACGGCGGCGGGCCGGCTCTCCAACGCGGAGAGGTGCGCCGCCCCGGCCACAATTTCAATGTTTACACTCGTGCGGCCAGCAATGCCGATGGCTTCGCGCACGGATTTTGGCAGTACCATCCGCCCCACTTCGTCGATCAACACGGTGGTCTTCATGGCGGTAAAATTACCAATTGGCATTGGGTTGGCAACTCATCTCAAAAGCGGAAGGCGGAGGACAGAAGTCGGTGCGTCAGGCACAATTCAAAAGCTGAAAGACTGAAATGCTGAAATGCTGAAAGCGGAAACTTGGACCAAAGGACCAAAGGACTATGAGACAACGGGACTGGGGGACTGCGGCAGCGGGTTCTCCGCCACTCCGGCGGCCCAGGGTTTCGCCAGCAAGGTCGCATCCAGTGTTGCCAGCTTCAGTCCGTGCCGTTTCGCCAGGGTCACGAGGTGCGCGTCGGTGGTGTCCTTCGAAGCGGTTTCGGGGGAGGCCAGGCCGTCCACATCGTCCGCGAGGAAATGATGACTGGAACGGGCATGAAGTTTTTCGAGCGTCTCCTGTGTTTCAGCCCAACTGGCCCGGTACCCGCCGCCGAGGCTGATTCGGACAAATCCCAGCTCGGTGATGGCCGTGGTGTAAAACTTGTCCACGGTGGCGATCCAGGCTTTGGCGGCCAGATGATCCGGGTGCGTCGTCCAGCGCGCGGCCAGGATCAGATTCACATCCAACAGCCAGCTCATGGCCAGTCTTCCAACATGCGCTTGATGTTTTCCGGCGTCATCGGCGGTGCCCCGGGCGGAGCTTCCAGGAATACGTCGTTGCCCTCCCTTACCAGGCGGGCTTTCCGGGGCTGCGGTTCGGCGGGCGAGAGCCGCGCGGTCAGGAAGCGGACCAGTTCCGCCTTCTGTTCCGGCGAGAGAGCCTCGGCGGCGGCCTCAATTTCAAGCAGTGTGCTCATGGGGGAAAAGTCTAAGCGGCCCACGCGTGGCGCGCAATGTCGCGGAACGGGCAGTTGGGAGGTCGCGGTCACGGTTTGGAGCAAATGCTTAATCGAAACGCGGGCCGGCTTCCCGGCGGCCATCCCAGCAGCGCAGGATTTCGACGACTTTGGTTTCGGAGTCAACGCGGTAGAAAACTTTGAACCACCGCCCGGCGATAAACCGCCGGATACCGGCCCGGCCGCGCACTTTGGGAAATCGTTCTGGAAAGAAACACAAGCTCTCGGCCGTTTTGATGACGCTTTCCCCAAATCGGCCTGCGGCGGCGGGATTGTGGAGCGCGATGCTCCGGACGATGCCTTCAAGGTCAGTAACAAAGGTCTCCCGGAAGATTACTTTGAAGTCCATTGCCGCAAGCGCGCGCGCACTTCGTCAGCGGTGTGGCCGGCACCGGGAGCGGCGTCAGCCGCGGCCACGGCGATGTCGAGGGCCGCCAGCAGAGCGGGGTCTTCCTCGCAGCACTCGTGAGCCATGCCGCCCTCTTTCTTCACAAAGGCCGACCACGATTGCAGCGCGAGCCGGCGGAGTTCTTCCGGTGACAGGCGCTCCAGTTCCGCTTCGATTTGAACCAGGCTCATGGTGGGGAAAGATTAACCGGCGCGCGTGCGGCGCGCAATGTTGCGGATGGGCCGGTGGGTCGGTGCGGCGGTGGGCGGTGCGTCGGTGCATCACCGGCTGGTGGGTTGCGGAGCGGGTTCATTTCTTTTTGAGCACGGCCAGCACATGGTCGGCGCTCGCGGTGTAGGCCGGGGCCATGGGCCAGTGCCGGGCACGGTTCAGCATCGGCACCAGCGGCAGCAAGGTTTTCGAAAGCAACGTGCCGTGGTGAAACTGCCAGTAGGCGAAATGGCGGGCGGACTGGAAGAGGCGTTCGCGCAGCGGCGTGTCGTAGTGGGACAGCTCGCGCCATTCGGCAAGGGGCACGCCCAGTTCGCGCGCGAGAAAGTCCGCGTGGCGGCGGCTCAACATGCAGAGGTGTTCCACGGTGCGGAAATACCAGAACTGGGCCGGGTCGAGCCGGCAGGCCGGCGCATCGGCGTTGCCCGTGATGATCAAAAGCTCGCCGCCCGGCTGAAGCAGGCCGATCAGCTTGCGCAGCAACTCCACGGGCGCGGACAGATGCTCGAAGACATCGGACATGACGATGGCGTCGAACCATCCACAGTTGCCGGACGCGAAGTCCGCGGGCGAAATCATCGTCAGGCCCTTGGATGCGGCGATGCGGGCGGCCTCGGCGTTGATTTCAAATCCGCAGCAGTTGTAGGCACCGACCAGCGGAGCGAGCAGCCGTCCCGAGCTGCAACCGAAGTCGAGAATCCGCGCGCCCGCTGGCAACTGCCGCAGTCGTTCATGGGCGGCGCGCTCGGTGGGGAAGAAGTCGGACACCTCCCATTTGCGATAATCCGCAGCGGCGTAATACGCGTTGAGTGCATCGGAGTTGAGGTTCGGCGTGCGGTAGAGCAGGCCACAGTTGGAACACTCGCGAATCTCGTAGTCGGGCTGGATGAAATCGCGTCCGCCGATCGAACAGGTGAGTCCGCGCGCGCGCCCGGCTTCCGAGAAGTCGCGGCTCTGGCAGGCCGGGCATATCTCCACCGCGACGGTGCGGGTGGTTGAGGGTTCAGCGATCATGGGGCGGTGCGTCGGTGGACGGGGTCAGTGCGTCAGTAATCGGCAGTCGGAACAACGATACTTCGAGTTGCATTCGACACCTCACCCTACCCTCTCCCCGGTCGAGGCGGAGAGGGAAGCGCTGAGCGGCCCGCCTGCGCGGCGTGGATTTCCTCGAAAATGTTTTCCAGCGACTTGGTGAGATCCCAGCCCGGATAGTGGGACTTCATTTTGCCCAGGTCCGAGATGTAGCAGATGTGATCGCCCTCGCGGTTTTTGTCCACGTACTCGAACTGCATCTTCTTCCCACTGAGCGCGGCGGCGCGCTCGAAGGCTTCGAGGATGCTCACGCTGTTGGCCCGGCCACCGCCGATATTGTAAACCTCGCCGCAACGGGGCTGCTGGATGAAGGCGTGGATGAAGCGGGCCACGTCGAGCGAGTGGATGTTGTCGCGGACCTGCTTGCCCTGGTAGCCGAAGACCTTGTAGGGCCGCCCCTCGACGTTGCACTTGATGAGGTAGCTGAGAAAGCCGTGCAGCTCGACGCCGCTGTGATTGGGACCGGTGAGGCAGCCGCCGCGCAGGCAGCAGGTCTTCATTCCGAAGTAGCGGCCGTATTCCTGCACCATCACGTCCGCCGCGACCTTCGACGCGCCGAAGAGGCTGTGCTTGCTCTGGTCGATGGGGAAGTCCTCGCGGATGCCAGCGTCGTAGGCGGGATCTGCGTAGTCCCAGCGCGTGGGCAGTTCGCGGAGCGCGATGGTGTTGGGCCGGTCGCCATAGACCTTGTTCGTGCTCAGGTGGACGAAGACGCAGTCGGGCATGTGCAGCCGGGCGGCTTCGAGCAGGTTGAGCGTGCCGTTGGCATTGACATCAAAGTCGTCGAACGGACGCGAGGCCGCGAGATCGTGGCTCGGTTGCGCGGCAGTGTGAACCACGGCGTCGGGCCGGAGCTGTTCGAGGCAGGCCAGCACGGCGGAGCGATCACGGATGTCCAGCTCGTGATGGCGGAAGCCGGGGTGCAGGGCCTGGAGGCGGCGCTGGTTCCAACGCGTGTCGCCGCCGGGGCCGAAGAAGTCGGCGCGCATGTTATTGTCGGCGCCGTGGACTTCCCAGCCGAGCCGGCAGAAGAAATCGACGACTTCAGAGCCGATGAGGCCGGAGGAGCCGGTGACGAGGAGTTTCATGGGACGGTGCTTCGGTGGACAGTGCGTCAGTGGGCAGTGGGCCGGTGGATGGTGTGCCGGTGCTGGTTGTACTTGAGGCCGAGGAACGCGGCGGCGGCGACCAGTCCGACGGTTGCAGCCCAAGCGAAGGTCAATTGCCGCGAGGCCAGCAGGCAGAGGGCGAAGAGCACGGCCAGCACGAAAGCCACCGAGCCCCAGTGAAGAAATGACATCACCTTGGGCAGGCGCCGGTGCAGGAAGAGCACGCAGGGGATGTTGGCGATCAGATAAGCGAGAACCATGGCCGCAGCGTAACCGGCTGCGCCGTGTCGCGGCACCAGCCACCACGCGCCGAGGCCGAAAAGCACGGCATAGATCAGGTTGACGATCCAACTGAACCACATTTCGCCCATGCTGATGAGGATGCTGCTCATGGGAAAAATCAGCGCGTAGCCCACGGCGTGGAGCATGAGCCACTGCACGGTTTCCAGCCCCTCGCGATAGCCCGCGCCGAACGGCAGCAGGGTGAGCGCGGGCGCGGCGGCCTGGATCAGGGAGACGGGAACGATGATGAGCAAGGCAAGGGTGAAGTTGAACTGCAAGGTGCGCTGGAAGGTGTGGTGGTCGTTCTTGCCGAACGATTCGCTGAGGATGGGCAGCATGGGCGCGATGAGCATGCCGAGGAACATCTCGGGCAGGAGCTTCACGCGCAGGGCGGCGTTGTAGAGGCCCATGTCGCCGTAGCCGCCGGCCTGGTTGACCACCAGCGCGCTCGCGCCCCAACTGACGAGGCTGTTCAAGACCCCGGTCAGCACGGCGGGCAAACTGAAGGACCAGAAGAGACGGCGATCCTCGGCGGTGTTGCGCAACCGGATGGGCACCTGGCACCGGGCGGACTCGGCGCGCACGGCCCGGTAGCAGAGGACATTGTTGAGCGACTGGACGGCGATGAGTGCCCAAACCACACCGGCCAGCCCCCCGCGCCACGCGCCCACCAGCATGAGTGGAAAGGAGAGCAGACCGGAAATGAGATTGATGCGGGCGATGGCCTTGAAGCTCTCGAAGCCGGAGAGCGCGCCGGTCTGCGCGCCATTGATGCCGCTCAGGAGCAGCAGCACCGCGCCGAGGCGGAGCAGGCCGGCGAGGTGCGGCGCGGCCAGGGTGTGCGTCGCCAGCCACGGGGCGGCGAGAAAAAGCACGACCGCCATGATGCCACTGGTCAGCCAGGCCAGCGCGCCGGCCGCGCCGATGATGCGTCCGGCGCGCGCGGGATCGGAGCGTTTGAACTCGGCCACATGCTTGTTCGCGGTGAGGCCCATGCCGAATCCGGCCAGCGTGCCGAACATGCCGATGGTGTTCTGGATGATGCCGAGCGCGCCGTAGTCGTCCCGGCCCAACATGCGCCCGACGAGGATGGCGGCGAGCAGGCCCAGCCCGCGCGAGATGAACGATCCGGCCAGCGACCAGAAGGCGCCGCGCGCCAGCCGATAGCCAAGCGGCGAGGCTTCGAGGCGCGCCTTCCACGGCTCAAGGAACGGCGGACAGCAACGGTCAAGAATACGTTTCAAGGGGACGACAGGACAACAGGACTACGCGACCACAGGGCCGGGACTAGGAGGGGACATTGGTCGAAATGCGGGAGAGGCCGATGACGAGCAGACTGGTCAGGCCGGCAACGACTTTGCCAAAGCGGCCAGCCTCTTTTTCCACGGCGATGATCAAACCGTGCAGGGCCGCGAAAGTCTGGCGCGTCTGGATCGTCAGGGCTTCGGCACGGGAATCATTGAGATAGTTCAAGCGACGGGCCAGGTGAATGAAGTACTGGGTTTCAGCCAGTGAACCACGGGCGATGTAGAGGAAGTGAAGGTACTCTTTCTTGCTCTGACGCGCGGAGCCTTCAACGATGTTGGCGGGCACGGACGAGGATGCTCGACGAAGCTGACTGGACAACCCGTAGATTTCTTCGCGCGGAAACGTCCGCGTGGTCTCGTAAACAGCGACAGTGAGATCGTCCGCCCTCTGCCACGCTCCAATCTTGGTGTAGTCTCTCATACGCACGTCCTTTGGTCCGGTAGTCCTGTTGTCTCATTGTCCTGCGGTCCCTGCTCCACCCTTGCCACCATCCAGTTGCCCAGCACCAGCACGTCCATCTTCGTGCGCAGGAAGCAGTCGAGCGCCTCCTCGGGGCGGCAGACGACGGGTTCGTTTTCGTTGAAGGAGGTGTTCACCAGAATCGGCACGCCGGTGCGCCGGTGAAACTCGGTGATGAGGGCGTGGTAGCGCGGGTTGGTTTCGCGATGGACGGTTTGCAAACGGCCCGAGCCATCGACGTGGCAGACCGCTGGGAGTTGGGCGCGTTTCTCCGGGCGAATCTGGAAGACCTCCATCATGAAGGGCACGTCGTCGTCCTGCTCGAACCATTCGCCGACGCGTTCGCGGAGGATGGACGGAGCGAAGGGGCGAAAGCTTTCGCGGCGTTTGATCTTCAGGTTGAGGATGTCCTTCATGTCAGCGCGGCGCGGGTCGCCGAGGATGGAGCGGTTGCCGAGGGCGCGCGGCCCCCATTCCATGCGACCCTGGAACCAGCCGATGACCTTGCCTTCGGTGATGGCCTGGGCGGTGGCGGCGCAGAGTTCGGCCTCGGAGGGGAAGTGAGTGATGGAGAGCGCGGATCCGGGGGACGGGACTGCGAACTTCGCACTCTGAACTTTGAACTTTGAACTTTGAACTCGGAGCCCGGAACTGTTCGACACCTCACCCTCAGTCCCTCTCCCCGGTCGAGGCGGAGAGGGAAGCAGACCACGGTCGCGCAGGAGCACTTCGATCTCGGCGTCCGAGAATTGGGGGCCGCTGTAGGCGTCCATCAGGACGGTGCGGCGGAGGGGCGGTGCGTCGGTGGACGGCACATCGTGGCCTGGTAGCGCCGGTCTCCGACCCGGCGTGTTGATCGTTTGCGCGGCCGGTTTGGAAACCGGCGCTCCGGAAGAAGGTTGAGAGTTGAGGGTTGAGGGTTGAGTGGAAACGGCGAAGGCGGCGCCGATGGCGCCACCGGCGTCGCCGGCGGCGGCGGGCAGATACATCCTCTTGAAGGGCGAGCGGAGATAAACTTTGCCGTTGGCCACGGAGTTCATGGCGCAGCCGCCGGAGAGCGCGAGGTTCGGGCACTGATATTTCGCGTGCAGCACTTCGAGCAGGGCGAAGAAGGTCTCCTCGTACATGGCCTGCGCGGAGCGGGCCAGATCCTTGTGGCGCTGTTCAAGCGGGTCACTCTTTTTGCGCTCGGGGCCGAGCAGTTGTTCCATCGCCTCGCGGCGGTAGAGCGTGCCGACCTCGGGCGCGCAATCGTTCCAGGTGTAGGAGACGTTTTCGTTGTGATGGCGGAAGCACTGGAGGTTCAGCTTGAAGGTGCCCTCGCCTTGCTGCCGCACGATCTCGCGCATCTGCGGGAGGAACTTCGGCTCACCGTAGGGCGCGAGTCCCATGACTTTGTATTCGTCGCCAAAATGGGGAAAGCCGATGAACTGCGTGATGGCCGAGTAAAAAATCCCGAGCGAGTGCGGGAAGTAAACTCGGCCGTCAATCTGGATGTCAGCTCCTTGTCCCAAGCCCCAGGCGCAACTCGCGAAATCTCCGAAGCCATCCACGGACAGGCACACGGCTTCCTCGAAGGGCGACACCAAAAAAGCCGAGGCCAGATGCGCGAGGTGATGCTCGACATGATGCAACGTGGCACGGAGTTGTTGCGCCGGGAACGCGGCGCGCAGGGCGTCCTCCACCCTCCGGGCCTTCCCGATGTTGCGCAGCTTGGCCAGCACGAGGCGCGGGTCAGGCCAGTGCGTGAGGAGGAAGGCGAGTCGCCGTCCGTTGTTCACGCCGGGCTGGCGGTTGACGGCGAGGTGATCAACCTCCGCCAGAGAAACGCCAGCTTCGCGCAGGCAATACTCGATGGCCTGGGTGGGCAGACCGGCCCAGTGTTTGACCCGGCGAAAGCGTTCCTCCTCCACAGCGGCCACGAGCTTCCCGTCGCGCACGAGGCACGCGGAGGAGTCACCGTGATAGGCGTTGAGGCCGAGGACGATCATGGGAAAAACAGAAATAGCGAAAGCTGAAAGCAAAAATGGGGATTCCCGCCCAAACCTGATTTCGTAATTTCAGCTTTCGCGATTTCTGCTTTTGGAGGTTTCAGCATTTTGAAAAAGCTGCCGCCTCCGGTCGTTTGCCGCAGGAGCGGCAAAACCGTTGCGCACACAGTTGGTCTGTCGCTCATGTCGGGAAACGGAAGCCGAAAGCACCGGCGCGCGAAGGAAGCAATGATCACACGTCAGAGCCAACCGGCGTCAGGGATGAGCACTCCCTCGACCCGTTGATTCAGCGGATGATTAAGCACCCGCCTTGAGAGGGCGATGGGAAAAAGCGGAAATGGCGAAAGCGGAAGGCGGTGGGCCGCGGAGCGGCGCTTCGCGGACCGCGCTTACAGAATCGCCGGCCACTGCTTCGGATCCTTGAGCAGGCGCTCGCGCAGCAAGGGCAGCGGCGGAGCGCCGTGGCGCAACAGTTCGTCATGGAAGCGGTGCAACGAATAGAGCGGGCCTTCCTGCGCCTTCCAGTCGGCGCGCAGCTTGAGAATCATCAGCTTGCCCAGGGTGTAGTTCAGGTAGCCCGGATCGAACGTGCCGCGCACCGCCTCCTGCCGGGCCGTCTTCTCCTCATAGTAACAGTTATCCATGAAAAACTTCGTGGCCTCATCAACGGTCATGCCCTGGGTGTGCAGCTTGATCGAGCAGGCGAGCCGGCAGAGGCGCAGCAGAGCCTCATCGGATTGGGCCAGACGATATTTGGCGAGGCGCACCTGCTCGTCGCGGGTGCCGTTCGGGCCGGGCGCGGCGAAGCCTTCCTCCAGCAGCATCTGCTCGGTGTAATGCGCCCAGCCTTCGACGAAAGCGTAGCTGGAAAAAATCTTGGCCAGCCGGCTGGCGCGGGATTCCTTGAGCGCGAGGAACTGCACGTAGTGGCCCGGATAGGCCTCGTGAATGGTGACCACATCGGTGGTGTAGTAGTTGAAGGCGGTCAACCATTCCTCCTTTTGTTTCTCCGGCCATTCCGGCTCGGTCGGCGTCACGTAGTAATAGGCTTCGGTGGCATTGGTCTCGAAGACGCCCGGCGAATCCATGGAGGCGAAGCTGGTGCGGCGGAAGGGTGGCGGCGTCTCCTCGACCTTGACCCGCACGTCGGAAGGAATGGTCACGATGTTGCGCGCCACGACGAACTCGCGAATGACTTCGAGGTTCTTGCGCGTGTCGGGTAACAAACCTTCCGCCGTCGGATGCTCCTTCTGGATGGCCTTGAAGACGTCGTGGGCTGGCTGCTTCGGATCGATGACGCGCGCCGCCTCGGCGAAGCGCTGCTGCTCGGCCTTCAGCTCGCGCAGTCCGACTTCGAGAAGCTGCGCGGGGCTGAGGTTGACATGCTCGGTCAGTCGCATCATCTCGCGGTAATTTGTCTCACCCAGCGCGAAGTTGTCATCCGCCTGCGGCAGCCTTTCGCTCTTGAGCCAGGCGATGAAATTCCGCGTTTCAGCCAGGGCGATTTTATTCGCCGCCTCGAACTCCGCGCGCAGCCTGGCGTCGTCGAGCGCTTGCACGCCCACGGGCAGGTCCTTTTCCAGGAAAGCGATGTTGCCCTCCGCGATGTCGATGGCCGTCTCGATCAGCGGCCGGGGCAGCACGCGCTCCAAGTTCAAGCGCGCCGCGCTGAAGATGAGCGGCGTCTGCTTCTCGAGGTGGATGATGGAGCGGACGCGATTGGTCAGCGGCGCGTAGTCGCGCTTCAAATACTGGGTCAGGTCGAGGGCTTGCGCGTAGGTCATCGGATTGCGCGTGTAAGACTTCAGGCCGTGGAAACTGAACAGCTCCGCGCCGATGGTGGATTGCAGGAGCCGGTAATCAAATTGCACCGTGCGGCGGAGCTTGCGGGGGTCAACACGGGCCAGCCTGGCCTGAAAAGCCTGCAACCGGCGCACCTCGGCGGCGAGCGACACTCGGCTCAAATCTGGATGGCGCCCATCGTATTGATGCAACCCGAGGGACATGCCGGTGCCCGGCCGCCAGGCCAGATGTCCGGCCAGATACTCGTCCGCGAGAGCGTGGAACTCCGCGTCCGAAACCAGGGGCGAGGTCGCGCAACCGCTGAAGCCGAGAAGCACCGCCGCCATCCACGCACCGCGAATCGTTTTGCACATGGGGATAGCTAACCAGACGGGCCGCCAAGGGCGAGCCGAAGTTGCCGCGCGCGCGCGTCCCCGCCTTGGGACGCTCAAGGAAGCGCGTGGACCGTGTGCAACACTTCCTGCGCGACGGGCGTGCCGTCCGCCGCCCGGAGGCTGAACTTGATCGTCTCGCTCATCACGGGCTGGAAGTCGGCGATCTCGACGGTCACAGTTTTGCCATCGGCGGAGAGCTTCGTGGCGGTGATGTCGATTACGTCGCGCCCGCGTTTGGGTTTTCCGTTCTCATCCTTCACCAGGGAGAACTCAGGCGAGCCGTAGCTTTGGGTGCGCGCATAGTTCCAGCGTTGGCCGCTCCAGTTCTGGAGATCGGCCACGCTGTCGGTGGCGAGCGGTTCGGTGAAGGTGAGTTCCACGCCGGTCTTCAATGCCTTGAGCCCGCGGGCTGAATAAACCTTCTTGCCCGTGTAGCGCACGCGGTCGAAACCGGTGTTCTTGGACGCATTGCTCTGCCACTCGCTCAAGCCCGCAACGTAGAGCTGGCCGTCCTTGGGATTGAAGCGCGCGCGCATGACCGAGGAGGTGAACTTGAGCGGAAATTTCACCACGCCGCCCTGCATCAAACCGTTGGAGGCCTGCTCCTTGAGCACGAGGAACAGACTCGACTGGCCGTACGACTCGTGCAGCCACTCGCCCTGGAACGGTCCCCATTTGTCGCTGGTCACGAAGATCTGTCCGCCGCCGGAATTGTCGTAGCTCTTCGGCAGCCAGGCCAGCGGCGGGGTGAATCCGTCCGCGACCTCTTTGGGTGTGAGGTTGTTGATCACGCCGTGGAAGCCGCCCGGCTTGACCCAATTGATGGGCGTGGTCGGCACCCAGGTGCCTTCGTTGTCGCTCGTCGTCACCTGGCCATCCGGGCTGACGCCGATGCCGTTGGGCGCGCGAAAGCCCCGGGCCAGAATCTCAAATCTCCTGCCGTCCTTGCTCACCTTGAACAGGCAACCGGAATGCGAGCAGACCGTGCCGTTGCCCATCGAGGCCTTTTGATTGCCGAACCCGCCACCGCCACTGTTCACAGGATTGGCCTTGGCGAAGTAGAAATTGCCCGCCTGGTCCGTCTGCAAGTCGAAGAGGAACTCATGGAAGCCCTCGGTGGACATGACCTGGTTGTTGAGGTTCTCGTAGAAGTCCGCCTCGCCGTCGTTGTTCAAATCGCGGTAGCGCGTGATTTGATCGCGACCCGAGGTGTAAATCACGTCGTCCACGATCACGAGGCCGAGCGTCTCGTAGCCGCCGGAGGCGAAGCGGCGCCACTTCAAGTTCGCCAGCGAGTCGTCAATGCCCTCCACGATCCACACGTCGCCTTCATGCGTGCAAAGCGCGGCGCGTTTGCCGTCGGAGAAGAAATCCATCCCGCCAAAGCGCACGCGGCGGTTCCACGGATTGGGCACCGGCGCGGAAACGGCATCCGTGACGTAAGCGCCGTCGGGAGTCTTGCTCGTGTTCAACACGCCGTTCGTGTTCACCGTCTGCGGCCAGTGGGCCGGGCCGCCTTTGGTAAAATCCATCATCGAGGGCTTCACCGCCGAGACCAGCGCGGCGGCCTGAGCGGCGTTCTCCTTCGCGCCGCTCCAGATCACGACGCTGAAGAACGCCTTCTTCGTCCCCTTGGAGACGTGCAGCACCAGGCGAGAATCCGCACCAGAAACTCTTACACCCTGCGGCGCGCCCACGAGCGTGGCGACGGCGGTGTTCGTCCCGGTTGTGAGCGAGGTGCTGTCGCCCTTCGACTCGACGACGCCGGCGGTTGACTCCGCAATGACGGTGGCGAGATCCGCTGCGGCATTTTCAATTTTGAAAGTGCGCACGAAGCCAATCTGTCCGCCCGCACTCACGCTTGATGGCTGCTCGTAAATCTTCGTGCCCAACACGGTGTATGCGAGAACGACCTCCATGCCGTTCACATACATCCCGTCCCAGCGGCACCAGTCGGACGCGAGCGGGCCGAACGGCTCAGGACGGTTGTCGGTGAACTCGCCTTGGGCATTCGCCCAACCGGGCGCTTGCTTCGTGCCGAACTTCTGGTCGCCGACAATCGCGGGATGCTGGCCGTGTCCGCCGTCATAAACCACGCCCTTGCCCGTGATGTAGCCGCCCGTCCAGCCCGAGGCCATGCGCAACAGATCGGTGTCCCAAAGCATGTTCGCATCGTGGCCCACGCGGATGGCAAAGCCCTTCATGGCCACGTTGTTGCTCGGGCCTTTGGCTGTGATACAGGCGCCTTGGAAGGGGAAGTCCTCCTGAAAATAATTCGCGGCCGCGCGTCGCTCCGCTGCGACCACGGAAGAGGCACACAACACAAGCACGCACGCGGCGCTCACCGACGATTTCAAATATGAATGAGACATGTCTTCTTGCTTCAACCACCCCGAGCAACGACGACAACGCGACCGATTCGAGTCGAGTTGGAACGCCGCAGCCGGTTTTGGCTGGCGTTGGACGGAGGGTCGCAATCGAAATTCAATAACGGAGCGGGAGCGTGCAGCGGATGGAAAGACTTAGAGCCGGTCTGAAAATTCGGGGGTGGAGTGCGCCCGTCCTCGGGCGCAGCAACGTGATGACTTGGCGCGCGTTGGAAAAAACCCGACCCACTGACATTCGCACGTTGCGGCGCCCGAGGACGGGCGCACTTCGGGGCGGGCAGCTTGCGCCGCACCAATTACTTTTCAGACAGGCTCTAACTGGCGTCAGAGATGAACCCGATCTCCGAAGCGAAAGGAACGCGCCATCGAAGCCGGAACGCAGGAGCGCGGCACCATTCAAATTAGGAGTTCGGGATGAACCTACGGGCGATGCCGGTCAGGTTCATTGCTGCACTTCAACTTCCGCCGTCGAGACCGGGCCGACCACTCCGAACCAGTTGACCGTTCTCGCTTTGAGCCGGTTCGATCCTGGGTGGACGGGCCAGTTGAACTGTTCGCCGGAAGACTTCCACTCGCCGCGATCGATTTGAACTTCGTAACGCTTGAAGTTTGGCGTCAGTGTTTTGAGCGCGACGCGGAGTTTTCCATCCTCCGTGCGCAGACTCAGCGCCGCCTGGCCAATCGGGAAGTACGGGTCCACGGCTGGATTCGCGGGCAGCGTTCGCACATGCCACTTGGTCCCGTCGCAGAGTGCGTCCTTCACGATGAACATTTTCGCGTAGTCGTGGCCGGAGTTCATCAGGTCGGTGTTCGGGATGTAGCCGATGAAGCCGTATTTGTCGGGTTCATCGGGATCCACCGTCAGGTCGCCGAATCCGGCGAAGCGCCCGAGGAAGATCGGCAGATTGGACTTCCGATACTTCTTCCGCTCCTGGCCGACCACGAAGACGAGATTCGTGCCGCCGCGATAAAACCATTCCTGCCGAAGCTCCCAGGCGTTGAGCGGCACGCCGTCCTTTTCCAGATACATGTTGCTCGTGGGATCGAGCATGACCCATTTGCGATGCTGATTGGACCAGATCTCCGTGACCGAATGCTCGGTCGAGCCGCCGTTCTTGTTCGCGCCCTGATGTCGCCGCAGCGCCAGCGACCGGTCCACCCAGCCGAGGCTGGCCGCGGCGGACACGAGCACGTTGGCGTAGTGGGCGCAGTAAAACGTGTGGCCCTCGTCGATGGCCTGGAGAATGGCGAGTGCACCGACGCAATTGGTGGAAGGGCGTCCGAACTTTTTGAACTGCCGGTGTGTCCAGTCCATCAACAACACCTGCCGCTCGAACTCATCCTTGCCCGGCGCAATGACCTCGTCGAGACGCCCGCGTTCGCGCAATTCCTTCAGTTTGGGATTGTCGAACGAATCGAATTTGAACCGCCTCGTGTATTCGCTCTCGACGAAAGGCAACGTCTCCAAAGTCCGCAGCATCGCCGCGCGACCACCCAGATCGAACTTGGCTCCTGCGGGCAAAGACTCGCTGGCTGAATGGGCACCGGTCGCCACGACCAGGAGACCGGCCAAGCAAATAGTCGCTTCCGACGGGAAGAATGAGGAAGGGCGTTTCATAAGGCGTTCGGTCAGTAGATGGCCGCAGCGGCGCCCCGGTCAAGCATCGCCACGGCGGACCCCGGGCCCACGGGCCGACGCATCAAAATGCCTGGTTTTGGAATTTGGGCCGTTGGAATTTATTTGGGATTTGGAATTTGGGATTTGGGATTTCGTGCGAAACACCGCGAAATTAGAGGCGTCTGCCCTGCCCCGGGCTCACTCCCCGATTGCATTCCCCCTCCGCTGCCCTAGTTTCTCGACCCGTTTCAGGAATGCCCAGCGTTTACATCAAGACCTACGGTTGCCAGATGAACGAGCGTGACAGCGAGGCCGTGGCCGCGCAGCTCGTGGCCAAGGGCTATTCCCTCGCGCCCACCGAGCACCACGCCGATGTCATTCTGCTCAACACCTGCTCGGTGCGCGACATGGCCGAGCAGAAGGCCCTCGGCAAGATGGCCAACCTCGCCGCCGACGTGCGCAAGAACCGCCCCGAAGTCGTCCTCGGCTTCATGGGCTGCATGGCGCAGAGCCGCGGCCAGTCGCTCATCGACAAGCTGCCCGACGTGGACCTCGTGCTCGGCACGCAGAAGTTTCATCACGCCGCCGATTACCTGGATGAAATCCTCGCCGGCAAACGCGCCAAGATCGTCGATGTG
The DNA here is from genome assembly GCA_031414955.1 of Pedosphaera sp. Classification (GTDB taxonomy): domain Bacteria; phylum Verrucomicrobiota; class Verrucomicrobiia; order Limisphaerales; family SIBH01; genus JANNGC01. Next base: position 12,168 of record JANOQV010000032.1, on the reverse strand, counting down.
GAAGCCGAGAAGGGCAGCGAGGCCGAGATTCGCCAGCACTTGCTCAACGGCTCGGCCACCAAGTCGGTCACTGCCTTCGTCAGCATCATGCAGGGCTGCAACCAGTACTGCACCTTCTGCATCGTGCCCTACACTCGCGGTGAGGAACGCAGCCGGACCATTCCCGACATCGTGGCCGAATGCCGCCAGCTCGTCGCGCAAGACGTGCGGGAGATCACTTTGCTCGGCCAGATCGTGACCAGCTTCGGCAAGCGTGATTACCCGGCCATCGACGGCCGCAGTGCCTTCGTCCAGCTCCTCGAAGCCGTCCACGAGATCGACGGCCTCGAACGCATCCGTTTCACCTCACCGCATCCCAAGGGCTACGGCGACGACCTCGTGGCGGCCTACGGGCGGTTGCCCAAGCTGGTCGAGAGCGCGCACATTCCCGTGCAGAGCGGCAGTGACCGCATGTTGAAAGCCATGCACCGCGGCTACACCCGCGAACGTTTCCTGACCATCATCCAGAAACTCCGTGCCGTGCGCCCCGGCATCGGCCTCACCACCGACGTCATCGTGGGCTTTCCCGGCGAGACCGAGAACGACTTCGAGTTGACCCTGTCCCTCTATCGCGAGGCGGATTTCGACAACGCCTTCATCTTCCGCTACTCGAAGCGCAAGGACACGCCCGCCGCCGACCTGCCCGATCAATTGCCCGAGGAAGTTAAGGAAGAGCGCAACCAGCGCCTGCTCGAAGTGGCCAACGCCATCGCCGACCGCCGCTACGGCGCGCTGGTCGGGCGGCGCGTGCAGATTCTCGTGGAAGGTCCGAGCAAACGGCCCGAGCGCATGATGGGCCGGACGCGCTGCGGGAAGATTGTGGTCTTCGACGGCGGCCCGCGCCACCGCGGCCAGCTCATGGACGTGAACGTCACCCGTGCCGGCACCTTCACCCTCTACGCCGACCCGGCGGTGGTGGGGATGGAATAAAATCCGCCGGGCGAGAACCCAGGTTGGATTTCCAACGGGAGAAAGCCTGTCCGCCGACCAACGGATCGGCGCGCAAAAAAAGGAACGCGAAGGTTTTCACCTTCGCGTTCAAAGCAACGGGCTGAAACTCGCGCTCCTATCGGCGGAAGCTCAAGGGGGCCGGGCCGGGCATCTCGTGGGCGCAGGGCTGGTTGGTCGGCGCGTCCGGAGACTTGGCGTTCGCTTGCACGAGGTTGTTCGCAAGCATGAAGGCCTCGACTTCTTCGCCGCTGATGTCGGCCAGCATCCGGCCGTTGACCTCCACGCAGGGGCTGAGCATCTGGCCGCTCTTCTCGATCATCTCCTGGCGCTGGGCCGCGTCGTTGATGATGTCGCGGTCCTCGAAGGGCAGCTCGTATTTGCGCATCACGGCGCGCACGCCCTGACTCCAGCCACAGGACGGTTTCAGGTAAGCAATAATTTTTGGTTTCTCCATAGCGGGGCTGAAAGTGCCACAGCACCCCGGCTTGGCAAGCACTGTAATCCTCAGCGCCAGGGCAGACGCCTCTAATTCCGGGGTGTTTCGCACGAAATCCCAAATCCCAAATAAATTCCAACGGCCCAAATTCCAAAACCAGGCGTTCGCACGGCCATGGGAGTTTGGAATTGAGAGCTTATTTGGGATTTGGATTTTTAGCCCGTGTAACCAAACATTTTGATGCGGCGGCCCTGTTCGCGCTCAATCCGCAGGAGGCGGAAACGCACATCGACACGCGTGGAGCCAGACGCTAAACCCAGCGCATGAAATCATCCCACTGCACGCACGCTTTCGTCAGCGTCCTGTTGATTGCTGCTGGTTCCACCTTCGCCGCAGATTCCTCCCTCATCGCCCCAGGCGCGAAACTGGAGAAGCTGGGCGAAGGCTACTCTTTCACCGAAGGGCCGGCGGTGGATCGCGAGGGCAATGTCTTCTTCACCGACCAGCCGAATGACCGCATCGTGAAGTGGAGCGCGGCGGATGGAAAATTCTCCGACTGGCTCAAGCCGGCGGGCCGCGCCAACGGCACTTACTTCGACCAGGCCGGCCACCTCCTCGCCTGCGCCGACGAGAAGAATGAACTGTGGTCCATCGCTCCCGACAAAAAGGTCACGGTGCTGGTCACAAACTTCGGCGACAAGCTGCTCAACGGCCCAAACGATCTGTGGATTCGTCCTGATGGCGGCCTTTACTTCACCGACCCGCTCTACAAACGGAATTACTGGAAGCGCGATCCCGCCATGCAGCAGGACGGCCAGCATGTGTATTTCATGACGCCCGACCGCAAGACCGTCACCCGTGTGGCGACCGATCTGAAGCAGCCCAACGGCATCATCGGCACGCCGGATGGGAAGACGCTTTATGTGGCCGACATCGGCGCGCGCAAGAGCTACGCCTACGACATCCAGCCCGACGGCGCGCTCGCGAACAAACGCCTCTTCTGCAATCTCGGCTCGGACGGCATGACCATCGACGCCGAGGGCAACGTCTATCTCACCGGTCGCGGCGTGACCGTCTTCGACCAGACCGGGAAGCAGATCGAACACATCGACGTGGCCGAGCCGTGGACCGCAAACATCACCTTCGGCGGCAAAGACCGGAATCAACTCTTCATCACCGCGAGCAAGAATGTTTATGGGCTGAAGATGCGGGTGCAGGGAGCGCGGTAGTTGCTGGAAGGCCTTCGTCCGCTGGTGGGCTGCGCCACAAATCTCTTTGCCTGCCCGCGTCGGAACGGCATACAACACGGCCATGCATTCACCACGCTCATTCTCGCGCCGCGCGTTCTTGAAAACGGCGGCCACCAGTTCCATGGCGCTGCCTTTCTTCGTGCCGCGCCTCCTCTCCGCACCGGCCTCTGGCCGCGTGTTGCACGCCAGCTTCGGCGCGGGCGGCATGGCGCTCTCGGACTTGGGGGAAATTACCAAGCATCCCAACGTGCAACTCGTGGCGGTGGCGGACGTGGAGCCGGCCAAGGGAGACAGCTTGAAGCAGAAGTTTCCCGAGCTGCGTGTCTATCAGGACTGGCGCGAACTGCTCGACAAGGAGAAGGATCTCACCAGCGTGAACGTCTCCGTGCCCGACCACATGCACGCGGCCATCGGCATGAGCGCCATGCAACGCGGCCTGCATGTCTATGGGCAGAAGCCGCTCACCCATGACATTTACGAGACGCGCCGCCTGACGGAATTTGCGCGCGAGAAGAAGCTCGTGACCCAGATGGGCATCCAGATTCATTCCTCCGGCCAATACCGCTCCGCCGTCCGCATGGTGCAGGACGGCGTCATCGGCAAGATCAAGGAGGTCCACACCTGGAGCAGCAAGAAGTGGGGCGACACCAAGGCGAAGCCCGACCGGGTGGATCCGATTCCGAAGGGATTCGACTGGAACCTGTGGCTGGGTGTGTGCGCCGAGCGCCCGTTCATCGGCGGTGGCTGGTATCATCCGGGCAACTGGCGCAAGCGGATCGACTTCGGTACCGGCACCTTTGGCGACATGGGCTGCCACATTTACGATCCAGTCTTCAAGGCGCTCGCGCTCACCGCGCCGATCAGCGTGCGCAGTGAAGGCCCGGCTCCGAACGCCCACTCCTGGGCCACGGATGCGGTCATTCACTACGTGTTCCCTGGCACGCAGTTCAGCGAGGGCAAGACCGTGAAGGTGACTTGGTACGATGGCGACCAGCGTCCGCCGACGGAGATTCAAAACCTGGTCAAGCCCGCCGTGGTTTCACCCGAGCGGCCGTGGCTGGCGGATCAGGGCAGCATCCTCATCGGGACCAAGGGCGTGATGCTTATCCCGCACATCGACCGGCCGAAGCTTTTTCCCGTGGAACAATACGCTGGTTTCGAGCGAACCAAGGTGGAGGGGACCGATCACTGGCAACAGTTTGTGAACGCGATTCTCGGCCAGGACAAGACCCAGGCGAACTTCGATTACGCCGGCCCGCTCACCGAGGCCGTGTTGCTCGGCTGCGTGGCCACGCGCTTCCCGAAGACGACGCTGGAATGGAACGCGCAGCGGATGACGTTCAACGTCAAGGAGGCGAACCAGTTCGTGCGCAGCCAGTACCGCAAGGGCTGGGAGACAAAGGGGCTGTAGGCGCTGGGCCGCAACATCGGCGTCGTTCGATTTGGGAACGCGCCACGATTCGGCCGCTGTGTTCCCCCTCACCCCGGCCCTCCGGGAGAGATTCCACGAACGAGCGTTCACGATTTGTGCCCCTGAACCGGGGGAGCGCGGACATTCCTGTCCGCAGCAACCCCCGACCATCGGCAGGCTCCCGTCAGATTCGAGACCGCTCGTCGTCACCACGTTGCTGCGGACAGGAAAGTCCGCGCACCGATTCAGGGGTAGGGCCGGGGTGAGGGGAAGGCCGCGTCAGCCTTTTCCGACGACAAGCGGATTTTAGCCCGATTTCCGAAGTGGAATGGCCACAAAGAACGCAAAGAACACAGAGACAGGAGCAAAGCAGGAGTGGAGCGGCTAAAACCGATCACCCATTCCTCTTTCCGATCAGCCCGTCTCTCTTTGTGCTCTTTGTGTTCTTTGTGGCCAACTTCGGCGTTCGGGTTTAGGCAACCACCTGAACCGCAGCGCAGTTCAGCTTTCAGCCCAGTCCTTGGACCTTCCCAGCGCCTTGGCCCAGCCAGCCATCAGTTTCTTGCGCGTCGCCGCGGGCATGGCGGGCACGAAGCGCCGGTCGGTCTGCCATTGCGAGGCGATCTCTCCGGGGTTCTTCCAGTAGCCCACGGCGAGACCGGCGAGATACGCCGCGCCCAAGGCCGTGGTTTCAGAAATACGCGGGCGCACCACGGGCACGCGGAGCAAGTCGGCCTGGAACTGCATGAGCAGGTTGTTCGCGCAGGCGCCGCCATCGACGCGCAGTTCCTTCAACCGAACCTTCGCGTCGCTTTCCATCGCGTGCAGCACATCGGTGACTTGATACGCGATGCCTTCCAGCGCGGCGCGCGCGATGTGGGCACGCGTCGAGCCGCGCGTCAGCCCCACGATGGTGCCGCGGGCGTATTGATCCCAATGCGGCGCGCCGAGTCCGGCGAAGGCGGGGACGACATACACACCGCCGTTATCGGGAACTTGCGACGCGAGGCTTTCAACCTCAGCAGAGGAAGCAATGATGCCGAGACCGTCGCGCAGCCATTGCACCACCGCGCCCGCGATGAAGATGCTGCCTTCGAGCGCGTATTCCGTCTTGCCACCAATGCGCCAGGCCACGGTGGTGAGCAGGTTGTTGCGCGAGGCAATCGGTTTCGAGCCGGTGTGCATGAGCATGAAGCAACCGGTGCCGTAGGTGTTCTTCACCATGCCGGGCCTGGTGCAAACCTGGCCGAACAGCGCCGCCTGCTGATCGCCCGCGATGCCGGCGATGGGAATGGGTGCGCCGAGCAGGTTGCTCTCGCCATAGACTTCGCTCGACGAACGCACCTCGGGAAGAATCGAGCGCGGCACGCCGAACAATTTCAGCAGTTCATCATCCCAGTCGCCGGTGTGGATGTTGAAGAGCATCGTGCGCGAAGCATTGCTCGGATCGGTGACGTGCTGGCGTCCGCCGGTGAGATTCCAGACCAGCCAGGAGTCGATCGTGCCGAAGGCGAGCTGGCCGGCGCGGGCTTTTGCCTTCGCGCCGGGCACGTTGTTCAAAATCCATTGCAGCTTGGTGCCGGAGAAATAGGCGTCCACGACGAGACCAGTCTTGCGGCGAATCATTTTCGCCAGACCACGCGCGCGGAGACGGTCGCAGGCCGCAGCGGTGCGACGATCCTGCCAGACGATGGCGTTGCCTATAGGCTGCCCGGTGGCGCGGTCCCAGACCACGGTGGTTTCGCGCTGGTTGGTAATGCCGATGGCGGCGATGTCGTTGGCCGTCAGCCGCGCCTTGTTCACGGCGGCGGCCGCGACGTTGGACTGCGTGGCCCAGATTTCGCGCGCGTCGTGCTCGACCCAGCCGGGCTGGGGAAAAATTTGGCGAAACTCCTGTTGGGCCACGGCCACGACCGAGCCGTGATGATCGAAGACAATGGCGCGCGAACTGGTCGTGCCCTGATCGAGGGCGAGGATGTATTTCATAAGGGATGTTGAGAGTTGAGAGTTGAAGGTTGAGAGTCGGAAAGCTGGTGTTGCTCTCAACACTCAACTTTCAACTCTCAACCCTTTTCACACCGGCCAGCAGAGTTTGTAAAACAGCGCCCCAGCCACGCCGCCGAGGATCGGCCCCACCACCGGAATCCACGCGTAGCTCCAGTCCGAGTGGCCCTTGCCGGCGATGGGCAGGAGGAAGTGCGCGAGGCGCGGGCCGAGGTCGCGGGCCGGATTGATCGCGTAGCCCGTCGGGCCGCCGAGCGACAGGCCAATCGCCCACACGATCACGCCGACGAGCATCGGCGCGAAGCCGTTCTTGAAGCCGGAATTCGGGACCAGGTTCTCGGGCGTCATCATGGTCAGCAGCGCGAGCACGAGCACGGCCGTGCCGATGGCTTCGCAGATCAAGTTCGAGACGGGATGGCGGATGCCCGGCGCGGTGCAGAAGACGCCGAGCTTCGCGCCCTTGTCTTCGGTCACGGCCCAGTGCGGCAAATACGCGAGCCAGACGAGCGCGGCACCGAGCATCGCGCCGATCAGTTGCGCCGCGATATAGAGCGGCACGCTGGCCCAGGCGAACTTGCCGATGCAGGCCATGGCGATGGTCACGGCGGGATTCAAGTGCGCGCCGCTGATCGAGTAGGTCGCGTACACGCCCACGGTGACGGCCAAGGCCCAGCCGGCGGTGATGACGATCCAGCCGGCGTTCTGGCCTTTGGATTTGTTGAGCAGGACGTTGGCAACGACGCCATCGCCGAGCAGGACGAGCAGCATGGTGCCAAAGACTTCAGCGAGGAACTGGGCCGTGGATGTGCTCATAGTTTGCGCGCGTTCGATTCGGGAAACGCGCGGACGCTAGCAGCGCGCGAAAGGCAGCGTCCAACCAAAATCAGAGTCCGCCGCGGCTCCGGGTGCATCTTGCAGATGCACCCCCTTTTTACTTCCGCCCCCAAAAACTTCTTGCCCTCGCGGGGGGCGAGGCGCAACCTCCGCCCATGCCTCGTTCCCCTTTGAACGATTCCGGCGCGGCCCAGGGAAATGCTTTCACCCCGAGGAACGGATCTGTTTTCCCCAGACCCCATCCCGTGCCTCCGCGGAATCGCCTCGCCGTTCCCCGGCCGGGCGGCGTCATTCCCAGGCACCGCCCCGGCACTCCCCGGCCCGGCGATGCCAAGTCTGGGCATTTGACCACCCTTCCCAGACCCTGTGGCGTCCTTCCTGGGAACGGCCTGACCCCTCCTCGGAATGCCCTGAATCCACCCGGGATTATCCCGAATATGCCCTGGAATATCGTCGTACAAAACTGATTTCACAGCACTTAACTCAACCCCAAAAAAACCTATGCCTGACTGGATCCCCACCGAAGAAGCCGCCCGCGACGCCCTCCTGACCACCTACACGGGCTTTCTCAACTCCGACTTCGCCGCCCTCGGCGTGACCACCGCCAAGAAGGACGCCTTCCTGAGCATCGTCTCCAATTATACCACCGCCCGCGCGGCCAAGAACACCTACGAAGCCCAGGGTGCGCCCATCTACCAGACCTACCGCGACCGGCTCGAAACGATGGTCGCCGAATGGCGCCTGCTCACCGGCGAAATCATGGGCCGCCGCGAGACCACCGCCGTCCAGCGCGCCAGCCTCGGCCTGCCGCCCCTCGACACCACCGCCACCACCGCCGGCCCGCCCGCCAGCAAACCCGTGATCGTGAAAGTCGATGGCGGCCAGCGCCTCATCCACATCGTGCATTGGGTGGATGAAAATACTCCCGGCTCGAAAGCCAAACCGGCCGGCGTGAAGCGCGCCATCCTGCTCCTCAAGATCGGCACCGCCCCCACCGGCCCGTCCGATATGCCGGAAGTCGCGGCCGACACCGCCACGCCCTATCTCTACTCCTTCGCCGAAGCCGACGCGGGCAAGACCGCGCACTGGGCCGTCTGCTGGGAGAACAGCACCGGCCAGCGCGGCCCGTGCAGCGCGGTGTCGAGCTGGACCATTGCGGGCTAAGAACATGGCGGAAACATGAGAAATGAGAACCAGCCTAAAGTGCCACCGGTGAACGCACCACGCCTTGGCCGTTTCACAAACCACAACACAAAAAACGAAAGAAAACAAATGACGACACAAGAAATCACAGCACCGAGAGTCGCGCCGAGGCGCATGACCGCACTTCCAGACGTGACGATGTTCATGCGCTCATCCCGTAATGCCCCACAAGAGCAAGACTCTGTCTTTGCCGGTTGGGGTGCTTGCCTGTCATGTAGTTGTAAGGGCTATAAAAAAAGCGGGGATGGTCAAACTTGCGGGGTTTGTGGCCACCACTGGTCACGCCACAATTCTTGATGGTGACTATTTAGGCCGACAAAACTCTGAACACTAGGAAATCCGAAATAAATTATGAGCAATCCTTTTGAAAGACCACCAGGACGACCTGAAAAACCTAAACTCGTTACATGCCCATCTTGCGGCGGCAGAGGCAAAGATTCAAAGGGCGAAAAATGCAAGCGGTGCATCGGCGAAGGCAAAGTGAGAGATAGCTAATAAATCTCTCCGCTGCAAATCCAGTTCATTTACCAACACGAGCGCAAAACATGAGCGACGAAACAGCCGAACTTGTTGAGGAAGCAATCAACTCGCTGCCGACGGCCCTACAGCAAGCTCTAAAGGAAGTCGAGTGGCGCGCGCGTCTCGAGACCATTGCGGGAGAACATCAACTCTCGCCTCAACAACAGAAATCCTTTATCGCTGAGGGGATGATGGCGCTTGTTGGAATTCAGAGCGCTCGAGACCTTGTCGAAAATTTGACCAAGGAAGTAGGGGTCTCTCCGGGCAAAGCGAAGAAACTCGCAAATGCCATTACCGACAATGTGCTTACTCCCGTCATGGACGCCGCTGAAAAGCGTGGTATGAAATGGGGGAACTCTGAAACCGCCAGTTGCGATCTTACCGACCCCAAAATGGAGGAAACAATGCCAGACTATAACCAAGAGCTTTCTGAGCTCCATCAATATATCGTACAAGAAGAGCTTGATCTGCCAGCCACTATTGACGACATGGGATGGATACTATTCACAGACTCGGACTTAGGCGAAATGGAGCTTAATCTCAGAGAATACAATCCGGAGTTCATGAAACTCACCGGTGTTGTCTTTTCAGATCCTAAGAATACTCGCGCGCGTGAAGATCTCTTACGAGCCTGCAATACTGCTAATTGCGAACTCGATTCATCGCGACATTTAGCACGATTGACGCTCAGTGAAAAGTATAACGTCGTCCGCGCGTCTGTTGCCATGGTCTTGGCCGCAGAAGGCAGTATGCCGGATGAAGCGCTTCTTAGGTCGTTGATTGTCCCCATGATGTCTTCAATTAAGGCTGCGGCAAAAGAATTCACTGATGCGCTACAAAAGCTCGATAGTTCACCGACCGTCTAACCATTAAGAAACAAACTATGAGCAATCAATTAGAGAACGAATTCAAGGAACACCTGTATGACCACGATTTTGTCGGCAACAACCAAAAAGAACAACCACAATAAAATAACCTCATGAAACTAACTATCAAACGGAACCAAGCAGACGTAAAAGGCCTCTTCGGAGGCCACAAAGGTGTCAACTTCAGTCTATACGGCCGCTGCGACATCACCAACGAAGAAAAGGCGCTAATCGCCAAATACAAGGTCGGCGAATACTCCCTCGCCAGCTACCAGAGGGAGGTAAGAGGAAAAGAACCCATCAACTTTCAAATTACGGTTGATGGAATTATCAGAGGAGAGACCGTCCAGACCGACGACATCAATACGCTGCTCGAACTCGAAGAAGCCATGAAGAAAGGATGCGGCAACATGAAGAACTTACTTGAGGTCATGGCCACATTCGGCGGCGAACAAACGTTCGAGATTTGAACACACATCATGAAACACACCCCCAGCCACGCCAAACTCTACGGTAAGTCGCCTGTTCTGACCTGCAAAGTCTGCGGTGCCAAACACGGCGGCGTGAAGTCAATTAGAGTCTGCCCCGACTGTTACTCAAAAGGGCATCGTTGACTCGAACATGAAACCGTCGCTTGATTTCAGGCCCGTCAAGGGGTCGTGAAGGGGTCAGTTCTAACGTCATGTCTTGGGCTCGTTAGATTCGCGGCATGTTTACCCGCACTTCATTCGGCGTTGCTCCAAGTTGGCCTTGTTCGACCTTCGCGATCCTGCTGCTCGCATTCGCCGACGCTTCGCCGGCGGCGGAAGTGGTTGAGCCGCGACACAGCGACTACGTAATCCGCGATTTCAAGTTCCAGTCCGGCGATGCGCTTCCCGAGGTGCGGATGCATTACGTCACGTTCGGCACTCCGCAGCGCGATGCGAAGGGGGTCGTGCGCAACGCGGTCATCGTGCTGCACGGCACGACGGGGAGCAGCGCGCAGTTTCTCGTGACCAACTTCACCGGCGTGCTGTTCGGCAAAGGACAACTGCTGGATGCGGCGCGCTACTTCATCGTCATCCCCGACAACCTCGGCCACGGCAAGTCGAGCAAGCCGAGCGACGGGCGGCGCGCCAAGTTCCCCAAGTACGGCTACGACGACATGGTGCAGGCGCAGTATCGGTTGCTCACCGAGGGCTTGGGCGTGAATCATCTGCGGCTGGTCATGGGCACGTCGATGGGCGGCATGCACACGTGGGTCTGGGGCGAGACGCATCCCGACTTTATGGACGCGCTCCTGCCGCTGGCGTGTTTGCCCACGGAGATCTCCGGTCGCAATCGTGTCTGGCGCCGCATGATCATCGACTCCATCCGTGGTGACCCGGATTGGAAAAACGGCGAGTACACCAAGCAGCCCGCCGGTGCCCGCGTCGCGCATGAAGTGCTTTGGTTCATGGGATCAAACCCGACGCAGCGGTTGAAGGACGCACCGACGCTCGCAATCGCCGACAAGGCGCTCGACGCCTACGTGGACGGCGCGATGAAGCGACTCGACGCCAACGACGTGCTCTACGCGCTCGAGGCCTCGCGGGATTACAATCCGGGTCCGGGGCTGGAAAAAATCAAGGCGCCGCTCATCGCAGTGAATTTCGCCGATGATTTGATCAACCCGCCAGAGTTGGGCGTGCTGGAACGCGAGATCAAGCGGGTGAAACGCGGCGCGGCAGTGATGATTCCCGAGAGTGACCGCACGCGCGGCCACGGCACGCACACGATGCCGGCGATTTGGGAGAAGCACCTGGCAAAGTTGTTGAAGAAATCAGCGCCGTAACTCGTGAAAGCGGTGGTAGGGCGCGGTGTCCTCACCGCGCCGCGCTCCGAAATGAAACGAGCGCTTCGGAACTTTCCCACACCTCACCCCGGCGCGCTCGGACAGCGCCGCCCTACCGATCACGGGCAATCTTTCTAAACAACGAACAACCCGGCGCGCCCGAAGCCACGCCGGGTTATTTCGGAAATCCGTTCTAGTTCAACAAGTCGCGCACGAGGTCGCGCTCTTCCTTCAACTCGTTGATCGTGGCGTTGATCTTGCCCTGGCTGAATTCATTCACCGGCACGCCTTGAACGATCTCCAGCTTCTGGCCGTTGCTGCGCAGCGGGAAGGAACAGATGATGCCCGCCTCCACTCCATAGCTGCCATCCGAGGGCACGCACACGCTGATGAAATCGCCCGCCGGCGTGGGCGTGATGATGGAGCGCACCGAATCCACGACCGCGTTCGCCGCACTGGCCGCGCTGCTCGAACCGCGCGCCTTGATGATGGCCGCACCGCGCTGCTGCACACTGGCGATGAAGTCGCCCTTGAGCCACGCCTCGTCGGTGATGACCTCGGTGGCGGGGCGGCCACTGATCTTCGCGTTGAAGAAATCGGGATACTGCGTGGCGGAATGGTTGCCCCAGATGGCGACGTTCGTCACGGCGGTGACATCGACGCCGGCCTTCTTGGCGAGCTGCGACTTGGCGCGGTTTTCATCGAGGCGCGTCATGGCGTGCCAGCGCGAAGCGTCAAAGTTCGCGCCGCCGACTTTTTGGGCGCTGTTCATGGCGATCCAGCAGTTGGTGTTGCAGGGATTGCCGACCACGAGCACGCGGAAGTTCGGCGCGGCGTGGTTC
>JANOQV010000031.1:0-11221 GCA_031414955.1 Pedosphaera sp. | reverse complement strand
TGGTCTGCCAGTGCTTGAACCAGGCGACGGGCAGCGGTTCCAATTTTGGGTTCGGCGCATCATCGTGCCTCCGGCCCATGAGCGGCACGAATCACCGCGTCAAATGCGGGCTTGGGCTGGCTGTTGCCATCGAACAGCAGCGGCTTGCCTTGGGCACGCCAGGAGTTCGCATCATTCACGCCCCAGAACGTTACCATCTTCACGGAGTCGCGGTGCTTCACGAACGCGCGGAAGATTCCGGCGTAGGCGTCGGCGAGTTTCTTGTCGGCGTCGCTCACGAGACCGCCTTGCGTGGTCGCGGCGTTGTCGGCCACGTTCGCGCCGAAGCCGCGCTGGCCGCCTTGCGCGCTGTTCACGTCCAGCTCCGTGATGTGAATGGGCAGGCCAAGCGTCGCCATCTCCGTGAGCGACTGGTCCATCGTCTCGAAGCTCGTCGAAACATTGACGTGAGCCTGCGAACCGATGGCGTGGACGGGCACCTTCTGCGCCTGAAGTTCCTTGATGAGCGAGATGAGCCGCTTGCGCTTGGCCGGATTCTCCAGCCCATAGTCGTTGTAGCGGAGAATCGCTTGCGGGTCCGCCTCGTGCGCGTACTGAAACGCCTTGGCGATGAAATCCGGCCCAATGATTTCGAGCCACAGCGAGTTCCTCAACACATTCGTCCCGTTCCCGTCAGCGAGAGCTTCGTTCACGACATCCCACGACTTGACCTTGCCCTTGTACCGTCCCACGACGGTGTGGATGTGATCGCGCATCCGCTGGAGCAATTCGTCCCGCGAAGCGCGCGGGCCGTTAAAGCGGCCGAACCCGCCGCCACCAAACCCAGGACCGAATCCGCGTCGTCCTGGCTGATTCGTCCCCGGCGCGTTCGTGTTCGCGCCAGCGGCGGACGCGACTAGTGCCCTGTTGGTCGCGGAGGCCGGCGGTGGATTCGTGCCGGCGAACACCCAGTTCGGCGTCTGGCTGTGCCACACCAGCGTGTGCCCGACGACCTGCATGTTGTTGCTTTGTCCGAAATTCACCAGGGCATCCGTCGGGCCGAAGTCGTAGCCGTCCGCGCCCTCGCGCGGATGGATCATCTGCCACTTCGTGTCGTTCTCGGCGGTGATTTGGTTGAAGTGCTTTTTGAGCAGCGCCACGTCCGCGGCGTTCAGCTCCGCGCTGCGGCGAAACCCGGTGCCGCCAGTGACCATGCTGCGGTTGACCGCCGTGCCGACAACGAAGTGGTCCTTGAACGCGTCCTTCAGCGTGACCGGCGCATCCGCGGACCAGGCGGTTGTTCCCGCCGCCAGCAGCATTGCCGTGAGGAGGCCGGCCCAGGCGCAACTTGGCACACGCACGCACAACGAGCGCGGTGTGACGACTCCCTCTCCCCTCAACGGGGAGAGGGCCGGGGTGAGGGGTGGGAACAGTCCTGCGCGTTCGTGTTCTGTGGGATCTCGGGCAGCATCACCCCTCACCCTCAATCCCTCTCCCCGTTGAGGGGAGAGGGAAGTCTGTTGCGCCCCCGCCGTGATAGTGCGTGTTCCAGCTTGCACCCGGATGCGGTGGTTTGAGTCAGGGCTTTTCATATTCGGCTGAGTAGATGTCCTTACGGCGACAATTTGATTTTCAGATCCTTCACAGGAGCGCCGGCCTTGTCCAAAAAGCGCATCGCTCCCTGCCAACTGTTTTGTTCGTTGGTGACCTTGAACACCATGACATTGACGCCTTTCTTCAATGTGACCCGGCCCTTGTCGGCATCGAGCATCAGCGGCCGCGCTTCGGTGAACGCGTAGATGTCCACGCCATTGAAGTAGATGCGGCCTTGATCGTTGCTGGCCACCGCCACGATGACGTCGGGCATCTCCTTCTCGCATTCGATGTAGGTGACCATGTAACCCGCGACGTGATCGTTGATCGACTTCAGGACTTCGTTGAAGTCGAAGTAATTGGTCGAGGCGGTGATGTTCTGCCAGACCAAATCCTTCCCGCCGACCTTGACCTTGTCCCCGGCCTTCGGACGAAGCGCGGATTCATCCTTGATCTGTTCCTTGAGCAAAGCCTCCGCGCACGTCTCGCCCTCGCGAATCGCCACCGGGGCGAGCATGACCCAGTGGCGGATGTAACCCTCGGCGTCGGGCCTCAGCGCATCGGCGGCACTGGCCTTCGAGATCAACAACCCAAACAAAGCGACCGCCCCAAGAGCGGCAAAGAAGTTTTTCATAAAGCGTTTCTGTGCATCACGGGTGCAGGAACTATTGCGGCACGAGCTTGAAGACCTTGCCGCGCGTGCCGAACGCCGAGTTCATCCCATTGGCCAGCACGTAGAGTTCGCCGTCGGCATCTTCGCCCAGCGCCCAGATGTAGGACTTGATACGGCCGTTCGGAAACTCCTTCAACGCGAGCGGCTCCACCGTCCAACGCGCGCCAGCGGAGTTGCCGGACGGAATCGTCGCCACGAGCAACGTGCCGTCGGGAATGGCCATGCTGCGCGACCAGTCGGCGAAGATGTATTTGCCGACGAGTGACGGGAACGCCTTGCCGCGATAGACGTAGCCGCCCGTGACGGTGACGCCGAAGGCATTCGATTCTGTGCCGAGACCGCGCAGTGTTTTGTAAGCGAGCACGGGATCGACGAACGGTTTGCCATCGACGCCGACGCTCACGGCGTTGGTCGGGGCGGAACGCGGATTCTTGGGATCGAATCCATCAAAGCCTTCGCGCAAGCGCCAGCCGTAGTTGCCGCCATTGATGATGACGTTGATCTCCTCCCATCGATCCTGGCCGACATCCGCTAGAATCAAATCGCGCTTCCCGCCGCGATCAAAGGACATGCCCCACGGATTGCGCAGGCCATAGGCGAAGATTTCCGGAAGACCCTTCTTGCCGTTCGCATACGGATTGTCCTTCGGGATGCCGTAGGGATTGCCGCGGTCCACATCGAGCCGCAACACCTTGCCGAGCAACGTATCGAGCCGTTGTCCAAAGCCTTCGGGCGGATGACCGCGTCCGCGCGCGACATCGCCGACGTCGTTGAACGCGCCGCCATCGCCTACGCTGATGTAGAGAAAGCCATCTGGCCCAAACGCGATGCGCCCGCTGTTGTGGTTCCAGTCCGGTTCGTCGATTTCCAGAATCACGCGCTCGGAAGCAGGATCGGCGGAAGCGAAGTCCGCGCCGGCCTTGAACTCACTGAGTCGTTCCGCGTGGTCCCACTTCGGCGGTGCATTCGTCCGCAGCGGCGCGCTGTACACGACGTAGAGCTTGCGGTTGGAATTGAACTGCGGATGAAGCGCGAGGCCGAGCAGTCCCCGCTCCTCCATGCCTTTGTTGATCGCCACCATTTTGGGACGCAGATCCAGGAAGAGCGGCTCGGCGCGTTTTCCATCGCGGTCGAGCAAATGGATGACGCCGCTTTGCTCTGCGAGAAGCATGCGACCTGAACCGTCCGCAAAGGGAGCCAGCGCCATCGGCGCGCCGAGTCCTTCGGTGATCAGTTTCAGACCGATGTTCGATTCCGCCATCGCGCGGGGCAGCACGCCGGCGATGGCTAGTAATGAAAACACGATGCAGGCGTGAAGCGGTCGGCGCATGGGTAGGATTCTCAGCGTGTGATTCATCAGTGGAATTCTCTGCGGTTACTCGTACTGGTTCGCCTTCTTCACGGGAACCGTCACGCCATCCTTCGGTGGCGTGGCCGTAACGGCAATCAGCGCCGCCATCGGAAAACCGGTGCGTACAATTGGGCTCATGCGTAATGGATACAGAAATACTTCCGACCAAAGACAGGTTTTGGACAACCAAACTGGAGGAATTGCCAAAATAATTTCCGCATGCCGGAGCCGCGCCGACCCCGATCCTTGGCCACCGGCGTTGACCCGCTTGATGCGCCCAAAGGTGTTGCTGGCGGCTGGAACGGGTAATGGATCGCTCATGGGATTCCCCTAGCGCCCGGCAAATTTCCAATGCCTCGATCCGCTAACCGCTCCATCAACTCGCTCGCCGTTGTGTTCACCAAAAGCACGTCCGCCGGCAGCATGTTGAACAAGCCGACGGGTTGTCGCGAATCGGTAACAACCAAAACCAATGTCGCAGGCTGCTTGCCTTGGCCTGCGCTGTGAAGCAACTCGGCAGCGTCGGCCAAACTCTCTCCGCGCCGCTGAACCCGAATCAGGACAGGATTCTCGCCGGGTGAAATTTTGAGGATTGCATCCATGCTTCGATTGCGCTGGACGGGAATGATTGGCAGGCCGTGCAGGTAAGCCAACGCGTCTTCGTCAGACTGGACGTATGATTCGCGGCCTTTCCGAAGCAGTTCCGACGAGGTTTTGACTGGCTCAACCAACCGTTGCCTCGCCAACTGGACAGCTTCGGCGGCAATATCAATTCCCAGCGAGTTGCGACCGAGCAGTTCCGCCGCGACCAGCGTTGTGCCGCTGCCGGTGAATGGGTCGAGCACCAAGTCGCCCGGGGACGTGACCAAACCGATAATGCGTTCGAGGAGCAGGATTGGTTTCTGCGTGGGATAGCCCACGCGCTCTTTTGCTTTCGGGTTGAGCAGCGGGATGTCCCAGACATCGGCGATGGGCACGCCTTTCTTGTGGCCGTCGTGAATGACGTTGTCGCTCCCATCGCGAGCATAGACAGCTTTACCGTGTTCGTCGCGCTGACGGCGTTGGAGAATCTGGTCCACGTTCGTCGAGGGCGAGTAGTCGCCGAAAAGCTGGTGGTATTGGTAAGCGTCGGCCTTGGTGTAAAAGAAAATGGTCTGGTGCGACGGCATCGGATTGCGCTGCGAATTCGACCAACGGCGGTAGTGCCAGATGATTTCCGAGCGGAACATTTCCTCGTCAAACACATCATCCAGCAGGCAACGGATGTGATGCGACGCGTTCGTGTCGCAGTGGAAGAACAGCGAGCCGGTTGCTTTCAGGACGCGGCGGAATTCTTTCACGCGAACACGCAAGAACTCGATGTATTCCACGCGCGACTTCCACTCGTCGCTGAACTCGAACTTGGTTGCACGGTCGCGCGTGACGAGCGAATGCGTCTTCTGAGTGAAGAACGGTGGGTCAACATAAACCAAGTCCACCGACTCAGCGGCCAGACTGCGCGCGACTTCCAGACAATCGCCACGACGGACTTCACTGGCCACGTTGCGGCAGCTCATGAAACTGCTTTCTTCTGAAACAGCCGTCGAGTTCGTCGGTAACTTACGGGCGTCGCAATCACCTTCACAATCTTGGAAGGGCGCTTGGATCTCTTCTTGTCGAGCAAAGCAAGCTGCCGATCTTCTCGCTTGCCGGGCTTCGCAGGTTGGTTTGCTTGCGATTCAAGCAATCGCATTGCAGCTAAATCCAAATCAGTCAGGCTGCTCGACAACACATCGGATAACTGGTCCGCAGAACGCCCAGCGCAGGTCTCGACCAGAAATTGGCTAATGAGAATTACACGCCGGTCGTTGACGGAAAGCGCAAGGCCACACTCCTTCAATCGGCTTGTTTTTAATGTAGCGCGCTCGACTGCCCGTTGGAACGCAACCTTGGTGTCAGACATTTTTCGGATGTCGGCAGTTTGCTTCCGGCAAACCAATACAATGTCGAGTTGGATTGGTTCTTTGGCTTGGGATTTGGGCGCTGCAACAGACATCTCAGACTTCACGGGATGACAATTCACGAGCGAAAAGCCAGAGCCGACTACTGCGTCAGCCAATGATGTCCAGCCGTCCATACGAGAATGGTGGTAAGTGAAAACGAGCAAACCGTCCTCTCGCAGCACGCGACAACACTCGGCGAAAACAGCACGCAGCTTCGCGGCGAACTGCTCTGCGCTGACGTCCTGCACTTCTTCAATGTGGCGTGTCGTGCTTCGCTTGCCGACAAACGGAGACGGACCGAGTTGCTGCCAGGCAAAAAAGAAGTCGGCCAGTTCCGAATAATGCACGTTGTCGAAGAACGGCGGGTCGGTCACGACTAGGTCAACACTGGCATCGGCCAAACCTGTTGAAGCCGAACTGCCGCACGAAAGATAAATGGCTCGGGATGCTGGCTTCGGCGACGGCGGCCACTTCGTTTCGACGTGTCCGCTGAATGGGGCACTCCCGCCGAAAACACGGTTGCCCTTGTTGCTACCATTCGTTCGCTCAATCTCCAGTTCAAACGGCGCTGCGTGATATTCAATGGCGCGCACCAGTCGTGACTTGAACAGAGTGGAAAACGAGCCTGAACTTTTTGACGTGCCCCAGACGTTGCCCTCAATCGGGACTCGTTCGGGCTTCAAGATGTGGTGCGCAAACATGTGCCGGATTGCTCCTGTGCCCTCACCTTTGTAGGAAGCGAACATGTTGTTGAACTCCAAGACACCAGAGAAAACGGTGCGCAATGCGGCTCGCGCTGCGTCGTCGGGCAGTTCCAGAATAGCGGCGTGCAGCCAACCAAGCGCGAGCAATTGGCGGTCATTGAAAAACTCACGCCACGACCCGTAAGCGTAGTTCAGCACTTGGCGCGTGTTGTAGCCGTCCTTCAGTTCCAACGTCGGCAGAGGCAGCTTGCTCCGACGCAACTCCTCCGAACATCGCTGGTAGGCCAGTTCATCTTTGTGAGTGACGGGCAGGTAGAGTTTTTCACCGGAACTTTTGAGAACTAGTTTGGCGAACATCCGATGCGCTGGCGGATGACCAATTGCCTTCGCGGTTTTCGCGATGGGAAAGACGTGGCAGCACTTTTGGCAGGTTGCTGACGCGCCGCTTGCCGGTCCAGAGTGCAAATCAAAATCGTGTCGGCAATGAGGACAGCGGCTCTGCGCGTCGTTGACATTTGCGGCGAAAATCCCAGCGCATTCGGGGCAGACCACGCGGACTTCTGGCTTGCGGTCGGGATAGGCGTTTCGCACGAAAATGTAAGTCGGAAACAAATCCACGTTTGCAGAGCAAGTCGGACAGGGAAGCGTCTTGACCCAAAAAAAGTAAAGCGCATCGCAAACG
The DNA here is from genome assembly GCA_031414955.1 of Pedosphaera sp. Taxonomy (GTDB): domain Bacteria; phylum Verrucomicrobiota; class Verrucomicrobiia; order Limisphaerales; family SIBH01; genus JANNGC01. The sequence continues at coordinate 4,257 of JANOQV010000031.1, read as the reverse complement.
TGTCCCTCGGCATCCGCAGTTTGGTAAAGCGCACGAATGCGCTCGCCAACGCCAGCGGATAACTGGCTGAAGGCTTTCATCAGCGCATCGCGGTCGAGCGGCCCGAGTGAAACCCGAACCGATTCGCACGCGACAGGATTGATGTCGCGACCTAGCGCCGTGAATCCCAGTTTGTGCGCCTCACCAATCGTCGTCCCGCTCCCCATGAACGGGTCGAACACAGTCAACCCAGCGAAGTCATGCTGCCGGTAGAATGCATCGACGAGATTTTCGGAGTCTGGCAAAGCCGAGCCGAGCAAGATGCCTCGGAAGACAGAACCCAGGCGTTTCGCCCACCATTTGTGGATGTGGTAAATGGGCCGATGGATTTCCTTGCGCCAACTCTCCATCTCCGCGAGTTGCGAAATGAACTCAAAAGGAAACGAATCCGACTCGATGAGCCGACGGGCGCGCGAGTGCCCGTTGGATTGATGCTGGCTATTCATCTTCCTCCGCAGCTTCCGCGACTTCCGCGATGACTTCGCGCGGCGGACGCATTGCCACTGCGTCAGTCGCTGAACCCTTGAGTCGATACGCAACGAAGTTGTGCTCCGTGCCCGCCGCCGGATTGTCCACCGATTCGGGCTTCAAGGTGTTCGTCCGCAAGTCGAATGTGTATCCGACAATCAGCTTTTGCGCTTCACGCCGCACAAGTTTCCCGACCGCACGAAAACGGGAGTCCATGCGAAAGTCGGCGGGAAGAATCAGCGTTTGGTTGTGCGCTGTGCCAGTCGTGAGGCCAAACGGCGTGGGAGCGACATACATTTTGCGGTCGCGAATCATGATGTCGCCGCAGCTGCCAAATCCCTTCACGCTTTTGTTTTTGTGAACGTAATCGTGGTCGGCGTTAAGAAAGTCTCCGTGGCAAACCACGAGGTCCAGCACCGGATATGAATCGCCATCCGGTTCGGCTGGATAGCGGCCGAAGATGTAGAAGATGGTTCGTCCGTTGTGGCTGCCGGACGGGACTTGGCTGTTGCAGTCGTAGTTGGCCTCGCGTCCTGGATACGCCAAGCCCTTCACCTCGAAGCCATCAGTCGAAGCAACTAGCCGGAAATCTGGGTAGGTGTTTCGCCCGCCCGCCTCAAAATGCAAACCCGTCTTGCCGAGTCGAGCTTTGAACCAGTTTTGGAAGTGGAACTCTTTGTCCTGACGGCTCTCGCGACCAATCAACTTGTTCGTGCGAATGGCCTCGACGCATTCAGCGAAAATTTCGAGGCATGGTTGGCTGGTTGGCATTGCGGTGATTGTGTCAGACTTACGCCTTCGCGTAAACCTCCGCGCCTTTCTCGACAAACTCGCGGGACTTTTTTTCCATTCCCCTTTTCAACGCCACTCCTCCAGCGCGTTCAATGTTGACGGAGACGGGGTTGCCTTGGTGCGTCACGATTTCGGGTTTGGGCATGGTTGCGTTCACGGGGTGAAGTTTATCCGGCGGGCGGGGCGGCGCAATTCTTGTTTCCCTTCTCCGCAAACTCGCGGGAGTTTCCAAGCAACTTCAGTTACGCCCGTCCGACTGCCACGCGCCCCGGTTGAATTGACATTCACCAAAGAATTGATTCTCACGCGCCACGAAGTCGTTGCACTTCACCATTCACTTAGCGGCCAGAGTGAACCCAATGCGTGGAAATTCTCATTCGTACGGGTTCACCTTCTTCACGGGAACCGTCACGCCATCTTTCGGCGGCGTTTTGAGCGCATCGAGATAAGCGAGAATGTCCGCGGTCTCCTGCTCCTTCAGCAGCACACCCAGGGGCGGCATGGGCGAAATCCCCAAGTTCTCAAATCCTTTGGCAAGTTTGGCGTTCGGGTCCATCAGGCTTTCCGTGATGTAGGCCTTGTCCGCGCGGACGGCGATGCCGTCCAGGATGGGGCCGACGTCGCCGCCCTTGCCGTTCACCATGTGACAGGAAGCGCACGCGGCGACCGGGCTGTTGAGGAACAGATCCTCCCCACGTTTCGGGTCGCCGGCCGTGATCGTGACCACGTTCTCTCCGACGTTCGCGACCTTGTGGATGCGGCCCAGCAACGTGAGCGTGTCGTTCAGGAACGCGTCGCTGTTGTTGACGGGGACGCGGGAGAGCTGGGCGACGACCGTTTGGATCGCGGGAATGGTGGGGAACTCCACGAGCTTCGCCAGCGCGACCTGACGCGTGATCAGATCGGGATCTTGGACGACTGAACTGCTGAAGAACAGTTGGCGTCCGGCTTCATTCGCCGACAGCGCACGAACGGCGTTGCGGCGCAGGGCGGGATCTTTGGCGAGGAGCGCGGCTTGATGCGTGTCCTTGTCGAGCGCGCCGATGCCTTCCAGCGACCAAAGGGCGTGAATCGCGCCCTTCCCACCGGCGGCGGAGCGCACGCGCTTCTTCAACGCGGGAGCCGCGTCCGTCAACTTGTTGTCCGCGATCAAGCCCTGGGCGGTGAGGCACCAGAACTGGTTGCCACTGTCGAGCGCCGCCACGAGTTCGGCGGGCTTCGTCTTGGCGAGAGATCTGATGGAGCTTCGCGGACCGTCCTTCCACACGACGCGATAGATGCGACCGTGGGTCTTGTCACGCAGGTTGTTCTCCGTCTGGTAAGCACCGCCGCGCCCGGTCGTGGCCTGGACGCCGGCGGACTGAACGCTCGGCGTCGGATTGTGCTGGATGATGAAGCTGTAGAAATCGATCACCCAGACCGCGCCGTCCGGGCCGACGTCGGCGAAGATTGGCGACATCCATTCGTCCGTGCTGGCGAGGAGATTGCCGCCATCGGTGGCCTTGTAGCCAGCGCCGTCGGGCTGAATGTCCATGATGCCGATGAGCTTCGCGGTTGGCTCCGTCACGAGCGCCTTGCCTTGCAGACGCGGAGGCAACGCATCGCTGACCATGAAGGCGTGTCCCGCCGCAGCCGTGTAGCCGCCAAAGTTATCGACCATGCGAACGTTCGGCGTGTTGGGATGCATTCTCATGCCGGGCGCAAGCGACTTGGCGGAGGCAAGCCGGCGAACATTCACGGTCGACGCAGCAGGTGCGTCACCCGGCTTGTCATCGAGCCGGAAGCCGGGACGAAATCCGCCGCCACCACCGCCACCACCGCCACCTCCTGCTCCTCCGCGCCGACCGGCACCGGGCTGCGTCGGGGTCAGGATATGGGCCGGAAGGTAGCCGTAGAAAGTCGGGTGGCCATTGGCGGTCGAGCCGAAGACGTCGCCGTGTTCGTTCAAGCCGAAGCCCCAGGTGTTGTTGTTGTACTGGTGGAGAAATTCCAATACGGAGCCGTCGGCCTTGAAGCGATAGACGCCCTGCCCGAACTGCAAATCCTTGCCACCGACGGTGCCGCGGAAGTTCGAGTGCCCACCGCGCCGTAGAGCCAGTTGTCGAAGCCGCGTCCGAGATTGCTCTGCTGGGCGTGCGTGTCGCCAGTGCCCCAGCCGGGCAGAATGGCCTGACGGACATCCGCCTTACCGTCGCCGTCGGTGTCTTTGAGGAACAGCATGTGACGCGCCTCCGAAACGAGGATGCCGCCGTTCACGAACACCATCGAGGTCGCGAGGTTCAACTTGTCGGCGAAGACGGTGAACTTGTCGGCCTTGCCATCGCCATCCGTGTCCTCGCAAATTTTGATGCTGTCGTGGCCCGGCTCGCCTTCAGGAACGAGCCCGTGCGGATAATCGCGCGCCTCGACGACCCACGCGCGCCCGCGCTCGTCCCAAGCCATGTAGATGGGCTTCACGATGTCCGGCTCGGCGGCGAAGAGCTGGAGATCAAAGTCCGCCGGCACCTGCGTGTAGCGCATGGAGTCTTTCGGGGAAAGCGGCGCCTGGTATTTCACCGGCTCGGCTCGGCGCTCGTAGTTCGGCACCTCGCCGGGCAGACGCGCCAACGACGGACGCGCGGCGAGCGAAGCTTCCCAATCTGACTTCGCCTTCTTGCTGATGGCGCCGAGCACGGCTTCACGGAGAATTCCATCCGCAGGACGCTGGCCATCGGTGTATTTGATCAGCCCTTTGCCCGCGCTCTTGAAACCGTCGAGCACCTTCTGCTGGGCCGCGCCGATCTCGGCGTCCGGCAACACCTGCACCACCGCGTCAAAGTGCTTCAAGTAACTGTCCGTGAGGTTGGCGGCATCGGTGCGATGATTAAAATAGATCGCCTCGGGCGCCAGCGTCTGGCCGGGCAGATAAACGTAGTTCGTGCGCGAGCCGCCGAAGCCGCCGCCCCGAGCGCCACCGCC
>JANOQV010000030.1:0-80295 GCA_031414955.1 Pedosphaera sp. | reverse complement strand
CCCTCACCCTGGCGCGGGGTCACCACGGGCCCCCTGGGGTTTTTTTGGGGGGGGGGGTTTGGGGTGCCGCGCGGGGGGGGCGGTTATACCGCCCCCCCCCACGCCCGCTTTATAGCCCATTTCCCCTACGCGCACCAGTTGCTCCAGGTTCACGGACCTGTCGCCTTGAATGATCAGCGTGAGCGGCTCGCCCGATTCCTCCACCTTGACCTTTAACTGCTGCCGCAAGAGGCGCTCATGGATGAGCTGATTATCAAAGTAGTACTGCCCGCTCGAATCAACCGCCACCACCACGCTGCGTCCGATCACGCCCGGCATGTCATCCGCTTCGATCAACCGGATGGGGACGCCCGGGGTGAACACAAGTTGGGAGCGCAGCAGAATGAAGATGAGAAGCAGAAACAGCACGCCCATGAAAGCCGCCACATCGAGCTGGCCGCGGAAAATTTGTTTGTTGCGGGGGAAACGCATTTAGGAAAGGACGAATGACGAATGACGAATGACGAATGAAGGAGCAAGGCCGGCCCATGCAGTCGGTCCCGTTTTCGACCTTCGACCTTCGGCCTTCGTCATTGCTTGGCTCCGTTCTCGGTGACGATATTCACGATCTCGGACGCCGCTTTTTCCATGTCGAGCACGATCGAGTTGACGCGACCAACCAGGTAGTTGTAGCCGGCATAGCAGGGAATGGCGACGGCGATGCCCGCCGCAGTCGAGATGAGCGCCTTCCACACTCCGCCGGCGAGCTGCTCCATGTTGGCCTGCGCGCCCGATATTTGGAGGGCGTTGAAAATTTGGAGGAAGCCGAGCACCGTGCCGAGCAGGCCGAGCAGTGGAGCGATCTGCGCCAGCGTGGCCAGCACGTTCAACTTCTCTTCGAGCCGCGGCACTTCCATCAGGCCGGCCTCTTCGAGCGCCTCGCGCACGCCGTCGCGACCGCGTTCGCGGTTGAGCACGGCCACTTTGACCAGGCGTGCCACCGGGCCGGGCGTCGCGTCGCAGATGGAAAGGGCCTCCACAATGTTGTCGCGCTTGAGCACGTTGCGCACGCCGCTCAGGAACTCCATCGAGTTGATCTGCGCGCGGTGGTAATGCAACAGGCGCTCGGCGAAGACGAGGATGGCCGCCGCGCTGGCGGCCAGCAGCACCCAGATCATCAGCCCGCCCTGCGTGATCAGATTGGGCAGCGCGTTGCGCGCCTGGGCGGCAAGGTCAGAGGCCGCGAGCGAGGCGCTGAACAGGAATGCTTCTGCGAACATGCCGACTTTATAGGAGTTCAACGCTCCAGGTTCAAAGGTCAAAGTTCGCGACGGCACAAACTGTTCCGAGTTTCGGGTTTAGAGTTTCGAGTTGACCAAGTCCCTTCCTTGGCCAGCGTGCGGAAATTTTTAACTTCAAACCCGAAACCCGAAACCCGAAACTCCCGCCATGGAAAATCCCGACCAGCTTCGCGAACTCTTCCGCATGCAAAAGGCGCTCAACGAGCGCATCGGCGTGCATACCTACAGCATGACCGAGGAGGAGAAGACGAAATGGGTGCTCAACTACTGCCGCGCCATGTCCCAGGAGATGGCTGAACTGACCGACAGCGTGCCCTGGAAATGGTGGGCCAAGTACCAGAAGTTCGACGAGCAGAACGCCCGCGTGGAAGTCGTCGATCTGTTCCACTTCCTCATCAGCCTGGCCCAGGTGCTGGGCATGAGCGCCGACGACGTCTTCGCCGCCTACGTGAAAAAGAACGAGGTCAACTTCAAGCGCCAGGAGTCCGGCTACACGGAAAAGGATCACGACGACTCGAAGCACATTTGAGTCATGGCCCAGCGCGTCAACCCCGGCGGCGGTTGTCTGACCCTGTTTGGGTTGTGCTTTGTTGGAGCGGGATTCACTGGGCTGTTCGTCGGAGGGAACGCGCTGGCGAACCGCGAGCACAATGCCTGGGTTCCGGTCGTAGTGGGCTTCGTATTCACCTTCGTTGGCGCAGGCATCGTCATCCTCGCACGATTCAGCGCCCGGGCGGCCCGGCACCAGGCTGAACTCACCAGCAGCCAACCGGAAGAACTGTGGGCCTACCGCGCGGACTGGCGGGCGGGCGAAATCATTTCCTCGGACAAAACGAACGTCTGGGTTGTCTGGTTTTTCGCTGTGTTCTGGAACGCCATCTCCATGCCGGTCGCGTTCCGTTTGCCCGACATGATCAAAGGAAGCGGCGACAATATTCTCTACGTGTTCTTCCTCTTCCCGGTCGTGGGCGTGTTCCTAATTTACCAGGCCATTCGCACCACTCTTCGATTCAGGAAATACGGTTCGTCGCGATTGAAGATGCTCTCCGTCCCCGGCGAAATCGGCGGCTCCTTGTCCGGTTTCATCGAGACCGGAATGAAAATTCCCTCCGATGATTTCCGCCTGACCCTGCGCTGCGTGCAACGCATCACCACCGGCTCCGGCAAGAACCGCCACACCGAGGAGCGGGTGTTGTGGGAGGTTCAAAAGGACGTGCATGGATTGTCCACCGACACAGCCCGCCAGTCTGGCATCCCCGTTTTGTTCAGCATCCCGGCCAGTTGTTCCGCCACAAGTCTGGCCCAGAACATCTCGTGGCAACTCGCCGCCAAAGCCGAAACTCCCGGCCTCGATTTTGAAACGTCCTTCGAGGTGCCGGTGTTCGAGGTGGCTGCGGAAAAGCGCCGGCCAGCCAATGACTCGGAGTTCGCCGCGCGCTACGAGGTGCCGACTGATCCCGCCAAGGTCATGGCGGCCTCCGGCGTGCGAATCCACCGCGTGGGCGCTGGCACCGAGTTCACCTTTGCCGCTGCGCGAAACAAGGGGGCGGCCGTGATGATGACGCTGGTCGCCGCAGTTTGCCTGGCCGCGTATCAACTGCCGGTGAAGCCGAAAAACCACAACCTGTTCCTCATCGTCTGGGCCTTGCTCTCGGCCTTCTTCCTCTTTCAGTGCCTCTCCATGTGGACGGCCTGGAGCCGCGTCCGCGTCGATGCCAATGGACTTCTGGTTACGCGGCGCTGGCTGTTCCTCCCGCGCCGCAAGGCTGTGGCTCACGGTCAACTCGCCTGCGTCCAGACCAGGTTCAGTTGGTCGGCGGGCCACACGAAGTATTACGACGTGCAGGCCGTCACCGTTGCAGGGGAAAAATTCACGCTCGCCACCAGCGTCCGCGGTCAGCGTGAATGCGATCTGATCGCGGAGGAAATACAACGCGCCTTGGGCAAGTCATGAAACGCAACAGCCACCGCAACTGGCGGAACGAGATAGAACGCATCCTCATCACCGAGGATCAACTCGCGCGACGCGTGCGACAGCTCACCCGAAAATTGGAGAAGGACTTTGCCGGGCGCGACCTCGTCATCGTCTCGCTGCTCAGCGGCACGGTCATGTTCCTCGCCGACCTCGTGCGTCATCTTTCGCTGCCCCTGCGGTTGGATTTCATGGGCGTGTCCAGCTACGGCGCGCGCACCGAAACGGGCGAACTGATTTTCACCAAGCAACTCCGGCTTGATGTGCGCGGACGCGACGTGCTGGTCGTGGATGACATCCTCGACACCGGTCGGACGCTCAAGCGGGTCGTGGCGGTGTTGCGCGGCCACAAACCAAAACGCATCAAGATTTGCGTGCTGCTGGAGAAGAAAGCGCGCCGCACCGAGAAGGTCCGCGCGGACTACGTCGGGTTCCAGATTCCCGATCTGTTCGTGGTCGGCTACGGCCTCGATTACGCCGAGCGCTACCGCAACCTCCCCTTCGTCGGCGTGCTCAAGCCGGAGGCCTACGCGGCCCCGACCTCCGGGGAGAGATAAGCCCGACTTCCGAGACAGGACCGGCGGGGCGGAGAGGTTCCGAGCGGCCGGGCGGAGCCGGAGCGGACGCGCCCGGGCGGAAGAGAGACGAAAAAGCAAAAGGCAAGAGACAGGACGAACCGCGAGTTCGACGGGCCTGCCCCGTGAGCCGCCAGGCTTTTACGGGAGCCTGCCCCGTGGCCGAAGGCTTTACGGGGCGGGTTCAACCCCGGATGGAAAGGACGCTGCGCGCGACCACACCCCACTTCCAAACCATCCTCCCCGCCGCGCTCCGGTCCTTTCCAATCCTTTGGTGATTAGGCACCAGTCCGGCCGGTTTGTTTATCCACACCGACCGGGGAAAGTTGCTGTTCCACCGGGAAGTTGTCCCGCCGCCGAATTTTGTTCGCCCATGCCTTTGTGTTTTGCGTTCGGGGTGGTTGTCAGTATTCTCCGTCCATGCGGTTTCGATCTCTCTGGCTGTCAACGACGATGGCGCTGTGCCTCGGCGTCACCGGCTGCTCTGTCCCGGCGCGAAAAAGTCCTGGACTGGGTGCCATCAAGGACGCCTCTGCGGTGGAGAACGTCCCCGTCGAGACGCCCGAGCAATCCGAAAAGCGGGCCGAGGCGCACGCGCATTTCCTCACCGGACTCAGCCTGGACCAAGCCAACCAGGTTGAAAGCGCGCTGGCGGAATATGAATTGGCGCTGGCTCTCCAGCCGGGCCACGAGGATTTGGCCGTGGATCTTTCCCGCCGCTACATGCAGCGGAAGGATTACGCCAAGGCCATCGCCGCGCTCAAAAAATGCGCCGCCGCTCCGGGGGCTTCCGGGCTGATGTTTGCCCGGCTCTCGCTCGCCTATCTCCAGCAGGGCCAGACCAACGCGGCCCTTGAAGCCAGCCGCGCCGCGATCAAACGCGCGCCCGCCTCGATGGCCGGGTATCAAAGTTTGTTCCACCTCCAACGCGCGCTGGGCCAGACCAACGAGGCGCGCAAGGTCATCGAACAGGCCGCGCGCCAGCCCAAGCCCGACGCGACCTTCCTGATCGACCTGGCCCACCTCCACCTCACCCTCGACGCCGAAGCGCCGCGCGCGACCAATACTCCGGCGCGATTACGAGCCAAGGAATTGCTCCGGCGTGCCGCCAGCATGGAGAACACGAACTTGATTTCCCTCCAGAAACTGGCCCAAGGCTTCTTGTTCGTGGGCGACCCGAAGCACGCCGCCGAAGCTTATCTCAAAATCCTGAAAGAAGACTCCGACCTGATCGGTGTGCGCGAAGCCCTGGTCGAGCTTTACCTGCGGGACAACAATCCCAAGGACGCAGGCGAGCAATTGAAACTGCTCGTGCGGGAGACCCCCACCAATCCGCAGGCCTACTATTTCCTCGGGGCCATCGCCTATGAGGAGAAGCGCTTTGACGACGCGCTGGACAATTACCGCAAGGCTTTGCTCCTCGGCCTGGACACGCAGCAGCTTTATTTCGACATCGCCTCCACCCAGCTCGCGCAGCAAAAGCCCCGCGAGGCGCTCGACACGCTCCAGAAGGCGCGCCAGCGGTACAAGCAGAGTTTCGTGGGCGAATTTTTCTCCGGCCTCTGCTACATGCGGCTCAAGGAATACACCAACGCGCTCGGGCATTTCACCACCGCCGAGATCGTCGCCAAGGCCACCGAGACCAACCGGCTCACTCACGGATTCTACTTCGAGTTGGGCGCGGCCCACGAGCGCGCCGGGAAAATCCCCGAGGCGGAGCGCTATTTTGAACGATCCCTTCTCATGTCGCCGGAGTTTCCTTCCGCGCTCAACTACCTCGGCTACATGTGGGCCGAGCGCGGCACCAATTTGGTCCGGGCCCGGGCGATGATTGAGAAGGCGGTGAAGCTCGATCCCACCAACGCGGCGTATCTTGACAGTCTCGGGTGGGTGCTCTTCAAACAGGGTCATGCGCAGGAGGCGCTCGAGCCCATCCGCAAGGCCGTCGAGCTGAACGAGGAGCCGGACGCCACCCTCTACGATCATCTGGGAGACGTTTACTCGGAACTTCGCCAAACCGATCAGGCGCGCGAGGCCTGGAACAAGTCCTTGAAGATCGAGCCGAACAAGGAAATCGAAAAGAAGCTCAAAGCCAGCGGCCCACCGACCTCTAAAAGCCCCTGATATGCCCCGCGCGTTTCGCAAGCACTACACGCTGGAGGAGGCCCGTGCGCTCCTGCCGCAAATCCGGGCCTGGCTGCTCAAGGTCCAGCAGTTCCGCCGCCAGCTCCAACCCCTCGACCAACGCATCGAGCAACTGCTCGCGGGCGGGGCCGACATCGGCGGCGACTCGGTGCAAAGCCAGGCCCGGCTCCTCGCGGAACTACAGCGCGTGGTCCGGGAATTCCACACCCGCGAGATTCAAATCAAAGACATCGACCGGGGTCTGATCGATTTCCCCTCCCTCCTCGAGGGCCGGGAAGTCTTCCTCTGCTGGGAACTGGAGGACGACGACATCGAGTTCTGGCACGAACTGGATTCGGGGTTTGCCGGGCGCGAGCGGCTGTGATCCAGTTTCACGGTCGTGCCCCCCAGTTCCGCCCTCGCTTTCTTCCCCGCGCGACCACACACTGCGGGCATGAACATCGCAGCGTTGCACGTCGGCATGAAAGTGCGCCATCCGCAGTACGGCATCGGCACTGTTCGGACCATTTCGGAGCAGACGGCGGAGATTCGATTTGATGACGGCCCGCGTCCGATCGCACCAGAAGCGGCGGGGCTGGAGCCAGCCGAGCCACAGGTGGAGGTGCGCGGTCTCAGCCAACCGCTGAAAATGTTCGTGGAAGAAACGGCGCGCGCCACCGTGGCGGCGCTGGGGCTGGAGAAACCCGAGTCGTTCGTGGAGGAACTCGCCCTGCGCTGGCATCGCGGGAAAGTCGTGCTGCACCCCGCCGACCCGACCTTGCAAACCAAGGAAGTGGAACTGGACGTGTTCTTCCACAAAATTGTGATGATGCGGAACAACCTGCGCGTGCTGGAGCAAAAGATTAACGCGCACGAAAAGCTGGGCGAAGCGGAGAAGATTGACATGCAGCAATACATCACGCGCTGCTACGGTTCGATGACGACTTTCAACGTGCTGTTCCGCAACAAGGAGGGGCAGTTCAACACTTAGCCGGAAGGACAAGCTGAAGCTTGGACTCCATCAAGAACTATGATCGAGGAAACCATTCGACAAATGGAGGCCCGACTGGGTGCTTCCACAACCCTCGCGCCAGAATCGCGCGCCGAACTGCTGGCTCTGCTGGCCAAGCTGCGCGCAGAGGCCAGGGATCTGCCCGCCAGCACCAGGCTTCCCGCCCCTCCTCCGCCCGCTGATCCGCTGGGTGAGGTCTCGGAGGTGAAAACGCTTCAGGATGATGTGAACCACCTGCGCAGTTCGGTCGAGGAGTTCGAGGACAGCCATCCCAGGGCAACCCAGATCGTGAACCACCTCGCAAACACGCTGGCTGGGTTGGGGATTTAATCGGCCAGGCCGTCCGCTGGCCGGTCGCACCGGTGGCCCCGAACGACCCGAGCCGGATCGAACCCGACCGTGAACGCTCCAAGCTTTCCCGGCCGGGTTATTTTACCAACCAGAGCGTCAGGGAATCCTTGTCCTTGATGAACAGGCGCTGGCCGGACGCCACCGGGTACGAATGAGTCTGACTGCCGACTTTGTAGCTGCCGAGTTGTTTGAACTCCTTGTCGCTCGGCTCGAAGACCACGAGTTGTCCGGCCGGAGTCAGCGCGAGTAATGCGGAGCCGGCGTCGACAATGGTCCCGTAGCCACCTCCACCTCCACCTCCGCCCATGCCGCCTCGGCGACCACCACCTGGTCCACCGGGGCGTCCCGATCCTGCTGGCTCCGCAGGGGCTTGCAGCCCGAATGCGGTTGGGCCGATTTCAAGTCGTTCCAGCGCCGCCCGCGCAGGAGTGGCGGGCACACCGCTCGGCAACGGCGCGGCCCAAGCCGTCTTGCCATCCTTGGAACTCAGGCAAAAAAGATCGTTGTTGCCCGAGAGGCCGTAGAGCAATCCGTTCTTAACCACCGGAGTGTTGAACTGCACGGACTTGTCCGGATTCGCCCAAGCGGGTCGGCCCACAAATTTGTCGCCGGCCTTCTCGATTCTCACCGCCGTGACACCACGCCCGGCCATGATGATCGTCTGGCCATCCACGAGCGGTGTGGCCGCCTTGTAATCGCGCCCGCCACCGCCGCCACGGCCTCCGCCGGTTCCGGGTCCACCCGCTACTTCCGCCGCCGCAGATTCCCAGGCGAGCTTGCCATCCGCCGCATGGATGGCCACCGTCTTGCCCTCGGTGTTCGCCACGATCATTTTCGCCCCGCCCACGTTGAGCAGAACCGGGGACGCATAGGATGGACTTGGCCCGCTCCAGCGCCATTTCTCCGCGCCGGTGCTCAAGTCATAGGCCACGAGCGCGCCGTTCTCGCGTCCGCCGAGTTGGGCCATGGCCAGACCATCGACGATCATCGGAGAGCTGGAGGGATGAAACATCGGATAGGCGCGGAAGTCATCCTTGCGCCACAGCACTTTGCCGGTGGTGGCGTCCACCGAGGACAACATGCCGCGCACGCCGAGCGTCACCACTTTGCCATTCGCCACGGCGGGCGAACTGCGCGGGCCGTTAAAACTCGCCGCCGGCCCGGTCGCGCCGAGGGCTTCATACTTGTCCTGCCACAGCTCCTTGCCATCGGCGGCATTCAGGCAGCGGAGGATTTCGTTGCCGTTCTCGCGGGAGAAGACGTAGAGCCGATCCCCGACCAGGGCGGGCGTGGCCACGCCGTCGCCGACGGTGACTTTCCATTTCTCGGTGAGTTCCTTGGGCCAGGTTTTCGGCGCCTCGAAGCCCGCCGTGCTGGCGTCGCGATTGGGGCCGCGCCATTGCGGCCAGTCCTGCGCGAGCGAGCCGCCGACACTGAAGGAAGTGATCAAAGCCAACACTGCGGTTCCATGTTTCATGAGAATGCCTTTGTTTTGGTGAATTCGGTTTCGCTCTGGATCAAGAGGACGGCGCGGGAGGCGCGGTTACGGGCATTTGGTGAATCAGAATTCAAACCGCGACCCGGCCCGACCACGCCTCCAATTGTTAAGGCCTGGTAAAAGTGGGCGGACTTCGGTGAAGCACGGGTAAAGTTGTTTGGCGCGGCGCAGGAATTGGACGTTGATGCACCCATGAAGACCAGCAACCTCAACCGCCCGGCCGTGGCGCTCATCGCGGCCCTGCTCCTGCACGCCTCAGTCACTCCGGCGCAGATTCCCGCCCACGCCGCCCTGACCATCGCTCCGTCCAGCCCGTCCGCGTCCCGCGTCACAATCAACGATCCGGGCAATCACGTCTGGATTCTGCAAACCTCGTCCAATCTTGCTGCCTGGACGGAAATCGATTCGTGGAAAATCCACAATGGCCGTTTTCACCGCACGCTGAACAGCGGTGCGAACGCGCACCTTTACTATCGCTCCCTGTCCGACCCGGCCCGCCAGGACATCCCCAGCACCACGACGAACGCTTTGCTCCTGCCCACTCCGCTCTCCAATTATTCGCCGCCGCTGCCCCCGCATTACCTCGCGCCTCCCGTGCGCAACCAGGACAACACGCCCACCAACAACGTCGTGACCAACCCCGCCGCGACGCTCGGGCGCGTGCTCTTCTACGACCAGCGGCTCTCGATCAACGGCACTGTCTCCTGCTCCTCGTGCCACCAGCAGTCAGCCGGCTTCTCCGATCCGCGCGCCTTCAGCGTGGGCTTCGCCGGAGGCTTGACCGGGCGCAACTCCATGGGCCTGGGCAACGCTCGCTATTATGCGCGCGGCCGATTTTTCTGGGATGAGCGGGCCGCCACACTGGAGGAACAAGTGCTGCAACCGATTCAAAATTCCGTTGAGATGGGCCTGACTCTGCCCGCACTGGTCGCGCGGCTGGAGGCGGAACCGTTCTACACCAACCTCTTCGCCAACGCTTTCGGCACGACGACGGTGGACACCAACCGCATCGCGCGCGCCCTCGCGCAGTTCGTGCGCTCCCTGGTCTCGACGCGCTCGAAGTATGACGCCGGCGTGCCGGTCGGTTTCACCAACCTCACCACGCAGGAGAATTTGGGCCGGCAGATTTTCCTCGGCCAGGTGGGCAACGCGACCTGCGCCGCCTGCCACGGCACCGATGCCCACACCGCGCCGACGATCAATAACAACGGTCTGGAATTTCCCTACGTGGATCCGGGCGTCGGCGGCATCACCGCCCGCCCGCAGGATCAGGGTCTGTTCAAATCTCCCTCGCTGCGCAACATCGAACTGACCGCGCCTTACATGCACGACGGACGATTCGCCACGCTGGATGAAGTGGTGGAGTTCTACAACTCGGGGGTGGTGTTCAACCCCAACCTGCCGCCGCCGCTGCGCGCGCCTCCCGTGCCCGGCCAGCCGCCGTCCGCCCGGCGACTCAATCTGACCCTGGCTCAGAAAGCCGCGCTCGTCGCCTTCCTCAGGACGCTGACGGATACCGGCCTGACGACAGATGCGAAGTTCTCGGACCCGTTCAACTACGGGGATTGAAAGTTTCACGGCGGCACGAGGCAGGTGCCTCCGCTCGCGCTCCCTCGCCTCGCCGCGCGAGGCTTTCCACCGGGCCGCTTCGCGATTTCCTGACTGGGAACTTGAATTCGCCCGGCCAGCCCTTTCCATTCCGGCATGTTTCCTTACACCACATTGACGGCGGACAAAGCATGGCAACCCGGCCCCTACGAAGGCGTGGAATTGCTCGTCTTGCATAAGCACGAAACGACCGGCGGCGTCACCGTGCTGCGCAAGTTCAAGGCTGGCGTGACCGTGCCCGCCCACCTGCATCCGCAGGCCAATGAGTCGGTTTACGTGCTCTCGGGCGAATGGGAAGAATCCGGCGTGATCTACACAAATGGCGCGTACTTCTTCGCGCCCAAAGGCACTGCCCACGGACCGCACACGGCGAAGACCGAAGTGGTGAGCCTGACCATCTTCGACGGCCCTCTCACCGTGGTGCCAGCTTGATCGCCATTCCACGGAGCGCGACACACCGACGTCGCGTTGGCCACACGACACGCGGAGTGCGCGAGGCGCTTCAAGTGCCACCGCCCAGCGCGACGTCGGTGGGTCGCGCTCCGCCGCGATTATCCCCGCCACAACCAGATTGATTCTCCCGCCCGGGCTGGCACTATTCCGCCATGCACGAGCGCCTGAAAAAGATCAATTTTGCCGGACTCATGGTTTCGGGGCCGGGTGGAACCGGCGCCATCGAGGGTCCGATCGAGATCTTCTTTGCCGGACTGGTGGGAGCACTGTTCGGTCTGGTCGGCGGGATGCTGGCCGGGGTCATCACCCGCCTCTGCACGCTCAACCGCCTCAAAGGCATCATCGGAGGCATGCACTGGGGGGCGTACGGCGCGGGAGCAGGTGCGCTGGGCCTGGCCCTGATCGAGTTTTTCGACTGAGTGCCGACCGCAGGCCGGCGGCTAGTTCCAACCAACGAACCAGTTCCGAAAGTTCTCTCCGATCCTCTGGGCCAATTCCTCCGGCGGCATTCCGCGCTCCTTGGCCATAAACTCATACACCGCCGCGAGATTGGCCGGGTGGTTGATGGCCCGGCCGTTCGCATCGTGGAGTGGGAAGCGATTCATCTCGTCCGGCAGCAATTGATCCGGTGCATCCGTCTCAATGAGCAAACGATCCAATGGCACCGCCCCAAATGTTTCGCGCTGACGCGCCTTGCGCTCGTGCATGAAGTAGCCGGGAAACGAAAAATACGCGCCGAGCGCGGCCAGCGGCGCGACCATTTCCCGCGAGCCACCGTAGGAATGCAGCAGAAAGCCGCCCGCCGGACGCGGGTGGTCACGGAGCAGTTCGTGCAGCCTCCCCCATGCTTGCAGGCAATGAATGCTGACCGGGAGATTGCGCTCCGCCGCGAGGCGCAGTTGCCACACAAAAGCCTCCTCCTGCCCATCGTACGGCAGACCAGGCTTCCAATGATCCAGGCCAATCTCACCGACGGCAGAGGGAACACTCTCCAGGAATTCGATCAAGGTGCGCTGCCAGTCCGCCCTGCGCTCGCGCAGATACCAAGGGTGATAACCGAAGGATGGAAGCACCTGCGGAAACTGCTGCGCGAGTTCGCGGACCAGCGGCCAGTCCTCCTCGCACGATCCGTTCACCACCATGCGAACGACGCCTTCGCGCGCGGCGGCGGCCACGATCTCCGCGCGGTCGGTGAACCGTTCATCCTGGAGGTGGTTGTGCGCGTCGTAGAATGGCACGGGTTAACCAGCCTTGGGCAGTTGTGCGGTGGCGAACACCTGAATGTTCTCCTCAATGCGCGCAAGCGTGCGCTGACGATTCTCGGCCAGGTGGTGGAGAATGCCCAGTGGCTGAAGCACGCCGGGGCTGAACAAGACAATCTCCCGCGCAGGCACGCCGCTGAACAGTTCACAAAGCAAACCGCCCACCGCCTTCAGGCTCACCGCGTCGGAGTCACAGCGGAAAAAACATTTCCCGGCGCGGAACTCCGGCACGAACCAGACCCGCACGAGACAGCCTTCGACGCGATGGCTGTCGTTGCGCAAGGAGTCGTGGAGCGAGGGACGATGGCGGGCTTCCTCGACCAAACAGGCCAGCCGGCGTTGTGGATCTTTGATCTCAAGCAAGGGCGCGAGCCGCTGCTGCTGGAGCTGCCACAGCGTGGCCTGACTGGAAATTCCTGAAACGGACATCGCCGTGAAACTAGCGGTCGCCAGCACGGCAAGCAACGCGAGAGACCATGCGAATGGGCGCAAGCACGATCAACTCTCCACCCGAAACTGCTGCGCCAAGGCGAGAGCTTTGAACATCGCCTTCGCTTTGTTCACCGTCTCCTGGTACTCGGCCTCGGGCGTGGAATCATTCACCCAGCCGCCGCCGGCCTGCACGTAGGCTTTTCCATCCTTGAGCAAGGCCGTGCGGATGGTGATGCAGCAATCGAGGTTGCCATTGAACGAGAAGTAACCGACGCAGCCGCCGTACGGCCCTCGGGTGGTCTGCTCCAGTTCGGAAATGATCTGCATGGCGCGGACTTTCGGCGCGCCGCTCAAGGTGCCGGCCGGGAACGTCGCGCGCATCAGATCATACGGAGTCTTGTCCGCCGCCAGCCTGCCCTCGACCTGCGAGACGATGTGCATGACGTGGCTGTAACGCTCGACGATCATCAGATCCTTCACCTGCACCGAGCCGAAATCGCACACGCGGCCCAGATCGTTGCGCGCCAGATCCACGAGCATGACGTGCTCAGCGCGTTCCTTGGGATCGGCGAGCAGATCCTTTTCCAGCGCCACATCCTCGTCCGGCGTCTGCCCCCGGCGGCGTGTGCCGGCGATGGGGCGAATCTCGATCTGGCGCTCCTCGCAACGCACATGAATCTCCGGCGAAGCCCCCGCCAGCGCGAAGCCATTCAGTTCGAGGAGAAACATGTAGGGCGACGGATTCACCGAGCGCGCGGCCCGGTAGATGTCCAGCGGCGCAGCCGTGACCGGCGCGGAAAAACGCTGCGAACCCACCACCTGGATGATGTCGCCCGAGACGATGTATTCCTTGGCCTTGAGCACGTTGACGAAAAACTTCTCCTTCGGCACGTTCGACTCGAACGGAATGTGGGGCGCTTCCTTCGGCACGGTGACGGGCGTTTCTTCCAGCGGCTGTTCGAGCAGCGAAACCAGACGGTCGATTTCCCCGATCGCGTCCTCGTAGGCCTCGGCAGGCGTCCCGCCGTTCTCGATGATGGCGTTGACGAGGACGGTGATGGTCTGGCTGACGCGATCGAAGATGAGCAGTTCGTCCGCAATGAGAAAATACATCGTCGGCGTGCCGAGTTCATCGTGCGCGGGTCGCGGCACGATGGGTTCGACATCGTGAATGAACTCGTAACCGATGAAGCCAACCGCGCCGCCGGTGAAACGCGGCAGGCCGGCCACGCTGACCGCCTGGAAGCGGCGCAGGATGCGCTCCACGACTTCCAACCCGTCGCGCACAACTTGCCCGCCCTGCTCCGCTGGGTTGGCGCTGACGGTGAACCGCTCAATGACCTTCCCGTTCTCAATGACTTCGATGAGTGAACCGGTCTGTTTGATGATGGAGCGCGGGTTGCAACCCACGAACGAGTAGCGACCCAGATGCTCGCCGCCTTCCACGGACTCGAAGAGGAATGATTCCCCCTGGCCGCGAATCTTTTTATAGGCCGAGAGCGGCGTCTCGAAGTCGGCCAGCAGACGGCGCGTGACCGGAATCAGATTCCCCTGCTCCGCCAGCTTCAGAAACTCAGGTTGGGACGGTGAATACATGAGTGCGATTAATCGTGGGACTCCGGGCCGTGGTTACTTCTTCCCGTAAATATCTTCGGGGGTTTGCAACTGCAACTCCGTCGTCTTGAAACTCGCCGCGTCCGCCTCCACCGAGCGGAAGAAGCACGACTTGTAGCCCTCGTGACAGGCCGCGCCAATCTGTTCGACCTGAATCAGCAGCGTGTCGCCGTCGCAATCGAAGGCCACGTCCTTCACCTGCTGGGTGTGGCCGCTGGATTCGCCCTTCATCCAAAACTTCTGCCGCGAGCGGCTCCAGAAATGCGTGCGACCCGTCATCAGCGTCGTCTCCAACGAGGCGCGGTTCATCCAGGCCATCATCAGAACGCGTCCGGTGGACTGCTCCTGCACGATGGCCGGAATCAGGCCGTCCGGGTTGAACTTCAGCTTGTCATAAAAGCTCATGCGAGGGCGGAGTGTAGAATGCTGACTTGCGATTGCAAGAAGCGGCGCGACGGCGTGGCCTGGGCGATGCTGGCCGTGGAGCGAACGGTCAAGCGGGCGCATCCGCCCGGAACGCGACCACGCCCAACGGGGGCAGAGTAAGTTCAGCGGAGAAGGGCTGGCCGTGGACTTGGTAGTCGGCGGCGGTCACGCCGCCGAGGTTGCCCTGGTTGCTGCCGCCGTAAATTTCGGCGTCGCTGTTCAAGACTTCGCTCCAGTGTCCGCCGCGCGGGAGTCCGAGGCGGTATTTCTCGCGCGGCAGGGGCGTGAGGTTGAGCACCACGAGAATCATGCTCTGGCCGTTGCGGCTCTGGCGCACGAAGGAGAGCACGCTTTGCTCGGCATTCGTGCAGTCGATCCAGAAGAAGCCTTCGTAGTCGTAGTCGGTCTCCCAGAGCGCCGGCTCACGGGTGTAGAGCTTGTTCAAATCCTCGACGAAGCGTTGCGTGCCGCGATGGAACGGGCCTTCGTTGAGCAACCCCCAATTGAGCTGACTGTTCTCGTTCCACTCGGCGCGCTGGCCGAGTTCTCCGCCCATGAACATCAGCTTCTTGCCGGGGAAGAGCCATTGATAGGCGAGGAGCGCACGGAGATTGGCGAAGCCCTGCCAGTCGTCGCCCGGCATGCGTGTGCGCAACGAGCCTTTGCCGTGGACCACTTCGTCGTGCGAGAGCGGGAGGACGAAGTTCTCGTGATAGTGATAGATCATCGCGAACGTCAGGTCGTTCTGATGATACTTGCGATGCACCGGCTCGCGCCCGAAGTAGCCGAGCGTGTCGTGCATCCAGCCCATGTTCCACTTGAGCGTGAAGCCCAGCCCACCGAGATAGGGCGGGCGCGTGACCTGCGGCCAGGCGGTTGATTCCTCGGCGATGGTGATGACGCCGGGACATTCCGTGTGGACGACGTGGTTAAACTTCTTCAGGAACTCGACGGCCTCGATGTTCTCGCGCCCGCCGAACTGGTTGGGAACCCATTCGCCCTGCTTGCGCGAGTAGTCGAGGTAGAGCATCGAGGCCACGGCATCGACGCGCAGGCCGTCGATGTGAAAGCGGTCGCACCAGAAGAGCGCGTTGGCCACGAGAAAGTTGCTCACCTCGTGCCGGCCGAAATTAAAAATGAGCGTGCCCCAATCCTGATGGGAGCCTTGCCGCGGATCTTCATGCTCAAAGAGCGCGGTGCCGTCGAACTTCGCCAGCGCCCACTCGTCGCGCGGGAAGTGCGCGGGCACCCAATCGACAATCACGCCGATGTCCGCGTCGTGCAGGGCATCGACGAGGAATTGAAAATCGTCCGGCGTGCCGTAGCGGCTCGTGGGCGCGTAGAAGCCAGTGACCTGGTAGCCCCACGATGGATAGTAGGCGTGCTCGGCCAGCGGCAGGAACTCGATGTGCGTGAAGCCCAGCTTGCGCACGTAATCGACGAGCTTGGGCGCCACTTCGCGGTAGCCCCACGACTCGCCCTCCGACTTCTTCATCCACGAGCCGAGATGCACTTCGTAGATGCTCATGGGGCGGCGCAGCGGATCGTGCTTGCGTCGATTGGTCATCCACACGCCGTCGTGCCACTGGTGCTTCTGGTTGTTCCAGACGATGGCGGCCTGCTTGGGTGGCAGTTCGTAGAAGAAGCCAAACGGATCCGTCTTCACCACGATGTTCCCATGCGCGTCCAGGATCTCAAATTTGTAGAGCGCACCCTCGCCCACGCCGGGAATGAAAATCTCCCACACGCCCGAGGCGCCCAGACTCCGCATCGGGTAAACGCGACCATCCCAGTTGTTAAAGTCGCCGACCACGCTGACGCGCTGGGCGTTCGGAGCCCACACGGCGAAGCTTGTGCCATGCACGCCGTCGATGACCCGCAGGTGCGCGCCCAGCTTGTCGAAAATTTTCCTCTCGTCGCCCTTGCCGAAGAGATACAGGTCCTGCTCACCCAGCGTGGGCAGGAAAGAATAAGCGTCACGCATCCGCCACGGCTTGCCCGCCGCGTCCGTCACCACCAGGTCGTAGGCATAAACGTGGCCGGCCTCCTTGCTCATGCCCTCGAACAGACCGCTCTCGTGAATGCGCTGCAGCTTGATGGAAGGCTTCTTCTTCTCGTGGGTCGGCTCGATGGCGACGCTGGCCGCGCCCGGCGCATACGCGCGCACCACGACGCCCGAACCGTCCCCGAGCGGGTGCATGCCGAGCAGCGTGTGGGGTGAGCGATGCCTGACCTGGATGAGGGTCTCGAGTTCCGCGGGTGACAGAATCATGGCCGGAGGATGCCAGACCCGCGGGAAACACCAAATTCCAAATTCCAACGAAGCTCCAAATCTCGATGTTCCAATCACGCCCGGCCTGGCTTAGGGTGGCCGCGTGAACGAGCAGGAAAAGCCGGCCGTGGTGCCACCGCAAATCCCCGTGCGCCTCCAGAGATACGAGGATGCCGGCCCAACCCCACGGCCACGCACCAGGTTCTGGCTTCACCCCACGAGCGGTCTGCTCATTCTCGCGGTCGATTGGTTCTTCTTCGCACCGGAAGCCGTGACCGCCGAAGCCGCCGCCATCATCACCGCGCCCCTGGCCTTCCTCATCACCACGGCGGGTGTATTCTGGATCCAGCGCCGGCGCAACGGCGACAGCTTCGGCGGCGCTTTGCTCAAAGGCTTGCTCGGAGGAGTCCTGGCGGGCATTCCCACCCCCATCAGCGGGACGATCTTCGGCACGCTCGTGCTCGTGCTCTCCGGTCTGTCGAGTTGGAATCAGCGTGGGGGCAGGTAATCGCCGAGGATACGCCGCAACTGGAGGAGATGGATTTCCATCACGCCCTCGGTCCAGATCACAAAATTCGAGGCGGCCACCTTTTTTTCCACCGGCCATTGCGCAGCCAGGCGCTGCTGGATCTGGTGTTCTGGCCAACCCCGCGCGACCAATCGTTCCTGCTGGGTGCGCGGTGAGCAGACGGTGCAAAGGATCGAATCGAAGTACGACTGAGAACCGGTCTCGAACAAAAGAGGAATGATGACCACGCCGGCCAACCGGCCTTCCCGCCGCCAGAGCGCCGCCTGGCCGCGCCAGCGTTCGCGGATGAGAGGATGCAGGATGGCTTCGAGTTCCTTCAATTTCTCCGGCGAGGAAAAGACAATCTCAGCGAGCGCGGCGCGGCGGAGTTTCCCTTCGGCATCAATCAGTTCAACCCCAAACGCCGCAGCGATCTCAGTGAGGGCTGACTGCCCCGGCTCGACGATTTCCCGCGCGATGACGTCGGTGTCGAGGACAGGAATCCCGCCGAGGGAGAGCAGGCCGGCCGAGGTGGATTTGCCCATCCCGATCCCGCCGGTCAGCCCGAAGAGTTTCATCCGTGCGACGCCGGAGGACGATTACGGTTTCTGGAGGCGGTAGTAGGTCGATCCGGTGGCGGGCGCGACGACCTGGTTCCGACCGTTGACCGTCGTGACGGAAAGGCCCGAGTTGGTAAACGGCCCCTCGATGGTGGCGGCGGATTGCAGGACGTAGCCCGGGGCCGGGAACGGCCAGGTGATGATTACGTTGCCATCGCTGCGCTGGATGGTGAGGGCAAGCGCGTTCACCGTCGTCGCCGGCGCGAGGAGATTGTTGGCCGGATTGGGATCGGCCTGAACCGCGCTGACGGAGACGAGATTCACGAGAGTGATCGGCCCGACGGCGGCACCATTCACGGTGACGGTGGCGGTGGCACCAAGGGCGAGCGCTCCAAGGTTTGCCGTGATGGTGCCAGGACCAGTGCTGTAGCTGCCCTGACTGACCGTGACGCCACTGAGGATGAAACCCGCCGGCAACGAATCACTCAAAGTGACGCCAGTGGCGGGTGCCGGTCCGAAATTTGCCACCGTCAGCACGTAGCTGAAAGGCGTGCCAGATTCGACGACCGTCGGGGCGATCGCCGTCACCGCGACATCCGCAGCGGAGACGATGGGAGCGGCGGTCTGGATGTTCAGGGTCCAACCACCATCGACACGGCCCGCGTCGCCGACGGCGTCATCAAAGATGTAGAGCGACCAGGTGCCGTTGGGATTGATCCCGTTGAACACGGCGAGATTGGTGCCGTAAGGCCCAGCCGGAGCGGGAGCCGGGAACGTGTCGCCAGGCGGATAATCCGTCCCATGATAGGTGCCACTGGAAATAATAGAACTAAACGGCAGCGCCGTGGCCGCGTCGTCGAAAGTCAGGTTGACGCCGCTGACGGCATTGCCCGCGCCCGCGTCGGACATGAGCAGCACTTTCTGCCCGGCGGGACCAACGAGGAGCAGGTCGATGTCTTCGGGGAAGGTGTGAGTCAACTGTTTGATATTCACGGTCACCCGGCTGGCCGCGCCGGCAATGCCGGAGACGTTGAGCGTTGAAGGATAATTCGTGGCCTGTCCCTGGTTGGGAATGATGATCAGGTTGCTGTTCGTGAAGGAGCGACTCGCGCTCAAGGTAAAGGCGAACACCGCCGTGCCGAGGCTTTGCCCGTTGTCCGACAACTGGAATGTGGCCGTGAGCGCGCTGCCCGGAGCGCCGCCCGCGGTGAAACTGTAAGGCTTCGAGACGGTGGGACCGTTCGCGAGCAGCGCACCGAAATGGAACGGTCCGCCCGGGCCAGTGACGCCACCGGTTGGAAGGAGCGTGGCGATGAGGTCCGCGGCGTCGGCGTTGCCGACGTTACGCAGGCCGAAGCTCAAGGTCACGGTCTCGCCTGATTCAATGGAGCCGTTGGCCGGAAGGGCTTCGTTGAGCAGCGCGGAGCCAGCCGGAACAATCACCGGCGAGGTCGGAATGACCGTGCAAAGCAGGTTGGTCGAGTTGTTGGCCGGCACGGGGTCGGTCGGGTCGGAACTCACGGCGAAATTGGCCGGGGCCGAACCGATGGACGAAGCCACGGCGGTAATGGTCACGACCGCGCTGCCGTTGGCCGGAAGATCGCCGAGGTCGCAGAGCGCCTGGCCACTGGCGAAAACACATCCACCCTGCGTCGTGACAGCGGAGACCACGCTCAGCACGGAGGCCATGAAAGTGCCGGCCTGCACATGGGCGGCGTGGTTCGGACCGCGATTGGTGATGAGCACGGTGAAGACGACATTGCTGGAGAGGAACACCGGCTGGGCCGAAGCGACGACCGACAGCGACACATCACCCACGGGACTGCCCACCGTGAGCGCCGTGATAGCGGTGTTGTTGACGGGCACCAGATCAGTCAAAGCACCCGAGACGGTGGCGCTGTTGACGGCCAGGCCGAGGGCTGTGGGTGTCAATTGAATCGTGACCGTGGCGCTGGAGCCGACGTTCATCGAGCCAAGATTCGCCGTCACGACTCCAGCAGCGAAACTCACTCCCCCGCCTTGGCTGGCGGAACCGTTCACGAAGGAACTGCCGGCCGGGAGAACGTCGGTCAGGACCACGGAAGGCGCATTGCTAGGGCCAAGATTGGTCACAGTCAGGATCAGGGTGAGCGGCTCATCAAGGATGGGCGCAGCGGGAACCGCCACGGCCGTCACGGCGAGATCGGCCAAGGGATTGACCGGATAAACCGTGTTCAAAGTCAGCGACCAACCACCGGAAACCGAGCCGGCATCCCCACCGCCATCGTCGTGAATGAACAGCGACCAAGGCCCGTTCGGATCGCTGCCGGCAAAGCCCGCCAGGGAAGTGATGAGTGAACCGACGGGCGCGGGCGCGGGAAAGATGTCTCCGCCCGGCTCGGTGCCGGAATCGAAATTTGAGGGACGGAAGCTGCCCGCCACCAGGCCCGTCTCGTTGGGCAACGGGCCGGCCGCCGCATCGTCGAAAGTAAGCGTACGGTTGGTGATCGCGACGTTGCCTCCCGCGTCTGACATGAGCAGTAGCCTCTGCCCCTGCGGGCTGACCAGCAAAGCGTCGATGTCATCGGGAAAGCTGTGGGTGAGCTTGGTGAACGTGGCCCGCACCCCGGCCAGCGAGCCGACCACGCCGCCGGCGTTGATCACGGACGGATACGGCGTCGAGGCCCCAAACTGGTTGATCACGATGGGGGCGTTGTTCTCGAACGTGACCTCGCCACCGACGGTGAAGTGGAAGGTAACAACACCCAGGTTTTGCACCCCATCCTGAAGTTGCAACACGGCGTCGATGGAGGTGCCGGGCGCGCCCGGAGCCGAGAAGGAAAACAACTGCGTCCCCACGCCGCCCGAAGCAATCGCGCCGTAACTCTGGGCGGCACCAGGAGCGATTACTCCGTTGCCCTCGATGAGAGTGGCCACGAGGTTCCCCGAGGCAATCGGCCCGACGTTACGCAGGCCCAGGTTCACGGACACCGTCTCTCCGGCCTCAATGCCACCGGTTGGCGGCGCGATGCTCTCGGCGACGACCTGCGCGCCGGCGGCAGCAAAGGCCGGAGCCGGCCCGATTACGACCGAGTTCAGCGTGACGACATTGTTGGAAAGGTTGGAGTCCGGCGTGGAGGAGCCAGCGGAGAAGACGCTGCTGATGAGGCCCACGGCGAGCGGCCGGATCACGATGGTGGCACTGGCATTGGCCCCAACCGGCAAGGTGCCGAACACGCATGTCACGGTGCCGTTGTTGAACGCACAAGCCGCCTGGCTGGAGAGGGCGGAAACGAAGGTGGCGTTCGAGGAAAGGACATGGGTGAGCACCACAGCGGAGGCCGGGATCGGGCGGCTGTTGGTCACGGCAAGTTGATAGGTCAGATCAAAGCCCGCCACAGCCGGGTCGGGCGCGGCGGTGGCGTTCAGCGCCACGTCGGAAACGCAGGTGCCTCCGCCATTGGTGCAGAGCGTGGGATAAAGCGCCAAGGTCCAGCACTGCAACGTCCCGGCATCCTGCGGGAAGCCGTCCACGATCCGCAGACGCCAGGTGCCGTTCAAAGCCGCGCCGGATTTACCCGCGAAGGCGGTCAAAGTTTCATCCGGACGGAACGTGCCGATGAAGGGTGCGACTGCGGAACTCAGCGCCTGGGGCGCGTTGTCATCAAAAGTGGTGCGCAAGGTCGTCGGGCTGCAGCTCGCCCCAAAATTCTGCCCGGCCCCGCCTTGATTTTGGGAGAGGTCCACCGTGGTGCCATCCGGGCCGATCAACTGGAGGAGAAGGTCGCTGGCGTAGGTGTGGGTAAGATGGAGAGAAACTGTGATCTTGCCCACGGCGGCCGCGAGACCAGAAACATTGATCAACGACTCCACCCCGTTGGTGCTGCCGTCCGGGATGCTGGCCGGCGTGCTGTTGTTGATCAACGTGGGGTTGAGGCTCACGAAGCCACTGCGCAACTGAAACAAATTCGTGGTCACGGACTGCGTGGTGGTGATGGCCGAAGCCACGAGCGCGAACTGAATAGGGGTGCCGCAAACAAAGGTCGGATCGGTATAAACACGGTAAGGCGTGAGGTTCAACCCCGAGGCACCCGGCGCCAGATCCGCATAGACGGCGTTGGACTGGGCGATGGTCACCCCCGGAGTCGTAGTCCGCAGGGTGCCGGACACCGAGCGGGCCGTGGTGACGGAGTTATTGCGCAACCCCACCGAAATCTCGACGCATTCATTGAAATCGATGGCCCCGTTGCCATTGCCGGAGAAGACGTCATTCACCGCGACCGTCGTAACCGCCAGGCCCGGGAAGTCAAAGGACTCATGGACGCCCACGGTGGTCGTGCTGTTCGGCGAGGTCGCGCTGCTCCCCATGCCACGCTTGGCAAATGCTTTCCAAATCTCGGCGTAATTGGCGTTGGTGTTGTTGACCACGTCGGCCTGCAGAATGGCATCGCGCGATTGGAGGAAGTTAGGGTTGGGCGGGCACAAGGCCATGGCATCGGTCACGAGTTGGAGCGCGACCCGGTTGCCCGCGAAGCCGTACTTCGCAATGAGATTGGCCCGCATCTCGAACAAGGTTACGCACCACACTTCGCCCTGATGGTGAACCTCATCGGCCTCGAAGGGAGTGTACGGAAGGTACAGCGGACTGCGGGGAATCCCAGCATGAGGACTGATCTGAGTCGGGTCGATGTCCTTGAAGGTGAACGGGTTCTTCAAAAGATTCGTGGAGTACGGAAAATGGCGGATGCCGAAGTAGTAATTATCCGTCAGGTTGAGGCCGGCAAAATTGAGTGTGGCATAACCGCCCATGGCCCATTCGCCGTTGATGGGGTCGTTGGATTCACTGAGCATGCTCAAGCCGTAAAAATCCCCCCACCCTTCCCCCATGCCCGCCGCTTGCAGGGTGCTAATCCCGATGCCGCCTCCAACCCGGCGATTGCTCAGGCCATGCATGTATTCGTGGATGATGATCTCCGCGTCGAAATCGCCATCCCGGTCGGGATCCGTGCCATCGAACAGATACATTTGCATCCGCGCCGGAAAACCGTCGGGCGGCGTGAACATGTTGGCGTTGTTGACATGAAACCCGTCGTTCAGGGTTCCACCATCCTGGGCATCGGCCTGCACCGCATCATTGCCCAGGCCACCACGCCCAAAATTCGTCGTCTGAAAATTGCCCGCCGCCTCGGTGAAACCCATCTCCCACAATTTGTCATGCACGAAATTGTTCCAGTAGAAGAGCTGCACCACCGCGCCCGTGCTGTAATTGGTCGGCGACTTGGCCAAATCGATCGGAAAATCAAAAACGTGGAACGGATTGCCCGTCGGCCGCGGGAGGTCGGCTTGGTTGTTGTCGTTGTGGTCGGTGTGCGCATCGACGTTGTTGCCCAGCGTCTCGTTCACGGTCTCGGCGATCCAGCCGAGCGGCGAGGCGTTGGTGTTCAAAGCCGGGATGGTCACGAGAGTCCGGGCGATGACCGCCGGCTGGGCCGGATTTCCGGGCGTGGGATAACCGGGCGAGAAGGGAGAAGGGCTGTCGCTGGTCCACACGTTGTAGGTCGAGTTGGTGATGTAACTGGTCAGATTGCGCCGCAGCAAAACCTCGCCGGTCTCGGCATCGACCAGGAGCAGGAACATTTCACCGCGCGCCTTGCTGGTGATGATGACCTGCCAGCAGAGCCGGGCCAGGCCGGAGTTCATAGGCAGCCAGACCAGTTCGCCGTATTGGTCGCCATTGAGCGCGCCCGAGCCACGAAACGTCTGCTTGAGCGCCGGACCCTGGGCCGCGCCGAGGCTGGTCAACGATCCAGGAGCAACCACATCCCCGAGATTGCCGGCCGCAACGGACATGGCCGTCAGCACCGAGATTTGAACCGCACCCGCCGCCGCCGCGACCGTAGCCCGCCCCTTCAAACCGCGCGCCGCCGCCGTGCTGGCGTCGGGCAGAAAATGCGAATAGAGGTTCACCAGTTCGCCCTGGGAAGTGATGTGCCCCATGGTGATGGCCTCGAAGACCGGCAGCCCGTTCAACTCCTGCTGCCAGACCACGGTCCGCATCCCGTTGTGCGTGGCCACGTAGTCGCGGCTCACGCGGGCACCCGTCAGGGCACTGGCGTTGTATCCGATCAATCCGGCGTGTTCGTTGAGAAAGGCTTTGACCGCGCGATGCGGATCGTTGGATGGGATGCCTTGGGCCGTGGCCGGCAGCACGCCCAGACCCTGCGCGTCCGGCCCGGTGAGCAGCGCGTCGGTCGAGGAGAAAAAGACCGGCGATCCCAGCACCACGCTGCGCGTGACCTTCAGGCCCGGCACGCGGGAGCGCAAGGCCGACACGGCGACCGCCTGCTCGGGCGCCACTTCGTTGGGCAGGTTCGCGGCCCGCGAGGCACGCCGATCGAGGTTGGGCAGCGGTGCTCTCCCGGGAGGGAGAACCGCCAGGGCGGAGACCGCCAACAGGGCCGACACAGCAACAAGAGTGCGTTTCATATCACTTAACCATCCAAAAAACGCGCGAACGCGGGCGGAAACGTCCCGCCTGCGTCCGGCGATAAATTCAAGCGCTCTTCGCGCCACCTAACTTCATTCCATTCGCTAAGGAACTCGCTGCAACCGGAAGAACTTCAACCCACTGTCCATGGGCATCGTCACGGTGCTCACGCCGTTGCTGATCACCGGGGCATTCGGCACCCCCGACCAGTCAGCGGCCACGCCAATGGTCGCGGCGGTTCTCAACACCACATTGGTCGAGGCATCCTGCCAACTGAGCACCAACTGGCTGTTCTTGCGCGCCACAAATAACGGCGGCACATCCGGGGCGGCTCCCACCGTCGTCTTGATCGAAACGTGGTTGTTGCCTGGATTGGGATCAACCTCGGACGAGGCCACCGTCGAATCAAAAGTCAGCAAGGCGTTCGTCGCCGGAGCGGTCATGGTCACGGTTACCACCGTGCCGGACCCGAGGGCCAGACTGCCCAAGACACTGGAGAGCACGTTGCCGTTCAGCGTGTGCGTGCCCGGCCCACTCACGATCGGGAGACTCGCCGCCGACGGCAGCAGGTTCGTCAGCACCACCGAAGTGGCCGTGGCCGGACCGTAATTCGTGATCGCGATGGTGTAAGTCACCGGGCCGCCGGTGGTCGCTGGATCGGGCGCATCGGTGACCACCACGGCCAGATCCGCGCCCGAGACCACCGTGTCCGCCGTCGAAATGTTCAAGCTCCAGCCGTTGGCGATGGCCCCAAGCGAGAACTCCGAATCATCCGTGATGTAGAGCGACCAGACACCGTTGGCGGCGCTCCCATTGAAGGCCGCGAGCGTATTGCTGTAAGGCGCAGCCGGAGCCGGCGCGGCGAACGGATCGTTCTGAATCAGATAGTTGCCCGGACGATAAGTGCCGGCGGAAATGGCGGTGTTGTCCGGAATGGCCAGCGCAGCCGCGTCATCAAACGTGAGCGTGACATTGTTCAAGGCGTTGCCGCCGCCGGCATCCGACATGAGCATGACCCGCGCGCCGTTTGGAGCCACCAGCAGGATGTCGAGATCGTCAGGGAAAGGATGAGTGATGTTGTGCAGGGCCACCGTCACACGGTTCACCGGGCCGGCCAGGCCAGCCACCGTGATTCCGGCCGGGTAAGGCGTGGCCGAACCGAGGACGTTCAGCGCGATGGCATTGGCGTTCTGGAAGTTCAAACTCTGGCTCCCAAGGACAAAGTCGAAGGAGACCGGGCCGAGGAACACCCCATTGTTCGTGAGGAGCAGCGTGGCCGTGATGCGCGTGCCGTTGGTGCCCAGCGCGGTGAAGTTAAAGGGCCGGGCCACGGTGTGGCCGCTCGCAAGCAGCGCGCCGTAGCTTTGGGTCTGGGCGTTGGTGTGAGTGATGCCGTTCGCGTAAACGATCGTGGCCGAGACATTGTTGGCGTCCACCAGGCCGGCGTTGCGCAGGCCGAACTGAATCGTGACCCGTTCGTTCGGCTCGATCACGCGGTTGGTCGGAACCAAACTCTCGAAGGTCAGGGCCGTGCCCGACGCGACGATGATGCCGGTGTCATTGTCGAGAATGGAGAGGGTCGCGCTCGACGGTCCGCCCACGCGGGCGCCATTGGAGGCATTGCTCAGGGCCAGGATCACGTTCTCGATGCCTTCGACGAGAGCATCTTCGGCGATGGGCAGGATGATTTGCTTGGTGGTTTCGCCGGCGGCGAAGACCACCGTGCCGGTGGTGCCGGTGTAATCCGAGCCGGCGGTGGCCGTGCCGCCAGTCACAGTCCAGGCCACGCTCACCGTGCCATTGGAGCCTCCGGTGCGAACGAGCTGGATCAAGGCGTTCGTCGCGCCCTCGATCACGCTGAAGGACGTGGCGGCGAAGGCAATGGCACCGGCATCATCCACGATGGTCAGCGTGGCCAGGCCCGTCAGCGGATCAGCCAGGGCATTGGTCGGGTTCACCAACTGGAGCTGAACGTATTCCGATCCCTCGGCCAGGGCATCATCAAGCACCGGCACCGCCACGAGGCGCGGCGAAATGTCGTTGGCCGCCCAACTCAAGTTGTTCGAAGTGAACACGTAATCCAGTCCGTTGCTCGCGCTGCCGTTGATGGTGCGGAACTGCACGGAGATGGCCTGAAACGGCGAGCCATTGCGCACGATGGTGATGAGGGCGTTGGTCACCTTCTCGTTCACCACATAATTAGTCTGGGAGAATCCGACCGTGGTGTCGTTGTCCACGATGTTAATGACGGAGCTGGACTGCGCTCCGATCAGAGTGCCCAGAGGATTGCTCAGGCTCACGAAAATCGTCTCATCCCCTTCGACCAGGAAATCATCCAGCAGCGTGACCTGGAAAAGCTGGAGGGCCTGCCCCACGGCGAAGGTCAAGGGCGTGTTGGCCCCGAAGAAATCAACTCCGGCGGTGGCGGTGCCGCCGGGAGCAACGGCGCAGTCCACCAGCGAGGTTCCGCCGAGGAAGCCGCTGCGAATCACCGGGATGAGCATGACCACGGTGGCTTCGTTGGTCGCGTAAAGCGGCGCGCTAAATTGCACCACCGTGTCATTGTCCAAAATGTTCAGCCGGGCGGTGGCCACCGGCCCGAGCGAAAGTCCGGGGGAAGGATTGGAGAGCGTCAGGTTCACGAACTCGTCCCCTTCCGCCAGCGTGTCGTCGATCACCGTAACGATGAAGGTCCGGCTGGTCTGGCCGGCGGCGAAACTCATCAGCACCGAGTTGCCGAGATAATCGCCGGGCGCGAAGGCCGTGCCGTCGCTGGTGTTGACCAGGGCGGAGAACGGGCTGTTCGTGTCGCCGGTGCGCAGGAGCGTGATGGTCACGTTGGTCGTGCTCTCGGTCACATCGTAGGTGGCCGCGCTGAAACCGACCGCCACTTCATCGTCATGGATTTGAATCGTGGCGGTCCCGAGGGAATTGGTGGCCCCGACCGCGTTGGCCAGCAGCAGGCCCACCGTCTCCGTGCCCTCGACCAGGCCATCCTGCAGGATGGCGATGTTCACCGTACCCACCGACTGGCCCGAGGCAAAGTTCAGCACATTCGAGACGGGCGCGTAATCCGCCGTGGGCGTGGCCGTGCCACCGCTGGTCACCAAGGTCACGCTGGCCGCGCCCTGGTTGCCGTTAGTGCGGAGGATGGTCACGGTGACAAAGGCACCGGCCTCGGAAACGGTGTAGAGCGGCGAACTGAAGACGAAGGTGCCGGGCGCGTCGTTGTCCACGATGGTCAGATTCGCCAGGTTCAGTCCGAGGGTCGCCCCGCCGCTTGGGCCGAAGAGCCGGACGGGCACCGTCTCGTCGCCCTCCTGCACCACATTGTCGAGCAGGCGCACGGCGAGAAAAGCGCTGGTCACTCCATCGCCAAAACTCACGCTGCCGTTGGTCACCACAAAGTCGATTCCCGGCGTGGCCGAACCAGTCAGGGTCTGGAAATTCACCGCCACCGCGCCGCTGTGGCCGTTGGTCCGCAGCACTTCGACAAAGGCCAGGCCCACCTCTTCGCTGGCGAAGTAGGAGTTGGTGCCGAAAGTAATCACGCCCGCCCCGGCGTCGTTCTCGACGATGGTGAGGGTGGCCGCCGCCAGCCCGAGCACAGCCGGGCCGGCCGGATTGAGCAAAGTGAGCGGCACGGTTTCATGGAATTCATTGAAAACATCATCCGTGATCAGCACGTCGAAGGTCTGGGACCGAACGCCGGAGGGAAAGACCAGAATGCCGCCCGCCGGGGTGAAATCCAATCCGGCCGTGGCCGTCCCGTTGGTGCCAGTCGCATATTCCACCGCGACGGCGTCCGCCGCACCGCCAGTGCGCTGCACCGTGATCCGCGCCACCAGGCCGTTCTCGTTGACCAAATAGGAGGCGGCGCTGAACCCAATCACGCTGTCGTTGTCCTGGATGATGACTGACGCCGTGGTGTTCGAGCCGAGGCTGGAACCGGGACTCGGGTTGGAGAGCGTGACGATAAACGTCCGGTCCACGTTGGTGATCGAGTTGTCGATGATGGGCACCGTGATCTGTTTCACCGACTCCGCCTCGGCAAAGTTCAACGTGCCAATGGTGGCCGTGTAGTCGGTGGGCGAGGTGGCGGAACCATTGCCCGTGGCAAAGGCCACCGAGGCCGCGCCCAGCGTGCCGCCGGTGCGGTGGACGGTCAGCACCGCGCTGCCGCCGTGCTCATTGACGAAGTAGGCCAGAGTGCTGAATTGGAAGGCACCGCCACCAGCATTTGTCCCCCCGAACAGCCGGGCCACGGCCACGCGCGTCAGGCCATCGACTGCCGTGAACCGTCCGCCAATGACCATCTTCCCATCGTAATTTTGAAGAGCGATGGTGTTGATCAGGTCGTTCGCTCCCGCGCCAAAATTGATCGTCGGATCCAGCGCGCCGGTGGTGGTCAACCGCACGAGGCGATGGCGAATCTGACCGTTGAAAGTGGTGAAACTGCCCCCGACCAGGGCCAGTCCGTTCGGCTGGAGGACGATGGAGCTGACGAAGTCGTTCGCGCCCGAGCCGGGATTGAACGAACCGTCGAGTGCGCCGCCACTGGTGAGTTGAACGAGGCGTGGAGCGGGAGCGCCGTGGTAATTGGTGAAGGCACCGCCAATGAGAATGCCGCCCGTGCTGGTGAGGGCAATCGCGTTCACCGGGCCATCCGCGCCCAGGCCGGGGTTGAAAGTTCCGTCCACTGTGCCGTTGGCATTGAGCCGCGCGATGTGGGCACGGGGCAGGCCGTTTACGGTCTGAAAATCGCCGCCGATCAAAATCTTGCCGTCGGCCTGCACGGCCACCGCGCGCACCGCGCCATCTGCGCCGGCCCCCACGGTGAAGCTCGCGTCCACCGTGCCGTTTGTGTTCATGCGCGCAATGGACTGGCGCGGCACGCCATAAACCGTGGTGAACAATCCGCCCACCACCACTTTTCCGTCCGCCTGGAGAGCGAGGGCCAGGACCGCGTTGTCGAGACCGGCCCCGAAGTTGAAGCTGTTGTCCAGCGTGCCATCGGCATTTACCCGGGCCAGGTAGGCGCGCGTGAGGAAATCGTAAGTCGTGAAATATCCACCGAAGACCGTGCGACCATCGGGCTGAATGGCCAGCGCGCGCACCGGGCCGTCCGCACCCACGCCCGAGGCGAAGCTCGAGTCGAGCGTACCATCAATGTTCAAACGGGCCAGACGGTTGACCCGATCCACACCGACGAGCGCGGTGAAATCACCGCCCACCACCACTTTTCCAAGCGTGCCCGGCTGCGCGGAGTTCGTGTAAATGCCCGACGCGTAAACCGAACGCGCCGCAATGTTCCGCGGGTCAAAGTCGAACGTGGCCGAACCGCCGCTGCCCAGCACCACGACCCCGCCGCGCTGGATTTGGTTGAACTTCTCGAAGTCGCCGCCGAGGGCAAACGACGGACTGGCAAATGCATCCGCACCCGGCAGGACGACGAGATCATCCACGATGGCCACGCCCGCCGCGCTGAGTTGCACCCAACTCACCCCGGCGAAGCTGGCATCGAAAAAGAACGGACCGCTCGTCACCACCGCCACCGTTCCGCCCCGCGACGAGGTGATCGTCACCGGCGCGGTCAGGTTGGAGAAGGTGATGCTCTGCAAGGTGAAGCTGTAGCCACCCGCCAGCCTGATTTCATAGGGCGAGGAAAATGAGCCCAGCTCCGCGCCGGTAATCAGATTGCCGTTGCTCACGGCGAGGAAACTTCCGCCGACCAAACTGCCAAAGGTGATGAAGTTTTCGGTATGAGTCGTGTACGGCGTCGAGTTCGAGGCGATGAGGGCGTTGAAATTCATCACCGCCACCGCCGGCGGCAAGGCCCGGTTCACCACGCTGAGGGCGTTCACCGGAGCATCCGCGCCGTAGCCCACGTTGAAGGCCGGATCGAGCGAGCCATCGCTATTGAGCCGGGCCACCCCGCGCAGCAAGTGCGTGTTGAAGGTGTTGAAAGCACCGGCCACCAACACATGGCCGTCGAGATCCAAGGCCACCGCCCGCACCACATCGTCGGCTCCGTCACCAATGATGAAGCTCGTGTCCACCGAACCGCCGGCATTAAGCCGGGCCAGCCGGTCGCGCGGCACGCCGTTGATGGTCACAAATTCGCCGCCCACCAAAATCCTACCGTCCGCCTGGAGAGCAAGGGCGTTCACCGGTCCATCCGCGCCCAATCCCGTGTCGAAGGTAGTGTCGAGCGAACCGTCAACATTGAGGCGGGCGAGATGCGAGACGATGAAACCGCTCACGCTGGTGAAGTCGCCGCCAATGAGAACCTGCCCGTTGGGCTGCACGGCCACGGCGCGCACCGTGTTGTTCGGGCCGCTGCCCACGATGAATGAGGTGTCGAGAGTGCCGTTCGAATTCAAACGCGCCACACGCGCGGCCGGGTTGCCATCATAAGCCAGGAACTCACCGCCGAGGACCAACTGATCGGCCGCCGCCAAGGCCACGGCCCGAACGGGGCCGTTCGCACCAACCGTCGAGAGGAATGTGACATCCACGCTGCCGTTGGCCAGCAAGCGCGCCACGCGCCCGGCGGGCACACCGTTCACATTAGTGAAGGCACCGGCCACGTACGCACCATTGGTCAACGCCGTCACCGAGTAAACAATCTGGTCGGCTCCGCTGCCGGGGTTGAAGGTCGGATCCAGCGCCCCGTTCGTCTGCAGGCGCACCAGGCGATTGGCCGCCGTGCCGTGGAAGCGGCTGAAGTCACCGCCAACGTAAAGCCGGGATGCGGAGTCGTAAGAAATCGACTGCACGGAGCCGACGGCTCCGAAGTTCGCATTAAAGGTCGGATCCACGGGGCCGGCCACCGGGTTCTGCGTTTCGTCGTTGATGATGGTGAGCACCGCGTTGGAGGGAGTGCCGACATAGACCGCCAGTCCGACCGCGTTGGTCAGCACCAACAGCACCGTGCGATCCGCCTGCCAACTGGTGTTGTCGATGATCGGCACGAGGAAGGTTTTGGGCGTGGCGTCGCCCGCCGACCAGGCCAGCGTGCCGCTCACCGGTGTGTAGTCAAGCCCACCCGCGGCCGTGCCCCCGGGCACGGTGAGATAATCGACGGTGGCGGCGGTGTTGATGATGCCGCCGCGCAACACCGTGATGACCGTTCCGCCCTGAGTTTCACCCGCCGAATAAGTGGCGGAGGAGAAGCGCAGCGCCGTGTCGTCGTCCACGATGTTCAGGTTCGCGGTCGGCAGGGTCAGGGTCGTGTTCGTCCCTTGCAGGTTGGTCAGGCTCAACCGGACCGTCTCGTTCCCCTCGCCTTCCACGTCGTTGATGATCGGGATGAGAAATGATTTCAAATCCTCGCCATCGGCGAAGGTCAGCGTGCCGCTGTTGGTGGTGTAATCCAGCCCGGCCGTGGCGCTGCCGTTGCTGACCGAGAAATCCACCGAGACCACGCCGCGCCGGCTGTTGGCCCGCACCACGTTGATGGTCGCAAATCCCGCCGTCTCGTTGACGAAGAATTCGTTCGTCTGGAAACCGAGGAAGCCCGGCAAAATCTCATCGTCGTAAATGGTGACCGTGGCATTGGTCTGGAGGATGGTGGCTCCGCCAGTCGGCTGGGAGAGAGTGAGCAGGAAGGCTTCGTCCGGTTCGGCCACCGCATTGTTGATCAAGACGATGGGCACGACCTTGTTGGTCACGCCGTCGTCAAAGGTCACCAAGATGTTAGTGTTCACATAATCGGAACCGGCCAGGGCGGAAAGGTTGCTGGTGGTCAGGCGCACCGAGACGATGCCCACCGCGCCGTTGGTGCGAACAATCACGACCTGGGCCACGCCCTCGCCTTCCTGGCCGATGAAATTATTGGTCTGGAAGAGGAACTGGCCGTTGAGCAGTTCGTCGTCAATCACGTTGAGCACCGCGCTGGCGAGGCCCAGGGTCACGCCCGCGCCGGGATTGGACAGGGCCAGCAGGATGGTCTCATTCCCCTCCAGCACAGTGTCATTGGCGATGGGCACCGTGAAGAGCTTGCTCAACTCACCGGGGCCAAAACTAAGCGGAGCCGTGGTGGGAGTGTAGTCTGCTCCCGCCGTGGCCGTGCCGCCGGCCACCGTGCCGACGTCCACGGTCAACGTCTGGTTGGTGCCGCCCTGGCGGGTCAGCAGGATGGTGGCGTTGCCACTGACGGCATTCTCATTCACCACGTAATTGGCTCCGCTGAAACTGAGCGACGCATCGTCATCCTGAATGACCAGCGTCGCCACCGGCTGCGGGCCGGTGTCGGCTCCGAGGAAATTTCGCAGTCCCAGCAACACCGTGCGATCGTCGTTCGGGATGGCGTTGGCCGTGACGGGCACAACCAACTGCACCCGCGTTTCGCCTTGGGGAAAGATGAGCGTGTTGGTGACGCCGGTATAATCAGTCCCGGCCACGGCCGTGCCGTCCTGCGTGAACGCCTCGACCCGCACTTCGCCAAAGGTGCCATAACGGCGGCGCAGGGTGATGACGGCATTGCTGCCGGACTCGCTCGCGGTAAAGAGCGGCGCGCTGAATTCCAGCGCGCCCGAGCCGGCGATGGAACCACCATAAATCCGAACGAGGTGTGCGTGCGCCTGGTCATCGTACTCTGTGAAGCCGCCGCCAAAAACGATGTGACGATCGGGCTGAATGAGCAGCGCAGCCACGAAGGCGTTGGCCCCGTTCCCGAAGTTGATCGCCGGATCGGTCGCGCCGTCTGCGAGCAGACGGGTCACGCCCCGGCGGGTCACGCCGTTGAAGGTCCGGAACGCCCCGGCCACCACCAAACGACCATCCACCTGCTGCTTGAGGTCAAACACGGCGTCATCCGCCCCGCTCCATCCGGCGAGGAACGAGCCATCCAGCCCACCGCCGGACAGAAGCCGCGCCAGCCCGCGCCGCAGCGTTCCGTTGACGTTGGTGAATGATCCGCCGAGCAGAATCTTTCCGTCGGGCTGCACCAGCAGCGCACTTACCACTCCGTTGATGGAGAACGCGGGATTAAAGGTGTTGTCGAGCGTTCCGTTGAGGTTGAGGCGAATCAAATTAGTCCGGGCCACGCCATTGAAGGAGGTAAAATCGCCGCCCACCAGAATCTTCCCGTCACTCTGCACCGCCAGCGCATAGACCGTCCCGTTCACTCCGGTCCCGGGCGTGAAGTTCAAGTCCACCGAACCGTTGGTGTTCAGCCGCACGACCCCGGGACGAATGAAACCATTGAACGTGGCGAAGGAGCCGCCGACCACGATCTTGTCGTCGCCCTGGAGGGCGAGGGCATACACCGGATTATCCGCGCCCGCACCGGGATTGAAGAACGCGTCCATGGAGCCATCGGTGCCAAGGCGGGCCAGATGATTCCGGTTGGTGCTGTTGATGACCGTGAAAAGACCGCCCACCAGCAGCTTGCCATCCGGCTGCAAGGCCAGGGTGCGAATCGAGCCGTTGGCGCCAGGGCCGATGTTGAAAGTCTCGTCCAGCACTCCGGAGGGCTTGACCCGCGCCAACCGGTTGCGGGGCACATCGTTGACCAAGGTAAACTCGCCCGCCATCAGGATGCGTCCGTCGTTCTGCAAGGCGAGAGCATAGACCACATCGTTGGCCACGGAATGAAAGCTGGGATCGGGCGAACCGGCCGGCAGGTTGAACGATTCATTGTCGATGAACGTGAGAACCGAATTCGAGAGCGAACCCACGCTGCCATTGGTCGCGTTCTGCAACGTGATCAGAATGGCTTTGTCGCCATCCGGCACCAGGTCGTCCAGAATGGGAACGACGAAATTGTGGCTCGTCTCGCCCGGCAAAAAGGTCAGCGTGCCGGAGACATTGTTGTA
This sequence comes from Pedosphaera sp., assembly GCA_031414955.1. Taxonomy (GTDB): domain Bacteria; phylum Verrucomicrobiota; class Verrucomicrobiia; order Limisphaerales; family SIBH01; genus JANNGC01. The sequence continues at coordinate 46,061 of JANOQV010000030.1, read as the reverse complement.
ATCGACCCCCGGAGTGGCGGTGAGCACGGCGGTGGCAAAATTGACCGTGGCCGTGCCCGCGATGCCGCCGCTGCGATTCACGGTGATGACCGGCGCGGAGCCGTTCTCATCCACTTCGTAGAAAGGCTGGCTCAGACTGAGCACGCCGAAATTATCCGCGTCCGCGATGCCGAGCACGGCGTTGGTCCGCGCCCCGAGCGCCCCGTTGATGGCGGGGTTGTAGAGGAACAGGTTCACGGTTTCCGTTCCTTCCACCAGGCCATCCAAGACCAGCGGAATGGTGAACGACTTGGCCGAACTGTCGCTGTCCGCCCAGCTCAAAGTGTTGGTCACCCCGGTGTAGTCCGCCGGATGAGTGGCCGTGCCATTGGCCGTCCTGACCTGCACGGTCATGGCCCCGACGTTGCCGCCGGTGCGGGTCACGATGATCGTGGCCACGGTCTCATTCTCGTTGTTGGTGAAACCCGAGGTGGCAAAGTTCAAACGTCCTTGCAGGAAGTCATTGTCCACAATGGTCAGCGTCGCCGTGGCCACGGAGGTCGGCGTGCCGCCGGGCAGCTTGGCTCCGCCGGTTGCGTTGGTCAGCACGAGCGTGATGGTCTCATCGAATTCGACCACCGCGTCATTGACGATCGGCACCTGGAAGGTTCGCACCGCCTGGCCCGAGGAAAAACTGAGCGTGCCGCGCACGGGCGAGAAGTCCGCATTGGTCGTGGCGGCGGCCACCGGGCCGGGCCGGGTCAGATAATCCACCGACACTCCGCCCGCGGTGCCATTGGTGCGGATGACCGTGATGAGGGCGAAGCTGGCTCCCTCGTTGGTGATGTAGCCCGAAAGGTTGAAGTTGAACTCGCCGGGCGAGAAGTCGTTGTCGGCAATGGTCACCATCGAGGCGTCGAACCGGCCCCGCGCCGCCCCGAGCGGGACGAACTCGCCACCCAGCGTGATGCTGCCGCTGGGAATCACCGCGCCCACATGGAAGGTCTCATCGCCCTCCTGGAACGTATCCTCCAAAATCGGGATGGCGAAATAGTTGACCCCGACGTAACCCACGCTGTCCGGCGCGGCGTAGGCGAATTCGGGCCAGATTTGCGGAACGCCCTGGTTGAAAAAATCTCCGGGACTGTTGGCCGTGACGTTGGAGTTGGTGGCGATGACCTGGGCCGTACCCAACCGGCCATCCACCCGGCGCATGGTGGCGTAGAAGATGGGCCCGTTTTCATCAATGGTGAAGGGAAAGGCGGACGGATCGAATTCCGTGTTGCCCGGCCCCGGAGTGTAGCCTCCCAGGACGCGCGCGATGTTGAAGCGCGTCGTCTTGTCCGCCCGGGTGAAGACCGTGTAGTTGTTACGGATCGCCCGGTAGATCGAGTAGTTGCCGCCCAGATTGGTGAAGGAGCCGCCGATCATGAGATTGCCGTCCGCCTGGAGGGCGATGGAATTCACGTAGCGCGGCGGATCGAAGCTGAAAGTCCGGGGCAGGCCGGAAAACTGGTTGTAAGCCGTGTCCATGAAGCTGGTGTCGAGCGAGCCGCCGACAAACAAACGGGTCAGCCCCATGCGCCGCACTCCGTCAAACTCCTGGAAGAGGCCGCCGATGAGGGCCTTGTTGTCCGGCTGCAAGGTGATGCAATAGACTGAATCGTTGAAACCCGTGCCCACGTTGTAATCCGCATCCAGCGCACCGGTGTTACGCAGGCGCACGATGGAGTTGCGCTCGCTGGTGTGGAACCGATGAAACGCGCCGCCCACCAGCAACTTGTTGTCCGGCTGCACCGCCACCGCGAAGACGCTGCCGTCCACCCCCAGGCCCGGATCGAACGTCGGATCAACCGTGCCGTTGTCGAGCAACCGGACCACGCCGTTGCGGGTCAGGCCGTTGAATTCCGTGAAGTCACCACCGAGATAAATGGTGCGTGCGGTGATGACGGGCAGGACCGAAACTTTGTATTCCCAGGCCGTGCCCGGCAGGCCGATGCCCTGGTTCATGATGATGGTGAAATCCGTGGCCAGGCCGGGACCGTAGGCGAGGGTCAAACTCCCCGCCAGGTTGGTGGTGAGATCGAGGATCATGGCCCCTTGGTAAAACACCCGGATGGTGTCGGGAATACCATAAAAGTCGTAGGTAATGGTGATGGTGCCCGCAGTCGATCCAGTCTCGATCACGTTCACGTCTTCGAACTGGGTGCCGGCCGCATCGCGCGGCACGAAGATGGACTGGGGCGTGTCGCGCACGGCCACGCTCCAGATGGTGTTGTTCGCAGCCAGGCCGGCATTGAACGAGGGGTCGAGCGAGCCGTCCTGGTTAAGGCGCATCAAGCCAGGCACGGCCACGTCGTTCCAATGGGTGAAATCGCCCGAGACCAAGACCTTGCCGTCAGACTGAAGGGTGAGGGTATGCACGAAGCCATCCGCCCCGTTGCCCACGAAGAACGAGTTGTCCAGCGAGCCGTTCACGTTCAAACGCGCCAGACCATGCCGGCTCACGTTGTTCACGGCGCTGAAACCGCCCGCGATCAGAATCTTGTTGCCGTTGGTCCCAAGAGTGGGCGGATAAATGACCAGCGCCTCGATGAAGCCATCCGCGCCCGAGCCGGGATTAAAGGTCAAGTCCAGCGAGCCATCCACGTTCATGCGCGCGACCCGAAAGCGCGAGACGCTGTTCACCGCCGTGAAATCGCCCACCAGCACGGTCCGGCCATCCGCCTGCACGGCCACGGCGGAGACGGTGTTGTTCGCGCCCGGCGTGGCGTTGAAAGGTGGCTGTGAGAACGAGACGCCTTCCGGATTCCATTCCCGGTCGGCCTGCCCAGCCGGCTGCTCGTCATACATGATGGTGACGTTGGCCAGGGCGTTGCGCAGGACATGTTGGTTGTCCGGGTCGTGCAACCGCAACTGCACATCCTCGTTAAACTCGACCGTGGCATCATTGGTCACCACCAGCCGGATGGTCCGGCGAGTGGTTCCGTTCGGAAAGTTGACCGTGATATCGAACGGGATGTAATCGATGAAATTGGTAATTCCAGCAAAGCCGTCGGTGTAAGGCGTCTCGGGAAAGATGAAGTTCTGTGCTTCGGGATAGTCGGATCCATCCTGGACCAAGTAGCCATAGACGTTGGCCCGCGTTTCGATCCCCACTGACCCTCCCAGTCCGCTGGGGTTGATGATGTCGATGTCGATGAAATTAAGCAGGTTGGTCAGACCGAAGTTGAACGGATCGAATGGATTGTACTCATCCACGCGATAAGTCCTGCGCTCAATGCTGTAGCTGGCGGGTGTCGGCGTGTTCACCGCCAGGATCTGGATGGAGGACAGAGGGAAGCCAATGGTGGGAATGATGGTGAGCGGATCCTCCAGCGGGTCCGCCCGCGGGTTCAACAGGGTGAGGTTGATGATCCCGGCGCCAACCTGCGGTATGTCCACCACGAAGGTCGCGCTCATCTGTTGATCGTCGAAAGCCAGGGTCTGAGTAAGGGGGAACACTCCACCCACGGCCACACCCACGCCCACGTCCACCAGCACCCGGCCAGAGGCACCACCGGTTCGCGTCACCATCACCAGCGCTCCGAGCGGGCTCCGGGAGGGAAAATTGATGGAGGCTCCAGGGAAAGGGGCGCGGAAGGTTTCATTCTCTGTCACTACATACGCGGGCAGGGAGAAGTTGAACACGCCGGCTGCGCTCACGACAGGCAGCGTCTCATCATCCTGAATGGTCAGCACCGCGTTGCTCAACGCGCCGAGCACCGCGCCGCCCGTGGGATTGGCCAGCGAGAGCAGCACGGTCTTGTTACTGTTTTGCACGGCGTTGTCCAGAATCGGCACGGTGAAACTCTTGTTCGACTCGCCCACTTGAAAAGTCAGGGTGTTCGTCACCCTGAGGTAATCGGTTCCGACCAGGGCGGTGCCGTCCGCCGTGGCGTAATCAATGGAAACAGGTCCCGCCGCCCCGCCGCCGTAGTTGACGATGATGACCGCGAAGCCGGGGGCATTCTCGGCCGCCGTGAAGTTGGTCGCGGCGAATTGAATCTCATTGGTCGGAGCCGCGACAAAGTTCGTGGCCGAGGCCCAGTTCAGACGGAACGGCCCATTGCGCGGCCCCAGCCCGTCGTTATAATTGTAGCCATCCACCGCGATGTTGTAGGTCGTACCCGCCACGCCGAAGAAAATCACCTGGCTCTCCAGACCAAATCCGCTGTCGTCGTCATTGGCGATCAGGTTGAGCGCGGCCACGTTCGATCCGGTGTAAACCGCGAGGATCGTATCGTAAGCACTGCCCAGGGTGTCGATGCTGACCGTGCCGTCCGCCGGCGCAACCCAGGAATACCAGACCGACCGGCCCGTGAGCGTGGTTGGCCAGTGGTTCGGCTCGCCCGGCTCGGCCGTGGCTCCGGTGGTGATGCCGAGGGCGCTCCCGACGAAACCAGCGATGACCGTGGCATTGGTGAAATTGTCGTTCACCGGCTGTTGCGCGGCGAGTCGCGGGACGAGGCTGGAAGCGAACGCGATCAGCAGCAGAAACACTTTGCAGGCCCAGCCCCGGATCGGACCGGGGCGTTGATTCACACTGCCTCGCTCGAAAATACTCTTCATAGTTCTTCGCAAAATTGCTGCTGTCCGTCAGGGTCCAAAACGCCGCGCCCGATAGTAGCGACGGCTGTTGATGTCCGCATTGGGATCCGTGAGATCCAAAAATACGCCGGCGGCCACGTTGGTCGAAAGCCCCGACCAGGTGGACAGGTCCAGGCTGCCTTCCAGAATGTAGGCCCGTCCCGGCACGGCATTGAGCCGGATGCGCGCGGCCTTAAACGAGAGGTACGGACCCGAGACCGAAAAGGCCGTGGCATCGCCCACATTCAAGCGCGCCACACCGCGCCGCGTCAGCCCGCCCACGGTCGTGAAATCACCGCCGATGACGATCTTCTGATCCGAGGTGACCAAGGAAGCATAGACCGTGTTGTCCGCGCCCAGGCTGGCGTCGAAGGTGGTTTCCACCGCCCCGCCCGCTTGCAACAACGCGTAGCGATTCCGGGGCAGACCGTTCACCGAAGTAAAATCACCGCCGATGAAGACCGAGCCGTCCGCCAGCGCACTGACCGTATACACCGTGCCGGTGACGCCGATGAAAGGCGCAAAGCCGGTATCGAGCGACCCGTCGGCATGAAGGCGCGCAATCCCGCCGCGCGCCACGCCGTTCACGTATCGGAAGTTGCCGCCAATCAGGATTTTTCCGCCTGGGGTGAGGGCCAGGGCAAAGATGTTTCCGTTCGTGATGGTGAGGGGCAGCAGCGTCGAGTCCACCACACCATTGGAACCAAGCCGGGCCAGGCGAGGATAGGTGAACCCCGCCACGTTGGTGAAGGTGCCACCCAGCACGACCTGCCCGTCGGGCTGGAGGGCCAGGGCATGCACCGTCCCATCCGCGCCCGTGCCGGGATCATACTGCAAGTCGAGGGTGCCATTAACCCGCACCCGGGCCACACGGGAAAGGGGCAGCGCGAAGGCACCGCCGGCCACGATCTTCCCGTCCACCTGCGAGACGAGCGCATGGACTGCGGCGTCAAAAGTAGTCGGCTGAGTGAACAGGGCATCGGGCAGGCCGTTGCTGGTCAGGCGCACCACGCGGTTGAAGTTGGAACCGTTGTAAGTCGAGAACGAACCACCCACCGCAATGTGGCCGCCCGAGGACAGGCCGAAGCTGGAGACGAGCGCATTGGGTCCCGTGCCCGGAGTGAAGTTCGTGTCCACCACTCCGTTGGTCAGCAGCCGCGCGAGGTAGTTCAAATTCACGTTCCCGAAGTTGGTGAAGGCTCCGCCGACCAGCAGCCGGCCATCGGGTTGCAAGGCCAGCGCGCGCACAAAGCGGCTCGCGCCCGCGCCGGGATCGAAGGAGGTGTCCGGGAAGCCCGGCCCGAAATCATTGTCCACAATGCTCAAGGCCGCATTGCTCGGGCTCGTGACATAACCCGAGCCGGGCGGGGCCAGCGAAAGAACCAACGTCTCGGTGAACTCCGGCTGGGTGTCGTCATAGATCGGCACCAGCACGGTTTTGACCACTTCGCCATTGGTGAAGGTGATCAAGTTCGTGAAGCCAGTGTAATCGTAGCCGTGGCCGGCGGTGAGATCGTGCGTGCTCAACGTGACCGTGAGTCCGTCGGCCAGATTCCCGGCCCGCACCACCTGGATCGTGGCGTTGGTCTCCCCTTCCCCGATCGAGAAGGCATTGGTGCTGAACGAGACCACTTTGGTGCTGTCGATGAGGTTCAACTGGGCCGAAACCACGCCGCTCAGATCGACATTGGGCGAGGCATTGGTCAGCAGCAGGATCACCGTTTCCACCGGCTCGACCAGCGCGTCGTCAAACACGCGCACGTCAAACGTCCGGCTCAGTTCCCCGGCGGCGAACGACAGCCGGCCGTTGGTGACGGCGTAATCGAAGGTCGCCTGGGCCGTGCCATTGCTGGTGGTGAAATCGACATAGAAGGCCAGGTTGGTGTTGCCGGCCCGGAGCACGGTAATGGTGGCCACCCCGTCGGACTCATTCACGGAAAAGATGTTGGTCGAGAAACCAATGTAATCGTCGTCCAGGATGTTCAGGATCGAGGAGGTCATCGCGCCCAGCGTGGCGTCCCCTTGCGGGTTGGAGAGGACCAGATTCAGGAATTCGTCTCCTTCCAGGAAAGCGTCGTTAAGAATCGGCACCTGAAAGGTCTTCACCGTTTCGCCGTCGGCGTAGGAAAGCGTCGCGCTGGTGTTCACATAGTCCTGGCCCGCCACCGCCGTCCCGTCCACCAGCGAATAATCAACCGAGACGATCCCGGAACTGCCGTTCGTGCGCAGCACGGTGATCGTCACCAGTCCGGCCCCTTCGTTCACGAAGTTGCTCGCCACGACCAAGGTGAATTCACCGGGCAGGAAATCGTTGTCCACGATCGTCAGCGTGGCCGTGCTCAGGCCCAGCACCGCCGTCGAGTCCGGCCGGTTCACCACCACCGGGCTGATCAACAGCAGGTCCACCGTCTCCGACCCCTCGACTATGGCATCTTCCGAGACCGGCACCGTCGTGACCTTCGCGGTTTCGCCGGGGCCGAACAGCACCAGTCCAGCGGTGGGCGTGTAATCCGGCCCGGCCGTGGCCGTGCCCGGCAGCGTCGTGAAGAGGACGGACACCGCCGAGTTCGTTGAACCGGTCCGCAGCAAAGTGATGCTGGCGTGGCCGGCCACGGCCCCCTCGTTCACGCTGAAACTGGCGGTGATAAAGCCCACCGAGGAATCATCCTCACGAATGATCATCGCCGCATCGGCCCCGGCCGCATTGATCCCCGCCCCGGCCGTCGCCGCGCTGAGGGAGAGGAAGAGGAGTTTGTCGCCTTCGACCTCGGAATCATTGTTCACCCGCACCAGGAAGGTTTGCAGGGTCTCGCCCTGCGGGAAAATAAGATCACTGTTCGTCTCGGCGTAATCGCCGGGCGCGACCGCGCCGACGTAGGGCGGAAAATCCACGCCGTCGGACGTGGCAAAATGCACTTGCGCCGATCCGGTCGTTCCGCCCAGCCGCCGCACCGTGATGACGACATTGGTGCCGTTCTCATCCACGGAAAAGACGGAACTGAGGAAGGCGAACTCACCGGCGCCGGGATTCTGCCCTCCGACCAGACGGGCCACGTAATCGCGCGGGGTGCCGTTAAACTCGGTGAACCCTCCGCCCACGACGATCTCTTCGTTGGGCTGCACCAGCACAGCCGAGATGAAACTGTTCGCCCCGGTGCCGAAGTTGATGGTCGGATCGACCGTGCCATTCGCGTTCAAGCGCGTGATGCGGTTGCGGCTGACGCCGTTGAAAAGGTGAAAGTCACCCACCGCGATAATCTGGTTGTTCGGCAGCACCGTGAGCGCAAGCACCGGTCCATCCGTGCCCTGACCGGGCGTGAACCCGGAATCCATCGCGCCCAGAGGCGTCAGCCGGGCAATGCGCCGGGCGGAGGCACCGCTGAGGTTGGTGAAAGATCCGCCGACGACGATGAATCCGTCCGCCTGCACTGCGAGGGCGCGCACGGCCGCGTCCGGACCGCTGCCCGCGTTGAAACTCAAATCCAACGAACCGTTCGGGTGGAGCCGCGCGATGCGGGCCCGGTTGGTGTTGTTCACGGTCGTGAAATCTCCGCCGATGAGAATCTTCCCGTCCGGCTGCACGGCCACCGCATACACGGTTCCGTTCACGCCCGCGCCGGTGTTGAAGCCCACGTCCGGCGTGCCGTTGGTGCCGAGCAACGCGACGTTGGGACGCGTGACGCCGTTCACCGTGGTAAAGGAGCCGCCCAGCACGACCTTGCCTTGCGGTGTGAGCGCCAGGGCGAAGACCGGGTTGTCCGCTCCCGCACCCGGATTAAAGGAGGCATCGAGGGTGCCGTCGGCCTTAAGCCGGGCCACCCGTCCGCGGTTGGTGGTGTCGAACTGGGTAAAGCGCCCGCCGATGATGATCTTGTTGTCCGGCTGCACGACCAGGGCATGAACCTTGTCGTTCGCGCCCGAGCCGGGATGAAACAGGGGATCGAGCGTGCCAGCGACCGTAAGTCGCGCGAGGCGGTTGAACGGAAAACCGCTCACGGTGGTGAAGTCGCCGCCGATGATGAGACGTCCGTCTGATTGCAGCCCGAGCGCGTTGACGAACCCGTTCGGATGACTCTCGAAACCGGTGTCCACCGATCCGGCGTCCACGTCGAGCGCCTCGTCGTCGATGATGGTCAGCAGCGCGTTGGTGAACGCTCCCTGTCCCGCCTTCTGAAAATTGGTCAGCGTGATGGCGAGCGTCTCGTTGTATTCGAGGTCCGGGTCGTTGAGGATCGCAATGGTGAAGCTCGCGCTCAATACGCCGTCGGGAAAGATCAGCGTGCCGTTGGTGCCCCGATAATCCGCGCCATCGGTGGCGGTGAGCGCCGTGGTGGCGAAGTCCACCGACACTTCCTCGGCATCGCCGGCCGTGCGCACGACGTTGACCAGGACACTGGAGCCCAGTTCGTTGACGAAGTAATTGACCTCGGTGAGCGAGAGCACGCCATACGAGTCGTCGTCCACAACAGTCAGGACCGCGTTACTCCGGAAGCCCAGGGTGCCACCGGAAACCGAGGTGATGGTGAGACCGAGCTGCTCGTTCCCCTCCACGAAATGGTCGTTAAAAATCGGCACCGTCACGAGCTGAGTGAGCACGCCCGTGGCAAAGGTCACGTTGGTCGTGAGCTCAACATAGTCCACGTTGGAGCGCGCGTTGCCGTTGGCCGGCGGGAAATCAAAGGAGGCCAGGGATACGTTGATGGCCCCCAGCGCACCGCTGGTCCGACGCAGGACAATGGTGGCCGTGGCGTTGCTCTCGTTGACCGAGAACCCGCCGGACGCGAAGCCGACGCTGCCGTGACTGCTCGGCTCGTTATCGAGGATGAGCACGGTGGTATTGCTGAGGGAGAGCGAGGCGCCGCCGGTTACGTTCGTGAGCCGGAGTCCGAACCACTCCTCATTCTCCGAGGCGGTGTCATTGTTGATCGTCACGCTGATGGTCTGGTTCGTCACTCCGGAGGCGAAGGTCAGCGTCCCCGCCTTCAGGGTGTAATCGTTGCCCACGCCCGAGGTCGCGGTCTGGTTGAAGGTCGCGTACTCCACCGTCACCTGGCCCACGCTCCCGTTGGTCCGCGTGACCGTGACCAGCGCATTCCCATCCGCCTCGCCCGCCGTGAAGACCGGCTGGCTGAAGCCGAGCACACCGCGCGGAAAATCATTGTCGATGATAGTGACGGTGGCTTTCGAGCGCGCGGCGAGCGAGGGATAGGCCGGCGCGACGCCGCCGACACTGATGGGGTCGGAAACCACCAGCTTGAAGGTGCGATTGCCCTCGATCAGCGCGTTGTCCAGAATGCGGATGGTGAAGGTTAGAATGCCAAACTCGCAATCCGCCCAAGTCACGGTGTTGGACTGACCGACATAATCCACGTCCGCCACGGCGGTGCCATCCTCGGTGCGGCAGTTGACCGTGAGCGGCCCGTAACGGCCATTGGTTCGCACCATGGTGATGGTCAGAAAACCGCCCAGCACATTCTCATCAATGGAGTATTGCGCGGAAACGAACTGCACGTTGCCCGGCATGTTGAAGGCCTCGGGATTGGCCCCGCCCATCAATTGCGCGTAGTTAAACTTGGGCGTGACCGCGTTGGTCACCATGCCGCCGAAGGTATCCAGCCCGCCACCCACGGTGGCAAAGGTGCCACCAACCATCAGGTTGCCGGTGAAATCCAAGCCCACGGCGTTAATGAACCCATCCACTCCGGGCTGGGTCTGATTGTAGTGAACGTCGAGGAAGCTGGTGTCCACGGTCCCGTCCAGATTGAGACGGGCAATGGACTTGCGCGGCGTGCCATTCACACTGAGAAAATCTCCCGCGATGATGGGCTGGCCGTTGGCCTGGAGCTGGAGAGAATAGACTGTTCCCTCCACGCCGGTTCCCGGATCAAAGGTCGGGTCGAGCAAACCATTGGCCGTAAGACGAGCCACGCCAGCACGCGCCTGGCCGTCGAATTGGGTGAAGGCACCGGCTACCATCGGCTGGCCGTTGGCGGTCACGGTGATCGAGTAGATCGCGTCATCCGCGCCGAAGAGCGGGACGAAGCCTGCGTCCACGCCGCCGGTGCCGGTCAAACGCACGATGTGATTGCGGGTCTGGTTGGCAAAGGTGGTAAAATCGCCCCCGGCGTAAACCTCCGGCCCGAACGGGCTCAGGGCGAGCGACCAAACGGCTCCGTCCGGTCCCACCCCGGGATCAAACGAGATGTCGAGCAAGCCGTTCGGGAAAAGGCGCGCCACGTTTCGCACCGGCTGGTCGTTATAGGCGTCGAATTCGCCGCCCAAAAGGATCATGCCATCCGGTTGCAGGACGATGGAATGCACAATGCCCTGCACGCCGTTGCCCGGAAGGAATCCGGCGTCGAGCGAACCATCCTCGTTCAAACGGGCCACGCCTGCGCGGCTCACGTTATTCACGGAGGTGAAACCACCGCCGATCAGCACCCGCCCGTCCGTCTGCACCGCGATGGTTTCCACGAAGCCGTCCGCGCCGCTGCCCGGATCGAAACCCGTATCCACCAACCCGAAACTGTTCACCCGCGCGATGCGGTTGCGCACCACGCCGTCCACGCCCGTGAAATCGCCGCCCAGATAGCTCATGCCGCCGCTCTGGGGCACGGTGAAGGGAACCACCGCCACGGCATAGACCGCGTTGTTCGCACCCGGGGTCGGGTTGAGGATGCTCAACGGATTGTAGTACGGCACGACCCCGCCGGCGGGCAATTCGTCGGAACGGATGATGATGTTCTGCGACCGGCGATCGCCCAAGGCCGGCAGCGGGGTTTGATTCGGAATGGAAAGCTGAAGCCGGATGGCCTCGTCCAATTCCACGAACAAATCCTCGGTGACAAGGATGGTGAAGGTGACCGGGTTGGCGTTGGGCAAATTCAGGGTGAGCACTCCGTTCCCGTTCATGCCGGGAATGGTGTAGTCGATTCCGCGACGGGCTAGATCCGTGCCCGGACAATCAAAAAGGCCGTTGTTCAAATCATTGACATCAACCGTGGCGGCGCCGCCGAACGCGACCGGGACGTTGTTGACGTCGCAGGCCTGGCGTCGCACCACTCGCACGGTGATGACGCGAGTGAGGTGCTCATAGATGAGCGGGTTGACCGGGTCGCCCAGGACGAGCGGGAGGACGTCCACGCTGAGCGCCCCGAACTCAACCGTGCCGGCCGCCGTATCGTTGTTCGCGATGCCCACGGTCATCACGTCGGCCAGCGGGTCCACCGTGCCTCCGATGCCGTTGGTCAGCACGACCTGAAAAAACTCCGTCGGCTCAATGCGGCAGTCTTCGGTGATGGGGATCAAAAGCTCATTGGTGCCCTGTCCGTTGGTGAAAATCAGCGAGCCGGACTGGCTGGTGAAATCAGCCAAGGCCGGCGGCGCGGACACCGCCGTCCCATCACGGGTAAAGAAGTCCACCGAGGCCGATCCGTTTAGATCGCCGACCCGCTCCACCAGAATTACTGCGTTGGTCTGATCTTCCAACACCAGTTGGTTGGTGGTGGGGATAAAGCGGAAGAAGTTGTCGTTGTCGAAAATAGTCACGGTCACGTTGCTACTCGCGCCAAGCGTTCCACCCACCACATTGTCCAACCGGACGAAGAATGTCTCCGTCCCTTCCTGGAGGAGGTCATCCACCACCAGGATCGAGATGACCTTAAAGGATTCGCCATTGGTGAAGGAGAGCTGAAAGGCCGCCCCGGTGTAATCAGCCGGCGAAGTGGCCGAGCCGTCCGCCGTGCTGAAATCAACCGTCGAAATCCCAATCGCCGGCGAGCGCGTGACGATGATGGTGACGTTGGTTCCGCCCCCCAGGCCGTTCTCGTAAACGCTCGGCGCACCGGGCAGGAACTCAATGGTCTGCGCGGTGGCGACAGGGGCCGCCAGACACAGGATCACAAGTCCAAAAAAACCGGCGAAACCGCGTTTCACCGCAGCCGCAAATAGCAATGTTCGCATACTCAAAAACTCTAAAATGCCCGGAATTCCCGCTCCGCGCCGTTCGCTTCGTTCGGAGGGCGCAAGTTCTCGCACACAGATAATTCTAGGCGCAAGTTGATTACGGCTTCCGCAGTCGGAAATACAACTGGTTAGCCCCGCCCGCCGGCACGATCACCGTGAAGCGCCCGCCGACCAGCGGCGGAGCAGACGTCACCACGCCCCAAGGACCCGTCGGGGCCGGCGCGCTCTCCAACGTGTAACCCGTCTCCGAGGACGGCCAGGAAAGCACGACACTGGAACCGAGGCGCTCAATGCGCAGGGCCACGTTGAACACAAAACTCATCCGCCATCCGCTGCCCACCAGGCCCACGTCCGAACCTTGATCGTCCAGAATATAAAGCGACCAGTCACCATTCGGATCCGTGCCATTGAAGCTGGACATGAACGCGGCATACGGCGGAGGCGGCGCCGGGCTGAAGAAGAAATCTCCTCCGCCCACATTGCTCGGCTTATAGCTCCCGGCCACAATCTGCGCCGCCGCCGGCAAGAATAAACCAGCCTCATCATCAAATTTGAGCGTGACCCCGTTCAGATCATATCCGCCCCCCGCATCCGACATCAGCAGCACCTTCTGCCCTTGCGGCCCGACCAGCAGCACGTCGAGATCAGCCGGATAAGTATGGTTGATATCGAGCAAAGTGGCCGTGACCGCCGTCACCCGCGGCGGCGCGTTCGAGACCCGGATGATCGAGGGATAAGGCAGCGCGGGACCGGCGTCATAAATGGTGATCGGGTTGGGATTGGCATAAGTGCCCGGCGAAACCACCGTCACCACGTTTTCATCCGTGTTGTTGCTGGTGTTGAAGTCAATCTGCGTCGTGGTCACATCCGCGCGATTGGTCAGGAAACCCTCGGCGGTGGCGATCACAGAAAGGTTGAGCGTCACGATGGTGCGCGGCGGCATGTCGCCAATGTTGAGCACCAGGGAGTTGCTGGAGAGCGCGAGCACGCCCTGGCTGGGCGTGACCGCAGTGATATTCACCGCTGGAGAGAGGAAAGTGTTGGTAAGAAATACCGCCGTGGCGATGTCCGGCCCGGGATTGGTCACCACCACCGTATAGTTGAACACGGAACCCGCTGAGACCAGCGCGCTCGGCGTGCTCACATCCACCGCCAGATCCGAGCCGGCCAGCGCCGACCCGCCGATACCGCCAAAGCCAAAGATGAAGGTGTTGGGCGTGCCATTGGTCTTGCCCCCGGGCGTGCTCGACTGGCCGAACGAGTAAGCCTCCGTGCCGACCCGCGCAATCGCCGTCACCGCATCACGCTCCGTCCCGGCGGCGCCGTAGTAAGTGACGAACGACTTGCTCTGGCCAGGATTCAACTGGCCAAAGTTAAAGTCGAACAGCGCGCCGTGATCCGCCGGGCCGCTGTCGATGAAAGTACCCACCGCTAAAATCTGGCTCGGCCCCACCTGCGGATTCCCGCTGGCAAATCCATTATCGCTGGTGAAGACCAGATTCGTCGAGTCGCCCTTGATGATGGTCGAATACTCGTTGAAAGGCGTCGGCTCGATGTCCCAGTCCATGACCCGGCGGTAAAGCACCTCCACCACGTTGGTCGAAATGTTTTCAATCGTCACATCCACCTGATAGAGGTTGGTCGTCGCCGCCGAGGGATGATAGTAGTGCGTCACCCGGAACGTCGCCGGAGTACCCGTGTCCACCCCGCCAAAGACACTCGAACCATGCACCCGCACTACCGAGCGCGCCGTCACCCCGTCGGCCACGAAACTTTCCACCACCAGACCAAAGGCCCCACCGTCCGAGGCTTCGTTGGCCCCGCCCGCCGCACCGCTCAAGCCGTTGGCCACACCCCAACCCTCGCACAAGCAACCAGGCGCCGTGCTCTCCGCCCCGGTCGGCAGATAGCGCAGACCCACCGAAGTGGTCCCGCCCAAGGAAGGCGGCCCGTTGCGCACGTTCAAGTCGGCCGCCGGATTCACCCCGAGCTGGATGGTGCCATTGTCGATGATGCCGGAGGCCGTCACCGTGCCACCACCGCCCTGCACCGTGGTCGATTCCACCGCCGTGTTGTTGGCCGGGGAAATATCGCCCTCCTGCGCCACCGCCGTGGCGAGGTTGGTGTAAATGCCCGTGGCGATGGTCTGGACGATGATGGTGGCGCTGGCACTGGCCCCGTTGCTCACGGTGCCAAACTCGAAGACCAGCACCCCGGCGGCATCGTAACTAGTGCCCTGCGAATTCGTGAACGAGACGACGTTGAACGGGATCGGCAGCGTATCGAACAAGGTCACGTTGTGCGCGTGGTTCGGTCCGTTGTTCACCACCGTGACGGTGTAAATCACGTTCGCGCCCGGCCCGACCGGATCGCGCGAGTCGCTCATGAACACGGCCAGATCGGCGGCTGGAATCACCTCGGTAATCTCCGTCGCCGTGTTGGCCGGCGAGAAGTCCGGCTGGGCGGCGCGCGCCGCAATGGTATTGGTCATCGTGCCGCCAAAGCGGCTCAACACCACCACATCGCCCATCAGACCCGCGCCGTTCAGCAGCGTGCCAACATTGATGATCAGCTCCGTGCCCGAGTTAATGATCGATCCGGCGGTCGAGCTGGCGGAAACCAGGCTGCCGTTCTCCGGAAAACGGTTCGTGATGAGCAACCCGGTGGCTGTGATCGGCCCGCGATTCGTGACGGTGAAATGATACGTGACATTCTGGCCGGCGAACACCGGGTCCGGCGCATCGGTCAGGGTCACGCGCAAATCCGCCGTCGTGCCCGGCGTCACCGTCGTGATCACCGTGGCGCTGTTGTTGGTGGTGATGACATCCGGCTCGTTGGCGCTGACCACGGCGCGATTCGTCACCGTTCCCTGCACCAGCGGCCGCACGCTGATCCAAACGTAATCACTGCCCCCCGCCGGCAGGTCGAGAAGACCACAAGCCACGACGCCATTGAGGTTGGTGCAAGTGCCCTGCAAGGCCACGGCGCTGATGAACTCCACGTTGGGCGAAAGGTAATTGGTCAACTGCACCCCGGTCACACCGAGCGGTCCGCGATTGGTCACGAACAGCGCGTAAATCAAGGTGTCCCCGGCAGCGACGGGATCGGGCGCGTCGGTCATGGTTAAACCCAGATCGCTGGCCGAGGCCGCGTCCACCGTGGTGATGGTCATGCGCCAGCCATTGCTGATCACGCCCGAGTCGTTGCCACGATCATCCACGACATAGAGCGACCAGGTTCCGTTGCCGACCGTGCCGTTGAAGACAGCCAGTTCCGTCGCATACGGGCCGGCCGGAGCCGGAGCCGCGAAGCCATCCACCGGCGCGTAATCGGTCGGATGGTTGGTGCTGGCGACGAGCAGCGCGGTATCGGAGAGCAAGCTGGCCGCCGAGTCCTCGAAACGCAGATTGAGGCCGAAAACATCGCCGCTCCCGCCCGAGTCGGACATAAGCAAAGTCTTCTGCCCTTGCGGCCCGACCAGCAGCACGTCCACATCCGAGGGGAAAGTGTGGGTGAACCCGACCAGCGACACCACCACCCGGCTCACCACGCCGGTGAGATTCGAGACCGAGATGGAAGAGGGATAGGGCGCGGCCGGGGCGGCATCCAGGATGACGATGGCATTGGGGTTCGTGTAATTGAAGGTGCCGAAGTTGATGTCGTCATCAAGAATGGTCACGGTGGCCGACGCCGGAGTTCCCAGCAGACCGCCCGTGGGCGTGGAGAGGCTCAGATGGAATCTCTCCGCCGCCTCCCCCACCAGATCGTTGACCAGCGCGATGGAGGCCGTGGCCGTGATCTGCCCGGCGGCGAAGGTCACAGTGTTCGAGAAAGAGAAATAATCGCTGCCGGCCAGCGCCGTGCCGTTGCTCGTGGTCAGCAGCACCGTGATCACGCCCGACAACCCGCCGGTGCGCGTGAGGGTGATGGCAACCGTGTTCGAGTCTTCCCGGATCACGTAGTTGGTCGCGCTGAACTGGACGAACCGCTCGTTGTCCAGAATCGTCAGCACGGCCGTGGACTGGCCGCTGACATCCACGTTGGGCGTCACGTTGGTCAGCGAAAGGTTCACCGTCTCGTCGCCTTCGATCAGCAGATCATCCTGAATCAGAATGGCAAAGCTGTTGGTCAATTGCCCGGCGGCGAAGACCAGCGTGTTCGTCACCCCGGTGTAATCCTGTCCCGCCGTGGCCGTGCCATTGGTGGACCAGTACTGAATGACAAACGCCTGGTTGGTCGAACCACTGCGCACCACCGGAATGACGGCGCTGACCGCCGTCTCGTCCACGGTGAAGTTGGCCGCGCCGAAATCCACGGTGGGAATGCTGGAGCGTTCGTCGCCGTGGATGCGCGCCACATAAGAGCGCGCGATCCCGTTCACTTCGGTGAATTCACCGCCAATGATCACGGCCGAATCCGGCTGCACCACCACGGAGCGCACCAAGGCGTTCGCGCCCGTGCCAGTGACAAAGACCGGATCAAACGAGCCGTTGGATTTGAGCCGCGCGAAACGATTGGCCGGACGGCCGTCGTAGCTGATGAAATCCCCCGCAATCAAAATTTTGCCGCTGCCATGCACGGCCACGGCGCTGACCGCCGAGTTCGGCCCGCCACCGGTGAGGAACGTCCCGTCGAGATTTCCGCCCGTCTCCAACCGCACGAGATATTCACGGTTCACGCCGTTCACGAGGGTGAACGCACCGGCCACGACAATCCGCCCGTTGGCCTGGACAGCGAGCCCGTTCACGGCCCCGTTGCAACCGCTCCCGATGAGGAACGCGCCATCCAGACTGCCCCCGGCGTTCAGTCGCGCGAGGTTGTTCTGGGGCAGGCCGTTCACGGCGCTGAACGCTCCGCCCACGACAATTTTTCCATCGGCCTGAATCGCCAGCGCGAGTCCGTTCCCACTCAGTGAAGGACTGAACGAGCCGTCCAGCGTCCCGTTGGCGTTGAGCCTGGCGATGTGGCTGCGCGCCACGCCGCTGACCTGGGTGAAATCTCCGGCGATGACGATCTGGCCGTTGGTCTGCACCGCGATGGCGCGCACGATGCCGTTGACGCCATTGGTGGGCACCACGAAACCAGAGTCCACGTTGCCGTCGGCGTTCAACCGGGCGAGTCGGACCCGGTTGGAGGTATCCATGGTGGTGAACTCGCCGCCGGCCAAAACCTTGCCATCGGGCTGAACGGCGACCACATGCACGTTGCTGTTCGCGCCCGCGCCGGGATTGAAACCTGCGTCCCGCGCACCGTCGGCATGGAGCCGGGCGATGCGGTTGAAGGAGAACCCATCGAGGAGCGTGAACTCGCCGCCGATCGCCACCTTGAGATCCGGGGCCAGGGCCACGGAGTTCACCGTCGCGTTCGGTCCGGCCACAAACTCGTAATCGACGTTGCCCGGAGTTTCGTTGTCCAGAATCGTCACCTCGGTGGTGAGGTTGACCCCAAGCAGCGTGGCCCCGGGCAGGGACGCCGGGGACGGACTGGCCGGATCGCTCAAGCTGATGTGGAAGTTCTCGTTCCCTTCGCCGATCACGTCGTCGAGGATCGTGATGTTAATGGTGCGGAAGGATTCGCCAGGCACAAACGTGACCTGACCCGAGCCGTTCGTGTCCGCGACCAACTGATCGCCGAGGAAGGAAACCGTGTTGGTCACGCCGGCAAAATCAAAGCCGTTGGTCGCCGTGCCGTCGCCCGTGGTGTAAAGCGCCGTGACCGGGTTGACCGTGCCGCCCACGCGACGCACGACCAGAGTGACGAAATTCGAGTACTCTTTCACCGAGTAGCCGGTCACCTCGAAGTCGAGACGGCACTCATCGTCCACGATCACCAGCACCGCGTTGCTCAATGCGCCCAACTGGAGGCTGCCGCTGGGCTGGCTCAACCGCAGACTGATGTTTTCGTCCCCTTCAAACAATTCATCATCAAGCAAGGTCAAGGACACAGGCCGGTTCGTCTCGCCCGGATTGAAGGTGAGCAAGTGCGCGGCCGGGACAAAGTCCAGTGGGCCGGCGATGCCGACCGTGGGCGGGATGAGGTTCGTGATCGTGACCCACACCGTGTCGGTGTTGGTCAGCACGCCGGTGCGAGTAACGATGACCGTGCCCAGTCCGGCATTCTCATTGGCCCGGAACGCCGCCACGGCAAAGTCAAAGGCCGTGTCGTCGTTCACGATGTTGACCGTGGTCGTGCGCTGGCCACCCAGGGGCACGCCGCCCGTGGCATTGGTCAACACGAGGAGAATGGTTTCATCCGGCTCCACCAGACTTTCGTTCACGAGCGGGAGGATGATGGATTTGACGTCTTCGCCGGGAAGGAAACTGAGGGTCCCGTTCGTGCCGAGGTAATCCACCCCGTTGGTGGCGGTGCCGCCCGTGATCAGGTAATCGACCGTCCCGGCCAGATTGGTGCCGCCCGTGCGAACCACGGGCACGACCGCAAAGCCGGCGTTCTCGCTGAAATTGTATTCGGCCGCGCCAAACTGAATCGTGCCGTCATCGGACACAATGATCATCCCGGCCCCGGCTCCCAAGGCGGAATGATAACCAGACCTGGGCAGCAGCCGGATGATCATGGTCTCGGCCACTTCCTCGGTGGGGTCGTCGATGGGCATCAGGGTCAGCGCCACGGAATTGGTGCCGACCGGTATGGTGATGTTGGTCCCGACCGGCACGTAATCACTGCCGCTGGCCGCCGTGCCCTCCAGGGCAAAATAAACCGTCAACGGCACGTTGGTCGCACCGTCGCGCGTGAAGATGAACTGCCCCGGCACCGGCCCGGCCTCATAGGTCCGCTCCGCCGTGGCCGCGAGGGTCACAGTGCTGGTCTTCAAATCCTGGATGGTCAGGGTGTGGGAACTGGCCGGCCCGAGAAACGCATTGGTCGGAAGGTGGGTGATCAGGAAGTTGGTGTAGATAATCCCACCGTTGGTCACGAGCGAGCGGTTGGTCTGGTAGCCCGTCGGGTTGAAGAGCGTGATGGTCACCGTCTTGTCGCCGGACGCGACCAAGTCGTCGAGCACCGTCACCGGGATGGTGTAAATGCCATTCTCCAGATCATAAAACCGGGGCGGCGGGTTGGGCGGAAAGTAGTGCGTGATGTTGAGAATGCCAGTAACGCTCTGGCCAGTGGGGTCGCGGCGATCGGGGAAGGAATTCACGTAGTTCACGTTGGGCGTGGCGCTGCCGGCCGTTACCCGGTACTCGATTTCGATGGGCCGGTTGGTGGCCGGGTTGGCCGTGACCTTCACGAAAATCCGGGCCTGACCGGCATTTTCGAACACGCTCGAACGCTGGAGCATGAATCCCACCGAGGGCAGGGCCGTGTCGCCTTCATCATCCACGATACGGATGGTCTGGCTGACGGTACCGCCGAGCGTGTAGTTGGTGTTAGCCCGCAGTCGTACGATGACGGTGTCGTCCCCCCAGGTGTCGCCGAACTCGCGGGCGCTGTCGTTGATGGCCGTGATGACGATGCCGGCCGTGATCGAGCCGGCCGGGATGATGATGTTCGTGCCGACGCTGGCGTAATCCGAGCCTTCCCAGGCCGACCCGCCGGTGTCGAAGAAGACGTTCAGGTTGTTGGTGATGGCTCCGGTGCGCGTGACAGTAAAGGTGGAGGTGCCACCATTTTCAGAAATCGTGTCCCCTGATCGGGCGAGGGTCACGGTGGGCAGGTTCTGGTCGATGATCGTCACCGTGGCCGAGTTCTGCTGGTAGATGTTATACGTCGTGGAATCGGAGATCACGATGGTCACGGTGCGGGGAAGCGGATTGGTGCTGGTGGGAATCGGATTGATGTTCACGTCCACACTCAACTGGCCGGCCGGGAGGACCACGGAACCGGAGAGCGTGGTGAAGTCCACGCCGCTGACGGCCGTGCCCGTGACGAGGTAGTTCACGGTCAAGTCCTCATCCACGCTGCCCACGCGGGAGAGGGTCACCCGGGCCGAACCACCGTTGCGCGCCACGGTCGAAACCGAGGTGAAGATGTTCACCTGCGGCAGGTCGTCATCCACCACGATCATGCCGTCCGCAAATCCGGTGAAGTATTCCGGACTCTCGAGGATGTTCACGAAGAGAATCTCGTTGCCTTCGACAAACAGGTCGTTGATGGCCACCACGGGCAGGAGAGCAAACGACTGTCCGGCCGGAATGGTGATCGTGCCCGAGAGCAGCGCCACATCCTCTCCGTTCAGCGCCGGACTGTAAAACGCGCTCACGTCGGGCGTCTCGTAATGCACCACTAAATCTTGGTCCAACGGCGCGCCCTGCCGAACGATCGCCATCATGGCGCTGTCCCCCCGCGCTTCGTGCGCGTCGAAATCCAGGGTGAAGACGGACACGGTCGGGGGATCTGGTTCGTCGTCATCCAGAATGTTCACGGTCGCTTCGGCCTGGTCGAGGACGTAGGTCGGATCGGTCTGGAACCAGGTCGGCGTGCCGGAAGGGCCGAAGGGGCGCAATTCCCAGCCCGGCACCCGGAACTGGTTGGTCCGTTGCACGAAGAGCGAATTGGTGACGACAATGTTGCCGGGCTGGTTAGTGACGAGGAAGTTGGTCAGCACCGTGGTCACGCGGGTGAAATTGGTTTGCAGGATGAGCGTCATGACCGCGGACTTGGCCCCATCGCCAAGAAAATTGTTGGTGGGGATCACATGCACATCAATCGAGGACTGGAAGGCGGGGATGATTAACTGCCCGCGCGGCGTGGTGAAGACCACGCAATTGGTGGTGATGACCGTGCCGTTGGTCTCGTACACGCAATTGGTGGCCAGGTTGTCCGTGCCCGCCAGACCGTAGTCGAAATCATAAAGCGCCCGTCCGCTCATGGTAAACACCACCGGCAGGTCCTGGGAAAATTCGCCGCCCTCGCGCGTGATGGTGAACACGCCGTCCTCGGCCGGATCGTACTCGTCCCCCGGCTCGGTGGCGTCGGCGGTCCAGGCGACGCTGACCCGCGCCAGCTTGGTGGCGGTGAAGTTGAGGCCGGAGGCGTTGCCATTCACATTCACCGGGTCGGTGAAGTCCAGGGGCATGGTGCTGTAACCGTACTTGAAGGCTCGCACCACGTAGGTGCCGTCGGGCACATTGCCGATCACGTAAAAGCCGTCCGTGTCGGTATAGCCGTAGCGGTAAGTGCCGACGTCCACCGGCGCGTTCGTGTAAGGGGCATAAGGATCGGCGGGGGGATTGACCGGTCGCACGCCGTTGTTATGGATGCGCACGCCCTCGACCGGATTGCCTTCGGTGTCGAGCACGCGCCCGCTGATGGTGTAGGTCGTGGGTGAACCCACGGTGAGGACGAGTTGGCGGCTGGCCCGCCCACCCTTCATGTCGGAAACCTCGCAACGCACCACATACTGGCCGTTGGCGTTGAAGGTCTTGCTTTGCACCGGCCCGTTGGTCCCGAAGGTCCAGTCGCCGAAGTCCCAGTTGTAAGCCAGGGCATCACCATCGGCGTCCTGCGCGATCACGGTAAAATCCACGATCGCACCCTGCGCCACGGTCAGCGCACTGGCCTCCAGAGTCATGGTCGGAATCTGATTGCCGGGGAAGCTTCCCTTCATGACCACGACATCGATCCATTTGTCAGAGGAAACCGGCCCGCCGCCGCGGGCGATGGGCGTGATGTGGAGACTGGCAGCGGGGTCGGAAAGAGTGCGCCCCACGATGAGCGCGGCATCCTCTTTCCCGTAGCTCGTGTCCGGCGTGGTGTCGATGAGTTCGTTGCCGAACATGATGAAGGTTTCGTCCACGTTCTCACCGCCGAGGTTCCATTCCACTTCGAGACCATTGGAGAACCATGGATTGGCCGCGAATCCCTGCCGGTAGCTCAACCAGTATTCCCGGGTCACGTCCTTGCGAATCTGCATGGCATAGAGCCGACCGCGATCGATGCGCGGGGTGTCAAAGGCGTAGAGGCGATTGGTCGTGCTGACGGTGACGGTCTTGACGAAATCCTGCGGGAGCCAGTCCATGTATCGCTTGGCCACGGCGCTGAAGTGACCGGGACCGCTGCCCATCACGTCGCGAGGATTGCCGTACTCCTGCGAGGGTTGGGCACCACCCAGTCCAATGATGTAGGGCGCGTTGATGTCGTTGTGGCCGTTGAGCGCATCCGGGTCGATGGGCCAAGGCGACAGGTTCTGCGGTTGCACCGGGCCCGGCAGGGAGCCTTCGGGTTGCCAGAAATTCGCGTGCGGCAGATTAAAGTTATGGCCCAATTCATGCGTGATCGCACCGGGAGAACCGTTCAAGACGCCGCTCGAAATACCACCATAGAGATACTGGGGCATGCTGGTGCAGAGCACGTAAGAGGGACCAAAATAATCACCGGGAAAATAACCGAGAGCGGCGGCACCGTTGCGCGCATCTCCGAGCAGCGCGCCTTCATTCTCACCGTAATAATTCTTGCGCTGGGGCAGACGGATCAGCGGCGTGACGGTCGATTCCCACCAGACCGTGCCGTAGGAACCTTCATGAAAGTATCGATTGTTCGCCAGCACCGTGGCCTGGGCCTGATCGTCGGTCTGCGGTGGATTGATGTCGTCCGCGAACAACACCCGGATGTAGAGCAGCTTCTTGCGGCCTTGGGTGCGGCTGAAGCCCTCGAATTGAACATTGGTGGCGTTCGGACCGGAAACCTTGCCCGCGCCCCCCAAAGCCCAACTCACCGCACTGGCCCGCTTCAAGGTGGCATTCAGTTGCTTCGCATGAGCCGGCTCGCAGAAGGCATAGTAATGCTCGCCGTATTGGGAAATCACGGGCTGATCCGACGAGGCAGGCTTTTTCGTGACACCACATAAAGCATCGGCCTGAAGTTGCCCCGTGCTCACCAAATCCCGCGCCTCTCCCCGGTCTGTGATCAGCCGGTGGGCCTCATCGCTCAAGGCGAGCAACGGTTTCGTCTTTGCGCGCTCTTTCACCGACACTCCGTGCAGATAAGCACCATCCCGGGCCGGATGATGAAGCCGATCCCCGTAAGCGTGGGTCTCGTAATCCGTGCCGTTCATGGTGACTTCGTAACCGGTCGGCGGCACCTCGCTCTCCCGGCCGGGCAACGGGACGTAATAGAGCGGACGGAAGGAACCACGCCCGCTCACCGGTTGCTCGATTTGGGAGGCGATTTCCGGCGGCAGTTGTTTGCGCACGCTATATGGCAAGGACCGCCGGATGGCTTCCTCGGGATTGGTGCGAATGAGAGCGGCCATCTCCTCTTGCCGGGCGGAGACGAGTTGCGCGCCTTGCGCCGCCAGCGCGGGCCGGGCCGAGACATCGCTGACCAAGAAATCACGCACCCAACTCTCGAAGGAAACCAGAGGAGCATTCGTGCCGGACACGGTGGCGGGCGCAACCGGCGAGGCCACTGGAGCGGAAACATCGGCGGGCGCGACCAGCGCGGGCGCGACGGAGACCAAGGCCGGCGAAACCGACGGAATGGGAGAAAATGACCCGACCACGTCCCTCCCGCTGGTTCGCCAGAAAACCAGCGCGATGAGGAGTGCTAGAAACACCCCTGCCGCGAGCCAACGAAACGTCTTCATGTGATTGCGCGCTTAACTGTTTGGTGACGCTCCCACCGGCGTGAACCCGAGTTCACCCAGCAGGCTGCGACACTTTTTCTCTACCGAAGCCAGCGCACGGGATGAGACGGCGAGCCGGCACAAGACTCGCCCCATCACGGTTTGCCAGCGTCCACCCGGACGCGGTAAACGCGCAGGGGAGCGCCTACGGCATCCTTCACCGTCACCCGTGCTGTCACTGGACCATTGATAAAATTCGTCAAAGTCTGCCACGCATCCGTCGTCACCGAGTCGCTGAACTCGACCGTGTTCGCGGAGGCAGCCGGCGCAGTCCAGTCCAGCACGACTTGTTGGCCCGATCCATCCAGCGAGATACTCAACCCAAGGTCGGCCGAAGCCGTCGCGGAAACACCGGCCACATCCGGGGCGGGCGGGCACGGCTGGGTGCTGTCAAAGCCGGGCACGGCCAACGGCGTGCAATCATTGCCATTAAAAATGGTGTCTCCGTCCGAATCCAAGTCCCGGCTCCGCACCAAAGCGGAGTTGAAGGTGTAGGTCAGGCCGTTCGGATACGTGATGTTGGTCGAGCTTTGCGGGCCGGCGAAGTCGCTCACCCAGCGGATGCGTCCGCCTGAGTTGTTGGTCAAGTTGCCCGCTGGAATGTTCGAGTCGGCAAAATAGAGGGTGAAATCCGGATCCACCGACAGCACGCTGGCGAGGCTGAAATTCGTCGGGAAATTGATCATCTCCAGATAGTCGATGTAGATCGCGTTACCCGTTCCGGCACTCTTGAAACGGAAGCTCGTGCCCACCGCGCCATCCAGGGTCAGGCGGCCCAGCGCAAGATTATTGGTGAAGCCGGAAGGACTGGAGCCGAGGTTCAAGCCGGCCCAACTGATAACGGACTTGGCAAAGGTGCTCGCCCTGGAAACCAGGCGCGTGCCCATCAGATCACCACCATTGGCCGGACGACGCAGAATCCGCGCCCCGCTCGTGACCAGCCAGCGGTTGCCCGCGTTGGGACCACCGTCCGTGATGGAGTTCGTGGCATCAATGACCAGCGCACCAGGAATGTAATTGCCCACCGTGCCGTTGGTGCCGGCCACCAAGGTGGAACTCGTGGCGAGCAAATTGCCGGCGGTAATTAGAATGTCCGACTGCGACCGCACCACGGCGTTGCTGACCACAACCGTGGCCCCGTTGATCTCGATCAAACCGTTGTTCGCCTCCAGCAGCGCGGGGAAGAACTGAGGGCCGGCAATCTCCACGTAGTTCGCGCGGGTCGAAAAGCTGGCGGCGGAAATCGTGTTGCGGTTGACCAGGCTCTCGTAAGTGACGAGGCGCGGCCGGGGCGCGCGACCCGTCCTCCGCCTGGGAGGCTGCACATAACCATCCACGAACGACCCGAAGAACGCGGCCCGCGGAATGTTGAGCACTCCTTCGTTGGTCAGCCGGGTGATGCCGATCAGGTTGGTGAAAGCCAGGCTGGTGTTGAAAGGCAGCGACAGGCCGGAACCGGGCCCAAAGTGCAGCGTCTTCCCGTCCAGACGCAGCGCATTGTTCACCGCCAGCTTGTCCCTGATGATCATGTTGTCCGCGTGGAGCGTAAATTTGTGCATGATGGCCGGCTGCTCGGTCGCGATGCAGGCTCCAAGCACCAGCACGCGATAATTCCAAGTGGCAAGGATGGGCGTCACAACATTCGTGCCATTGACCACGTTGGTGGATAATCCGTTGGTGACGCTGGACGTCCACACCGCCGTCCACGATTCCAAGGTCGCTTGCAAACGATTCACGATCGGGCGGAACAGGTTGGAGACCACCAGGGTATTGTTAGTCGTGCTGACATCGAAATTAATAAAGGGCGAGTCGATGGCCGAGTCGGTCATGTCCACCAGGTTGCTGGTGTAAATGTCCACGGCATTTTCTCCGCGGATGCGCGCCTGGGCCAGGTTTAGACGGAGTGCCTTGATCTGGACCAGGCCGTTGTAATTGGTCGGATCGCTCGCCGCCGGAGATTTGCCCAATTCCGTGAAGACCAGCGCGGAGAGCAGGTTGGTATGGTAAAACGAGTTGGTGTTGCCGATCTGATTCAGGGACGCCGAGTAGGTGTAAAGCCGGTTGGTCTCAAACCGGAAATCGTGGAACAGCCCGGGCGCGTAGGGCGTGTTGGACTTCTGGTAGGTATCAAAGAAGCAGTCGCGGCCCCGGTAAATCCTGGCTCCATTGCCAGAGTCCGTGAAGTTGAGAAAATTCGTGAGCGACTTCTGGCCGATGACATCGAAATCCGGCGTGCGAAACTGCACAACGGGAGCCGCCAGGCCGCCGAACGGGAAGCCCACATCGACGGTCGTGCCCTCGGTGAATCCGTTCGTCGGAACGAAGACCATGTTCACGTTCAAGTTGGTAACTTGGATTAAGCCGACCGTAGTCAAGTTGGTCACAACGTGGACGAAAGAACCGTAATCACCGCAGTTCGTGAGACCAAAGATCAGGTTCGTGCTCCGGTTGGTCGCGGGGGCACCGGGGTAGATGGCGTTGATCTGAATACGCTGAAAGGGTGGCGGGGCAGAACCAATCGGCGTGAAGCTGTTACCCAGAGAAGACAAAGTGAAGGGAGCCCAGAACTGATTGCTGTTCACCGAACCGTTGGTGCCGATGCTGGCGTAAATGTTGCGCAACTGCGGATCGAAGAAAAATCCTCCCCCCGTGGAACATTCCGGGAGCGGTAATTCTCCGACACGAAACGCGCCGCGTGAAAGGTCGGCCAGCCCGTTCGTGGTGGTGAGGTTGACCCGGGCACGCAGATCGCCGATAAGCGCGCCGGGATTGACAATGTTCACCGCGCGAATGGACAGGTAATCGGACACCGTGATCTGGCCGTCATTGAAGAACAGCCGGGAAGGCTGCGGCAGATTCGCACCCCGGCGCAGTCGCTGCGCCTGAGTAAGATGAACCCGATTGGGCACATACTGGAAATCGAAGCCGGGCAACCCGAGCATCACGCTGTTGTTGGTCCAAAAACGCACGCTCTTCCCCGAGTAAGGCAGGACGGACAGGCCGGGAAACAGGAAGTCATTGGAAACCACGAACAGGGCGCGATTCCAAAAAATCGTGGCATCGATCTGCGGCGGCAGTTCCGGCGGCTGGACCGGATTGTTGTTCACAAAGATGAGCGGCACGGGGGTCGCGCCCGAGGATTTCGACACTCCCAAGGCGCTGAACAACACCAGCCACAAGATGCTAAGTCGCTTCATAACGGCAAGGGGAGAGAGGGTCGCGCTCATGGGTTGACCGGCGCTTCATTGGCCAGGCTGCGGATATAGTTCAGGGAAATGTTCTGCAAACGCGGGTAGATGATGGGCGCGTTGGTCGTGCCGTTAAACGACGCCCAAGTCGGGCTTAAAAGTCCGCGGGCGCGCGGGTCGGTGCGGAACGGCTCGGTGATGAAAGACGGCGTGATGTTGTTCAAGAAGGGAAGCAACTGGTTAAAAGTGATGGTCACCGGACCGGTGATCACTCCAGGTCCGCCCAAAGTGGAACTGCCGGCAATCAAATCGTCATTGATCCAGCCAGCCGAGGTGGTGCGGCTGAGGTAAGGTCCCGGCCCAAGATCCGCCGCCGTGAAGAGGATGTCCGGCTGAAGAACCGGCCGCAGCACCCATTGGCTGGTCCACTCCGCATTGGTGGCAATAACGTAATCCTTGTAGCGGTTGGTGAAGGTGACAAAACCGGTTCCGATGATGGAATCGAAATAGACTTTCTGGAAGCGGACCTTGCCGATGCCGCCCCGCAGACCCACGGTTGGAAAGTTGGTCAGGGTCGAGTTGGTGGCGGCAAAGTTGGTCCCAAGGAACGGCAGCCACCCTTCGGTTCCCCCAGGCAGAATGCCGGGCAGAAGCGTCTCGGGAACGATGTTGCGAGGATGGAGCAAATAGCGCAGCGCACCAGCATCGTCCCGGGTCAACCCGGTGAAAAACGTGCCAGGAATCGGGGCGAACGAACGCGATCCCACCGGGATGTTAATGGGCTGACTCTCGAGTCCGGCCGGAACATTTTCCACCGCATCAGAAGTCTGGGTCGGGATGTTTTCAAAGATGCTGTAAGTCCAAAGCGTGCCGTTCACATAGCTGGAGGTCAGGAGCGTGACGGGGTCGAGGTTGTACTTGATGACGGTATAATCGCCATAATCGTTGGGCAGATTGATCCGCTGGCGGATGCCGTAAACCCAGTTGATCGAATCCTCCACCCCCAAATGCTCAAGCATCGCTTGCAGCACCTGCGATTTGAGATCCACCAACCCAAGCTCGGCCGCCTCATAATTAACGCCCTGCGCCGAGAGCGGAAACTCATAGAGGCTCCGGGACATGGTATTAACCGAGGGCAGTTCGTTCAGAATGCGCATCGCATTGTCCACGGCCTTCATGCCGTTCGTGCCGAAGTAAGCGATGAAGGCCTGGTCGAAGGCGTAGTAGAGAACCGGGACATTGCAGCGGTAGGCTTCCCACGGAAACACGGGCGCGCCAATCGATCCGGTCAAGCCGTAACCAATCTCCCAGCCGTCATTCTGGGCTGGCAACTGCCAGTCCTTGGCGGCATTGCCTTCCGCGCCGCCCGGCCCCAGCAGCACGAAGCCCATGGCCAACTGCGTCGCCGCCAGCGTCACCGCCCCGGTCAAAAGAGTTTTGCAGATCCGCAACATAAAATTCGTGCTCAAGGTGCCTGGTATTTCCGGCCAAACAAATCAAACCCGCTGTCCAAGGCGTAGCCCGACCACAACACCAGCGCCCGGCCCGTGCTATCACCCGCAACCCGCGGATGAAACTGGCTGAAGCGCGTGGAGACGTTGACCCGGAACTCCGCGCCCACCGGCGTGGAGCCATCCAAGGCCTGGGCAAACACGCCTTCCCGAGATCCATCCTGCCCCATGCTCGACCACACCACCACTTGCTGGACCCCGACCGAGGCGAGGGAGGGCGAGTACTGATCGCCGTAGGTGAAACTGTTGACCGCAAAAACATCGCTGGAAGCGGTGCCGCCCGAGTTGAACGTGCGCGCCACAATGTCGAGTCCGTTGCTGCGCTGATTGGACTTCTGCGTCCAAGCCACGGTGAACGCGCCACCCGCCGTCGCGGCCACCGTCGGCCCGCCGGAGGCCCGGTTGGTGGTGTTGAGGCGGAACTCATCACCCAAGGGGTTGCCCAAGTTATCGAAAATCCGCGCATAGACATCGACCGGGTTCAGGTAGGTGTCGGCATAAAAATTGGTACGCTGCTGCTCCGAAGCCCAGGCCACCACGAAGCTGCCATTTTCAAGCGCGGCCACGGTCGTATCCCGCTGGTTAAAATCCGCGAACTGGTTGGCGCGAAATTCCGCGCCCAGCTTTGCTCCGGTGCCAGAGAATCGCTGCACGTAAACGTCCTGCATGACGTCGGCTTTGAAACTCAGGGGCACGCGGGTGCGGTTGGTGATGAAAATCTCCCGACGATCATTCCAACGCACCCGTTCGCTGAGACCAACCGTGTTCGTGGTGTAAACGCGACTGCTGCTATAAGCCACGACCACGCTGCCATCGTGGAGCGTGGTCACGACCGGACTGGAGTTGAACTCTTGCCGGGCCTTGATCACCTCGCGCACCAAGTAGCGAATCTTGTGGGGCCGGTTGTTGTAAATGAGCGTCCAATTGGTCCGGTAACGATGCACGACTCCGGTGAATTTATCATTGACCAAAAGTTCTCCGGTCGTGAACTCGCCCGCCGGACTGATAAACCGCGCGGAGACATTTTGAATGCCCGGTTTGCCGTTTTGAAAGACGACCACCCCGCCTCCGTCAGCAAGCATCGCCACCCGGGCCCGCTGTTGATCCCGGCCCAGGGTTTGATTCACCACTTGCGGACTGCCGACCGGGTTGAGACCTCCATCCAGTCGCAAAACTCTGACCCCGAAGCCGCTTGGATCCGTCACGTTGTCGTGCCAGACCATAAACCCCCCGCCCGCGCCAAAGGCGACCGAGGGGAAAACCTGATCTCCGCTGAGCGGACCGCTGAAGGGCGCATCGCCCCCCTGTAACGCGTTGGTCTGGCTCCAAAGCAAGGACGGAAAGGCACAAAGCAAACCCGTCAGGATCATCCATTTTCGGGCGCGCACAGCGGGTGACATAATTCCGGGCACAGTAGCCATCGAGGGTTTCTTTGTCCACGAATTGTTCGCGCGCAAGGCCTCTTTGACCGCGGAAAACAAGGGTGGAAGCAGCGTTGTAAAATGACGGGTCACAGCAATTCCTTTTGCAGGCCGCGCGCTCCCTGAAGTTGCGCCAGCATGGTTTTGAAACCCCACTGCTCGTAGAGCGACGCCAATTGATCATGGTTGGCAGGGCGGACAGCCAATTGTTTCAAATCGAATCCACACGGCAGATCAATGGGCAGACGAATGAGTTTCTGATTGCGCCGCACCTCGGCTTCGGACTGGCGCAGACTGGTGCGAATGCGCTCGGACTTGACCTCGTCGAGCCGCAAATAGATCTGGTCGATACTGCCAAACTGCAAAAGCAGATCAGTGGCGGTTTTGGGACCGACGCCGGGCACGCCACGAATGTTGTCCACCGTGTCGCCAATCAGACTGAGCCAGTCCACAATCTGTCCGGGTTCCACGCCCGTCTTGGCCCGCACTTCGGCCGCCTGCCAGATCTTCTCGGTCTTGTCATTCGGATTGAGCAAGCCCACGCCTGGAGAAACCAGTTGAAGAAAATCCTTGTCCGCGCTGGCAATGACGACCTCGACCCCGGCGTCCTGCGCGCGCCGTGCCTGGCTGGCGATCCAGTCATCGGCCTCCACCCCTTCGTTGACAAACGAGGGAACATTCGCGGCGGCGAGATAGGTTTCGATTTCCGGCATCTGGCGGTCCAACTCGTCCGGCATGGGCGGGCGTTGACTCTTGTACTCAGGCAGCGCCTTCATGCGTTCCGCGCAAAGCCCGCCGTCCCACACCACACTTTGGTGCGTTGGCTTGAGCGCGCTTTGCATCTTGGTCAGCATCTTTATGAACCCGTATATCGCATTGGTCGGCGCACCATCAGGAGCACTCAGGCTGCGGATGGCGTGGAAGGCTCGATAGGCGTAGGCGTGACCATCGACGATCAACAACCGGGCCGAGGTGGACTGAGATTCCATGCGCAAGCATTGCGATTCAGGCAGAGCCTCCTGACTCCGCGCCGTTCTGTTTACTGAGCCGCCGCCCGCGGTGCCAGGGGCAGCGGATGCTGGGCAAAGGGCATCTCCTCCTCCGAGTGCATGCGATTGCCCGCCGGGTCAATGATGGTCGGCGTGACGAAGATCATCAGGTTCTTCTTGCTCGTGACGTTGGCCTCGCTGCGAAAGAAGCGACCCAGCAAGGGCAGGTCGCCGAGCACCGGCACCTTGTCCTTGGTTTTCTGGACGTTCTCGGCGATCAGCCCGCCCAACACCACCGTCTGGCCGTCCCAGACTGTAACCGAGGTCGCGACCTGGCGGAGACGGAACTTGGGCAGGGGCGTGGGGGTCACCAACGGAGCGGCTGCACCCGTGCCACTGACTGATTGAATCTGGGCCACGAACAAACCCGGATCATCGTAGCCTAGGAATTCCTTCAAAGTCGGGATCAAGGTAAGCTGAATGGTGTATCCATCCGCGTTGACGTAGGGCACCACATCCAGCACCGGCCCGAGTTCAAAAGGCTCCGCAATGGGCTGAGTCAGGCTGCCGACGCCGGTGCCTCCCGTGTTACCAATGACGGTGCCGCCACCGGCACCGTTGCCCCCCGCCGTGCTCTGGTCGAGTTCAAGATCGGTCACGATATACTTGATGTCCACGACCTTGATCTGAGCCTGACGGGCGCTTTCGGTGGTGACTTCCGGTGCGCTCAGCAAATCCGTGCCGCCGCGCTGTTCGAGCGCGCGAACCACGAAGCGAAACTGCGGATCTGTGAGGATGCCTGTGACGGTGGCCAGAGAGGGTGCGGTATTTCGCAGGCCGGAAGTGATTAGATTGTCAGTGGCGCTGGCTGGCACAGCACCAGGTCCTCCGCTGGGGCCGGGGAAGATGCCACTCGGATTGGCCGCGCTGCCGGAACCAGGCACGACGAAACTCGGAGCGCTACCACCTTGAACACTGGTCGAACCACCGCCGCCGGTCAGCATGTTGCCGAGATACCAGTCGAAGCCCAAAGCACGGCTGTCATCCTGAGTCACCTCCATGAACTTGGCCCGAATGGTCAATTGCGGCGGCGACATGTTGAGCATTTGAATCGCCTTCTCGATGGTGTCAAGATCCTGCAACGTCGCCCGCACCATCAGCGCGCCCAGACGATCATTGTAGAAGACGGCCTTGCCCGGCGTGGTCAAATCGACACCTGCAGCGGTGAAAAATCCCGTGACCACAGGGATGACGGAGGCCGAGGGGGTCACTTCGGTAAGAAACGAGATACCGCCCGCACCGGCAGCAGCCGCACCACCGGGGCCGGCGGCCTGTCCGGCCGGGCGCTGTTGCTGGGCCGCGCCGCCGCCCTGCTGGCGGTTGGCACCACCGGGCGCGATGCTGACCGTGGCATAAGAAGATCCACCACCACCGCCGCCGCCACCACCATTCTGATTGCCGCCGCCTTGGTTGCCGCCACCCTGGTTGCCGCCGCCACGTCCACCACCACCGCCGCCGCCACGACCACCCCCGCCACGACCACCCCCGCCACCGCCGCCACCTTGACCACCACCGCCACCCTGCGTCTGGCCAAAGTTGTCAGAGGTCACGTTTTGCAAGCCTTGCTGGAAGGTATTGGGGTCCAGCCGGAAAAAGCGCGTGTGAAGCGGCGTCGGATCGTTGGCTTTGGGCGAAATGATGATTCCGTAATCCTCGACGGAGTATTTAATTTTCGTCTCGGAGATGACCATGAGGATGTTGAGTATCTCTTCGATGGTTAGCTTCTTGAGTTTAGTCCCCAGACGGATGCTGACCCCGTTCAAATCAGTGCCACCGCCGGCCGCAGGAATTGGAAGCCCGGCCGGATCCAAGGCTGGTCCCGCTCCGGCCCCGCCGCCCGCCGAGTCCGCGTTGGGGGCGATGAAAAGGTTAAGGCCATCCCCCCCCGTGTCGCGGCGAATGATTTCGTCGTTCAGGCTGCGAATGACTTCGCTCAACGGCAGGTTATCAATCGGCCCCCACTCGTTCAGAGTCATGTTGCGGAGTTTGAGGTAAAGTTTCTGCCGTTTGTCGCTGGTGTGGACCAGTTCGCTCCGGGCGTAGGGATTGGGCACCGGGAGCAATTTCTGCTTGTTTGAGGGAATCCAAGAACCCTCGACCTCCATGATCATCTCCTTGGAGTTCGCCTCGCGCAGCCGGGCGTCAGCCTTAAAGATGCTGGCATTGACCAAATCAAGGTAATAGGCGGCGGCCGGATTGCCCGGGTTCTTGACCAAGGCGTCGCGCAGAACTTCCTTGGCCTCCTTGTAGCGACCGGTCTCGTAGTAAAGTTTCCCGTCCTGCACCATCTTGGCCGTGGCGATGCGATTCGTTTCGGTGTTGGCCAGGGTGTCGAGAGCCTTCTGGGTTGGCATCTTGTCCACCAACTCGGCCTTGATGCGCTCATTTTCAGCCCGCAATTGCAGCCCGGTCTTGTTGGCCGGATCAACCTTGAGCACGCGGTCGAGTTGCAGCGTGGCGTCGGCATAATCTCCCCGGGTCATGGCCTGGTCAGCCAGACGAAGAGTGGTCCGCGTCAGGCCGTCGGTGGATTCCTGGCGCACGACATCAGCGGTGGATCCAATGCCGCGCACACGCTCCAACGACTTGTTGTATTTTTGCGAAGCAGCCAGCGTTTCCTGCCGGGCCTCGTGCAGGCGAGCCTCACCAAGGAGGACACCCGCGTCGATAACGGCCGCCTGCATGCGCACGGCCACATCAGCAGCGGTGTCGCCGGGAGAGACCGGAGCCTGGCCATTGGCCGGAGTTTGGGCGTGGACAAAGGAAGCCGTCAGCAGGGCCGACAGGCAGAGAGACGAGAGGGCAGCGTGAGTCGTCATTGTTCGCGTTTCAGAAGGTCAAAGCCTATGGGGTAGCATTGTTCCGAATAAATGTACGTCTGTTGTTTGAGCGGGCT
The DNA here is from genome assembly GCA_031414955.1 of Pedosphaera sp. Lineage (GTDB taxonomy): Bacteria > Verrucomicrobiota > Verrucomicrobiia > Limisphaerales > SIBH01 > JANNGC01. The sequence goes on along the minus strand of JANOQV010000030.1, from coordinate 11,839 downwards.
GAGATTACAACCTCGTTCAGAGTGATGGCAACGATATTGTAAACTTCATCGCCCAGAGTGATGGAATCGCCGGCCCGACGGTCGGCGAACATTCGTTTTTCCGGGGGGTAATTCAAATCCACCTTGTAGCCCATAACGTGAGAGAAAGGCTTGTCGGCGGCCACAGTCACGATCTTGCCATCGGCGAGTTCGATGGAAACCTCGGGGGGGGTGGCCGCCCGGTTCACGTCCACCAATTTGAAAACCTTGGTGCTATGAATCCGATCCGTCGGGGAATTAGTGGTCACGTAGGAGACAAACTTGCGGCGTAAAGCGGGGTTGGTCGCGCCTTCCTGAACGACGCCCATGTTGAAGCCGCTGCCCGCCGCCTGATCGAGGGTGATGATCAGATTCAGCGGGGCGATCTTGACCACTTCCAAGGCTTCGGAGCCGACTTCCTTGCCCGTCTCGACCTTGACCAAGGTGCCATCAGGGCGCCTCTGCCACTTGACCGGGTTGAGCAAGTTGTGCGGCGGGGAGAAACTCAGAGCGGGCGGATTTTTGGCGTGGTCGAGCGCGATGGTAAGGGCGGTGCTGTCGATGGATGGAACCGGGTTCGATTTGCGTTTCGGGATGCCTTTCTGATAGGTCACGATCTTTTCGTTCTCGGCGTTTTTCATGTCGTTCAGATAAACGACGGCCGCGATCAGACCGAGCAAGGCCAACGCGAGAATGGCCTTCTCATAGTGGCGTTTAATCAAACCGGGAATGTCGCGGAGAAAATTCATGGCTATCGGGCCGGCTTGATGACTTCGAGGCGAAGCGTCACGCGCAGCAATCGCTCGTTGATGACGGTGGTGAGGGGTTGAACCGGTGCGACTGGACGCCCCGGTGGCCCAACAGGCGGCTTAAGCGCAGCTTGCGAAAGATCCGGCAACGCCTCCACCACCGGAGCCTTGACGATGAAACCACTCTCCGCGCGGGCCAAAGCCTCCAGCACTGCTCCAAGTTCAGCCGTGAAACAATCAAAAGTGACTTCGTACGGCCAAAGCGCCATGCCGGTCTCGGCGTGACCGCGCGCGGGCACGGTCAGATAGTCGGTGGCGGTGTTGGGAGCCTGCTCCTCTTCTGGAGCCAGCGCGCGGCGCAAGCCTTCGAGCCGGTGGATGCGTGACTTGAAGAGAATGGAAACCATGCGTTCTATCTCGTTCAATTGATCAGCCAACGGACGCAAACTTCCCGGAGGAAACCGCACCGGGCCCCGCTGGGACTCAAAGCTGTAGTAATAATTGGTCGGAACCCTGATGCCCACCGTCGTCGCCTGCTTGGTCAATCCATCAATGGTGGTCTGGAGCAGTTCCTTGAAGGATTGATTGTTCAAGGCCACCGGCGGCGGCGGGGTGGGAGGAAACTGCCGCTTGGCGTCGGCGATGAAGGCGGCGATTTTCGCGGCTTCCTGCTTGGCCAGCTTGAGGTTGGCGTCGTTCGGCGTCACTGGGGCATTGAGCAAGCGATCTATCTCCGCCTTGGTGCTGCTGATTTCATTGTCCACCGTCTTGTTCTTGTCGATGGCGGCATAAAGATACCAGCCACCCAAGCCAAGCAGCCCGAGGGCGACGACGCCGCTGATGACCAGCGAAAGGTTTCGTTTGATCCAAGACATACTAAAGCTTCAGGGGGCGCTTGGGTGTGACCTTGACTTGAATGAGGAAGGTCTTGGCCTTGAACGTGGCTTCATCTGGCGTGAGGCTGCCAATCAGTTCAGAGTTCGTGGCCATGAACATGGAATTGGCTTTAAGGTTGCGCTCAAACACATAGATGAAGGCCGTGTTATTGGTGGGCGCGATGTGCGTCAGGTCCACGCCGCGACAAAGCAAAGTGATGGTGGAACACTCCTCTTCACGACCACCCGGAAGGCCAGGCCCACGCCCGCCAAAACCGCCCGGCCCACCGCCCCCAGGGCCGCCTCGATTGCCCCGGACTCCGGGACCACCACCACCTGGAGCACCCCCGGGACCGCCACGAGGGTTGCGCCCGGCCGGCCCGCCCCCGGGTTGGGGATTGACCGCAGCCGGCCCCTGGCCCGTCAGCGTGCCGCCCGCACAATCAGGCGCAAACCGCTCAATCCAAAATCCCGTGTCCGCCTTGCAAACTTCCTTGCCGTCGCGCTCGGTCTGCATCAGCACCGCGCGCAATTCTTTCAACACATTGGCCCAATAGCCGCGCGCCTCCAGCCACTCGGAGAACTGCAACGCCTCCCCCTGTGCCACCTTGAGTTTCTTCACCTCGGCGTCCACTTTGGAGTCCCTGCTCTTCAACTCGGTCAACTGCGGCTGGAGATTCTCCAACGCATCCTGCTTGATCTTGGCGATCCGGTCGTGGAAGTAACCAAAGGAAAACAAAATCGCCACCAAGCAGGCCATGGTGGCGATGAGATACGGTTTCTTGGCGCTGAACTGCTGCACCTGCAGCGAACTCTTCGGCATCAGGTTCAGTTCGATGGGGCAATGAGCCAGGTTGCGTAACCCCAGCCCGACCAACTCACCCATCTGATGCCCGACCTTGGCCAACTCCTCAATGTTGACCGCCGGATCAATCTGCACATTGCGCAGCGGATTAAAATATTCGACCGGCAGATTCAATTTCTCGGCGAAGAATTGAGCGGTGTAAGGCAGCGTGGAAGCGCCGCCGGACAGGAAGAGCCGCGCCGGAGCCGCCCCGCCCTGCTGGCCGCGATAAAACTGAATGGTCTGGTTGAGCTGGATGTGCAGGCGCGTCATCACCTGCCGGGCGATCTTGGAAATCGCCTGCTGCTGCGGATCCTCCGGCTCCTCGTAGGCCCCGCCCAGACTCACAAAGCCGTGCTCAATCTTGGCCGCCTCGGCTTCATCCCAGGAAAGCTTCGACTCCTTGGCAAAATCCGCCGTGATGGAATTCGCCCCGATGTTGATGCCGCGCGCGTAAATTGCCTCCTTGTCGAAGAAGAGCAGGTTGCTCGTCTTGGCCCCGATGTCCAGGAGCATGGAGCAACCTTCGAGGTCGCCATAATTATAGCGAAAGGCATTGGCCAGCGCGGCCGGCGAAACATCCACCAGCGACAGCTTGGCCCCGCCCGATTCACTGGTGCGAAAAAGCCCTTCCACGATGTCCTGCTTGATCGCGACCAGCAGCACTTCCAACTCGCCGCTCGGGGCCGCGCCCAGGATTTGATAATCCCAGACCACTTCCTCCAGCGGGAAGGGCACATTCTGTTGCGCCTCGTACTGAATGATCTGCGTGACCTTGGAAGTATCAACCGGCGGCAGTTTGACGAACTTGGAAAAAACGTGGAAGCCAGGCGCGCAGATGTTCACCTGCTTGGACTCGAAGCCGCCTTGGGAAAGAATTTCCTGAAGAGTCTTCTGCAACACCGCCTCGCGGGTGCTCTCCTGCAAACCCTCCGGCCCCAGTCCGCGAAACCCGTACTGCTTGAGGCGCAGTCCCCCCGCCTCGTTCGGCTCGAACTCGGCCACCTTCAAAGTCGCGGCCCCAAAGTCAGCGGCCAGAAATGATTTTACGTTCAGCATCGCACCATGTCCGCGAAACACACCGCCGCGTCATGGCGCGGCGGGGCGTAACAGAGTCCCGGTGAGTACGCGAAATGAGCGAGAGGGGTCAAACAGAAAAACATTTTCCACGCAGTTCGCATCATTCAGGACGCAAGTTCCACCTCACCCTCCGAACGTCCGGTCGTTCCCGCCCGTCCAGTGGTGCCGCAGCGGCTTGGAGCCGCCCGCCTTCTCTTGCAGAATCTGCACCACCTCGTGAAAGATTCGGTCCCTTGCTCCGTATAATGTCTGTAGAGACCCAAAATGAATCCAAACCCAGAACAACCATGAAACCGAAAGACTTGAGCAAGCAAATCTCCACCACCTACCAGATGCTCCGCCTGGGCATCGCGGTGCTGGCCTTCGCCTTCCCGCTCGTGCTGTGCATCGGCGGCCTGCTCAAGGACAAGCTGCCCCTGGCCAGTTCCATGAGCGCCTATTACCACGCCGGTAACTCTCACCAAGCCGGGTTGGGTCTGATGCGCAACGAATTCGTGGGCATCCTCTTCCTCGTGGGTGGCCTGCTTTTGGTCTATCAAGGCTACTCCCGTCTGGAAGATTACGCGCTGAATCTCGCCGGCGGCCTCGCGCTCGGCGTCGCGGTCTTCCCCACCGCCTTCAAGCCCGCCGAGGGCGGTTTGTTTTCCCTGCATGGGATCTGCGCGGTCTCTTTCTTTGTCTGCATCGCCTACGTCTGCATTTGGCGCGCGGCCGACACCTTGCCCCTGATTCCAGATCCCGCCCTGCGAAAACGCTACCTTCGGACCTATCAAATACTCGGTTGGGCCATGGTGCTCTGTCCTCTGCTCGCGTGGGCTTTGCTCTCCCACCTGCCGCCTCCCAACCCCGTGGTCTTCTTCGTCGAACTCGCCGGCATCTATGTCTTCGGTGCGTATTGGGTCATCAAAAGCCACGAAGCTTCCAAGAGCGGCGTGGACAAGAAAGCCTGCACCGGAAAACTTCAGGCCCAGGCGCAGGGACTGACCGACCTATTGCGTCCGCTTCCGGTCGCCGCCACGGAGGACGAGAACACGACACTGTAGCAACCCTTGGGCTGATGATGCCCGAGGCCAGCCTCAAGTTGGGTCGCCGGTATGAAAACCACGGCGGACCCAGTGTTTTGATGGCCACAATGGCTGCGCATGGCCCAGAGTCAACTCTCGGTGATTCCTAATTCCCACGTCTGGCCAAGAGTCGATTCGTTACTGCGGGAACTCTCCTCCATTCGTGGCCCGGCGCGCTGGGGACAGCGTCGCCCTACCTTGGCTGGGCCAGACGGCGGGAGACTTCGTCCGCGCACTTCAGCCTCACGCGGCCAGACAGGATTGGAAACCGGCGCGGATGGCCGGCTCGTCCAACTCGCGGCCGATGAAGACGAACTGGCTCAGGCGCTTTTCCCCGGCGTTCCAGAAACGATCCGGCGCGGAGTCGAGCATCATCTGCACGCCTTGCACGACCACGCGCTTGGGAATGCCCTGGATGTTGAGCACGCCTTTGCAGCGGTAAATCTTCTCGCCCGAACTGTTGAGCAATTCGCCCAGCCACTTCTCGAGCTTGGGCAAATCGAGCGGGCGCTCTTCCTCGATGAAAAAGGAACGCACCAGTTCGTCGTGCTGGCCCTGCGGCGCAGGAGCGTGGTGATGCTCGTGCTCGTGATCACAATGGTCGTGGTCGCAGTGCGCGTGGTCGTGCGGCGTCTCGACGGGCGTCAGGGTCAGCTTGGTGGGCTTGGGCAATTCCAAGGGAGCGGTCAGCTCGCGCGCCTTGATGTTGAGCAGCTTGCCAATGTCGATCTGCGACTTCTGGGTGCGATGAATTTTGGCCAGCGCATTCATGCTCCGCAGCCGCGACTCGAGGCGTTCCACATCCGCGGGCGAAACCAGGTCCGTCTTGTTGAGCAGGATGACATCGGCGAAGGCGATCTGCGCGCGCGGCTCCGGCCCTTGTTCCAATTCATTTTCAAAATGCCGCGCGTCCACCACGGTCACGATGCCGTCCAAGCGCAGCTTGTCCGCGAGGTCCGAGGCCATGAAGGTGTGGACGATGGGGCTGGGGTCGGCCAGGCCGGTGGTCTCGATGAGCACGTAGTCGAAGCGTTTCTTCTTCTGGAACAAATCGTTCAAGCTCTTGATCAAATCGCCCCGCACCCGGCAGCAGAGGCAGCCGTTGTTGAGTTCCACGATTTCCTCATCCGCGCCCACCACGAGCTGGTTGTCGATGCTGATGGGGCCGAACTCATTGATGACGATGGCGCACTTGTAGCCGTGCGGCTGGGTGAGCAGATGGTTCAAGAGCGTGGTCTTGCCCGCACCGAGATAGCCGGTGAGCACGGTGACTGGAAGCGGCGCTTTGTTCTTCATCAAGCGATGAGCGTAGAAACACTCCACCCAAAAAACCAAACACCAAATTGCCTGCGGAGGCGTGCGGGGGGCGATTCGACACCAGCACCGGAGCGCGGACTTTCCAGTCCGCAGCAACGCTCCATGGGCTGACCGCTTCCGCTCTCGCCGCGCGTTGGGTCGTTCCACATCGCTGCGGGCTGGAAAGCCCGCGCTCCGGGATTGGGGTAACAGGCCCGCAAGCTGCGCCCTGATGGCGGCGTTCCGCCAATTATCTCTCGACGCTGCCCGCACCTTCTGCTGACCTTTCCCCATCGCCTTTGACCAACCCAAGCCGGGGAAGCTTGTGGTGTCTGGGCGTGGGCATGGGACAAAAATCCAGACAGAAGCGGCTGAACCGCGACCAATCCGGGACGCCAGCGGCGGAGGCCGAACCCAAGGTTCGCCGCGTCCCGCCCCGCACCTGGGTCAAGCATCGCGGGCGGGCGCGGCTCGTGGCCAGCCTCCTGCCGGTGCTGTTGCTCGTCCTGCTGGAACTGGCCCTGCGCCTGGGCGGATTCGGTTACTCCACGAAGTTTTTTGAGCGGGTGGCGGACGGCAAGGCGCTGACCACGAACCAGAAGTTTGGCTGGCAGTTTTACGCACCGGGCAAGGCGACTTCGCCTCCGCCCATTTTGTTCCCCAAGGAAAAAGCGCCCGGCACGTTCCGCATTTTCGTGCTCGGTGAATCGGCCGCCGCTGGCACGCCCGACCCGGCCTTTGGCTTCGCGCGCATGCTGGAGCTGATGCTGCGCGACCAGCATCCGAGCCAGCGCTTCGAGGTCGTCATCGCGGCCATGCGCGGCATCGACTCGCACATGGTGCGGCAAATCGCCGCCGAGTGCGCGGGGCTCGCGCCCGATTTGTTCCTCATCTACATGGGCAACAACGAGATGATCGGACGGCACGCGCCCGACCCGGATGAATTTCAATTCAGCTCGAACGTGCGCTGGCTGCGCGGCCAGCACGCGGTCCGGCGCTTGAAGCTGGCGCAACTGTTTGAATCGCTCCTGCGGCGGTGGAGCCGGGAGCGCCCGGCCCCGGCGCAGGACATGGAACTCTTCCGCCGCCATCGGGTGGCCCTGGATGATCCGCGACGTGAACCGGTCTATCGCAACTTCGAGTTGAACCTGCGCGACATCTGCGACTCGGCCACGGACGCCGGGGCGCAGGCGCTGGTCTGCACGGTGGCGGTGAATTTGCGCGACCTGCCGCCGCTGGGTTCGTTGCACCGCCGGGATTTGAGCGCGGATCAACTCAAGCAGTGGGAACAACTCGTCGCGGCCGGGGCGGCGGCCGAAGCGCGGGGCGAGATCACGAACGCGCTGGTCAGCTACGAAGCGGCCGCGCGCCTCGACGATCATTTTGCGGAACTGAACTTCCGCCTGGCGCGGGGCTACGAGGCGGCGGGCCAAACCAACGAAGCCCGGCGCCATTACGGGCTGGCCCGGGACCGCGACACGATTCAATTCCGCACCGACCGCCGGTTGAACGACACGGTGCGCACGCTCGCCACGAACAGCGGCCCGCGCGTGCATCTCGCCGATCAGGAGCGGCAACTCGCGGCCAGTCCGCTGGCCCGGCAGGGCGTGGTGGGCGCGGAGATTCTGCAAGAGCATGTGCATTTCAAATTCGACGGCGATCATCTGATGGCGGCGACGCTGCTGCCGCAGGTCGCGGCGGTGTTGAAGCTGCCCGCCGCCGACCGCCCGGTGCTGACGCGCGAGCAATGCGCGCGGCAACTGGCCTACACCACCATTGATGATTACAACGTGCGCAGCGCCATCGTGCGCCTGACCGGGCACGCGCCCTTTCTCGATCAACTGGAGCACGCGGAGCGGCAGACGGCGGCGGAGCGGGAGTTGCAGGCCATGGCGCAGCGGGCCACCACGGCGGACTTCAACCAGGCGCTGATGACTTATCAGCAGGCCGTGGCGGCGCGACCGGACGACCCGATGATCCGTTTCAACTTTGGCAACCTGCTCAAGCAGATGGGCCAGGGTCCGGCGGCGGCGGCACAATACGAACAAGCAGTGAAGCAGTTGCCCCAGCAACGGGCTTTTCGCATGAGCTACGGCGGATTGTTGCTGGAACTGGGTCGCGCCCGGGAAGCGGCGGAACAGTTCGAGGCGGTGGTGAAATACGATCCGCACGCGAAGGCGGCGCAACAGTCCCTGGCCACCGCGCGCGCGCGGCGCTGACCCGCCCCGCTGCACAGAGCCGACGCATCAAAATCAGCCTGGGAAGGTGAAGCCGAAGCCCCAAGCACCAAATCCCAAGCCCGTGTCGGCCGCCCGACGCGTCCGCAACCGTGAGCACCGTTTGGTGCCTGGGGTTTGGAGCTTCTCTGGTGCTTGGGGTTTGAGGCTTGGTGCTTTTCACCCTGGCTCCAGTCTGCATTTAGATGCGTCGGCCCTGCCCCGCGGCATCTTGGTGCTTGGAGCTTCGGCCCGCGTCGCGCTTAATGCACGGCCATGAACGCCAACAACGACTCCCCGCTGGAACGCTGGTTGCGTCCCCTGCCCTTCGGACTGTTCCTCGCCCTGGCGTTGTTCGCCTGTTACCCGCAGGTGCTGGCCGGACTGGAGTCGTTCTTCTCCCGCGATTACGGCGTGCTCGGCTATCCGAACATTCACTTTCAACGCGAGTGTTTTGCCCGCGGCGAATTGCCGATGTGGAATCCCTACAGCAACTGCGGCCAGCCGTTTCTCGCGCAGTGGGGCACGATGTCGTTGTATCCCGGCTCGCTGATTTACCTGCTGCTGCCGCTGCCCTGGTCGTTGAGCCTGTTTTGTTTTCTGCACGTCTGGCTGGGCGGCCTGGGGATGCACGCGCTGGCCCGGCAGTGGACCCAGACGAATTCCGCCGGCGCGCTGGCGGGAACGACGTATGTGTTCAGCGGCGTCCTGTTCGCCAGTTTCATCTGGCCCAATTACCTCGTCACCCTCGGCTGGATGCCGTGGGTGGTGCTGCTCGCGGAACGCGCCGGGCGCGAAGGCGGACGCTGGATCGTGGGCGCGGCGCTGGCGGCGGGACTGCAAATGCTCTCGGGCGCGCCCGAGGTCATCCTGTTCACCTGGATCATCGTCGGCGCGCTCTGGCTGTGTGATGCGGCCCGCGCGCCGGGATCGGCGCTGCCTTTGTTCAAGCGGTTGCTCGCCGTGGTCGCCCTCACGGCGGGCCTGGCGGCGGCGCAACTGGTGCCGTTCTTCGATCTGCTGCAACTCTCCCATCGCGAGGCGGGCTTCGGCACGGGCAAGTGGCAGTTGCCATTGTGGGGCTGGGCCAATTTTCTCGTGCCGCTCTACAACGCCTTCGAGACGCCGGGCGGCCAGTATTACCAATATGCTCAAGGCTTCCTGTCCTCCGTTTATCTGGGCGGCGTGGCCGTGACCTTCGCGCTGGTCGGATTGTTTCGCTGGCCGGATTTGCGCGTGGCCGTGCTGCTGGGATTGGCGGCCCTCAGCCTGGTCATGGCCTTCGGCGATCAGACGCCGGTCTTCCGGGCCATGCGCGACGCGGTGCCGCTCGTGGGACTGGCGCGCTATCCGGTGAAGTTTCTCTTCGTGCTGGCCTTCGTGGTGCCGTTGCTCGCGGGCTGCGGCCTGGCGGCGGTGGTGAAGTCGCGACTCAGTACGGGCGTGTTCGTGGCGGGAGTCTTCGTCCTCGCCACCATGTTGGCCGTGGGCTGGGCCGCGCAAGGGCAACGCTTGGTGGATTACTCCGGCTGGCCGGGAAATTTTCGGGCCAACACCGCTTACACCTGGAGCAAGACCGCCCCGGGAAATCTTCTGCCCGATGGTCTGATGAATCTCGCGGTGCGCTGCGGATTGCTCCTCACGACGCTGGTCTTGCTCGCGAAATCTCTCACCGCCAAACGACTGGCCCCAGTCCTTGCGCTGGGCGCGCTGGCCTTGATCGCGGCCGATGCGCGCCTCCATTCACCGCGACAGAATCCGACCCTGCCGGCGGCGCTGTTCACTCAACATTACTGGACAGAGGAATCGACGCCGCCGCGCCCCGGCGAACCGCGCGTGCTGATCACCCCGGAAGCGGAGGGCAGGCTCACCCTGCTCTCCAGCACGAATGCGCAGCGCGTCTGGGAATTCAAACGCCGCGCCGAATGGTCGAACCTCAACCTGCTTGATGGCGTGGCCAAGGTGAACGGTTCCTCCACCTTGCAAATCAAAGAGCAGCGCCAGGTCGAACAATCCCTTTACTCCCTGACCAATCGTCTGCCCGCCGGCTTGCTCGACTTTCTCGGGGTTGGCTTCATCACCAGTCCGAACTCGGCTTCGGAATGGTCGCGCCGCGCTTCGGCCCTGCCCCTGGTCACGGCCGGAGCCGCGCCGGTCTTCCTGGAGGACGAAAGAATTCTGGCCGCGTTGACCAACCAGTCCTTCAACCCGCGCCAGACCGTTCTGCTGCCCAACTCGATCCGGCGCGTGGTCACGGTCTCGAACGCCGCACCCGCCACGCTCGGTCCCGTCACGTTCGCCCACGCGTCGATTTCGCTGGAGGTGGACTCGCCCGCGCCCGCGCTGGTCGTGGTCGCGCAATCCTACGATCCGAAATGGAAGGCCACCGTCGATGGTGAAACGGTGGCCTTGTTGCGCGCCAACCATGCCTTCCAGGCCTTGCAGGTTCCCGCCGGCAAACATCGCGTCCAGCTCGTTTACAGCGACTCGAAGTTCCGCGCGGGCGCGGGCCTTTCCGGCGCGTCACTGCTGCTCTGCCTGCTGGTCTGGTTGCGGTCCGGCCCGGCCCAGCGCGAGGGACGAATTCAGAGGGTGTGCGCCACCACGGTGCAGGCCGGCTTCGCGTCCACCTGGTTGAGCGAGTAGGTGCCGCTGGCCGGACAGGTGGGCTTCTCGCGCAGATAGAGCGCGGTCCCGAATAGATCGCCATCCGCCGGAGTGTCACTGCTGGATCGTTTCTGCTCCAAGGCCCAGGTGGATTTGACCCCGTCGATGGCGCGGAGGTTTTGGGCGCAGGCGGTGCGCTGCGCGGCCTCGCGGGCCTTGATGAAGTTGGGGATGGCGATGGCCGCGAGCAAGCCAATGATGGCGACGACGATCATGATTTCGACCAGAGTGAAGGCCGACCGTGTGGAACGATGAATACGCATAGTGTTTTCCTTTTTTCACGCCGTAATGGGCGCGAGGAAAGGAACAGCGGCGTGACCTTGAAGTTGCGTGGTAAAAAGAAAGCGGCCCGGGAGAACTCCCGGGCCGCGCGCGTGTTCAAAGAGGTTCGCTCAGAAAGAATGTTCCGGGATGGTGCAGGCCGGTTTGGTCTGCACGTCATTCAGCGTGTAATTGCCGCCCGCCGGGCAGCTCGGTTTCTCGCGGATGTAGGAAGTGTTGCCGAAAAGATCCGCGTCCGTCGGACTGTCGGTGTTGGTCTTCTTCTGCTCGAGCGCCCAGGTGGCCTTGGCCCCGTCCATGGTCTTGAGGTTTGCCACGCAAGCCGCGCGCTGGCTGGCCTGCCGGGCCTTGATGAAGTTGGGGATGGCGATGGCGGCCAACAAGCCGATGATGGCCACCACGATCATGATTTCAACGAGGGTGAATCCCACGCTCCGTTTGATTTTTATTTGCATAGTCTGTGTCTCCGCGTGCTCTGGTGCAGGAAACTAGCAGACCGGGCCGGAATGACAAAAACAAAAAAAGAAGCCCGGGGACGCCCCCGAGCCATTGAAAATCGCTAATTGTTTAGCGTGGCAACCGCTTAGAGCGTGTGGCCGGGAACGTCGCAGGTCGGCTTGGTGATCACCGAGAGCTCCGAGTAGGTGCCGGCGGCCGGGCAGACGGGCTTGGAGCGGATGTAGAGCGTGCTGCCATACAGGTCGGTGTCAACCGGCACGCTGGTGTTGATCTTCTTCTCTTCGAGCGC